>JAAVHX010000024.1 GCA_014799475.1 Clostridiales bacterium | reverse complement strand
TTTTGTTCTCCTTTCACTTCAACGACGGCTTTCCCGCCGGATTTCACGTCGGAATGGGACTGAATGCTGGGCTTAAAGAACCGCAGGCGCAGGGCGTTGGACACCACGCACACCGAGCTGAAGCTCATGGCCGCCGCGCCCAGCATGGGGCTGAGCTGAGGCCCGCCGAAAATCGCCAGCACACCCGCCGCCACCGGGATGCAAATGGCGTTGTAGAAGAACGCCCAAAACAGGTTCTGCTTCACGTTGCGGATGGTGGCCCTAGACAGCTCCACCGCCGTCACCGCGTCCACCAGGTCGCTCTTCATCAGCACGATGTCGGCGCTCTCAATGGCCACGTCCGCCCCCGCGCCGATGGCGAGGCCCACATCGGCACGGGCCAGGGCCGGGGCGTCGTTGATGCCGTCGCCCACCATGGCCACCTTCTCCCCCCGCTCCTGGAGGGCGGCGATCTGCCGCTCCTTGTCGGCGGGGAGCACCTCGGACACCACTTGGGTCAGGCCCAGTTCCTTGCCAATGGCCTCGGCGGTGCGCCTGTTGTCGCCGGTGAGCATGACCACCTTCAGCCCCAGCCTCTGGAAGCCCTCGATGGCGGCGCGGCTGGTCTGCTTCACCGTGTCCGCCACGGCGATGATGCCGATGGGCTTGCCGTCCTCCACAAAGAACAGGGGCGTTTTGCCCTGCTTGGCAAGCTCGTCCGCGATCATGGCGTCCTGGCCTAAATCCACCTTCGCGTCCGCCAGCATGGCGGCGTTGCCCGCCAGGAAGTCAGCTCCCTGGATGGTTCCGCGAACACCCTTGCCGTGGACGGCCTCAAATTTCTCCACCGAGCACAGGGGGATGTCGCGATTGGCCGCTTCCTCCACAATGGCCGCACCCAGGGGATGCTCGGAGGGCTTTTCCAGCGACGCCGCCACACACAAAAGCTCCTCGGTGGTGGTCTTGCCCAGAGGGTACAGGTCGGTGACCTTCGGCTTGCCCTCGGTGACGGTGCCCGTCTTGTCCAGCACCACGGTGGTGACGGAGCGCAGGTTTTCCAGCCCCTCGGCGGATTTCACCAGGATGCCCTGCTCCGCGCCCTTGCCAGTGCCCACCATGATGGCTACAGGGGTGGCAAGGCCCAGCGCGCAGGGGCAGGAGATCACCAACACCGCCACGCCAGAGGTCAGGGCCCGCTCCACCGAGCCGGTGGCCAGCATCCAAATGACGGCGGTGACCAGGGCGATGGCCATGACTATGGGCACGAACACACCCGCCACCTTGTCCGCCAGCTTGGCGATGGGGGCCTTGGAGGAGGCCGCCTCGTCCACCAGCCGGATCATCTGGGCCAGGGTGGTATTGTCTCCCACTCTGGTGGCCCTTATGGTGAGCACACCGGACTTATTGATGGAAGCGGAGATCACCGTGTCGCCGGGGCCTTTGTCCACCGGGATGGACTCGCCGGTGAGGGCGGACTCGTCCACCGAGGACGCGCCCTCTGTCACCACGCCGTCCACCGGCACAGACCCGCCGGGGCGCACCAGCACCAGGTCGCCCGCCTGCACCTGCTCCACAGGCACCTCCACCTCTCCCCCGTCCCGCAGGACGGTGGCGGTCTTGGGCGTCAGGTCCATGAGCCGGGCAATGGCCTGGCCCGTCTTCCCCTTGGAGCGGGTCTCTAAAAATTTGCCCAGGGTGATGAGAGTCAAAATGGTTCCGGCGGATTCAAAATACAAATCCATGGAGTAGTGCTCCACCAGACCCATATCGCCGTGGCCCAGGCCCCAGCCGATGCAGTACAGGGCAGCGACGCCGTAAATGACAGCGGCGGCGGAGCCCACGGCGATGAGGGAATCCATATTGGGCGACAGGTGGAACAGCGTCTTGAATCCCACCCGGTAATACTTCTGGTTGATGACCATAATGGGCACCGTCAGCAGGAACAGGGTGAGGGCGTAGGTCATGGCGTTTTCCGGCCCATGGAAAAAAGCCGGGATGGGCATGCCCATCATATGGCCCATGGACAGATAGAACAGGGGGATGAAAAACACAAAGGAGGCGATCAGCCGCGCCTTCATGTTCTTCAAATCGTCCTCCATGGCGTTGGCGGCGGGCTGAGCCTGGGCCGCGCTCTGTCCTGCGGCGGCGGGCAGGGACGCGCCGTACCCCGCCTTTTCCACGGCGGCCACGATCTGCTCGGGGGTCAACGCCCCATCCCAGTCCACCGTCATGGAGCCGCCCAGCAGGTTGACATTGACCTCCTGCACACCATCCAGCTTGCGCACCGCCTTGTCCACATGGGCTGAGCAGGCGGAGCAGGTCATGCCGGTAACGGTAAATTTTTGCTTCATTGGATTTCACCTCGCTGAAAACACATCTATATTATCTTTCCCAGCGCCGCCACCAATTCGTCGATCTTATCAGACCGCTCCTGGTCGCTCTCGGCGTGCTCCACGCAGTGCTTCAGATGGGCGGTGAGGATCTCCCGGTTTGCCCGCCTCAGCATCGCGTCGGCGGCGGTGACCTGCTGGGAGATGTCCATACAGTAGCGGTCCTCCTCCACCATTTTGATAATGCCGTCGATCTGGCCTCGTGCGGTTTTGAGCAGCCGCAGCACCGTTTTCTGGTCGGCCATCATGGACGATCCCTCCTCGGTTCGGATAACACCCCCCTGGGGGGTAGTGTTATCCTATCACATTGCTGGGCTTTTGTCAACAAAAAAATTCCCAGGTTTCCCCGGGAATTTTCCGTCTACCGTTCCAGCTTGGCCTGGGCGTGGGCCAGGAATTTGTCCGTCTTGATGACAAACCGTTCGTGACTTCCTCCGCCGATCTTCCCCGCCTCGTCATAGGCGGACACCGCAAAGGTGAGCTTGCGCCCCTCCACCGCCGTGACCTCCGCCTCCGCCCACACCTTCATGCCGATGGGTGTGGCGGCGTCGTGAGTCACGTCCAGCCGGGTGCCCACCGTGCCCTCGTCAGAGGCCAGCGCCCCCTGCACCGCCCGGACGGCGGCATTTTCCATCAGGGCGATCATCCACGGCGTGGCGAACACGGACACCAGCCCGGAGCCTGCCGCTTGGGCGGTGTTGTCCGGGGTGACCACGGTCTCGGCGCGGCCCTTCATTCCGATCTCAATGGACATAGTCGATCCCTCCACGTTTTGGTTACACTAAGCATACACCATCCCGGTGATTTTGGCAATTTAAAACTTTCTTCAAACCTTTTCCTTGAACCTCTCCCCTGTTCTCTATATAATAGGGAAAAACACACCGGAAGGTCGCGAACACCATGAAACACATTTTGGTCATCGACGATGACATTCACATTGGAAATCTCCTGCAAGAAGCCCTGGAGGCCGAGGGTTACCGGGTCAGCCGGGCCTACTCGGGCACCGAGGCGGTGCTGGCCCTGGATCGTGCCCGTCCCGATTTAGCCCTGCTTGACCTCATGCTCCCCGGCCTGTCCGGGGAGGAGGTTCTGCCCCGCCTGGCGGGCATCCCTGTGATCGTGGTCAGCGCCAAGGCCGACATCGACAGCAAGACCTCCCTCCTGCTGGGCGGCGCGGCGGACTACATCACCAAGCCCTTCGTCCTGCGGGAACTGCTGGCAAGGGTGGCGGTGCGCCTGCGGGAGGCTGCCGCCCGGGGAGACGGGGCCCTCACCTTCCAGAACCTGCGGCTGGAGCCGGACGCCCGCTCGGTGCGGGTGGACGATGAGGACGTGCGCCTCACCCGGACGGAGTACGCCATTTTGAAGCTGCTCATGCGAAATCCCGCCCAGGTGGTCACCAAGTCCGCCCTGCTGGAGCGCATCGCCCAGGACACCCCGGACTGCACGGAGAGCTCGCTGAAAACCCACATGAGCAACCTGCGGAAAAAGCTGCGGGACGCCGGGGCCGGGGACTGCATCGAGGCAGTCTGGGGCATCGGGTTCAAAATGAAATCTTGACGAAATCTGAACTGTTTCCTTGACCGCTTTCTGAACAATTTCCTGCTATGATAGCGCCATCCAAGGAAACGGAGGCTTTTTTATGGAATACGTACTTGTCACCCAGGGCTTGTCCAAGCACTACAAGGACTTCAAGGCCCTGGACAACCTCACCATGCACGTGCCCAAAGGCTCGATCTACGGCTTTGTGGGCCGCAACGGCGCGGGCAAGACCACCCTCATCCGGCTGATCTGCGGGTTGCAGAACCCCACATCCGGCACCTACGCCCTGTATGGCACGGACAGCCGGGAAAAGGGCATCGCGGCCATCCGCCGCCGCATGGGCGCGGTGGTGGAAACCCCGTCCATCTACCTGGATCTGACCGCCCAGGACAACCTGAAGGAGCAGTTCCGGGTGCTGGGTGTGCCGTCCGACGACGGCATCCCAGACCTCTTGAAACTGGTGGGCCTGGAGGACACAGGAAGAAAAAAGGCCCGCAACTTCTCCCTGGGCATGAAGCAGCGGCTGGGCATCGCCGTGGCCCTGGCGGGCGACCCGGACTTTTTGGTGCTGGACGAGCCGGTGAACGGCCTGGACCCCCAGGGCATCATCGAGATCCGGGAGCTGATCCTGAAGCTGAACCGGGAGCGAAAGATCACGGTGCTGATCTCCTCCCACATTCTGGACGAGCTGTCCAAGCTGGCCACCCACTACGGCTTCATCGACTCAGGGCGCATCGTCAAGGAGCTGTCCGCCCGGGAGCTGGAGGCCGCCTGCCGCAAGTGCCTGCGCATCGCGGTCACCGACACCCGCCCCCTGGCAAGGGTGCTGGACAGCATGGGCGTGGACTACAAAATTTTGTCCGACGGGCAGGCGGATGTGTTCGCCCAGATGAACATCTCCCAGCTCAGCCGGGCGCTGGACACGGAGGGCTGCGAGCTGCTCTCCGCCCAGGAGCGGGACGAAAGCCTGGAGAGCTACTTCGTCAACCTGGTGGGAGGTGGCTCCCATGACTAAACTGCTGAGCGCCAACTTTTTGCGGCTGAGAAAGAGCAACACCTTCTGGGGTTCCCTGGGCGTTTGCGTCGGCCTGGGCATACTGTCCGCCCTAGATGGGGTTTCCTTCGTTACGGATAACGGATCCGAGCCTCTGGTCGGAGCGGCCACGCTGGAGGTCAAATTCTTTCAATATGCCGCCTTTATCGGCATTCTGGCGGCGGAGTTCATCGCTCTGTTCCTGGGCACCGAGTACAGCGACGGCACCATCCGCAACAAAATCGCCGTGGGGCACTCCCGCCTGTCCATCTACTTTGCCAACCTCATCACCGGCTTTGCCGCCTCGGCACTGTGCATGGTGGGCTATATGCTGTCCTGCCTGGCGGTGGGTGCGCCTCTGCAGGGCTGGTTTACCAAGCCCGCCCCCCTGCTCCTCACCGCCATTGCTGGCTCGGTACTAATGCTGGCGGCGTTCTGTGCCATCTTTACCTTTGTCACCATGAATATCAGCCGGAAATCCACTTCAGTGATGGTCTGCCTGCTGGGCGTGTTCCTGCTGTTCATGCTGGCCATCTATCTCTATGCGCGGCTGGATGCCCCGGAATTCATAGAGAACTATACTCTCAGTGTAAATGGCCAGGTCACGGCCTCCGCGCCGGAACCCAATCCCCAATTTCTCCAGCCGGCGGAGCGTGTAATCTGCCAGTTTGTCTACGACCTCCTGCCCACAGGACAGGCCGTCCAGTACTGCTCCCTACTCTTCACCGACCCGGCGAGGCTGATGGGGCTGGCAGCGGCGGTGACCGCCCTGTTCACCGGGGCCGGGGCGGCGCTGTTCCGCAAAAAAGATTTGAAGTAGGAGGCGAACCCCATGCTCCCCTGGCTGCTGTGCGCCGCGCTGGCCGTTATCGTGCTGGTGCTGTTCGTTCGCCTGAGACTGCTCCAAAACAGCCTGGACGAGATCGGCCGCCAGCTGGGGGAGCGGCTGGTCTCCGACACCAACAACCCCATCTTCCTCTCCTCCCGGGACGCCCACGCCCGGAAACTGGCGGCGGAGCTGAACTTCCAGCTCAAAGAGCTGCGCCGCCAGCGCCAGCGGTATGAGAACGGCGACCGGGAGCTGAAGGAGGCCGTCACCAACGTCTCCCACGATCTGCGCACTCCCCTGACCGCCATCTGCGGCTATTTGGAGCTGCTGGACAAGGGAGACAAGTCCCCGGACCAGGCGCGGTATCTCTCCCTCATTGCCGACCGGGCCGAGGCCATGAAGGCGCTGACCGAGGAGCTGCTGCGCTATTCGGTGGCCGCGGGCGGCGAGGATGCGCCGAGGCTGGAGCCGGTCAACCTGAACGCCGCAGTGGAGGAGGCGGTTGCATCCTTCTACGGCGCGCTGGTGGAGGGCGGCGTGACCCCCCGAGTGTCCCTGCCGGACGAGCGGGTTGTCCGCAATCTGGATCGCGCCGCCCTGTCCCGGGTGCTGGGCAACCTGCTGAACAACGCTCTCAAGTACAGCGGCGGCGACCTGAACGTCACACTGGAGGAGGATGGGACGATCACCCTGTCCAACGCCGCGCCTGGACTGGACGAGGTGCAGATGGGGCGGCTCTTTGACCGCTTCTACACCGTGGAATCCGCCCAGCCCTCCACCGGGCTGGGACTGTCCATCGCCCGCGCCCTCACCGAGCGGATGGGCGGGACCATTGCCGCCCGGTTTGAAGACGGACGGCTGTATGTGACGCTCTGTTTTCCGAAAACGAGCTGAAACCGTTGAAACACGAAAGCGCCCGATCCTTTCCTGCAATGGATCGGGCGCCTTTTTTCTCCGCTAATAGGGACACGCCGCCCACGCATACATTTCAGGTGGAGGTGGTGTCCATGTGGACGGCATGGCTGTTATTGACGCTGAACGGGCTGTTCTTCACCCTTCGGCTGGCGGGCAACACGGGGTCCTTTCCCCGCGCCCTCACTCGGGAAGAAGAGCAGGACTGTCTGGAACGGATGGCAAAGGGCGATTCTGACGCCCGGGATGAGCTCATCGAGCACAACCTGCGCCTGGTGGCGCATATTGTGAACAACGGGTGAAGCAAAAGGAAAGAATCTGTGGCATATCTCAGGCAAGAACTTTTTCCTTGGATATTCGAGGAAAGTGACCATATATTGGAATGCAAACGCTCAGTTACCTTAAGTTCAACCTCCAACTTGACTAATCCAATCTCTAATATTTGTGCCAACCCGCTCCACATCTTTACGCTCTAATTCACCACTGTGCATAATTACATTTCTTGAACGTTCAAGTGTTTGTATTATCTGTCGTGCCCAATCAATTGAGACAATGTGCGGTTCAAAAAGCACGATGTTCTGTTGCATAATCGAGATCAAATCTCCAAATTCCGTATAATTAATCATAGAATAGCCGCGTTGCGTATGCCATCGTATTTTTTCCTCTTCTATTCTACGCGATTCAGCTAATTTTCGGATTCTTTCAGATACACAGGTTTCCCACCAATTTTCTCCCCTATGTTCCATGAGTGTTTTTGAAATGAATCGACGAACCATATTTTCAAATGCAGAAATAGCCGTATAGACTGTTGCCATTGGTTTCGAAGCATTAATACACTCATCATCCAGTAGATCCAATGATAGCGTTTCTATATATTCTTGGACTAAAGCATCGGACGATGAATGTTTACTGACAACTTCAGTTTTTCCCAATGCGACCTTAGTGAGTTCCCCACGTAACACAAATGCATATAATTTGTCATCATCCATATCAAACACCCTCAAAACAAATGCTTTTTAAGGCTTTGAAAAATCGCATCATAAACAGCCATATTTGTTGTTTCAGGAAGGTGGACTTGAATATTATAGTGTAAGTTCATTCCACCTCCAGACACCTTCTCTTCCTGCTCAATTTTGGGTGTCTGAACAACATTTTCTTGAATGGATCCAGTTTGCTTATGCTGTAGCGGTTTTGACCAGTCCGCTAAATCACATAAGGCACGAAAAGTGCTTGACATTTTTGAAATCACGTCATCGCTTTTTTGTCCTTGAGTAAGAGTCCGCAATTTGTTTTTTATTTCGTCGTTAGTTAAATTCTGTGCATCTTTCCGAAGATTAAAAAGGTCTTCGTAGGCTTCTTGTATTCCGACTGCCAAAACTTCTCCTGTTCTGGTTTGATCCAACATCTCATAATAACGTTGCAACGGTTGCCCGCTATCATCAATAAGCCCCAGCGCCTTAAAAACGCCTATCACCAATCGATCATTGCTGCTTTTAAATCCCAAATCCTCTAAGAACTTATTCGTAAAACGGTCTGGAGCCTTAGCATTTACAACTGAGTTTATTATACTATCCAAGTTTTTCACTGAGGTCAAATAGGATGTCGTTAATGCCATATTACTTTACCTCCTTATATTTGATATTCAAGCATTCAACCGCCCACAACGGCAGGTTCAGTAGCCACTCTTCCCTCTTGTAATCCGCCATAGAGGTTCGAATCGACAGCTTCGGCGTGAACTTCTCATGATATACCTTTAAGCTTTTGGCCTGGAGATTTGCCTCCGCTTTGACCTCCACAGGGAATACATCTGTACCATTGTCGATCACAAAATCTACTTCCGCCGTCCCGCGTTCCGCGGTCCAGTAGTAGATATTGAGCCCTTTGATCGTCTTTAACTGCTGCAGCACATATTGCTCTGTCAGCGCGCCTTTGAACTCCTTGAACAAAGCATTGCCATCCAACAGGACGTCCTGTCGGAGCCCCACCATACAGGATAGTAGCCCCACATCCACCAGGAACAGCTTGAACGCCTTTAAATCCTCGTACGCTTTCAACGGCAGATTTGGCACATTGACCCGGTGTACCTTGTGGACAAGCCCACAATCTGTAAGCCAGAGCATGGCCAATTCGTATTCCTTTGCCCGCGCGCCTTCTTTGACAAGGCCATAGATAAACTTCTTATTTTCTTTTGTCAACTGCGCTGGGATGCTGTTCCACAGCATCCGAATACGGGGCACCGCTTCATTCGGAGCGTGCTTGGAAAAGTCCTGCTCATACGCCGCCAGAATACGCTGCTGGATCTCCCGCACCTCATTGAAGTCCCTGTCGTCCGCAAAAGCCTGCACGACTTCCGGCATACCTCCAACATAGTAGTAGTGCTTTAGCAAGTCGGCGTAATCCTGCTTGAATGTGATTGCCATTTCAAAGTCGCTTTTTTCCAGAAGCTTCACATACTGCCCCTTCCCCATCGCCATCAAAAATTCAAAGAAGGACAGCGGGTAAAGATCAAGAAACTCTACTTTTCCTACTGGGAACGATGTCCCGTGATGCAATGCCACGCCCAGCAGGCTGCCAGCACAGACAATCTGGTATTGTGGCGCATCCTCATTAAAGTACTTTAGACTGGATAAGGCTTGAGGCACCTCCTGCACTTCGTCGAAAATCAATAGGGTGTTGGATGGATCAATCTTGTGCCCCGCATACAGTTCAAGCCCCGTAAGCAGACGCTCAACCTCCAAACCACCTTCAAATAGTTTTTTCATACGTTGGTTGTTATCAAAATTGATGTAAACAACCTGCTTATATTCATTAGCCCCAAATTCCTTCATAAGCCAGGTCTTCCCTACCTGACGGGCCCCGCGGATAATAAGCGGTTTGCGCCTTTTTCTCGCCTTCCATTTCCGCATCTGTTCCATTGCTATTCGATACATGGGCATCACCTCCAAATTGACTATGTTTTCAGTATAGCACATAATCACAAAAAGTCAAACGACTTTTCTATATTTGCAACACTTTTTTCAACTATATTCAGTGTATATACAACGATGTGTGAGTTCGAGTCCCGCCTGCCCGACCAAGTTGAAAGCTACATTTTGGCCTTGCTACACAGGGTTAGAATGTAGCTTTTCTAATTTAAAACCTCCATGATATACTGCTATACAGCAATAATCATGGAGGCTTTGTTATGTCCAAGACAGTAGCTGCGATTCTAAAGACAGCACAACAGACATCAGCAGTAAACCAACCGCTCCAGGTTGCGGCCTACTGCCGCGTCAGTACAAAGCAAAAAGAACAGCAACGAAGTTTTGGAAGCCCAAATTGACTACTATACAAGATACATCCAAAACCATCCCGATTGGATATTGGTCGCGGTCTATTCCGATATTGCATCTGGCACTCGCACTGATCAACGTCCTGGCTACCAGCAACTCATGAGAGACTGCACCAGCAGAAAAGTCGATTTGATCCTGGTGAAGTCTCTCAGCCGTTTTGGTCGGGATATGTTGGAAACTATCCGTCAAATCAGGAGGTTGAAGAAAATGAATATCGGAGTTTACATCGAAAGTGGAGGACTGAACACCTTGAATATTAGCGATAGTATGATCGACCAGCTTGCGGCCCTTGACCAGGCTGAGAGCCATTTCCGCAGCGAGAATATCAAGTTCGGCATCCGTCACCGCATGAGGAGCGGGAAAACTGTGCTGAACCACACACAGTTTCTCGGCTACACCAAAGGGCCGAACGGCATCCTGCAAATCGTGCCGGAGGAAGCTGAGGTCGTGTGTAAAATCTTCGACCTCTACATCCAGGGCAACGGGGTGCGCAAAATCAAGCGGTATCTGGAGGAACATGGGATTAAAACGGTAACAGGCAAAGCCGAATGGAGCACCTCTACCATTGACCGGATGCTTAGCAATGCAAAGTACATTGGCGAGGTGCGGATGCAGAAAACCTTCACGGCCGATTTTTTGACCGGCAGGGGGAAAAGAATCAAGGGCAGCTTGACACCTATCTGGTAGAGGACGCTCATGAGCCAATTATTGAAAAAGGTACTTTTGAACTGGTGCAAAGAATGAAGGGACGCGCCAGAAAATTCAGCACTTCGCTCTAAAATCATCCAAACCGCTATTCGTGGCCAGTCTCCAAGTAAATTACATTATTGGGGGCCATCATGCAAGGCCCTCTTTTTTCGCATCAACGCAGTGGGCCTTAAGCATAGCAAGCGCATCCTCTTTCGCACGGGTATCCGCGTATCGTGCGGCCTCAATGAGCTGAACCTCAAACTCACTCATGGGGATCCGCGCAATCGTTTCCCGCCCAAGAACGCAATCGGTGGACACGCCAAAATAGTCGGCTAACTTCCCCAACATTTCAAGGGAAGGCTCCCTTTCCCCGGTCTCGTAGCGTGAATAAACCACCGGAGAGCAGCCGAGACAAGAACTGACCTCCTTTTGCGAAACGCGTTTGATTGCCCGAAGCTGCTTCAAATTCATAAAACCACCCCTAACGCCAAAATAAATACCAAAACGGAAAAATAATTATTGACTTAATTCCGCATCGGTATTATACTAAAAGTGACAACATCCAGAAAGGATACCAAAAGGACGATGATTGGCAATGTTTTCTGAAATGCAACAGGGCTCCAACGCAAACAAAACAGGCGGGAACCCTGAACGGCACTTTATTCCCGCAAAAGCCAAGCTGGATCCCTTTGCGGAAGGCCGGATATTGAAAGCCTGCGCATATTGCCGCGTGTCCACAGACAGCGATATGCAACTATCCTCATTCGAACTTCAGACGGAGCATTATCAAAACCTCGCTGGGAAACACAAAAACTGGGACTTAAGAAAAATATACGCCGACGAGGGAATTTCCGGGACGTCATTGAAGAACCGAGATCAGTTCAACGCTATGCTGGAAGCCTGCTGGGCAGGAGAATATGACCTGATCCTCACAAAAAGCGTCTCACGCTTCGCCCGGAACCTGGTGGACTGTGTATCTCTGGTTCGGCGGCTGAAAAACCACACTCCGCCAATAGGCGTCTTTTTTGAAACAGATAACCTTTTCACCCTGTCGGAGGACTCCGAATTGAAGCTGTCCCTCTTGGCAACCTTTGCCCAGGAAGAATCCATCAAAAAAAGCGAGAGCATGGTTTGGTCGTTGTCCGAACGCTTCAAGTCAGAAAAACGGCTGCTAATCCCGGAACCATATGGCTACTCCCGCCAACGGGATGCCAGCGGCCGATATGTGCAGAGCGCAAAGCTGCAAATTGTAGCAGAAGAAGCGGAAGTTGTCCGCTTTATATTTGACGCTTTCCTCACAGGCTATCCACTGTGCGCGATCGCAGAGATTCTAACGGAAGCAGGCGTCCCCACAAAAACAGGGCGCAGCAGCTGGAGCGAAGGATCCTTGAATTATATTTTACGAAATGAACGCTACTGCGGCAGCATTTTGACATGGAAAACCTTTACTGCTGATGTTTTTGAGCACAAAAAGAAACGGAACCGCCAGGATCGTGATCAGTACCTCTATACGAACCAACATGAAGCAATCATTCCTGTAGAAAAGTTTGAGGCGGCACAAATCCTGCTGGAAAACAAAAAGCATCATTTGCGCGGGGGGCTTCCGGTCTTGCATGTCATTGATGACGGCATATTCCGGGGATTCGTCCCGGTTGACCACCATTGGATCAACGATGATCCAAATACTTATTTCGAAGCTTCAAACAGCATAGGCACAGAGCACAGGAGACTCCGTCTCCGGCGCAACCAGTTCAGTGCGTTTAATCTGACAGGTTATCAGGTAATACGCGGCCAATTTATGATGCGCCGTGCCGAGTGTCCTTGCATCACGATCACAGATCAAAAAATCAGTTTCAACCATGAATGCCAACGCAAATTTTTGGATGTGGGGTATGTCCAACTTCTAATCCACCCATCGCAGCGAAAGCTGGCCATCCGCCCCTGCGGGGAGCTGGATATAAACAGTATCCGCTGGCGCGTCGACGCTGAGCGTCCCATTTCCTCAAAAACCCTGCGCTGTCAGTATTTCTCCGCCGCATTATTTCAAATCATGGATTGGAATCCCGAATATCAATACCGAGTCAGGGGCACCTGGGCTTCCTCTGGACAGGACGAAA
Source organism: Clostridiales bacterium (assembly GCA_014799475.1). GTDB lineage: Bacteria > Bacillota > Clostridia > Oscillospirales > Oscillospiraceae > Enterenecus. The sequence goes on along the minus strand of JAAVHX010000024.1, from coordinate 82,730 downwards.
TCATCATATTCGATGTCACAAATGCGGTACCCGTCGTTACTGTGCAGCAGAGCAGTTTGGCCGCCGGATTTAGGCGGTCACGTCGGATCGATTTGCTTCCCGAGGGATGGGAAAGTGCGTTCGGTGAAGAATTCTATGCATACAGCATCCACAACGGTTTTTACTATCTCAGCTCCCATACTGGCTGGAACGCGCAGGCAAAAAGTCACTTGGTTCCTGGCTGTACGAAAGTATCCCCCGTCTCTGAGGAGGAGCTACAAATGAGCATCGAAAACATACGGCAGAGGACAGGTGTTGCAAATGCAAATTGACAACCAAGATATATTCAATGAGATCAGACCATTAGATGAGACAGCCGAAGATCAGGAAATCATCGATCTTGCGGGATACCAGGTCACAAAGGCAGAGTTGTTTGCGCATACAAGGGAACCGGCTATCACCGTCTGGGCAGACCGCATCAAATTCAACATGGCCTGCCTGCGCCGGTTCCCCAGCGTCACCCACATCCAACTGCTGATCCATCCGGAGCAGCGCAGGCTGATTATTCGCCCCTGTGACCCGGACGCGCCGGATTCCCTGCGCTGGGCAAACGGCGGCGGTGAGAAAGAACGCAGAAATCGGGATATGCGCTGCCATATCTTTGCGGCGAAGCTGTTTGACCTTATGCAATGGGACAGGCGGTACCGCTACAAGATGCTGGGGAAGCCCGCCGTCTATGGAAGCGAAGTGCTGTTTCTTTTTAATTTATCAGATTTTGAGTTGTTTGTCACTACCGAATCGAAAAAGAGGCGCTCTTATTTGCCGGAGAATTGGCGGGATTATTTTGGGACTCCCGTAGAACGGCACGAGGAAGCTTATAAAATCGACCTTGCGGACGGCTACGTGACCACAGACAACGCATAGGAGGTATTGTGATATGGGACAGACAGATTTTGTGATCGGCGACATCAGTATGGACGGCTTTCAAGTAGTACGCGGTCTCTATTTCAGCCGGATGCTGGAACCATCGCTAAAATTATGGAATACCGCCATTTCATTCAACGTGCCCGCTTACAGTGCTTTGAACAACTGTGAATCGGTGCAGATGCTTGTCAATCTTGAGCAGCGGAAAATCCTCGTCAAACCTGTGCCCTCCAAGGAGCCGGATGCCATTAACTGGATCCGTGATCCGTCCAAGCCGAAAACCACCAAGATGGAGTGTTCCCTATTCACCCGTCAGCTCTTCACAAAATGGGGCTGGGACGATACATATCAATACCGCACCAATGGGAAGCTGGTCAAATTTGATAAGAAACTGATGCTTCTATTTGACTTCAACCAGCCCGAGCTCTGGCAGGGCATGAAGCTGGTACAGGAAAATGGCTGAACCCGCATATCTTTCATTCTATCTGGGCTGCGATACTGTTTATGTATTTTGCAGCGTTTTTCAGAAAATGGGACACCCAGCCTATGTCCGTTTTCTAATCAACCCTGACACGATGCAATTGGCCATACAACCATATCACAAAAAGGAGTTTACGTCATTTCGCGTTCCGAAAGCGCTGTACAAGAATCTGCCGGGAAAACACGTCAGCTTTCGCATCCGCAGCAGAGCGCTTTGCCAGTTGCTTGCTGCAAAAATGGAATGGGATGTGGATAAATCCTATCGGATTCCAGGTGCGGTCTATCCTGAATACTTAATCGCTCGCTTTGACTTAACGAGAGCACAAGAAATAAATGCCGGATGCTAACGCATCCGGCATTTTCCTTTATGTCCCCACATATCCATAAAACGAGGTGATGCAACATGGAAAGCGCACAGCAAGAGCTGATGAGCGTCCTTCTGGACACGGTTCACGACCAAGGTCTTTTGTCGAAAACCACCTATTTAAACGCGGTGGATTTGGTACATTCTGTGATAGATATTCCCCCGCTTTTCAGGTATCCTGTGTGCTTGACAAAGGAGGCGGGACAGCGTGAATATACTTAGAATCCGCAATGAAATGCGCAACGGAAAGACCATTTTCGACCTCCCCCTGCGGGTGACCTTCTACGCCCGGGTTTCCACCGACAAGGATGAGCAGCTTAACAGTTTGGAAAATCAGGTGCAGTACTACACACAGTTCATCCAAGAAAAACGAAACTGGACCTACATCCAAGGCTACGTGGACGAAGGAATCAGCGGGACAAGCACAAAAAAGCGGGATAGCTTCAATCGGATGATAACGGACGCCAAAGCGGGGCGCTTTGACTTCATCATCACGAAGGAGATATCCCGCTTTTCCCGTTCCACCCTGGACAGCATCAAATACACCCAGGAGCTGTTGGAACACGATGTAGGGGTGCTGTTTCAGAACGACAACATTAATACTCTAGACAGCGACAGCGAGTTTCGTCTGGTAGTCATGGCGGGCGTAGCCCAAGACGAGGTGCGCAAACTGTCGGAACGACTGAAATTTGGCTTTCGGCAGGCCATCAAAAATGGCCACGTACTGGGGAACGACAAACTGTGGGGCTATGACAAAAAGGACTGCGTGCTGACGATCAACGAAACCGAGGCTCAAGTGGTACAGCGAATCTTCGAGCTCTACGCCAATCAACAGATGGGCATCCGGCGCATCTCTCAGACCCTGTATGACGAGGGTTTCACCAGCCGCCAGGGCAATGCTTTCAATGTGCTCACTATCCGCCATATCCTCTGCAACCCCAAATACAAAGGCTGGTACTGCGCAAATAAAAGTCAAACTGTGGACTACCGCAGCAAGCGAAAGATTTTCCTGGACGAGAGTGAGTGGGTCACCTATCCGGATCCATCTATCCCGGCCATCGTGTCCGAGGAGCTGTGGAATCGGGCCAATGCACTCTACAAGCGCCGCAGCCAGCAGATGATGTCCCACCAGAGTGCTGCCGAGTTCCACAACCGCTACCCCTACAGCGGGAAAATTATCTGCGAAGAGCACAGAACCAGTTTTCACCGGCAGGTGATCAAAAGTTCCAAAGGCCAGACAGAAACCTGGCAATGCCGAGAGTACCGCAACCGGGGACGGGCGGGGTGCTCCGCGCCCCAATTGCGGACTACAGAGTTGGATCAGATCATGGCCCACATATTTACCCAACTGATCCAAGACAAACGGGCCATCATTGACACGCTGATAAAAATGATCCAGTCTGTCCCGGACGAGCACGACTACGCTCAGGACACCCAACGTGTCCAGGAAGATATATCCGTCATCCAGGCAAAAAAAGACCGTCTGCTGGAGATGAGCATTGAAGGCATCATCTCCATGGCGGAATTCAAGCAGCGCAATGACGGTTTCAATGAGCAAATCGAAGCGTTGGAGGGCCGCTTGACGGCGCTCCGAACGGAAGCGGAAAAGGGACGGAAAACCACTGAGCAGCTTGGTGAAGTCAGAGCAGCTTTAGAGCAGGAGCTCTCCTTCCAAAACGGCATCAATTCCGCCCTGGTGACCACGATTTTAGACCATATAGTCGTCAAAAAAGGCAGCACAAAAGAGGAAATACACCTGGATATCCACCTGAAATTTGGCGACCCCACCGGGGTCGTTTTCCATCGGCCAAGTTCTTCCTTCCGCTTCAACCGTCTAAAAAGTACTACACCCCCAACGGCGACCAGGACGACCTGATCTCCATTGGAACCATCGGGCTGATCAAAGGGGTGTCCACATTTAAGCCGGACAAAAATGTGCGGCTTGCTACCTATGCCAGCCGGTGCATCGAAAATGAGATCCTGATGTACTTCAGAGCCCAGCGCAAGCTCCAGGGGGAACTGTCCTTGTCGGATTCTCTGGACGGCGACGGTGAAAACGGCTCCCTGTCCCTCATCGACGTGGTGCGGGTGGACGACAACATGCTGGAGGAGCTGGATCTACGGGACGCCTGCGCCAAGGTGCGCCGGTGCGTGGACGCCTGCCTCACCGGGCGGGAGGCCCACATCATCCGCCTGCGGTATGGGCTGGATAACCGTCCTCCCCTTACCCAGCGGGAAATCGCGTCGCTGTGCGGCATCTCCCGGTCCTATGTATCCCGCATCGAAAAAAAAGCTCTGGAAAAGCTCAAACTCGAATATGAAAAAAGCTGAGGACAGCCCTGGGCACCGCCCAGGGCTGTCCTTGCCGCTGTCTGACCTTCCCACCCGGCTTCAGCGGCGGTAAGGCACCGTCTCCCCAGTATCTGCCTGGCTGACCAAAACGCCGGCCCGATCAAAGGTATAGCGGAACACCTGGCTGGTACCGCCAATGGTGAACGAGCTGGTGGCCGGGGAGAAAAACGTCTCCGCCACGCTCTCCACGTCCCAGACCAGTTCCCCCTGTTCATTCACCGTCAGCCCGGCCCCCAGGGAGCCCTTGATGGCGTAGAAGGTCTCCGGCGCGCCGCCTTCCGGGTCGCACACCAGCAGCACCGCCGTGTAGTTGTCCCGCACCAGGGGGGTCAGCTCCTCACTGGTGATACCCATGAGATCATTGACAAAGATATAGTCCAAAATGCCTGCGATCTCATACCGGCCTTCGGCGCCGCACTCCTCGTCCTCCAGTTTGGGGACCGCGCAGGCGGACAGGTACACCCGGCCATTGAACTCCGCCATATCCTTCAGGAAATAGTCGCAGTCCTTCCCCTCGTAGCTGAAACCGTCGATCACCCTGCCCTCTCGATCCATCTTCACCAGCCTTTCCGACTTGTCATCGTTCATATAGTTTTCCAGCCAGAGCAGATAGTCCTCACCCAGCCTGATGGCGTTTCGGATGCTGTATGTGCCCATCTCGGTCCTGCAAAAGCTCAATTCCTCCCCGGTATCGGAATACTGCGACAGGCAGATCACCTCGTAGTCCCCCCAACTGATCACCGCCCAGGTGCCGTCCCCGTTGTCGATCACGGCGGAGATATGCTCCCACTTGTAGCCGTGGTCCAGCTTGGTCTCCCACAGTACGTTTCCGGTGTCGTCCACCCTGGCCAGCCACGTATCAATGGGCTCCTCGCTGCTCCAGGTACTGGTACAGCCCCACACCGCCGTGGCCCCGGACACGGGGGTCCACCCATCCACACAGAATTGGTCAAACTCCGCCTGCCAGACCTGGACGCCGTCCTGATAGCGGCTCAGCCAGCACCGCTCAAAAACGTTGAAGCCCAGCTCCTCGTCATACCTGTCCCCGATCAACACGCGGTAGTCCAGCTCCACCCACGGGCTCGCGGCGGGGTTTTTGCTGGGGTCCCTGCTGTTCCACAGCTCCGCCAGCTCCTCCGGCGTGGGCTCCCGCTGGGAGATCTCCACCCCGGGCACGCCGCGCTCAATGACCTCCGCCGTCTTGTCATAGCTGAAGCATTGGGTGGTGATGTCCCGGTACACCGCCTTCACGTCCTCCCGGCTCAGCCCCTCCATAGACAGGCCATTCTCGTCAAAAAACCGCACCGCCGCGCCGTATTCCCTGGCCTCGGCGGCGTAGGCCACCCCGGCCAGCCCCACCGCCAGCACCAGGCAGGCCGCCGCCGCCCAGCGCAGCCACGGACGGACCCGGGTCCGCTTCTTGTTCGGCGCCTGCCCGAAGGCTTTTTCAAAGGCCCTTTCCCTCATCCGTTCCATGGCCCCCTCCGGCAGGGCCGTGTCAAATTCCTCGGGCAGCAGCCGGTCCAGCTCCTCCGGCCCGCACCCATCCAACAATTCTGTCAGCGTTCTTTTCACTGTGGTTACCCCCATTCCTTCAGCTTGTCCCGCAGCTTTTCAACGGCCCGGTGCGCCCGGGTGTCCACGTTGGAAACCGTCAGCCCCAGCCGCGCCGCGATCTCCCGGGTGCGCTCGCCCAGATAGTACTTGCGCAGGATGATCTCCCGGTCCGGCTCCCCAAGGCCCCGCACCGCTTCCAGCACAGCCCGGCGCAGCTCCCGCTCCTCCAGGCCGCTCTCCAGCACGACCCCGGCGGCGGCTTCCAGCTCCCCGTCCAGGGGTATCACCCCCGTCTCGCGGTACCGCCGCCGCACCAGATCCTGGGCGTTGTGCCTGGCGATCACGCACAGCCAGGAGCGGATGCTCCCCTTCCCCGGGTCGTATTTGTCCAGATCCAGATAGAATTCGCTGAACGTGTCCGCCGCGCAGAGCTCCACATCGGCGGGGCAGAATAAGTCCCCCGGCAGCCTGCGCTTCACCACGGCATAGACCAGCCCCGCGTACTGCTCCATGAGGGCGGCCATGCCCTGCTCAGGCGTGCGCCGCAGCGCGTCCAGCAGCTCTTGATCCCCCATCTCTCCACCTCCCGGTCAAAAAGTCCATCAAGCTTGATTCACCTATTACTGCGCCCCAAAGCCGAATATCTTACACCCCGCGGTTTTCTATGTCCGACACCTGTGGGACTTTTTTGTCAAGATAAAAAATTATTTGCTGAATTTTGGAAATCAGGGGTTGACAGGGTTGGTCTATCGTGATAGACTGCCATTGAGGTCGATAGCAGTAGACCAACAGGCCGCTCCACAGACGGACGCGCCGGGACGGCCCCTTAAGGAGGAACCCCAATGGATCATCTGAGATTAGCCGAGGGCGAGTACCGCTTCGCCTGTATTGTCTGGGATCACGAGCCCCTCCCCTCCGGAAAGCTGGTGGAGCTGTCCCAGCGGGAGCTGGGCTGGAAGAAGTCCACCACCTACACCGTGCTGAAAAAGCTGGTGGAGAAGGGCATATTGCTCAACGAAAATGCCATGGTCACCGCCGCCATCCCCAAGGAGCAAATTCTCCGGGAGGAGAGCCGCGCGGTGGTGGACCGCGCCTTTGAGGGCTCGCTGCCCTCCTTCCTGGCCCACTTCATGGGGGGCCGCACCATTTCCGACGACGAGGCCGACGAGCTGAAGGCCATCATCGACCGCTACAGAGAGGGGGATCACCATGCTTGACTTTTTGAACGCCCTGTTCCAATCGCTTGCCCCCCTGTGGGAGATGAGCGTCACCGCCGCCTATGCCGCCGCCGTGGTCATGATCCTCCGGCTGCTGCTGAAAAAGCGGGCCCCCAGGCAGGTGCTGTGCCTGCTGTGGCTGGTGGTGTTCGCCCGGCTGTTGATCCCGGTGTCGCTGGAGAGCCCGCTGTCCATCGTCCCCAACGCCCTGCCCGGGCAGGAACAGCAGATCCACCTTCCGAATCAGCCCTCCGGGGCGGGACAGCCTGTCACCCCGATCCAGCCCCAGAACCCCGCGCAGAATATCACCCCAAACCAGCCCGCAAATGGCACGGTCACCCCCGTGACCAACAATCCCGCCGCCCCTTCCCTCTCCATCCCCGAGGGCGTGACCCCCGCGGCTCCTCAGCCCGAGGCCCCGGCCCCCTCCCCTTGGCAGACCGTGCTGGCGGGGGTGTGGCTGGCGGGCGCGGCCTCCCTGACGCTCTACGCGCTGTTCTCCTATCTCCGTCTGCGCCGCTGTCTGTTTGACGCCATCCGTGCCGAGGACGGCGCCTGGGAGCACCCCGCCGTGAACTCCCCCTTCATCCTGGGCTTTGTCCGTCCCCGGATCTATCTGCCCGCCGGGCTGGCGGGCCAGCCCCGGCAGTTCATCCTCTGCCATGAGCGGGCCCATCTGCGCCGCCTGGATCACATTGTCAAGCCGGTTTGCTGGGTGGCCCTGGCCCTCCACTGGTTCAACCCCGCGGTGTGGGCGGCGTACATCCTCATGAGCCGGGACATCGAGGCCGCCTGCGACGAGGCCGTTATCCGCCGCCTGGGCCCGAAGGTCAAGGCCGACTACTCCGCCACCCTGCTGGCCCTGGCCACCAACGGGCGGGTGCCCGCCCCCTGCCCCCTGGCCTTTGACGAGGGGAACGCCAAGGGCCGCATCAAAAACGTGCTGCGCTACCGCCGCCCCGCCCTGTGGATCGTGGTGGTCAGCGTCATCGCGGCGATTCTGGCGGCGGTGTGCCTGCTCACCGACCCGGTGGCGGCTAAAGCGCCGGACGACGATCCCAATGCCGATCCCAGCCCCAACGTCTCCTCCTCACAGGAGCCGGTCGATTTCGCGGACACTCTGCTTGACCCCTGGATGAAAGAGCTGCTGGACGGGGAGCGAACCTTCTCCTCCATCTTTAACAATGAAGCATATGGCATTAACGACCTGAGATCGTTCTACTACGGGGACGACCAACTTCTCGACGCGGTGGTTGAGATGGGCAAGCTGGCCATCGTCGATATGGATCGGGACGGCGTCAACGAATTGGTCATCTACCCCGTGGGCGATCCCAACGACTCCTATGAGATCTTCAACAACATTGGCTACCTGATCCTCCGCCGCCAGGGGGATGACATTTACGGCTGGGCCTACGGCCCGCGCATCTGTGGGGATCTCAAGGCGGACGGCACCTACCACTGGAGCAGCGGAGCGGCGGACTGGGGCTACGCCTCCATGAGCTTTAACGGCAATGAACCTGTCAGCAATGACTTCACCTGGTGCCAATCTGCCCAAGAACTTGGCATCATCGAGCTCTATTTTGTGGACGGCCAAAGGGCCACCCAGGAGGAATTTGATGCCGCCTGCTTCGCCCAACGCGACAAACCCGACCCAATCTGGTATACCTATACCGACGGTGTGCTGGCCCCCTGGCTCCCGGACAACCTGGAATTGGTCAGCCAGACTGACCCCGTCTCCGACACCGGCGAGGCCAAGCTGTGGCTGCAGGACGGGGAGATCCCCTGGCTGGAGTGGAACGGCTCCACCAGCCGGCTGAACAACCTCGTCACCCCGGCGCAGGCCCCAGGCGTCAACTGCCGTGACTTTGACGGCGACGGCGAGAACGAAGTTGTTTTCTCCTACAATTTCAATGGCTTCCTCCAGCTCGACCTGTACGAGTGGGAGGGGAACTCGCCCGTCCTTGCCGCCACCTACAACACCCAGCAGCTCCTGCTGCGGTTCAACCAGAACAACGTAGCCGCCTACAACAGGGACACCCGCGGCCTCACCGTCACCTACTCCCATACGGAGGGGAGCATGGACGACCCGAACTATTCCCGCCACCTTGTCTCCGGCTCCTGCACCCTTCCTGACGGCTTCTTCAACGGCGGATACGAACACATCCGGGACGGCTATCCCCACGTCTACGCCAACGGGTTCCACCTGTCCTATCTGAAGGACGACGCCAACGAATACTATTTCGACTTTGAGTTCTATCTGGCGGACGAAACCATGCAGGAGCTGGGCTACGTGGATTTAGGCCCCGATTCGTGGTATGCCGACCACTACATGATCGGCAAGCCTGTGGGCGTCATCGGCTTCACCCTGCGCTACGACGGGACACAGTGGCGGGTGCGGGAGGCGGACGCGCTGGTCATGGACTACCAGGATGAAACCGGCCCAATTGACGACACCGCCGCCGACCCTTCGCCGGAGCCCTCCCCCACCACCTCCGCCGCCCCTACGGCCTGTGAGCACGGCCTGGACAACGCTATATCCGGCTGGTCTAACGGGTATCTGGTGCTCACCTGTGAGCTGGACGGCGCCGCCTACCCCGTGCCCGCCGTCACCCAGGGCAGCTGGGAGCCGGGGATCTCGGAGGATTTTGACGGGGACGGCCACGTTGAACACGCTTTCTTCCAAAACGGGCTCATGATGATCGTTGATTGGGAAGCCGGCCAGCTGGTGACCTCTGCCTTCGACCCCAGTTCCACATTCGCGGCCTTCGATCAGGGCCGCACCTGGGAAATGGCGGAAGATTATACCGCGCTGACTGTCTCTTATCTGGGCAGGACCGTGCAAGTGCCGCTGTACATCAGCGGTGGCACTTCCTATCCGGATGTCGCCATTGCCCACCCCTTCACCCCGGAAACGATATACCCCTACACAGGGTATATATTCCGCGGCGGCCACTTCGATATGTCCTCCCCGGTGGCTCTGGGCAAAGTATACTCAGACAGAGTGTCCCTGTATGCCCATTGGAGCGTCCGCTATACGGGCGGAGGCTTCCAGGTCCTCTCCGACAGCTTCCAATTTGAATTGGTTCCCCAGTAAAAATCAACCCCCGGCGGCCTGCGGGCCGCCGGGGGTTATTTTCATGTTCAGAAGGAGTTCAGCAGCTCCAGCACCTGCTCCTTGGCGGCCAGCCCCTCGGAGAAGGCGGTGGCGGAGCCGGTGGCCGCGCCCAGGCGGTGGGCCATGGCGTAGTCGCGGTGCTCCAGCCAGCCGGCCAGGAACCCGGCCACCATGGAGTCCCCCGCGCCCACGGAGTTGACCACCTTTCCCTTCGGCACGCCCAGGCGGTGGACCGCCCCCGTCTCGTCCAGCAGGAGCGACCCCGCCCCCGCCATGGACACCAGCACGTTCCGGGCGCCCCGCTCCTGGAGCCTGCGGGCGCAGTCCTCGATCTCCCCGTCGGTGGTCAGCACCCTGCCGAAGATCTCCCCCAGCTCGTGGTTGTTGGGCTTGATGAGGAATGGGCGGTAGGGCAGCACCGCGCATAGCAGGTCGCGGGTGGCGTCCACCACCGTGAGGATGTCCCGCCCCTCCAGCCGGGCCAGGATGCGCTGGTACACGTCGTCGGGCAGGGAGGCGGGGATGGAGCCCGCCAGCACCAGCACGTCCCCCTTTTGCAGACGGTCCAGCTTGGCGAACAGCTCCTCCAGGGCGGCGGCGGGAATGCCGGGGCCCATGCCGTTGATCTCGGTCTCCTGCCCCGCCTTGATCTTCACGTTGATGCGGGTCAGCCCCTCGGGGAGCCAGATGAAATCGGTGGCGATGCCCACCTTTCGCAGGCCCTGGTCCAGGGCCTGGCCGGTGAAACCCGCCAGGAAGCCCAGGGCCACGTTGTCGATCCCTAAGTTGCGCAGGACGGTGGATACGTTGATGCCCTTGCCGCCCCACTGGATCTCGTCGCTCTCGGTGCGGTTGGTCGCCCCGGCCTCAAAGCTGCTCATGCGGACCACATAGTCCAGGGCGGGATTAAAGGTAACGGTATAAACCATGATCGGTCAAACCTCCTTGATGTCGGTATATTCTGAATATCTGCGGTCATTCAGCCGGTCGGTGACGATCCAGGCCCCGTCCAGAGGCAGCACGGACGCGGCGGTGATGGTGCCGAACTTGCTGGAATCGGCCAGCACCCAGGTCTCCCGGGCGCGGGCGGCGGCAGCGGCCTTCACCATGGCCTCCTCCGGGTCGGGGGTGGTGAAGCCGGGGCCGACGGCGATGCCGTTGGTGCCTAGAAACGCCTTGGTAAAGTTATACTTTTTCAGCGCCTCCATTGCCTCCCCGCCGATGATGGCCAAGGTGCCCGGCTTGAGCACGCCCCCCAGCACATAGGCCCGCAGGCCCCGCCGGGGCAGGCGCTGGACGCACTCCACGCTGTTGGTGACAAAGGTGGCGCGGGTGGCCTGGATATGCTCCACCATGTGCATGACGGTGGAGCCCGCGTCCAGATAGACCACGTCGTCGTCGTGGATGAGGCCGGCGGCATACCGGGCGATGCGCTGCTTCTCCGGCGTGTGGAGCTCCCGCTTCACATCCATGTCCAGCTCCTCGCCGCGGAACTCCTCCCTGACGGGCAGGGCGCCGCCGTGGACCTTGTTCAGCTTGCCCCGCCGGGCCAGCTCGTTCAGATCCCGGCGGATGGTGGCCTCCGACGCGCCGGTCACCCGGCACAGGTGGGCCACGCTCACCGCCTGCTCCTTCTCCAGCTCCGCCAGAATGGCCTCCATCCGCAGCTCCGCCAACATACCGCAGGCTCCTCTCTGTTGTTTGTCGATCCCATCATATCATCAAAAACAAGCAGGGTCAAGCGGATCCGCTCAAACTTCCTCTTCCGGGTAGACTACGCCCCACTCATTCCGCAGGGCGGTCATCAGCTCCATCACGTCCATGGTGTAGGGCAGCAGCATATCGCCCTCTCCCCGGATTGCCGCCTCCATGTCCTCCAGCTCGTACACCAGGGCGTTGGCGGCGCGGCCCGCCTTCACCGTCTCCCGCTCCCCTGTGGCGGCGTCCACGATGACCGCCTCGTCCGCCCGGGGGTACTCCATGATTTCGATGTACCCCTTTTCGCAGGAGATGACCGCCCGCTTGGGCTGCTTGGAGTGGAGGGACAGCGCGGCCGTGACCAGCTGGCCCTCGCGGTTGGTCATAGCAATGGCGGCGCTCTCGTCCACCCCGGTGGGGGCCTTTTGGACGAAGGACTTCACCTGGTCTGGGTTGGAGGCCAGGAACAGCCGGGCCAGCGACAGGGCGTACACGCCGATGTCCAGCATTGCCCCGCCCGCCAGACTGCGGTTGAAGAAACGGTTCTTCATATCGTAGTCCTTGAAGCTGCCGAAGTTGAGCTGGATGAGGTTCACCCGCCCCAGTTCACCCGATGCCACCCGCTCCCGCAGCGCACGGTACAGGGGCATATGGTAGATGGTCATGGCCTCGGCCAGCACCACATGGTGTTCCTCCGCCAGCTTGGCCGCCCGCGCCAGCTCCCCGCTGTTGAGGGTGATGGACTTCTCGCACAGCACGTGCTTGCCGTGGGAGAGGGCCTGCTCCAGATAGGCCATGTGGGTGTTGTGGGGGGTGGTGAGATAGATGACGTCGATGTCCGGGTCGGTGAACATCTCGTGATAGTCGCGGTAGACCTTTTTCACGCCGTATTTTTCCGCAAAAGCCTCCGCCTTTTCATAGGTGCGGTTGCCCACCGCGTCCAGGGTGCGGCCCATGGCCCGGAGCGCCTGGGCCATTTGGTTGGCGATGACCCCGGTGCCCAGCACAGCCCAGCGAAGCTGCTTCTTCTCACTCATGGCAAAAACCTGCCTTCTTGTTTTGATTGGCGGGGGCCGTCCGGGGACGGCCCCCGCATACTCATTTTATCACGCCTTCTTCTTTTTCAGCAAGCCCAGCACCAGCATACCGGCCACGGAACCAATGGCGATGGCGGCGGCGTAGCCCAGGGGGTTGTGCATGACCGGGAACACGAACAGGCCGCCGTGGGGAGCCGGAGAGGCGCAGCCGAACGCCATGGACAGGGCGCCCGCCACAGCCGAGCCCACCACACAGGAGGGGATGACGTGGAGCGGATCGGAGGCGGCGAAGGGGATGGCGCCCTCGGTGATATAGGACAGGCCCATGATGAAGTTCACCGGGCCGGACTTGCGCTCTTCTGCGGTGAAGCGGTTCTTGAAGAAGAGGGTGGCCAGGGCGATGGCGATGGGGGGCACCATGCCGCCCGCCATGACGGCGGCCATCACCGGGGAGAAGCCGCCCTCCACCATGGCGATGGAGGCGGTGCCGAACACATAGGCCGCCTTATTGATGGGGCCGCCCATGTCGGTGGCCTGCATCCCGGCCACCAGAGCGCCCAGCAGGATGGCGGAGGAGCCGCCCATGGAGTTCAGGCCGTTGATGAGGGCGTCGTTGATCATGCCCACCACGGGGTTGACCAGGCACATAAACGCGCCGATGAACAGCAGACCCACCACGGGGTAGATGAGGATGGGCTTCAGGCCCTCCAGGGCCTGGGGCAGCTTGTCGCAGGCTTTACGCAGCACTTTCATGAACCAACCGCCCACAAAGCCGGCCAGCAGGCCGCCCAGGAAGCCGGCGGGGACGATGGGCACGGTGGGGTCGGCGAAGTAGGCGAAGGTGGCGCCGGTGGCCGCCAGGGAGCCGCCCACAAAGCCCACCATCAGGCCGGGCCGGTCGGCGATGGACTGGGCGATGAACGCCGCCAGAATGGGCACCATAAAGCCGAAGGCGATGTTGCCCACCTTGTTGAAGAACGCGGGCAGGGCCCAGGAGGAGCCGAAGTTGGAGGCGCCCGCCGCGCCGCCGTCCAGCAGGAAGGACAGCGCCATGACGATGCCGCCGCCGATGACGAAGGGAAGCATATGGGACACGCCGTTCATCAGGTGCTTGTAAAGCCGGCGGCCCAGGCTCTCGCTGCCCGCGTCCTCCACAACGGCGCCGCCCTCGTGGTGGTAAATGGGGGCCTGGCCTCTGACGATCTTCTCGATCAGCTCCTGGGGCTTGTTGATGCCGTCGGACACAGGCACCCGCAGCAGGGGCTTGCCGTCAAACCGGGCCAGATCCACGTTCTTGTCGGCGGCGATGATGATGCCGTCACAGGCGGCGATCTCCTCGCGGGTCAGGATATTCTTCGCGCCGCCGGAGCCCTGGGTCTCCGCCTTGACGCCGATGTTCAGCTCCCGGCCCTTCTTCTCCAGGGCCTCGGCGGCCATGTAGGTGTGGGCGATGCCGGTGGGGCAGGCGGTGATGGCCAGCACCCGCAGGGAGCCGTCCGGCTTCTTCTCCTCCACCGGGGCCTCCTCCGGGAACTTCACCCGCTCCTGGGCGTCGATGAGGGCCAGGAAGTCCTCTGTCTTTTCCGCGTCCAGCAGCTTTTGGCAGAACTCCTCGTCCATCAGCATCACCATCAGGTGGGACAGCATTTCCATATGTACCTCGCCGCCGCCTTCCGGGGCCGCGATCATGAAAAACAGGTTGGACGGCTCCCCGTCCTCCGCGCCGTAGTCCACCCCGGCGGGGACGGTCATGGCGGCCAGGCCCGCCCGCTTGACGGCGGCGCACCGGGCATGGGGGACGGCCACGCCGTTCTCCACGGCGGTGGAGTCCAGCTCCTCCCGGGCCCAGATCTCCTTCTTATACGCGGCTTTGTCGGTGATGTTGCCGGCCTTCTCCTGGAGATCGGCCAGCAGGTCGATGGCGGCGCTCTTGTCCGCCGGGGCGGCGTGGAGCTGGATCCCATTGACGTTAAGCAGATCGGTGATACGCATGGTCACAACTTCCTTTCCTGATTTTATTTGAATGAGCGCGATTGATTTTCCTTGATTGAATCCTACCACAGTCTTCAATCGAAGTCAATCATTTTCAATCATTTCCGCTCACAAAAATGCAGCCTTGATTTTGGTGCATTTGCACAAAACGGCCCCACAGATAAAGAAGCCCGCCCCTCTTTATTCCAAGGGGCGGGTTTCTTCTTTGATTGTTTTTGACTATCTCTGATTTATTCTTCGATCTCAAACTCGGCGGACAGTGTCACGGCCTCCCGCCCCAGCTCCCGCTCCAGGTGCGCCTCCTTGAGGATGCGGTAATGCCCCGGGGGCAGCTCGCCGTACCGGCTGCCCACATCCACCGGGAAGGAGCCGCTAATGAGTTGGAGCTGACCTTCGCTTCCATCCAAGACGCGGGCGCTTGCCACGAAGTCCATCGGGGTTTCCTCTTCCACATCCCGCCAAACGCCGCCGACCTCTGTCTGGAGCCTGTAACCCTCTTCAAAGAGCAGCGCTTTCCCCGATTGGTTCCCGATGTAGCACTCCAGCAATGTGGGGGTGGCCGTCCGCACCTCCATCCAGGCGTCATCCTCCGGCAAAACGGAGGAATTGGCGGGGGCTGTCTGTACCGGCGCGCCGTTATTGTAGTAGTCCTCCGCCGCGGTCAGCAGCTTGGCGGCGACGCGGGCGGCTTTCACCGCCTCTTCGTCGGAAATGGAGGTGGGATAATAGCGCACCTCGGCGCTCTCATCCCCCTCGATTGAGGTAAAGCCGATAGGTGTCATCTCGATCACAGTCCCGCTGTCCACATCCACGGTAAATGTCCAATAACCCGTGGGGAGGTAGCTGCTGAGCACGGCCGTCATGTAGGTGGACAGGGTGACCGATCTGCGGCTCTCGTCCGCCCACCAGGCGGTGACATGCCCCTCGATCCCATCGGTAAAGGCGGGGTACACCATGGACAGCTCTCCCCCCGGCTGCTGTTCCTTCCACAGGCCATTGGAATACCAAATCGCCCCCCGGGGCAGCGTCACGTCGCCCACAGTGCCGTTGATGCGGACGACCGGCCCCAATTCCTCATCTGTCTCATCCAGGGAGAAGGTCAGATCGGCCGTGACGCTGTCCGGGTCAAAAGCGGGGAAGTCCAAATCCCGGATAGCCGCCATCCGGTCAGTGGCCAGCGCCGCCCCGGCGCACAGCACCCCAATCAGCGCGATCACGATCACCCACAGGGCGGGCTTTTTGTAGCTGAGCACATTTTTGATGCGGCTGGTGGGATCGCCATCGCCGAAGGCCAGCGGCCCCGCCGGCAGGCGCTTCCCCGTGGACAGCCGCAGCAGGGAGGTGGAGTAGTCCGCCCGCACGTCCCGGCCCATTTTACGCAGCACCGCCTCGTCGCAGGACATCTCCATGTCCCTGCCCGCCAGGTGGAACGCCAGCCACACCAGCGGGTTGAACCAGTGGATGGCCAGCGCCAGCCACGCCAGCGCCCGGGACAGGTGGTCAAAGCGGCGGATGTGGGTGCGCTCGTGGAGGAGGATATAGTCCCGCTCCCCCTCAGGCAAGTTGGAGGGCAGATAGATGTTCGGCCGGAACAGCCCCAGCACAAAGGGGGACGGGATGTAGTCGGCCAGCCGGACATCCTTCTCCCCTTCCAGCGGAACCGACCCCACCAGCTTTCGCCGCAGGAGCAGCAGGGAGATCAGGCTATATCCCAGCAGGGCGGCAACCCCGGCCAGCCAGACAATGCCGGCGACGGCCCAAGCGCTGAACCCAGGGGCGCTCGGGCCGCCCGTCGGCTCTGCCGGCACATCAGAGGGCGTGGACTCTGAGTGGATCACCGGGGGATCGTCCACCCGGATGACCCCTTCTACCCGTTCCATGTTGATTTCCACCATATTTAGGCTTTCCCCGGCGGCCTCCACCTGAATGGAGGGGGTAAAGCTCCAGGGGGTCTGAATGACAAAGGGGCACAGCAGCCGGAACAGCACCACCGTCCACAGGGCGTAGGAAAACACCTTGGGCGCTCTCCGCAGCGGCAGCCGGGCCAGCAGCACCACGAGGATGACAAGCGCCGCCGTGGCGCTCATGCTCAGCACCTTGAGAAACAGGGCTCCCATCCCCTCACCTCCTCTGCTCGTCGATGAGCCGCTGGAGCTGCTCGATCTCCTCGCCGCTCAGCCTCTTGCGGCTGGCGAAGGCCGCCAAAAATTTGGGGAGGGAACCGTCAAACGCCTGCTCCACAAACTCCTCGCTCTGGCGGGCGGCGAACTCCTCCCGGCCGATCAGGGAGGTCACCACCCCGTCCTTGTTCTGGAAAATGCCCTTCTGGCACAGCCGCCGCAGGACGGTGTAGGTGGTGGACTTCTTCCAGTCCAGCTTGTCCGCGCACAGCTCCACCAGCCGGCTGGAACTCAGCGGCTCGTTGTCCCAGATCAGCGCGGCGAAGCTGGCCTCCACCTCGCCCAGTTTATATTGCGCCATGTCGGCGCCCCCTTCCCAAGTTGGTTTACTGCTTGTAGCCTGCATATAGTTTACAATAAGTAGACCGCCCTGTCAAGAGGAAATCCACCCCACAAAAAATTCCGTCCAAACGGCTTATATCGCCATCTGGACGGAATGATACGCCTCTATTCTGCGTATAGCCCGCAAAGCGGCTATTTGGCGGGCGTTAAGTAACCCCTCAGATGCTCCACCAGCTCATAGAAATTCGTGCCCGGGGCCTTTTGCGACGGAGGGGCATCCTTGTCATACTTCTCCATCAGTTTTTTCGCGTTCCGGGTGGCGCGATCCGTGCGGGGGAGCAGCACGTCAAGGATTTCTTTATCGTTTTTCTCGTAATGCCGCCCCAGCTTATCGGAGAGGATGGCGCGGTACTGGGCCCGGTCGATGTCGGTATCCAGATAGTTGAAATGCAGGAGGAACCACAGCTCGACGCACTGGTTCGACCATATAGCGTGGTATTGAGGCCCCTCGTCCGCTTTATACCGCTTGCTGAGCGCTTCGCACCGCTTCACCGTGTTGTCAAAATCGCAGGCGGGAAAATCGTCCTTGTCGTAGATGATCCAGATGTGCTGGTACTCGTCGCCCTCGTTCTGCAGATATGCCTCCGCCCGCTGTAGCAGGTACAGGGTGTTATCCCCCTCAGGCTTGATTTCAAACTGCCGCCTTGCCGCCTCGCCGTAATTCCGGCAGATGACATCCACCAGGCCCTTCAGATAGTTGGGCTCCGTTTTCGTCCCCTCGGTGACGAACAGGTGCCGCTCGGGCAGGACCGTGCGCGGGGTACTGGCCCGCTCCGCCCCGCACCTCACCCGGAAGTCCCGATCCCGCATCTCATGGGGCTTCGGCTTTTTAGGCATCCGGATCACCCCAATCCATCATCTTCTTCAAATAAGGATCCGCCCCATAGCGCCCGGCCAGGTACTGGCGGTCGTAGGCCGCCGTGTTTTTCACGCGGCCTCCCCCGGGCTCGTGGATGTCGTACAGGCTCCACAGATTGCTGGCGCTCTTCTCGTTTTGGGCGGCAAACCAGATCTCGTCCCGCCGGAGCAGGTCGTTTCTCATGATGGAGGTATCGTGGCAGGTAAAGATCAGCTGGGCGTGCTCCTCGTTCTCCGCGGGGTCGGTGTACAGCTTGATCAGGTATCGGAGGAGCTGGGGGTGGAGCTTGGCGTCCAGCTCATCCACCAGCAGCAGTCCCCCCGTGGACAGGGAGAGGATCACGTTGGGCAGAATGCTCAGCAGCTTCATCGTACCCTCTGACTCCCGGTTCAGCCTGAGATAATAGCGCTGCCCGTCCACAACGTGGGCCGTCCAGACCCGGCGCTTTTTCTCGCCGTTTTCGCCTTCCTCTTCCTCCACCTCGTAATCGGAGATGGGGATGTCCATTTCAGCCAGCATACGGAGCAGCCCCGGTTTCACTTCCGGCTCGTTCAGAATCGAGTAAAAGCGGTGGTCCCTATCCGGGACAGCATAGTTGACCGCGCAGCACTGCTTGAACCAATCCACCGCGTCCTCGATCTCCGCAAAGCTGTAGTTAATGGACAGGAAGGAGAGATAAGGGATCGTCTCGCTGACCTTTTGGGTGTTGGCCTCCTTCAGCGCGGCCCCCAGCTTGATCCGGCCGCCCTCCCGCTCAAACAGCAGGTTGACCCGGCGGCGCTGTCCATGGGTCTTGGTGTAGGACATCGACTCGGCCACCACCGCATCGGACAGCACGGACAGCTCGTACTGGTACTGGGCCGCCCGCGTCCGAAAGACGATCCCGAATTCCGCCGGCTTCTCCCTGGAGTGATCGTCCAGCAGAAATGGCTCATACCGCCTTACATACGAGGTAAAGGGGTTGCGATAGTCCGAGCTGGTCCGGATGGGGAGCAGGATCCGGGAGAGCAGATAGATCAAGGCACTGAGCGCGTTGGATTTGCCTCCGCCGTTGGGGCCGAAAATGGCGGAGACAGGGAGCAGCGACGAAAACTTATCTCCCGGAGGCGGGATCAGGCTGTCTGAAAACTCCTCAATGGCAGCGGCCTGCATATCAAAGACCGTCTCATCCCGGTAGGAAAAGACATTTTTAAACCAAAATTGGCAGAGCATGGGAAACCCTCCTTTTTACACGGACTTATCCTGCCCGAATTCAAAAATTTAATACGCATTTTCAGGAAGTTACTTCCCTAGTATACCATTTAATTTTTAAAATGCAAGGATAAAATGTGTTTTTCCCGTTTTTTTGAGAAAAGCCTCTGCGCCGGACCCGCGTGAAAAAGAGCCGGGACTTCTGTCCCGGCTCCCGTTCATACGCATCTGTCACTTTTGGAAGCTCACGCCCACCACCGTGACGTTGACCTGGGCCACTTCCAGCCCGCTGGTGTTCTCCACGGCGCTGAACACCGCGTCCTGCACGGCCTTGGCCACATCGGTGACCACGTAGCCATACCGCACCAGGATGGGCAGATCCACGCTCACCCGCTCGTCCTCCACCCACAGGCGTACGCCCTTTGTCAGCGCCTTGCGGTTAGCGGGGTCGGACAGCTCCCGGCCCACTCCGTTGCCCAGGCAGCTCACGCCCTCCACATCCACCGCGGCGGCGGCGGCGATGACAGCCAGCACCTCCTCGGAAATGCTGACGCTGCCCAATTCGCCCTCGTGGGAGATATATTCTTTGCCGTCGGCCATGTCGCCTCACGCTCCTTTTCGATACTGAGGCTATTATATCACCCAATTCCGGAAAATACAATCCCGTATTTTGCTTGCTGTCACTCGTTGTCACGCTTCGCACCCTCCGCGACGGCGTCTAAGTCCCTACGACTGCGCGCGCCGTTTGTTAGCCCTTTGGGCTAACAAGCCGTCCACTCCGCCGTGGGCCGCGCTCTGCGCGGCTTAGGCCTGGGGCGGCTTTGCCGCCTAACGGCTTCGGGCCTTAGCCGCCTGCTCCCGGGTGCTCCGCGCTTCTTCTACGGCTCCGCCTCAATGATCGTGATCTTCTCCGCCGCCAGGCCGGTCTCCTCCTTGACGATCTCCATAATCTTGGTGGCGTCATTCCCGCTCAGGCCGTTTTCCGTGGACGACACCACGATGCTGGCGCTGTTGTCGTTGATGAAACAGATGCAGTCGCCATAACCCTTGGCGGTGATCAGGTTCTCCACCTTGGCCTCTGACAGGGTGACGGCCGCCATGGCCTGGATGGACGCGTTGGCCTCGTCAATGATGTCCTGCTGGGCCCCCGCGTCCGCGGCCGCCTGCTGCAAAAGCTGGAGGGCGCTGTCCCGGGCCTGCTGGCGGTTGAGCCGGGCAGAGGCGAAGTAGCCGGTGCTCTCCCCGGCGGCGCTGGGTTGGGCGCTGGGGTCGGCGGAGGGGGACGCGCTGGCCGAGGCGTCCTCCTTGCCGTTGACCAGGGCGGCCTGGCCCAGCAGCTTGCCGCTCCCATTGTTGTCGCCGGTCCCGTCGGTGGCCGACGCCTCTCTGCTGTACGACCAGTTCAGGTATACCGCCGCCCCCACAAAGAGCACGATGGCCACCACGACCGCGTTCCGTTTCCACACATTCATGTTTCTGTCCTCCCATTTTTCATTGTTGAGGGAGTCATCCTCCCTTACATATTGCAATCCGATCCGCGCCAAGCCCGGTGAGGGCGGACACCGCCTGGGTGAGCAGCAGCCGCACGTCCGCCCGGTCGCCCCCTTGGCACACCACCACCGCCCCCTGGAACTGGGGATAGCGCTGCACGCGCACCACCATCTCCTGGCCCGAGCCGGTGCCGATGACCACCGTCTTTTCCTCCAGGCTGTTCCCCCGCTCCGTCACGGAGGTGGAGCGGTCTGTGACCGGCACCTGCTCCATGCCGCTTTTCACCGTGAGGGCCACCGTCACCTTTCCCGCTCCTTCCACCTGGGACAGGGTCTGGGACAGCTTCTCCTCCAGGGCCGCCAGATCGAATTCCTCCAGGGCGCTGTGGTCGGCGCTTTCTTCCGCCTGCTTCTTCTCCCCCGTGGGCCACAGCAGCAAAATCAGCCCCAGCCCCAGGATGATCAGCACATACTTGTATTTCTCCAGCAGCTTCCAAACCTGTTCCGCCTCCGGCTTTTTCCATTGGAATCTCATGGCTGTGTCTCCTCGTAATACTGCCGTTTGGCGGGTATACCCAGCTCTTCCTCCAGCAGCCGGCCGAGCTGTTCCCGCTGTTCCTGTGTCCAGCTTCCCCGGGCGGTGACCTCCCAGGGCCGGGGCACGCTGTCCTCGTCATAGCCGTAGGTCACCTCCGCCTGACAATCGAAGCCAAATTCCTTCGCCTTGTCCACAATATATGCGGCGGTCTCCTCCTCTATGATGGACAGATAAAACAAATCGCTTTTCTCCTCCAGCTCCAGCTCATAGCTCTGGGCCCGGTCCCGCCAGCCGTCCACGGCCCGGGTTAAAAAGCCGCCGTCCAGCAGTCCTGTCAGCGGCCCCACAGCCGCCAGCAGCAGGGCCATGCCCCCCGCCAGCCGGCACACTTTCTTTACGCCGCCCTCGGGGGCCAAAGCCTCCGCCAGCGCCAGCACCAGAGCGGCGGCGGTCACCCCCAGCAGCCAGCCGCGCACCGCCCCCATCATACCGCCGCCACCGACACGCAGGACACCAGCGTGATGAGCAGCAGCAGGCAGCACGCCCCCGTCATGCCCAGCACCAGCCCGAAGGCGGAGCTGAGCCGATCCACCAGCGTACATACCGGCCCATCCCCAAAGGCGGAGGCCAGCGCCGCCACCAGCTTGTAGGCCAGATAGTGCACCGCCAGCCGCAGCAGCGGCACCAGGCAGATCCCCAAAACGGTGATCATGCCGAACACCCCCACTGTCCCCCGCAGCACCCCCGCCGAGGCCAGCATCGTCTCCGCCGCGTCGGACAAAATGCCCCCCACCACCGGGATGGCCCCGGAAATGGCGAACCGGGCCGCTTTCACCGCGGCGGCGTCCGCCGTCCCCGCCACCACCCCGCTGGCGGCGAGGTAGCTGACAAAGGCGGTCATCACAATGGTGATCAGGGTGGTCACCGTCCATTTGAACAGATCCGCCATACGCTTCAGCTCCTCCCTTCCCAGCGCCGCCTGGGCCACCGAGGCGGCGATATAACCGTATAAAAGGGGCACCAGCAGACCGCTGATGAGGCTGATGAGCAGATCGGAGAACACCGCCGCCGCCATCTGCCGCGCCGCCGCTCCCGTAATTGCCCCCGTGGCCGCCGTCACCGCCGCCACCGTGGGCAGCAGGACGTTGGCAAAAGAGGACATCTTTTCAATGGCCCCCGTGCCCATGCCCAGCAGCGAGTTCACATCCGCCACTGCCACCGCCGTCACCGCCAGCGTCCCCGCAAAATTGGCGGCGTTCACTCTGCCCTTGCCCGCCCCCTGCCCCACCGACTCCGCCAGGGCACAGAACAGCAGGATCGCCAGCAGCAGCGCCCCGGAGCGGGCCGCACGGCGCACCGCGCCGCTCAGCTCCCGGGTGCCCGTGTCCAGCAGGCTCTCCAGGCCCTCGTCCAGGCTGGCGCCGTACTCCGCTTCTCCGCCGTTTTGCTCTGCCGACCGCCGGAGCTCGTCCACCTCCACCAGCTCCTCCTGGCGCTCCAGCGCCTCCTGTGTGGTGAGGGCACGGGCGGGGACCCACAGCGCCGGAAGGGCCAGCAGAGCGATTAAAACCACCCACGCCCTCTTCACGTACTCCCCCTCCCCCCTACAGCAGCCGGGTCAGCACGTCCAGCACCGCCGACATCAGCGGCAGCGCCGCCGCCAGGGCCAGCGCCGTCCCCGCCAGCTCCACCGCCGAGGCCAGGCCCCCCTCCTGGGCGTCCTTGCAGAAATCCGCCGCCAGCCGGGTGACGATGGCGATGCCCGCCGTTTTGATCACCGGCTCCACCGCCTGGGCGGACAGGTTCCCGGCCTCGGCCAGCTTGTCCACCAGCTCCATCACGGCGGTAAGCGCCCCCGAGCAGTACAGCACGATGAGGGCGCAGGCCCCGATCCCCAGGACCAGGGCGATCTCCGGCGACTGGCGGCGCACCACCACCGCGCACAGCGCCGCCGCCACCGCCGCCGCCGCTATTTTGATCATATCGCTCACAGCCCGAACAGATCTTTCACCAGGGTGAACAGGTCGTTGATCTGCTGCACCACGATCATCAGCACCACCACCAGCGCCACCAGGGTGGTCATGGTGGCCATCTCGTCCCGGCCCGACCGGGTGAGCACCTGATTGAGCACCGACACCAGGATGCCGATGGCGGCGATCTTGAAAATCAAATCCACGTCCATCATCCGTCCTCCTATGTATGATTTATTTCCGTACTCCCCGCGGCCGCGCCGCGGGGAGTACGGTCCATTCAGACCAACAGAATAGCCAGAAACAGCCCCGCCGTCATGCCCAGCACACCGTATACCCGGCCCAGGCGGCGCAGGTCGTCCGCCGCCGCCCCCTGGAGCTGCCGCAGGCCCGCCGCCGCGTCCTCCAGGGCCAGCCGCTGGCTGTCGCCGTCATACCGGCCCAGCACCGGGCCAAGCCGCTCCAAAAAGCTCCGATCCTCCGCCGTCAGCCGGAGAGGGGCGGCGTTTAGGCCGTCCCGCCACACCTCCCGGAAGCTTTGGCCGTCCGCCTGGCCCGCCCCCTGGGCGCACCGGCTGAAAAAATCCGCCGCCGGGCCGTGGAGCGCTTTTGCCGCCGTCTCCAGCGCGTCGGGCAGGGGAGCCAGCCGCCAGCCCAGCTCCCGCTGGAGGGCGTCCAGCCCCGCCGCCAGCTCGCCCAGGTCTTTCACCCGGCCATCCAGCCGGGCTACCCCGCCCAGGCCCAGCGCCCCGCACCCGGCCACCACCAGGACGGCCCCCAGCAGCCGCGTCATTGCAAAACCTCCGTGCGCGTGATCCGCTCACCGCCCCGGCGCTCCAGCACCACCAGCCGCCGGAACACCCCCGCCGACAATAGTTCTCGATAGGCGGGGCGGCGTTTCAAATCGTCCATCCCCGCGCCGTGGGCGGTGGCGATGAGGGCCACGCCGCACCCCGCCGCCTCGATGACGGCCTGGGCATCCTCGGGGCGAGTGATCTCGTCCACCGCCGCCACCTGCGGGTTCATCCCCCGGATGAGGATGGACAGCCCCTCCGCCTTGGCGCAGCCGTCCAGCACGTCGGTGTGCCGGCCTATGTAGAGCTGGGGCTCACCCCGCCACAGCGCGGCGATCTCCCCCCGCTCGTCCGCTACCGCCACACGCAGGGGCGCTCCCCCTTCCCCGTCGGACAGCGCCCGCACCAAATCCCGCAGGAGGGTAGTCTTGCCCGCCCCCGGCGGAGCCAGGATAAGGGTGCTCAAAAAACGCCCGCCCTCCGTCAGCGCGGGCAGCAGCGGCCCCGCCAGCCCCTCCACCGCCCTGGCTACCCGGATGGACAGGGAGGACAACTCCCGGAGGGTGACGATCTGCCCGTCCTTTTTCACCACCGTGCCGCAAAGGCCCACCCGGTGGCCCCCCCGAAGGGTGACGAACCCCTGCCGCACCCGATCCAGTGCCGTGTGGGCGGAGGACTGGGTGGCGTTTTCCACCACCTGGCGCAGCTCGTCCTCGCCCACGGGCGGGCCGCCCGTCTCCACCTCGCCCCCGGACAGGAGCGCCGTCATGGGAAAGCCCCGGCGCAGCCGCAGCTCCTCCAACGCGCACAGCCTGTCCGGCTCCAGGGTGTACAGGGTCCTGCGCAGCGGCCCGGACAGCACCCCCGCCGCCTGTTCCCAGGGTTTTCTTTCGTCCATACGCTTCACCTGCCTCGCTTGTTACCCCATTCATATGAGGGCCTGTCCCGGATTATTCCTGCCCGAAAAACGAAAAAGCCGCCCGCCGGATGTCCGGCGGACGGCTTACTCCATATTCAGGTCAAAGCTGACAGTGTGCCAAATCATTCAGTTTTCCCTGGGGTCAGGGCTTTCCCGCAATGGGGGCAGAATTTCGCGGCCGCTTCCAAGGGTTGGCCGCAGCTGGTGCAAAACCTGGGTCTGGGTATGGGCCTTGGGGAGGAGGGCGTCTCCTCGACCGGAGCGGAATTCACGGGGTCCGAGGGCTTAGCCGCTTCGGCCCGCCGGCGCTCCTCTTCCTCGATCCGGCGTCTCTCCTCCTCGGCCTGCCTCTGTTCCTCGAGCTTCCGCTGCCGTTCTTCCTCGAGCCGTCTTTGCTCCTCCCTGTATCGCGCTTCCTTTTCCTGCTCAAGGTCATAGCTTTTTTGCAGGTGATCCAGGTCAATGTGCGCAAACAGATCCCCGCGGGGGATGCCGCAAAACACGCAGGACTTGCCCTGGTTCAATTGGCCGCACGCGCACCGCCAGCCGCCTTCGAGCTCCTGCGGCTGGAATTTGAATAAGCTATACGCATAGTATCTTGTCTGTTCATTACACTCCCTGAGGAACTGCTGCTTCAGGTGCTCGTCAAGCTGAAGGGGCGGCTGATCCTCCAGGGCGGTCAATATTTTCCCATCTTCGCAGTCCCAGGTGGAGTCATCCGCCATGACCACATGGCGGACGATCAGCTCCACCCGGCGGGTGTCGCTGTCAGGGAGCGTTTTGGGGCATATATAGGTTTTCGACTCCCCCGGCTCCAGCACAAAGTCCTGTATGGTCAGCTTGTCCAACGACTCCAGCTCTTGACGGAGGAGGTTGCGGCAGTTCACACCGAGAAAAACGCCAATGACCGGCTGCTCACTGATATTTTGGAACGTCAGCGACAGGGATAAGAGGGTTGGATCGTCCTCCGAGGGGAAGATACTGATTTCCGTGAACACGATGGGAAGGCCCTGCGTCCACAGCCTGGCGCTGCTGCTCACCAAGGCATCCTTCCTGGTGGGGGACTCGGGGGTAGGATCGACTGGCGGGGTGGGGGGAGTTTTGTTGTAGAACCCCGAAGAGGGGGAGGGAGTTTCGTTGTAGAACCCCGAAGAGGGGGAGGGAGTTTCGTTGTAGAACCCCGAAGAGGAGCCGGTGGACGGCTCGTCCTCAACAGCCGGCGAGGGGGTGTCAGGGGATTTTGCGTAGAAACTTGATGTAGAGTCGGCGGGAGTAGATTTGAATGCCTCAAGTTCGCGGGCCTCTTTGTAATCTTTTTTCATCTCCAGCAGATAGCCGATGATGGCGCCGACCTTCGTCCAAAAGATGACGCACCATAGCCGCGTACCAAAGCCAACATATTTTGACATCGTTACAGCGCCGAACAGTCCAAGCACGGCGCCAATACCGCCGCCGATGAGCACCCGGGCATTTTGAATGTCCTCATCTTCGAACGTAAAATATTCGATTTCGGCCTGGTTGGCACATCCGCCCACACACAGGCCAATGGCGATCAACGCCACGTTCACAATGATCCCAAACAGGCTGAACCCAAAGATGCCAAGGCCCAACAGCCCCCAGACCACCGCCCCGCAAACGGCCTGTGCGCTGGTAAGGTCCTCCTTGGTCAACATCTTGATGTTGTCGATGGTAAACAGAGCGTTGGACTGGTAACTCCTGGGAGCCGCGGACGGCGAGGAACCCACAGACGTTTTACGATCGGCGGCGGGCTCCCCATTGGCGCTCTTTTCTTTTTCGAGATAGAATTGGACGCAAACGCCGATGACCGAGAGGATGACCCCCAGGACGAGCCCCGCCGTCTCGTCGATCAGCGTACCCAGGGCAAAGCCCATAGACATACCGCCGCCAATGCCGGTGGAGAGGATGATAATGGGCTTTGTGAGGATAATGCCCACAACACCCAAAATGAGGCCGCAGAAAATCATAAAAGTCAGCGTCCCATTCGAGTCCGTACTCCCCATCATGGTCGCCAGCATCAGGCCCACCATCGCCCCGGCGCCGAAGCAGACGATGAATACGCCCAGCTGATACAGCGCATAGGCCAGCAGCGCCCCTAGTACGCCCAACACCAGCAGCCCCAAAATGGCGCCCGATTGGCCCGCCATGGCAACGCCGAGGAAGGCGCCGATCACGCCTCCGACAATAAACCCTATAATGGCCGTCATGGCCCGAAACAGCTTGTAACCGAAGAAACACTGCATCGCTCCGACAACCAACGCGACACAGACCAGCAGGCCCTGCGCCCCCTGAATGATTTGCTCAAGTTCTCCCATAAGTTGCACCTCTCTCTTTTACTTGCCTATACCCTTCCTCAACTTTTTCCATCATATAGAAAAAGTATAACATATGCCCTTGAATTTTGCAATAGGGCACGTGGACCGCAATCCACGCTTGGGCGGAGGGCAGGGGCAGTCTGGGGAGCGGTGCGCGCTGCCCAGCAGGGCATCGCACACCGCTCCTGCGAAACAGGTTCAACTCAGGCTGCTATACCCCATGAGATACTCGTCCACTTCCCGGGCGGCGGCGCAGCCCTCGGCGATGCCCCACACCACCAGGGACTGGCCCCGGCGCATATCCCCGGCGGCGAACACCTTATCAATTCCCGTGGCATAGCCGCCGGGGGCGGTAGCCACATTGGAGCGCCCGTCCCGGCCCACCCCAAAAGCGTCGGCCGCATAGTCCTCCGGCCCCAGGAAACCCGCCGCGATGAGCAAAAGCTGGCAGGGCAGCTCCTCCTCGCTGCCGGGGACCTCCGCCATGATCCTGCGGCCGCCCTCCACCTTCGGCTCCAGCTTCACGGTGACGATGGAGGCCAGCGCCCCGTTTTCATCGGTGCGGCACTCCTTCACCGTGGTCTGGTAGCGGCGGGGATCGGCCCCAAACACCGCGATGGCCTCCTCCTGGCCGTAGTCCGTCTTGCACACCTTCGGCCATTGGGGCCAGGGGTTGTCATCGGTGCGGCTGTCGGGGGCCTTGGGCATCATCTCCAGCTGGATGACGGATCTGCACCCGTGGCGGATGGCGGTGCCCACGCAGTCGTTGCCGGTGTCGCCGCCGCCCACAATGACCACGTCTTTGTCAGCCGCGTCAATGTAGGTGCCCTTGGCAAGCCCGCTGTCCAGCAGGGATCTGGTGGTTGAGGTCAGGAAGCCCACCGCGTAATACGCGCCGTTCACGCCCTCCGCCACGGCCAGCCCACGGGGCTTTTTCGCCCCGCAGCACAAAATCACCGCGTCAAACTCATCCAGCAGTTCTTGGGCGGACACGTCCCGGCCCACGTCGCAGGAGGTGCGCAGCTCCACCCCCTCCGCCGCCATCAAGTCGGCGCGGCGGGCGATGACCTCCTTTTGCAGCTTCATGTTGGGGATGCCGTACATCAGCAGGCCCCCCACCCGGTCCTCCCGCTCGAACACGGTGACGGTATGGCCCCGGCGGTTGAGCTGATTGGCAGCGGCAAGGCCCGCGGGGCCGCTGCCCACCACCGCCACCCGCTTGCCGGTGCGGACACGGGGCGGCTGGGGCCCCATGGCCCCCGAGGCGAAGCCCGCTTCGATGATGGCAAGCTCGTTCTCCTTCACCGTCACCGGGTCGCCATTGAGCCCGCAGGTGCACGCCGCCTCGCACAGCGCGGGGCACACCCGGCCCGTAAACTCCGGGAAGCTGTTGGTCTTGGTCAGACGGCTCAGGGCGTGGTCCATGTTGCCGGTGTACACCAGGTCGTTCCACTCCGGCACCAGGTTGTGCAGGGGGCACCCGGTGAACATCCCCGCCAGCTCCACCCCGGACTGGCAGAAGGGCACGCCGCACTCCATGCACCGGGCGCCCTGCTTCCGCCGCTCTTCCTCGGGCAGCATGGGATGGAACTCGTTCCAATGCCGAATACGCTCCAGGGGCGGCTGGCCGGGGTTGCCCTGACGGCTATATTCTAAAAATCCGGTTGGCTTTCCCATTATCGCGCACCTCCCGTCACGGCGTAAAACGCCTCGATCTCCGCCTCGTCATGGCCCATGCCCCGCTCCTCGAACTGGGCGATGGCCTTTAAAATGCGGTCGTAATCCCGGGGCAGGATCTTCTTAAAGCTTTCGGAACTGTGCTCGAAGTCCGCCAGGATCGCTTTGCCCTTCTCCGAGTCGGTGGCCTCCACGTGCTGGGCGATCAGGGAGCGCAGCTCCTCCAGGTCATGCTTCGACCGCACCGGCTCGATGGACACCAGCTCCTTGTTCACCCGCAGGTACAGATCCCGCCTGGGGTCCCAGACATAGGCGATGCCGCCGCTCATGCCCGCGGCAAAGTTCTTGCCCGTCTCGCCGAGGACGACTACCCGGCCCCCGGTCATGTACTCGCAGCCGTGGTCGCCCACGCCCTCCACCACGGCCACGGCCCCGGAGTTGCGCACGGCGAACCGCTCCCCGGCCACGCCCGCGATGAACGCCTTGCCGGAGGTGGCCCCGTACAGGGCCACGTTGCCGATGATGATGTTCTCATCCGCCTTGTAGCGGGCGGTTTTCGGCGGGTATACCGCCAGCTTGCCGCCGGACAGTCCCTTGCCGAAGTAGTCGTTGGAGTCCCCTTCCAGCTCCAGGGTCAGCCCCTTGGGGATGAACGCGCCGAAGGACTGTCCACCGCCGCCGGAGCAATGGACGGTGAAGGTGTCCTCCTCCAGCCCCTCCCCGTGAAGGCGGGTGATGTCGGAGCCGAACATCGTCCCCACGGCCCGGTCGGTGGAGGTGACGTCCAGGGCGAGCTGTTTTTTCTGGCCCTTTTTCAGGGCGGAACCCATCTTTGCCAGCAGCACTGACTGGTCCACCGTCTGCTCCAGCTGGAAGTCATAGATGTCGGCAGCGTCAAAGTGGGTCTTGTATTCCTCGCCCACATAGGGATTGTCCAGAATGACGGACAGGTCCACGGTGGCGGCCCGGTCGTTCACCGCCTTGTCCCGCTTTTTCAGCAGGTCGGTGCGGCCCACCAGCTCGTCCACGGTGCGCACGCCCAGCTTTGCCATGTGCTCCCGCAGCTCCTGGGCGATGAAGCGCATGAAGTTGACCACGTACTCCGGCTTGCCGGCAAAACGCTTGCGCAGCTCGGGGTTCTGGGTGGCCACGCCCACGGGGCAGGTGTCCAGGTTGCAGACGCGCATCATCACGCAGCCCATGGTGACCAGCGGCGCGGTGGCAAAGCCGAACTCCTCCGCCCCCAGCATACAGGCGATGGCCACGTCCCGGCCGGTCATCAGCTTTCCGTCGGTTTCCACCACCACCCGGGAGCGCAGGTCGTTCTGGATCAGGGTCTGGTGGGTCTCCGCCAGCCCCAGCTCCCAGGGCAGGCCGGCGTTGTGGATGGAGGTGCGGGGCGCGGCCCCGGTGCCGCCGTCCCAGCCGGAGATGAGCACCACCTGGGCGCCCGCCTTCGCCACGCCCGCCGCCACGGTGCCCACGCCCGCTTCGCTGACCAGCTTGACGGAAATGCGGGCCTGCCTGTTGGCGTTTTTCAGGTCGTAGATGAGCTGGGCCAGATCCTCAATGGAATAGATGTCATGGTGGGGCGGCGGAGAGATCAAGGATACGCCGGGGGTGGAGTACCGGGTCTTGGCGATCCAGGGGTAGACCTTTTTCCCCGGCAGGTGTCCGCCCTCCCCGGGCTTGGCCCCCTGGGCCATTTTGATCTGGATCTCCTTCGCGCTCACCAGATATTCGCTGGTGACGCCGAACCGCCCGGAGGCCACCTGTTTGATGGCGGAGCAGCGGTCGGATTTCAGCCGATCGGGCCGCTCGCCGCCCTCGCCGGAGTTGGACTTGCCGCCCAACATATTCATGGCCTGAGCCATGCACTCGTGGGCCTCCTGGGAGATGGAGCCGTAGCTCATGGCCCCGGTCTTGAAGCGTTTGACGATGGAGTCCACGCTCTCCACTTCGTCGATGGGGATGGGCTCGTCGGCGTACTTCATCTCCATCAGCCCCCGGAGGGTGTGGGGGCAGGTCTCGTCGTCCACCAGGGCGCTGTACTGCTTGAACAGCCCGTAATCCCCGGTGCGGGTGGACTGCTGGAGCAGGTGGATGGTCTTAGGGTTGTACATATGGTCTTCCTGCCCCGAGCGGGCCTTGTGGGCGCCCACAGAATCCAGCGTTTTATCCACGCCCAGGCCCAGGGGGTCAAAGGCCCGGCTGTGGTTCTTGTCCACCAGCCGCTCGATCTCCTTCAGCCCGATTCCCCCCACCCGGGAAACGGTGTTGGTAAAGTATTCGTCCACCACGTCTTTGGCGATGCCAACGGCCTCGAAAATCTGGGCGGACTGGTAGGACTGGATGGTGGAGATGCCCATCTTGGAGGCGATCTTCACAATGCCGTGCAAAACCGCCTTGTTATAGTCGTCCACCGCCGCGCCGAAGTCCTTGTCCAGCAGCCCCTCGTCGATGAGCTGGCCGATGGTCTCCTGGGCCAGGTAGGGGTTGATGGCCCGGGCGCCGTAGCCCAGCAGGGCGGCGAAATGGTGGACGTCCCGGGGCTCGGCGGACTCCAGGATCACGGACACCGCCGTGCGCTTGCGGGTGCGCACCAGGTGCTGCTCCAGGCAAGACACCGCCAGCAGGGACGGGATGGCCACATGGTTCTCGTCCACCCCCCGGTCGGACAGGATGATGATGTTGGCCCCGTTACGGTAGGCCCGGTCCGCGGCGATCTTCATCTGATCCAGCGCCCGCTTCAGGGGCATATTTTTAAAGTAGAGCAGGGACACCGTCTCCACATGGAAGCCCGGCTTGTCCATGGCACGGATCTTCATCAGATCCACGGAGGTCAGAATGGGGTTGTGGATCTGCAGCACCCGGCAGTTCGCTCCCTGTTCCTCCAAAAGATTGCCGTCGTCGCCCACGTACACGGTGGTGTCGGTGACGATCTCCTCCCGGATGGCGTCGATGGGCGGGTTGGTCACCTGGGCAAAGAGCTGCCGGAAGTAGCTGAACAAGGGCTGGTCATGGCCGGACAGCACCGCCAGCGGGACGTCCGCGCCCATGGCGGCGGTACTCTCCGCGCCGGCGCGGGCCATGGGCAGGATGGCGTCCTTCACGTCCTCATAGGTGTAGCCAAACGCCTTCTGCACCTGGGCCCGGCGCTCCGGGCTGTACCGCTCCACGCGCTTGTTGGGGATGGGCAGATCCTTCAGCTTTACCAGGTTTCTGTCCAGCCACTCGCCGTAGGGGTTGCGCCCGGCATAGCCCTCTTTGATCTCGCTGTCGCCGATGACGCGGCCCTGGACGGTGTCCACCAGCAGCATCTTCCCCGGCTCCAGCCGGGATTTGCTCACGATGTGGGCGGGGTCGATGTCCAGCACCCCCACCTCGGAGGACAAGATCAGCCGGCCATCGTCGGTGACATAGTACCGGGAGGGGCGCAGGCCGTTGCGGTCCAGCACCGCCCCCACCTGGTCGCCGTCGGAAAACAGGATGGAGGCCGGGCCGTCCCAGGGCTCCATCATCACGGCGTAGTATTGGTACAGGTCCCGGCGGGCCCGGGACAGGTTTTCGTCCTTCATCCACGGCTCCGGGATACAGATCATCACCGCCAGGGGCAGCTCCATGCCGCTCATCACCAGGAATTCCAGGGTGTTGTCCAGCATGGCGGAGTCGGAACCGTCCACATTCACCACCGGGAACACCTTGTCGATGTCCTTGTCCCAAACGGGGGCGTGCATGGTCTCCTCCCTGGCCAGCATCCGGTCCACGTTGCCCCGGATGGTGTTGATCTCCCCGTTGTGGAGGATGAGCCGGTTAGGGTGGGCCCGCTCCCAGGAGGGGTTGGTGTTGGTGGAGAACCGGGAGTGGACCAGGGCGATGGCGGAGGTATATGTCTCGCTCTGCAGGTCGGGGTAGAACTGCCGCAGCTGTCCCACCAGGAACATCCCCTTATAGACAATCGTCCGGCTGGACAGGGACGCCACGTATGTATTGTCGTTGGACTGCTCGAACTCCCGGCGGACGATATACAGCCGCCGGTCGAATTCCAGCCCCTTTGCCAGCTTGTCCGGGCGGCGGACAAAGCCCTGCATGATCCGGGGCATTTTGGCCAGCGCCTTATGCCCCAATACCTCCGGGCGCACCGGCACCTCCCGCCAGCCGATGAACTCCATCCCTTCCTTGGCCACGATGAGCTCGAACATCTTCATGGCCTGGTTCCGGCGCAGGGTCTCCTGGGGGAAGAAGAACATCCCGATGCCGTAATCCCGCTCGCCACCCAGGGCGATGCCGCGCTCCCCCGCCGCTTTCACAAAAAACGCATGGGAGATCTGCACCAGGATGCCCACGCCGTCGCCGGTCTGGCCCTCGGCGTCCTTGCCCGCCCGGTGCTCCAGCTTTTCCACGATCTTCAGCGCGTCGTCCACTGTTTCGTGGGTTTTTCGGCCCTTGATGTCCACCACGGCCCCGATGCCGCAGTTGTCGTGCTCGAACCGGGGGTCGTACAGCGGCCCCCGTATCTGCTCCCGCTCTTGCTTCATATCCGTATCCTCCAAACGAAACCCGGCCCAGCAGGGGTAAAGAGGAATTTTCCCCCTCCTGCCCCCCGTTGGGCCGGGTTCTGGTCTCTATATTTTACAGTACCGAGACGATGCGCCGCACCGCTTCCTTTGTGGCGTCCGCGTCGCCGAAGGCGGTGACCCGGATGTACCCCTCCCCGCTGGGGCCGAAACCCGCGCCGGGGGTGGTGACCACGCACGCCCGCTTCAACAGCAGGTCGAAGAAGTCCCAGGACGGCGTATTGCTGGGCGTTTTCACCCACAGGTATGGGGCGTTCACCCCGCCGTACACCGTCAGACCCGCCTTGACAAGGCCCTCCCGGATGACCTTGGCGTTGTTCAGGTAGTAGTCGATGGCGGCCTTTGTCTGGGCCTTGCCCTCGTCGGTGAACACCGCCTCCGCCGCCCGCTGGATCACATAGGGCACGCCGTTGAACTTGGTGCCCTGGCGGCGGTTCCACAGCGCGTTCAGGGACGCGCCGTCCCGCTCCAGCGCCTTGGGGATCACGGTGTAGGCGCAGCGGGTGCCGGTGAACCCGGCGGTCTTGGAGAAGGAGCGGAACTCAATGGTGCAGGTCTTGGCCCCCTCCACCTCAAAGATGCTGTGGGGGACGCCCTCCTCCCGGATGAACGCCTCGTAGGCGGAGTCATACAAAATCACGCTGTCATGGGCGTTGGCGTAGTCCACCCAGACCTTGAGCTGCTCCTTTGTCGCCGCCGTGCCGGTGGGGTTGTTGGGGGAGCAGATGTAAATAAGGTCGGGCACCTTCCCCTGGGGCAGCTCGGGGAAGAAGCCGTTTTCCGCCGTGCAGGGCAGGTAGACCAGATTTGTCCACTTCTCCCCGTCGTGGTCGCCGGCCCGGCCTGCCATGGCGTTGGTGTCCACGTACACCGGGTACACCGGGTCGCACACCGCCACCACGTTGTCCGCCGAGAAGATGTCGCCGATATTGCCGCAGTCGCTTTTGGCGCCGTCGGACACGAAGATCTCATCGTCGGCGATGTCCACCCCCCGCTCCTTGTAGGAGTTCTGGATAGCAAAGCGCAGGAAATCGTAGGCGCAGCAGGTCTCCTCGCAGTAGCCCCGGAAGGTCTCCTTCACCCCCATCTCTTTGGACGCCTTCACCATGGCGTCCACCACCACGGGGGCCAGGGGCTGGGTCACGTCGCCAATGCCCAGCCGGATCAGGGGCATGGGCGGGTTCTGGGCGGAAAAGGCCCGCACCCGGCGGCCGATCTCCGGGAACAGGTAGCCCCCCGGCAGCTTGAGAAAGTTTTGATTGATGTGGGCCATGGGACCACTCCTCGCTTTATTTGTTTAAATCATTCTACCGCAAAAAGGGCAGCGCGGTCAATTGTCAAGTTTGCCATCAAAAACGGCGGCGGCGGGGCCGGTCATGAACACATGGCCGGATTTTTCGTCCCAGCGCACCCGCAGGTCACCCCCGGCCAGGTGGACCACCGCCTCCCGGTCCAGCTTTCCGGCATCCATCATGGCGGCGGCCGCCGCGCACGCCCCGGTGCCGCAGGCCATCGTCTCGCCGCTGCCCCGCTCCCAGACACGCAGTTCCAACTCCCCCCGGTTTAAAACGCGGATGAATTCCGTGTTCACCCGGTGGGGAAAGGCGGGGTTCCGCTCCACAGCCGGGCCAATGGTCTGTAAATCAAGGGCGGCGGGGACGTCCGCCTCGATGACCGCGTGGGGGTTGCCCATGGACACGGGGACGGCGGTATATTCACCCCCCTCAATTTGGAGCGTGACGGGCGGTTCAAAAACAGGTATCCCCATATTCACCACGGCGGCATATACCCGCTTCTCCCGGATCATCAGGGACAGCTCACGCTCCCCCGACAGGGTCTCGATGGTGAGGTGCTGTTTGTCCGTCAGCCCCCTGTCGTAGACGTATTTGCCAAAGCAGCGGATGCCGTTGCCGCACATGGCCCCCTCGGAGCCGTCGGCGTTGAACATCCGCATTTTGAAGTCCGCGCGGTCCGACGGGCAGACGCAGATGATGCCGTCCCCACCCACGCCGAAGCGGCGGTGGGACAGGCGGCGGGCCAGTTCGCCCAGGTTGTCGGGTGTGGATCCCATGCAGTCCAGGAAAATGTAGTCGTTTCCCAGGCCGTGCATTTTGGTGAATTCCATGGCCGTCCCTCCTGTTTGCCGATTGGGAAGCCAAACGGGAGGACAACAGAGCGGCAGTTTTCCCACTGCCGCCCTGTCCTATGTTCACTGATCCGCCAGCACAAGCTTGGCGGTGTCAGTCAGCCGGGCGCCATTGTCCATGCTCTGCTTTTGTAAAAACCGGTGGGCCTGCTCCTCTGTCATGCCGTGGCGGCTCATCAGCACCGCCTTGGCCCGCTCCACCAGCTCCCGCTCCTCCTGACTTCGCCGAGCGGGAGAGTGCCCCTGGCTCGAGGCGCCGCGCGCCACCTGACTCGAGGCGCTACGCGCTACCTGGGCCAGCAGCCGCACTGAGGCCATCAGCTCCGAGCGGCGCACAGGGGCCTGGAGCTTGAAGATCCCCTCCGTCTCGCACAGATCAAGCTGGGCCTGGGGGGCCACCATCAGCATGGAGCACCGCTGGGGCAGGTCGTAGAACAACGACTCGCAGCTCTCCTCCCCCAGCTTGAAGCCGCACACCACGATGTCCAGCCGTAGCTTACGCACCGCCCGCCGTACCTGGTCGGCCGTGCGGCACACGACGCAGGAGAACTCGCCGCTCTTCTCGACGATCTCCCGGAGCCTGTCGCAGTTGCTCTGGCGCTCAAAGGCCACGATCACCTGCCGCATACCCGCTCACTTCCTTCCGGCGCGGGCAGCTCAATAGTTGATCATGTATTTGTCCACTTCCCAGCTGGACACGCGGGTGCGGTACTCGTCCCACTCCTTCTCCTTGCCGGCGATGTACTGGGAGCTGACGTGCTCGCCCAGGGTGGCCATGACCAGCTTATCCTTCTTCAGCGCGGCCAGCGCCTCCTCCAGGGAGCCGGGCAGGGCCTCGATGCCCCGGCGGCGCCGGGTGGCGGGGGTCATGGCAAAGATGTTCTCGGTGATCTCCGGGGGCGGGGTCATGCCCTTCTCGATGCCGTCCAGGCCCGCGGCCAGGCACACCGCCAGGGCCAGGTAGGGGTTGCAGGAGGGATCGGGGCAGCGCAGCTCCACCCGGGTGCCCTGGCCCCGGGAGGCGGGGATGCGGATCAGCGCGGAGCGGTTGGAGGCGGACCAGGCCATGTAGCAGGGGGCCTCATAGCCGGGGACCAGCCGCTTGTAGGAGTTGACCAGCGGGTTGGTGATGGCGGCCATGCCCTTCATATGGGCCAGGAGGCCGGCGATGAAGGAGTAGCACTCCTTGGAGAGCTGCTTCTCGCCGTTGGGGTCGAAGAACACATTCTTGCCGTCCCTGTAGAGGGACATATTAGTGTGCATCCCGGAGCCGTTGATGCCGAAAATGGGTTTGGGCATGAAGGTGGCGTGGAGGCCGTTCTTCTGGGCCAGGATCTTGACCGCCAGCTTGAAGGTCATGATCTTGTCGGCGCAGTCCAGGGCGGGGGCGTACTTGAAGTCGATCTCGTGCTGGCCCTGGGCCACTTCGTGGTGGGACGCCTCGATCTCATAGCCCATCTGCTCCAGGGCCAGGCAGATCTCCCGCCGGGTGGACTCGCCGTGGTCCAGGGGGCCCAGGTCGAAGTAACCCGCCTCGTCGTTGGTCTTGGTGGTGGGCTTGCCGTCCTCGTCGGTCTGGAACAGGAAGAACTCCGCCTCGGGACCCACGTTGAAGGTGTCGTAGCCCATAGCCTTCGCCTTCTCCAGCACCCGCTCCAGCACGCCCCGGGGATCGCCCACGAAGGAAGAGCCGTCCGGGTTGTGCACGTCGCAGATGAGCCGGGCCACCTTGCCGTGCTGGGGCCGCCAGGGGAAGATGACGAAGCTGTCCAGGTCGGGGTACAGGTACTGGTCGGACTCGTTGATGCGGACAAAGCCCTCGATGGAGGAGCCGTCCAGCATGATCTCGTTATTGACCGCCCGCTCGATCTGGGAGGCGGTGATGGCCACGTTCTTCAGCTGGCCGAAAATGTCGGTGAACTGCATCCGGATGAACTTGACGTCCTCTTCCTTCACGATGCGGATGATGTCTTCTTTTGAGTATCCCACGTTTGACTTCCCCTTTCATTTATATTGGCCCGCCGGGAAATCATGCTCCCTCCCCGCGGCCAACGCGCCTGGGATGATCCGAGATATAAAAAAGCGTCCCAAACCTGCCGGTCCGGAACGCCTTTGTCCTCTCGATTACGGGTTTCAGTATAGCACAAACCCGATTTTTGTCAACGCTTTTTTGCGCGTATGCAAATTTTCAGCGCAGAAAACAGGTTTCTCTCCGTTTAAAACTCGTTTTTTGTGATATGTTACATGGAGGGATGGATGGTGGCACAGCAGATTTTTCCATGCCGCCCCGAAGATTCGACCTTTTGCCTCTGGGAAAAAATGAAAAGCTTGGCAACTCTTACTTGACCATTCTTCTATGTTCTGATAAAATAACATCATGTAACTTTTCCCCTGCTTTCCCTGCACATCTGATTAAATTTTTGGAGGAATGTACAATGGCTCAAAAGTACGTCTACCTGTTCTCCGAGGGCAACGCCAATATGCGCGAGCTCCTGGGCGGCAAGGGCGCCAACCTGGCCGAGATGACCAACATCGGCATGCCCGTGCCTCAGGGCTTCACCATCACCACCGAGGCGTGCACCCAGTACTACGAGGACGGGCAGAAGATCAACGACGAGATCCAGGCCGAGATCATGGAGTATATCGTCAAGATGGAGGAGATCACCGGCAAGAAGTTCGGCGATCTGGAGAATCCCCTGCTGGTGTCCGTCCGCTCCGGCGCCCGGGCCTCCATGCCCGGCATGATGGACACCATCCTCAACCTGGGTCTCAACGAAGAGGTGGTGGAGGTCATCGCCAAGCAGTCCAATAACCCCCGCTGGGCATGGGACTGCTACCGCCGCTTCATCCAGATGTACTCCGACGTGGTCATGGAGGTGGGCAAGAAATACTTTGAGCAGCTCATCGACCAGATGAAGGAGAAGAAGGGCGTCACCCAGGACGTGGAGCTCACCGCCGACGACCTGAAGGAGCTGGCCGGCCAGTTCAAGGCCGAGTACAAGGCCAAGATCGGCCAGGACTTCCCCTCCGACCCCAAGGAGCAGCTGATGGGCGCCATCAAGGCCGTGTTCCGCTCCTGGGACAACCCCCGCGCCAACGTCTACCGCCGGGACAACGACATCCCCTACTCCTGGGGCACCGCCGTCAACGTGCAGTCCATGGCCTTCGGCAACATGGGCGACGACTGCGGCACCGGCGTGGCCTTCACCCGCAACCCCGCCACCGGCGAGAAGAAGCTGTTCGGCGAGTTCCTGACCAACGCCCAGGGCGAGGACGTGGTGGCCGGCGTGCGCACCCCCATGCCCATCGCCGAGATGGCGGAGAAGTTCCCCGAGGCCTTTGCCCAGTTTGAGGACGTGTGCAAGCGGCTGGAGGATCACTACCGCGATATGCAGGACATGGAGTTCACCGTGGAGCACGGCAAGCTCTATATGCTCCAGACCCGCAACGGCAAGCGCACCCCCGCCGCCGCCCTGAAGATCGCCTGCGACCTGGTGGACGAGGGCATGATCGACGAGAAGAGGGCCGTGGCCATGATCGAGCCCCGCTCCCTGGACACCCTGCTCCATCCCCAATTCGATGGGGACGCCCTGAAAGAAGCCCCCCTGCTGGCCACCGCCCTGGGCGCCTCCCCCGGCGCCGCCTCCGGCAAGGTCGTTTTCTCCGCCGAGGAGGCCAAGGAGTGGGCCGCCCGCGGTGAGAAGGTGGTCCTGGTCCGCCTGGAGACCTCCCCCGAGGACATCGAGGGCATGAAGGCCGCCCAGGGCATCCTCACGGTGCGCGGCGGCATGACCTCCCACGCCGCCGTCGTCGCCCGCGGCATGGGCAAGTGCTGCGTGTCCGGCTGCGGTGAGATCAAGATGGATGAGGAGAACAAGCAGTTCGAGCTGGCCGGCAAGACCTTCCACGAGGGCGACTGGCTCTCCCTGGACGGCTCCACCGGCAAGATCTACGACGGCGCCATCCCCACCGTCCCCGCCACCATCGGCGGCGAGTTTGGCCGGGTCATGGGCTGGGCGGACAAGTACCGCCGCCTGGAGGTGCGCACCAACGCCGACACCCCCCACGACGCCGCCCAGGCCAAGAAGTTCGGCGCCCAGGGCATCGGCCTGTGCCGCACCGAGCATATGTTCTTTAACGACGACCGCATCCCCGCCATCCGGGAGATGATCTGCTCCGACACCGTGGAGCAGCGCGAGAAGGCCCTGGCCAAGCTGGAGCCCATGCAGCAGTCCGACTTCGAGGGCATCTATGAGGCCATGGAGGGCCTGCCCGTCACCATCCGCTTCCTGGATCCCCCGCTGCACGAGTTCGTCCCCACCGAGGAGGCCGACATCGAGAAGCTGGCCGAGGATATGGGCAAGAGCGTGGCCGACATTAAGGCCATCATCGCCGGGCTGCACGAGTTCAACCCCATGATGGGCCACCGCGGCTGCCGTCTGGCCGTCACCTACCCCGAGATCGCCGTGATGCAGACCAACGCCGTCATCAAGGCCGCCCTGGCCGTCCAGGCCCGCCACCCCGAGTGGACCATGGTTCCCGAGATCATGATCCCCCTGGTGGGCGAGGTGAAGGAGTTCCTCTACGTCAAGGGCGTCGTCACCTCCACCGCTGACAAGCTCATCGCCGAGGCTGGCTCCTCCATGAAGTATAAAGTTGGCACCATGATCGAGATCCCCCGGGCCGCCATGACCGCCGATGAGATCTCCCCCCACGCCAACTTCTTCTCCTTCGGCTCCAACGACCTGACCCAGATGACCTTCGGCTTCTCCCGGGACGACGCCGGCAAGTTCCTGGGCGCCTACTACGAGAAGAAGATCTACGAGCAGGATCCCTTCGCCAAGCTGGACCAGCACGGCGTGGGCCGCCTGATCTCCAACGCCACCCGCTGGGGCCGCTCCACCAATCCCGACATCCATGTCGGCATCTGCGGCGAGCACGGCGGCGATCCCTCCAGCGTGGAGTTCTGCCACAAGATTGGGCTGGACTACGTGTCCTGCTCCCCCTTCCGGGTGCCCATCGCCCGGCTGGCCGCCGCGCAGGCCGCCATCAAAGAAGCCTGAACGGCTGGGCACAAATAAACAGCTGAATATAGCATAAATCAGTAAAACTGAGGCATATCACGGAGGAGCGCTTAGCACCAAAATGATATGCCTCAGTTTTTTAATATGCTGGGGCGCGGTCAGGCCGCTGGTCATATCCTACAAAAACAGACGGCCGCTTTTTTGCAATCTTCCGATTTTTGCATTTATAACCAAATTTCTCTTGCGTCTTTTCAAAAAACTTGCTATGATAACCATAGCCGCACTGAAAACGATTCCGATAGCGTTTCCAGTACAGCTGCTAAGCCTAGCAAAATTTTTATTTGGAGGACAATGAAATGAAAGCATCCAAAAAGATCCTTGCCCTGGCCCTTGGCGCGGCTATGTCCCTGTCTCTGCTGGCCGGCTGCTCCAAGAGCGCCGACAAGAACAGCGACGCCCCCGTGGGCGACAACACCAACCAGCCCGAGGCCAGCCAGCCCGTCGGCGATGACACCCCCGCTGCCGAGGGCCGCGTCTACTGGCTCAACTTCAAGCCCGAGCTGGAAGAGACCGCCCAGAAGCTGGCTGAGACCTACACCGCCAAGACCGGCGTGCCCGTGAAGGTCATCACCGCCGCCTCCGGCACCTACAGCCAGACCCTGAACGCCGAGATGGGCAAGTCCGAGGCCCCCACCATCTTCGTGGTGGGCAACCAGGCCGGCGTGCGCGACTGGACCGACTACGCCATGGATCTGAAGGGCACCGCCATCGAGGCCGAGCTGAACACCGACGCCTACAACCTCTATGACGAGAGTGGCAAGCTGGTTTCCATCGGCTACTGCTATGAGTGCTACGGCATCATCGTCAACCCCGACCTGATCGAGGCCGCCGGCCACACCATGGACGAGATCAAGAACTTTGACGGCCTGAAGGCCGTGGCCGAGGACATCCACGCCCGCGCCGCCGAGCTGGGCTTCGACGCCTTCAGCTCCTCCGACATGGACGACTCCTCCTCCTGGCGCTTCACCGGCCACATGGCCAACCTGGAGTACTACTACGAGCAGGAGGGCACCACCTGGACCGAGTGCCCCGCCACCATCTCCGGCAAGTACATGGACAACTTCAAGAACCTGTATGACCTGTGCATCAACAACAGCCTGACCGCTCCCACCGACCTGTCCGTGGGCGGCCACGACGCTGAGGGCGAGTTCAAATCCGGCAAGGCCGCCTTCTTCATCAACGGCTCCTGGGAGTACGCCGCTGTCTCCGGCGACGTGCCCAACGCCACCATGATCCCCTACTACTGCGGCGTGTCCGGCGAGGAGAAGGCCGGTCTGAACTGCGGCACTGAGAACTGCTGGGCCATCAACTCCCAGGTCTCCGAGGCCGACCAGAAGGCCTCCATCGACTTCATGGTGTGGCTGGTCAGCGATCCCGAGGCTGCCGGTCAGATGGTGGAGCAGCTGGGCGTCCTTCCCTATAAGAACGCCCCCGAGTCCACCAACGGCTTCCTGGCCGATGCTGCCCAGTACACCGCCAACGGCTGCTACGTCATGAACTGGGCCACCAACTATCAGCCCAACGTGGACGAGTACCGCGCCGCCCTGGTGTCCGCCCTGAACGCCTACAACGCCGACCAGTCCGACGCCAACTGGGAGAACGTCCGCATCGCCTTCGTGGACGGCTGGGCCGCCCAGTATCAGGCCGTCAACGGCTAAGCATCCTCTCACTCCGGTTTAGACAGATTAATGTGGTGGGGCGGGCGTGATCGCCCGCCCCACCTCTGTTTCAGTCCCCCTCATCAGCTGAGCGGGACTGAGAGAGGGTTCGTACCGCACGACACAAATAGGAAAGGAAGCTGGTATACCTTGAAACGGAAAAAACTAACCCGCGGCAATACCATCCGCCGGTCCACCCGGCACTGGTTCCCGCTGTTCCTGGGCCCAGTGGTAGCCGCCTTTGCCATCGGCTTCGTCTGGCCCTTCATCCAGGGCATTTACCTCTCCTTCTGCCAGTTCAAACTGATCAAGGACGCCAAACCCCTGGGGCTGGACAATCTGTTCGGCAACTACCTCCGGGCCTTCAAAGACGCCAGCTTTACCCACGCCTTCTGGTACACCGCGATGTATGCCGTGGTGTCCCTGGTACTCATCAACGTGCTGGCCTTCGCCGTGGCCTACGCCCTGACCCAGAGCATCAAAGGCAGCAACATCTTCCGCACGGTGTTCTTTATGCCCAACCTCATCGGCGGCATCGTGCTGGGCTACATCTGGTCCATGATCTTTGACGGCATCCTCAGCCGGTTCGCCACCTCCATCGTGATGGACTCCAAGTACGGCTTCTGGGGCCTGATCATCCTCATGTGCTGGCAGCAGATCGGCTACATGATGATCATCTACATCGCCGGGCTCCAGGCGGTGCCCGAGGATATGATGGAGGCCGCCCGCATCGACGGTGCCTCCAAGTCCCAGACCCTGTTTAGGGTGACCATCCCCAACGTCATGCCCTCCATCACCATCTGTATGTTCCTGTCCCTGACCAACGGCTTCAAGCTGTTTGACCAGAACCTGGCCCTCACCGCCGGCCAGCCCATCATCACCCAGCCCGGCGGCACCATGATCAAGACCACTGAAATGCTGGCGCTCAACATCTACACCACCTACTACAACAACAACATCAACGCTCACGGCACGGCCCAGGCGAAGGCGGTCATCTTCTTCATCCTGGTGGCGGGCCTCGGCCTGGCCCAGCTTGCCTACACACGTAAAAAGGAGGTGCAGCAATAATGAACGGTCTGGCTTCGGAACGCAGGAACAAAATGATCCTGTCCATCATCCTGGGCATTATCTGCGTCATCTATGTGCTGCCTGTGCTGGCGGTGCTCATCAACTCCTTTAAGGCCAACACCTTTGTTAAGACCGACACGTTTGCCGTCCCCTTTGGGGAGAGATGGGACGAGTTTGTCAGCACCTTCGGCGAGAGCCTCGCCAACGACGGTGAGATCGCCCCCCACCCCTCGGGGGAGCAGAAAATGTGGGTCGGTTTCGCCAACTTCATCAAGGGCATGACCTTCGGCAAATACCCCTTCTGGAACAGCGTGAAGTACAGCGTGATCATCACCCTGCTGTCCACCGCCCTCATCCTGGTGGGCACCTCCATGGCCGCGTGGTATATCGCCCGGGTGAACTCCCTGTTCTGCAAGATCCTCTACTTCCTGTGCGTGTTCTCCATGGTGGTCCCATTCCAGATGGTGATGTTCACCCTGTCCAACACCGCGGACCAGCTTAAGCTGAACACCCCCTGGACCATTCCCATCGTATACCTGGGCTTTGGCGCGGGCCTGGCCATCTTCATGTTCGTGGGCTTCGTCAAGTCCATCCCCCTGGAGATCGAGGAGGCCGCCGCCATCGACGGCTGCGGGCCGGTGCGCACCTTCTTTATGGTGGTGGTGCCCATGCTGAAGCCCACCATGATCTCCGTGGGCATTCTGGAGATCATGTGGGTGTGGAACGACTACCTGCTCCCCTACCTGGTGCTGGACCTGGAGAAGTACCGCACCATCACCATCCACATCCAGTACCTGAAGGGCAGCTACGGCACCGTGGATCTGGGCGCCACCACGGCCCTGATCCTGCTGTCCATCATCCCGGTCATCGTGTTCTACCTCACCTGCCAGAAGCACATCATCAAGGGCGTGGCCGCCGGCGCGGTGAAGGGCTAAGGCTTTCATACCCCGCCTGGGATGGAATCTCTTACAAAAAGACTTGCAATCCAAGGCAA
Source organism: Clostridiales bacterium (assembly GCA_014799475.1). Taxonomy (GTDB): domain Bacteria; phylum Bacillota; class Clostridia; order Oscillospirales; family Oscillospiraceae; genus Enterenecus. Next base: position 38,195 of record JAAVHX010000024.1, on the reverse strand, counting down.
ACATGGGGTAAAATAATCGATTGGAACAGGAGGGACGCGAATGACCATCAAAGACATCGCCCGTATCTCCGGTGTAGGCGTGGCCACCGTGTCCCGGGTGCTGAACAACCACCCCGACGTCTCCGAGGAGACCCGCCGGAAGGTAATGGCGGTGGTGGCGGAGCAGGGCTTCCAGCCCAACACCAACGCCAAGCATCTCAAGCAGCAGGCCAGCAGCAGCATCGCCATCATCGTCAAGGGAACCATGAATATGCTGTTTGCCGACCTGGTGGAAAAGCTCCAGGCGCTGCTGCTGGACGCGGGGCAGGACATCGCCGTCTACTACCTGGACGAGGACGCCAACGAGGTGGTCTACGCACTCCAGCTGTGCCGGGAGCGCCGCCCCATGGGTATGCTGTTTTTGGGGGGCGACCGGGAGCTGTTCCAGTCCGAATTCCGGGGGATCACAGTCCCCTGTGTGCTGCTGACCAACACCGCCGTGGATCTGGGGTTTGACAACCTGTCCTCCGTCACCACCGATGACCGGGAGGCATCCCGTCAAGCGGTGCGGTTTTTGGCGGAGCGGGGCCACCGCCGCATCGGGCTGTTAGGGGGCAACTGGTCCTGCTTTCAGATCGGCTACAGCCGCTACCTGGGCTGCCAGCAGGCCTGTCAGGAGCTGGGCCTCCCCTTCGACGGGAGGTCCCAGTGTGAGCCGTGCCGCTACTCCCTGGAGGACGGCTACGCCGCCGCCCGGGTGCTGTTGGAGCGCTGCCCTGACCTGACCGCCGTTTTCGCTGTCAGCGATGTCATGGCTCTGGGGGCCATCCGCGCCCTGCATGATTTGGGCAAGCGGGTCCCGGAGGACATCTCCGTCATGGGTTACGACGGCGTGGCCATCGGGCAGTACTCCCTGCCCCGGCTGGCCACCGTCCGTCAGGATACCCAGCAGCTGGCTGAACGCGGGGTGGAGGCCCTCCTCCGCAGCATCCAGCGCCGAACTCCCCCGGTGCATGAGATGATCCCCTTCCATCTGGTCGAGGGGGAGAGTGTCGCGCAACTGAGCTGATCAAAGGGCCGCCCCCGGGCGGCCCTTTGTCTTATCCGGCAAGGTGGTCGAAAAACAGAGAGGCAAAAAGTCAAGAAAAGAGGTATCTTTATGGCAAAGAATACAGCAAAAAAGTACCGTAATCAGGTCATGTATTCGGTATTTGTCCGCAACCACAGCCAGGAGGGCACTTTTGAGGCCGTCTGCCGGGATCTGGAGCGGATCAAATCCCTGGGTGTGGACATCATCTGGCTGATGCCCATCCATCCCATCGGCGAGAAGGACCGCAAGGGCACCATCGGCAGCCCTTACGCCATTTCCGATTACCGCGCGGTCAATCCCGACTATGGCACCCTGGAGGACTTCCGGCATCTGACCGATGAGATCCACCGGCTGGGCATGAAGTGTATCATTGACGTGGTGTACAATCACACCTCGCCGGATTCCTGGCTGGTTCGGAACCATCCGGAGTGGTTCTATCATAAACCCGACGGAAGCTTGGGCAACCATGTCGGGGACTGGACCGACATTGTGGACCTGGACTACACCAACCCTGACCTGTGGGATTACCAGATCGAGACATTGAAAAACTGGGCCGCCATGGTGGACGGCTTCCGATGCGACGTGGCCTCCCTGGTGCCCCTGGACTTCTGGCTCCGGGCCAGGGAGGAAGTGGAGACTGTCCGTCCCGGCTGTATCTGGCTGGCGGAGTCGGTGCACACGGAGTTTGTTGCCGCCGCCCGGGCCGAGGGCCTCCCCGCCTTGTCTGACTCGGAAATTTTCCAGGCGTTCGACATGAGCTATGAGTATGATATTTTCACCCGGTTCCAGGGCTATCTGGAAGGGGATCTCCCCTTGAGCCGGTACGCCGAGGCCATCAACCAGCAGGAAACGATCTACCCGGATAACTATGTAAAGCTCCGTTTTCTGGAAAATCATGACCAGCTCCGCGCCGCGGCCGCCATCCCTGACGAGGCTGCCCTTCTGAACTGGACGGCGTTCCTCTATTTCCAAAAAGGAACCACTCTGCTTTACGGCGGTCAGGAATGCAGCTGCGTCCATCTGCCCAACCTCTTTGAGAAAGACCCTGTGGACTGGACCTCCGGCCCGGACCGGACAGAACAGCTGCGGCGGCTTTACGCGCTGAAGCAGCATCCGCTGCTGACTGACAGCTCCTATTCGGTCCGCGCCCTGGGCGGCGACATCCTTTGCGCGGTTCACCGCGGCAGGGAATCTCAGCTGACCGGCATTTTTAGTCTGAAGGGGAACTGTGGTTTGGTGAGTGTAGAGGCTCCCGACGGGATCTATCCGAATCTCGCGGACGGCGGCAGCGTAGAAGTGAAATTCGGCCGGGTGAGCTGCCAGGGTGATCCCATCATCTTTGAGGCCCCCAGGATGAAGGATTGACAAATGTGCGGCAAAGCATTGGAGCGAGCCTGCAAATAAGTGCCAAACTCCAAAGATGCCCCGGCAGATGGTCTGCCGGGGCATCCTTTATTTTACCACAGGCGCGAAGCGCCGTTGTGGTAAATCAGTCTAATCATGTAAAATAGCCGCTTGCGGCTATTTTGCCTTGATCGCGAACACCAAGCCGGCCAGCAGGATCAGCACGGAGACACCCACTAAAACAAGCGCCTCCGCCGAAAGGTTGGACGACGCGGCGCCGTCCTCGGGACGCGTCTGTCCCCAATCCTGCTGCGGGAAACGCGCCGCGTCCTCCCGGTCTTGTCCGGCGTCAGAACCAAAGGGCCTTCCGCCCATTCCCTGGAACTCCTTTTGATCCGGCCAGGCTCCGCCCTCAGGCATATCCGCCCCATCGGGCATATCCACTCCACCAGGCATATCCCCGCTATCGGGCATATTCGCCCCATCCGATATATCTGCCCCATTGGACATATCCCCGCCATCGGGGCGCTGCATACCGTCGGGGCGCTCCCGGTTTCCCTGGAAGTCGGAATCATCGGGCCGTCCGGTCATATCATCGGTGGGAAACCCACCGCTTACAGCTCCAGGCGGCTCCATATTCTTTCCGCCGGCAGCGCCCTGGCCGCCGCGCATCCCGCCCCCAAACATCCCGGCCGCCACAAAGCCGGAGGATGAGGTGTTGTCGATCGTGATCTGCTCCTGCTCGCCGCCAATCGTAAGCGTGCAGACATCGCCCACACGCAGTCCGGGTGCGCTGAGCACAGCGGAGGAAAAGCCGCAGGGAATTTCCCCGGAAAGCAGTTCCCTGCCGTTGGAATCCACCAGGCTGATTTCCGTCCCCGCCGCCGCCGACGTGCTGTACATCAAGAAGCCCTGGGGCGAGGCGGCGTCGAAGCCCTCCGCCATCATGTTGCCGCCGCAGGCGATGACGGTGCCGCCGCTGACGATACACTCGCCGCCGTTTTCACTCCCGTAGTCCAGGGCGCAGTTCCCGCCGCTGTCCGAGACGCTGATGAAAACCCTGCCGCCCTCTATGTAGATGCTGCCGTTGGAATCCAGCCCGTCCCCGTCCCGGCCGGAGGGGTTTGTGATCGAGAGGTCGCCGCCGGTAATCCGGATGACAGAGCCGTCCCCGCTCCCGTTGGCGTTGATCCCATCGTCCTCCGCCTCAATGTCAATGGTTCCGCCGGCGATGGTGATGTCAACGGCCTCCATCCCTTCGTAGCAGGCGGGTATGGCAATGCTGCCCGATTCCACATAGAGAAACGCCGTCTCATCGTCGTTGGACACCGTAATGCCGTCGTCACCGGCGGAAATGGAGATCGCGGCCTCCCGGATCCGCACGCTGTCATTGGCGTGGATGCCGTCCTGCGCGGCGCTGATCGTGATGTCCCCGCCGGCGATCACCAGGTCGTCGTTGCACACCACGCCGTGCTTGTACCCGCCGTCAATCACCAGGGCGCCGCTTCCGTTGATGGTCAAATCATCCCGGGAATAGATCGCCCCGTCCACGCCGGAGGCGGTCATCTCCTCGCTGTACCACGCGCCGGAGGTTATCGTGCTCTCTGTGCCGTCCGCCAGCGTCAGGAACACCTTATCCGCCTGCTCCACCCGGATCGCCGCGCCGTCGTCGCAGTGGAGCGCCACCCCGTCCAGGGACACCCATATCTTGTCGGTCTTGCCGGCGTCGATGATGACGCTGCCGTTCGTCAGCCCGCCGGTCAGCACATAGTGGCCCCCGTATATGATATAAACGTCTCCGCCATGGGCGTAGGCCCCGTTGCCGCTGATCTTGGTTCCGCTGTCAGACAGCGTGATTTTTGTGGCGGAGGAGGTCTCCCAGCCGGCGTTCAAATCATTGGCGGTAAACAGCTCGCCAACCGCTTCCCCACTTACTATGGGGGTCATGCCAAGGGCCTTGCCGTTCATAAACAGGGCCGTCAGCCCCACCGTAAGCAGGATGACGATGACGCAGATGAGGTCAATTTTTTTGTGTGTCGACACGCGTCCGCCTCCTCACCCCATGTAATCCCCATTGTAGCTGACCAAAACCGCGCTGCTGACGCCCTCCATCTCAGACAGCGCGTTGATGAAGTCCGTATCATCGCTTTTCAGCCGGATCTCCATGGTCAGCTCCAGGCTGCCCTTCTGCGCGCTCTTGCTTTTGACCACGCAGCGCTCCGTCATCCGCTCAAGATAAGCCCTCGCCGCGCTTTCGCTGCTGTGGCCGTCGCACTGGATGACCACGATGTACGGATTGCAATGGGACTTCCGGTTCACAAACACCAGAAGGATCACGCCGATGATGACGCTGCCGATCACGGCCAGGGGGATCATCCCGGCCGCCAGCACGATACCCACGGCGATGGCCCAGAACAGGAACGCGATGTCCAGCGGCTCCTTGATGGCGGTGCGGAAGCGGACGATAGACAGAGCGCCCACCATGCCCAGGGACAGCACCACATTGCTGGTCACGGCGAGGATCACCACGGTGGTGATCATGGTCAGGGCGATCAGCGTGACGCCGAAGCTGGAGGAGTACATGACCCCCTGATAGGTCTTTTGATAGACCAGGAAGATAAACATCCCCAGGCCAAAGGCCAGGACGAGGGCCAGCGCCATGTCAAACAGGCTGACGGCGGACACGTTTTCCAGAAAGCTGGACTTAAAAATATCGTTGAATGTCATAATCGTTTTCTCCTTTGCTCAGCCGTAGATCCGGCATTGCGCGTATTTTGAAAAGGCGGTAACCCGCCGCCCCGGAAGCTGGACGGCATCCCGGATCACATCGGGCAGAAAATGATCCCACTTCACCTCCAGGATGATAGGGGCGTCCCCGGCGGGGATGGTGAGGCAGGCCGGGTCGAGGAAATCCGAGCAGCGCAGGCCCGCCCGGATGTCATGATCCAGGGTGACCCGGACGTTGCCGGGGGCAAAGACAAAGGGTTCCCGTATGTAGTCCACGATCATCTTGGGCCGCAGGCCCTGGGTGCGCATTTTAACGTACAGCTCACGGATCAGCTCCTCTTCCCTGCCCGGCATCCAGTCCAGGCGGCCGTCCGCGATGGCCTGGGCCTGGGCCGCGGTGAGGCCGGCGCTTCGCTTGTTCCCTAGCCCGCCCAGCTTGCTCTTTTTTTCCAGGCGGATGACGGAGGTATCGCTGTTATAATAGCGGATACGGAATTTTTCCCTGCGGCTGACGCCGTCCAGCTTCTCCCGCAGGGCTTTGTCGGCGGCGTTGTCGAAATACAAGCTGCGTATCTTATATTTGCCGTCAACCGCATGGGGATCCGGGCTCGCCACCGCCCGCAGCCGCTGGCGGAGGACCAGCAGATCGGCCCGGCTGATCTCGTGCTTCCACTCATGCCGGTAATCCATAATGTTCTCCTTTCTATCCTATTTGCTAAAAAAGCTGTGGTTAGTCTACACGAAGCGCCCGAAATGAGCTTAAACTCAAACTGAAATTTCTGTAAACATTCTGTTACGCATTGATTCCGGCCGACCAAAACGGCGCTGACGGCCGGAAGGCGCGGCAGACCAAAGATGCCGAACAGAAACAGGTGAAATTTGGGGTTTACAAATGGGATAGGCTATGATATAGTAGCGGAAACTTGGGAATTTCCCAAAATACGGCAACAATAGGGGGCGGCTTATCTGTGAAACAGGGACTTTATACGCTCCGTCGGCGCAGGGCGCTGGCCCGCGGCGTCTGGGAGCTGCGGCTCTCGGGGGACACCGGGCCTATCACCGCGCCGGGGCAGTTTGTCAACATCCAACTGGACGGCTGTTTTCTGCGGCGGCCCATCTCGGTCTGCCACTGGGATGAGGACAGCCTGACCCTTGTGTTCAAGGTCGTGGGCAAAGGGACGGCGGCTCTGGCCGAACTGCGGGAAGGCCAAACACTGGACCTTCTATGCGGCCTGGGCAACGGCTTCGACCTGTCCTGCTGCGGGCAGCGCCCCCTGCTTGTGGGGGGCGGCCTTGGGGTCGCGCCCCTCTACGGTCTCGCCAAGGCCCTGCTGGCCGAGGGCAGAAAACCGACAGCGGTGCTGGGCTTCAACAGCAAAGACGACATCTTCTATGAGGAAGAGTTCCGCACCCTGGGCGTGGACACCGTGATCACCACCGTGGATGGGAGCGCCGGGGTGAAGGGCTTCGTCACCGACGCCTTGCCGGAGCGGTATGACGTGTTCTGCGCCTGCGGCCCCCTGCCCATGATGAAGGCGGTGTGCGCCGCCGCCCCCACCCCCGGCTTTGTGAGCCTGGAGGAGCGGATGGGCTGCGGCTTCGGCGCCTGCATGGGGTGCAGCTGCGAGACAAAGGCGGGAAGCAAGCGGATCTGCCGGGACGGCCCGGTATTTGCGAAGGAGGAACTCCTATGGTAAGCACCCAGGTGGAGCTGTCCGGCATCCGGCTGGACAACCCGGTCATCCCCTCCAGCGGGACCTTTGGCTACGGCTATGAGTTCGCCGAGCTGTACGACATCAACTGCCTGGGCACGCTTTCCTTCAAGGGGACCACCGTGGAGCCCAGGTTCGGCAACCCCACCCCCCGCGTCGCGGACGCCCCCGCCGGGATGCTCAACGCCGTGGGGCTGCAAAACCCCGGGGTGGAGCGGGTGATCGCCCAGGAGCTGCCCCGGCTGCGCTCCGTTTTTCACAAGCCCATCATGGCCAATGTGGGCGGTTTTTCCGTGGACGACTATGTGCGCACCTGCGCCCTGCTGGACAAGGAGGAGCAGATCGGCTGGCTGGAAGTCAACATCTCCTGCCCCAACGTCCACGGCGGCGGCATGAGCTTCGGCACCAGCCCGGAAATGGCGGCGGAGGTGACCCGGGCGGTGAAATCGGCCACCACCAAGCCGGTGTATATGAAGCTGAGCCCCAACGTGACGGACATCGCCGCCATCGCCCGGGCCTGCGAGGACGCGGGGGCGGACGGCATCAGCCTCATCAACACCCTGCTGGCCATGCGCCTTGACCTGAACACCCGGCGGCCCGTGCTGGCAAATACCACAGGCGGACTGTCCGGCCCGGCCATTTTCCCGGTGGCGGTGCGGATGGTGTACCAGGTTTACGACGCGGTGGGCATCCCCATCATCGGCATGGGCGGGGTGTCCTCGGCGGAGGATGTGATCGAGCTGATGCTGGCGGGGGCCACGGCGGTACAGGTGGGCGCGGCCAACCTGGTAAACCCCTTCGCCTGCCGGGACATCATCGCCGCCCTGCCCCAGGCCATGGAACAATACGGAATACAGGATTTGAACGAAATCATAGGAGGTGCCCACCATGGGTAACAGTATGACCACTCCAGACGCTATTTCCAAACAAATTGCCCAGGACCTGCTGGAGATCCACGCGGTTTTCTTCCGCCCGGACGAGCCCTTTACCTGGGCCAGCGGCATCAAAAGCCCGGTGTACTGCGACAACCGGCTGACCCTCACCGCGCCGAAGGTGCGCAATGATGTGGAGCACGCCCTCATGGAGACCGTCCGCCGGGAGTACCCCGAAGCGGAGGTCCTGATGGGCACCTCCACCGCCGGCATCGCCCACGCCGCCATCACGGGCCATCTCATGGGGCTGCCCATGGGCTACGTCCGCTCCGGCCAGAAGGATCACGGCCGCCAGAACCAGATCGAGGGCAAACTGGAGCCGGGCCAGAAGGTGGTGGTCATCGAGGATCTGATCTCCACCGGCGGCAGCGTCATCGAGGTGGTGGAGGCCCTCCGGGAGGCGGGGGCGGAGGTGCTGGGCATCGCCAGCATCTTCACCTACGGGATGAAAAAGGGGCTTGACCGGCTGGCCGCGGCCAACGTGCGCAATGTGAGCCTCACCGATTTCGACACCATCGCCCAGGCGGCGGCGGACGGGGGCTATATCGCCCCCCAGGACATCGCCCGCCTCCTCGCCTTCCGGAACGATCCCTCGGACGAGAGCTGGATCAAAGCGTGAGCCCTCCCTTGATCAAAGCGGATCAACAGAGCAAATCAAAGAGTAGGAGAGTTGCCAATGATTTCAAAAGAAGTTTGTGAGCGCGTGCTGCAAAAGGCCGCCTCCACCGGCGCGGATTACGCCGAGATCTTCGCTGAAAACACCCTGAACCACACCGTCAACCTGGTGGGCGGCAAGGTGGATTCGGTGCATGACGCCCAGATCGCCGGCGCCGCCGTGCGGGTGTTTTTGGGTCTGCGCAGCGTGATGGCCACCACGGTGGACACCACCGAGGCCGGTCTGCTGCGCTGCGCCCAGCGGGCCGCCGAGGCCCTGGCCGAGGGCAAGGCTGAGGTGTCCATCACCCTGCGGGAGCGCCTGCCCGGGGACATCCACCCCATCCTCATCGCCCCCACCAGCGTGTCCAACGCGGACAAGGCGGCCCTGCTGAAGGAGGCGTGCGCCGCCGCCAGCGGCTATGACAAGGCCATCGTGCAGGTGACAGGCGCCCTGCTGGACGTGGATCACCGCACCCTGGTGGCCACCAGCGAGGGGCTGTGGACGCAGGACCGCCAGATCCGCACCCGGATGATGGTCAACGCCGTGGCCGAGGTCAACGGCGAGACCCAGACCGGCGGCTGCCGTCCCGGCGCCCGCCGGGGCATGGAGCTGTTCGAGACGGTGAATCCCCGGGAAGTGGGGCTCCACGCCGCCCGGCAGGCCGTCACCATGGCCGGGGCCGGCTATTGCCCCGCCGGGGTGATGCCGGTGGCCATCGGCAACGGCTTCGGCGGCGTCATCTTCCACGAGGCCTGCGGCCACTCCCTGGAGGCCACCGGCGTGGCCTATGGCAACAGCCAGTTCTGCGGCAAGCTGGGCCAGAAGATCGCCCATGAAAAGGTGACCGCCATCGACGACGGCACCATCCCCAACGACTGGGGCTCCATCAACATCGACGACGAGGGCACCCCCGCCCAGCGCAATGTGCTGATTGAAAACGGCGTGCTGAAATCCTACATGATCGACAAATTCAACGGCCGCCGCATGGGCATGGCTCCCACCGGCAACGCCCGCCGGCAGAGCTTCAGCTACGTGCCCACCTCCCGCATGACCAACACCTTCATCGCCCCCGGCAGCGACAAAAATGAGGACATCATCTCCTCCATCGAGTACGGGCTGTACGCCAAGGAGATGGGCGGCGGCTCGGTCAACCCGGTCACCGGCGAGTTCAACTTCGCCGTCAACGAGGGCTATCTCATCCGCAACGGCAAGGTGTGCGAGCCGGTGCGAGGGGCCAGCCTGGTGGGCAAGGGCTCTGAGGTCATTCAGAAGATCGACATGGTGGGCAGCGACCTGGCCTGCGGCCAGGGGATGTGCGGCTCGTCCAGCGGCTCCATCCCCACCAACGTGGGGCAGCCGCTGATCCGCGTATCGTCCATCACCGTGGGCGGCAGATAAAGGAGGGCTTACGATCATGGATTTTCAGACATTCCGGCAGTTCGTGGCCGACGAGACCGCCGCGCTGCATATCGAAGCGTATGAGCTGTACTACGAGCTGGAGGAGCGCGCCTCTGTGTCCGCTTTCCGCCATGAGATCAAGGAGTTTTCCGACGCCAGCGAGGGCGGGGTCTGCCTGCGCTGCCTGGTGGACGGCAGAATGGGCTATGCCTCCACCCAGCTTTTGAGCGAGGAGAGCGCCCGCGCTTTAGTCCGCCGCGCCAGCCACAACGCCGCTGTGCTGGAAACCAGCCAGCCGGAATTTTTGGTGAGCGGCGGGCAGAGCTACCAGTCTGTGGCCGCCAATGACGCCCCCCTGCCGGCCGCCGACGCCCTGCGCAAAACCGCCCTGGCCGGCCAGGACGCCCTGTACGCCCAGCCCGGCGTGGTGGACGGCAGTGAGACAGAGGTCTTTGCCGGGCACACCCGCATCGCCATTTACAACTCCCTCGGGCTGGATCTGCAATACGAGAACACCGCCGCCGGCGCTTTCCTAAGCGCCGTGGTCAGCGACGGCATGGAGGACGGCGAAAAGGCCAACGACTACAAGTCCTGCCTGGGCGAGCTGGACAAGCTGGACCTGGACGGCTCCGCCCGCAAGGCCGCCGACGGGGCCCGGGCCTCTCTGGGCGCGGGAGTGGCCCCCACCGGGACCGTGCCGGTGGTCTTTTCCCCCAAGGCCATGTCCCAGCTGCTGGGCACCTACGCCAAGGTCTTTTCCGCGGAGAACGCGCAGAAGGGCCTCTCCCTGCTGAAGGACAAGGAGGGCACGGTCATCGCCTCCCCCGCCGTCACCCTGGTGGACGACCCCTTCTACGAGAAGAGCGCCATGCCCATGCCCTTTGACGCCGAGGGCAGCCCCACCCGCCGGAAAAACGTCATCGAAAATGGGACGCTGAACACCCTGCTGTACAATCTGCGCACCGCCGCGGCAGCGGGTAAGGCCACCACGGGCAACGCCTCTAAGGAGAGCTATGACGCCCAGGTGGAGATCCAGCCCTTCACCATGTACCTGGCCAGCGGCGGGCTGACCCCGGAGCAGCTGCTGGAGAAGGCCGGCAACGGCGTGCTCATCGACTTTTTGGGCGGCCTGCACGCGGGGGCCAACACCATCAGCGGCGACTTCTCGCTGCAAAGCGCCGGCTTCCTGATCGAGAACGGCAAGAAGGGCGCTCCGGTGCGCTCCTTCACCGTGGCCGGCAACTTCTTCAGCCTGCTGCGGGGCATCACCGCCGTGGCCGACGACCCCCAGCCGCCCACCTTCCCCTCCCCCACCGCCTTCGTCAGCCCCAGCGTGCTGGTGGAGGGCCTGTCCATCGCGGGAAAATAACCGAGTGGGCCCCGTCCCTGCCAACTCCAAATGAACACACAGCCGCGCGGAGGCGAAACGCTGCCGCGCGGCTGATTTATTTCCCGGGCCTGCAAAAAGGCCACTTATAAAGGCTATACGGCCCCACGGAACCTATGCGATAATCCGCCCGTGTGTCAAACTTAAAGTCTTTCCGCATTTTACTCCCCTCCTTTCTATCCATTTGACCAAATTAAAATATTTAGTCAGATAAAACCCTTTACCTAGAAGCGGAGCGCTTCATCAAAATTTTTGATCCCTATCTCATTTTTATGCAGTCCGCCGCTGACAGCCTCATATTATCAAAAACAGCGGAGCGCAATCACGCTCCGCTGTCTCTTGTTCCGGCTATGTCCCGAATCACCTCTCCGGCGATCATGAGGCCGGCCACAGCCGGCACAAAGGCGTTGCTGCCGGGTGTCTGCCTGTGCCGCACGCCCTCCCGCGCCCCGTCGGGGGGGCTTTCCACATCGCCAACGGGCGTCATGGGCGGCTCCTTGGAGTACACCACCTTCAGCCGTTCGATCCCCCGCCGCCTCAGCTCCCGCCGCATGATTCGGGCCAGCGGGCACACGGAGGTCTCATAGATGTCCGCCACCTGGAACGCCGACGGATCCATCTTGTTTCCGGCTCCCATGCAGCTGATGATGGGTACCCCCGCTTTCCGCGCCCGCTCCACCAGCTCCAGCTTCCCGGCCATGGTATCGATGGCGTCCACGATGTAGTCATATTGGGCGAAATCAAACTGTGCCGCCGTCTGCGGCGTGTAGAAGGTCTTATAGGTGCGCACCTCCGCGTCCGGGTTGATGTCCAGGACGCGCTCCCGGGCCACGTCCACCTTGAACTGGCCCACCGTCCGCCGGGTGGCCAATATCTGGCGGTTGATGTTGGTCGGGCACACCCGGTCATTGTCGATCAAATCCAGCGCCCCGACCCCGCTGCGGGCCAGCGCCTCCACCGTGTACCCTCCCACGCCGCCAATCCCAAACACAGCCACCCGGGCGCGGTACAGGCGCTCCATCCCGTCCTTCCCAAGCAAAAGCTCCGTCCTCGAAAACTGGTTCAGCATATCATTTCTCCGTTCCCTTTTCACGTTCCAGCGCCCCAGCCTCCGGCCATACGCGCCTCAGCGGGGGGCCGTCCAGGCTCACCACCCGGTCGCAGGCCGAGAGCACCTGGGGCTGGTGGGTGGCCAGCACCGCCGGGATGTTCAACGCCCGCAGGCGGCCCATGATCCTGGCCGTCCTCTCCGGATCCACCCCGGCAAAGGGCTCGTCCAGCAGGAGCAGCTCTCCGCCCAGCGCCGCGCACCGGGCCAGGGCCAGCCGCCGAGCCATGCCGCCGGACAGGGCGGCGGGGTATGCGCCCCCCTCCCCTTCCAGTTCCGCGAAGGCCAGCCAGCGCCCCGCCTCTCCCCGACCGCTCCGGGGGAGCACGTCGGTGATCTGCTGCTCCACCGTACGCCAGGGCAGCAGGCGGTCCTCCTGAAATAAAAACGCCGTCCGGGCCTGGTCCACGCCGGATACTGTGCCGCTCCCCGGCCTTGTCAGCCCCGCCATCACTCGAAGCAGGGTGGTCTTGCCGCAGCCGGAGGGGCCGCACAGGGCGGTGAGGCCGTCCGGTATCTCCAGGGAAAACCGGTCCAGCACCAGCTTGTCCCCATAGCGCAGCGTCAGATCCCGCAATTTGATCATGCCCCGCGCCCCCTCTCCAGCGCCCGGCGCAGCAGCCCCTCCAGCGCCAGGGACAGCGCCACGATGGTCAGCGTCCAGGCAAACAGGTCGGCCGTCTCCAGCCCCAGCTTGGCCTGTTGGATGCGGGAGCCGATGGCCCTGGCCGGGGGACAGAGGACCTCCGCCGCCGCCCCGGACTTCCACGCCAGCCCAAAGGCGGTGAGCAACCCCGCCTCCATGTGGGGCCGCAGGGCGGGCAGATAGATGAGCCGCAGGGTCTTGAGGCGGGAGAAACGGTACGCCCGGGCGAATTCCAGCAGCTTGCCGTTCAGGCTCCCCAGCCCCGCGGACAGCGCGCCCCACACCACCGGCAGCACCATCAGCCCCGCGATGACCCAGGGGATGGCTGCCCGCGCCACCCACAGGTACACCAGCAGGATGAAGGACACCACCGGCGTGGCCCGCACCACCCGCACCGCCGGGGAGACGATCCGGTCGGCCCAGGGGGAGAAATGGGTGAGGAATGCCAGCGCCGTCCCCGCCGCCGTCCCCCAGGCGAGGCCCAGGAACACCCGCCATAGGGTGGCCCCCACGGACAGCCAGAAGTCAGCCGTCCCAGCCAGGGCCAGCAGCCGCGCCGCCACCGCCGCCGGGCCGGGGAGCAGCAGGTCCCGGCCCACGCACCACGCCGCAAGCTGCCATACCCCCAGCCAAAAGACCGGGGGTATGACGGTTCGCAGGATTTTATGGCACATAATAGATGCCGTCGTCGGGCAGGGAACCGCCCACCGAGGCCGGGTCAACGGTGTACAGCGCCATGAAGTAGCTGGATATGGAACTCATCATGTCGGCGCCGGAGATAAAGGCCAGGTGGCACTGGGGGATGGCCTGCTTGGCGATGGCGGCGCTGGGGGTAATGCCGTAGCCCGCCACCAGCTCCGCCGCCGCGTCCACGTTGTTGTTTACAAAGTCGATGGAGGCTTCGTAGTCCGCCAGGAAGTCGCTTACCTTCTGGGGATAGGTCTTTGCAAAGTCGGTGCGGACCACCACGGCGGTCATAATGACCTGGCTGCCGGTTTCCAGCGCGTCCCACGCCTCGGTGACGTCGATGGCGGCGCGCACCTTGCCCTCCCCCTTGATGATGGCGGCGGTGGCGGCGGGGACGGGCAGCATGGCGCACTCGATTTCGCCGGACAGCAGCTTGGCGCTGATTTCACTGGCGTCTGCAAAGACCACTTCCACATCCTCGCCGATTTCCAGGCCGCTCTCCCGCAGTAAATAGCGCAGGATATATTCCGGATTAGCGCCCTGTCCGGCGCAGTAGATGGTCCTGCCCGCCAGGTCGGCAATGGAGTTGATGGACGTGCCGCCGTTCCCCTCCAGGATGTGCAGCACCCCCAGGGTACCCAGGGCGATGATCTGCACCCCGCCGTCGGTCTTGTTGTAGAGGTTCACCGCCACGTTGGAGGCCACGGTGGCGATGTCGATCTCGCCGTTAGTCAAGCCCGCCACCAGTTCGCTGTTGTCAGCGGCGATGGTGCAGGAGTAGAAGGTGCGCAGGCTGTCGGGGGCGTTGTCCACGCTGTCCAGCAGCTTGGCCGCGCCCACACCGGTGGGGCCGGACAGCACCGCGAGACGGATCGGGGGCTCCTGGTCGCCGGTAAGGCCGGGGGTCTCATCGGGCTGGGTGGAGGGCTCCTGAGAGGGCAGGTCCTCAGAGACCTCCGTCGAGGGATCATCAGAGGGGGTTTCCGATGCCGGCTTGCAGGCGGCAAGGGTGGACAGCAGCAGGGCCAAAGCCAGCGGCAGGGCCAATAATTTCATTCGTTTCATATCAACATTCCTTTCTTTTTACGGCAAGGCGGTTTTCTCCGCCTACGATGGCTGAACATGGTACCTAGGAGATTATAGCGGGCATACCGCCCAAAGTCAAGCCGGAAGCGCCCCGCAATTTATTTACCATTTCTTAACGCCCTCCCCCTTGTTTTTTCCCTCGGACTCCGCTATACTAGGGGGCGGTCTAAAGTTGACATAATGCGAGGGGATTCGACATCCCCTCTTTTGAAAGGATGCCTTTCCATGAGCAATTCACCCAAACCGGCGGTCAGCCGCAAGCCCTCTTTTCTTCAGCGGCTGGCCAAGGCCCTGTACATCGTGCTGTTTGTCCTCTCCCTCATTGTGGTGGTGGGCTTCGTGGCGCTGAAGCTGCTCGCCCCCGCCCCCAAGGTGGCCAATCAGGTGGAGTTCCCCATCGGCCCCATCCAGTCGACGGACGCACCGGAGCGGCCCTCCGAAGGGGTGGACGACCCCGATCCAGACACCACCCGCCTGGTCCTCAACCGCCGGGAGGGGGTCTACACCTGCCTGCTGCTGGGCGTCGCCGACCAGGGCGGCAGCGACACCATCATGCTGGGCGTGTTCGACACCGGGGCCAAGACCGCCTCCCTCATCTCCATCCCCCGGGACACGGTGGTGCGCTACGAGGGCTCTTATAAAAAGATCAACGCCGTTTACTCCTATGGCGGAGTGGAGGCGACGGTGTCCGCCGTGCGCAATATGCTGGCGGTGCCCATCGACTACTATGTGTCGGTGAACACCAGGGCCTTCCGGGAGATCGTCGACGAGATCAACGGCGTGGACTTCTACGTGCCGGTGGATATGTACTACAACGACCCCTACGGCGATCTGGCTATCAACATCAAGGCGGGCTATCAGCATCTGAACGGCAGGCAGGCCGAGGGCGTGGTGCGCTGCCGCAACTGCTACCCCAGCGCGGACATCGGCCGCGCCGCCACCCAGCGGGCCTTCCTTGTCGCCCTGGCCAAGCAGACCATTACCCTATCCAATGTCACCCGTGTGACCAGCCTCATCAACATCCTGAACACCTATGTGGACAGCGATATGCCGCTGAACGTCATGGTGTACTTCGGCACCCAAGCGGTGGGCATGGATCTGGACACGGCGCTGGAAACCGGCGGACTGACGGGAGAGTGGGTCTCCCCCTACTGGGAGCTGGACGACGACGCCATCCTGGAGCTGGTGAACGGCTTGGGCATCTACGAGGAGGAAGTCCCCGCCGAAATTTTGAACATCATACATCCATAGACAAGGGAACAGCCCTCCCGCTTGGCAGCGGGAGGGCCTATTTTGATTATTTTGCTGCCCAGCTTCCGGCGGCCTCCATTATTTTGTCGCCCAGCTGCCGGTGGCGGCGGCGGTGAGATAGGCGTTGATGAAGCCGTCCAGATCGCCGTCCATCACCCCGCTGACGTTGGAGGTCTCAAAGGCGGTGCGGTTATCCTTCACCAGCTGGTAGGGCATGAACACGTAGGAGCGGATCTGGCTGCCCCACTCGATCTTGAGCTGCACGCCCTTGATGTCGGAGATCTTGTCCAGATGCTCCTGCTCCTTGATCTGCATCAGCTTGGAGCGCAGCATCTTCATACAGGTCTCCTCGTTCTGGAACTGGGAGCGCTCCGTCTGGCAGGACACCACGATGCCCGTGGGCTTGTGGATCAGCCGGACGGCGGAGGAGGTCTTGTTGATGTGCTGGCCGCCCGCGCCGGAGGAGCGGTACACCTGGCGCTCGATGTCCTCGTCCCGGATCTCCACCTCCACGCTGTCGTCCAGCTCGGGCATGACCTCCACGGCGGCAAAGGAGGTCTGCCGCCGTGCGTTGGCATCAAAGGGCGAGATGCGCACCAGGCGGTGGACGCCGTGTTCGCTCTTCAGATAGCCGTAGGCGTTGTCCCCCTCGATGCGGATGGCGGCGGACTTGATGCCCGCCTCGTCTCCGTCCTGGTAGTCCAGCACGGAGTAGGTGAAGCCGTGGCGCTCCGCCCAGCGGGTGTACATCCGATAGAGCATCTGGGCCCAGTCCTGGGCCTCGGTACCGCCCGCCCCGGCCTGGAGGGAGATAATGGCGGTGGAGCTGTCGTACTCTCCGGACAGCAGGGTGGACAGCCGGGCGGTCTCCATCTCCTTGATGAGGGCGTCATAGCCGCTCTCTACCTCCGGGATGAGGGACTCGTCCTCCTCCTCGTTGCCCATCTCGCACAGGGTCATCAGGTCGTCCCAGGCGCCCTGCCGCTTGGCCTGGGCGTTTACCTTGTCCTCCAGATTGCTGATGCGCTGCTGGACCTTCCGGGCCTTGTCCACGTTGTCCCAGAAGCCGTCGGCGGCGGACTGGGCGTGGAGCTCGTCCAGCTCCCGCTCGGCGCTCTCCAGATCCAGAGCCTCCCCCAGCTTGTCCAGGTCGGGCTTCAGGTTGTTCAGCTTCACCCGGTATTCGTCAAATTGAAGCATTGCGTATTCATCCTTCCGCGGCGTCTGCCGTTATGTTCCGTTCCATTATATAGAAACCCGGCCCAATTGTAAAGGGCGAAAACAGAAAAACCGCCGTAACCCCGCTGTGCGGGGTCGCGGCGGCCTACCTCTGGCTGACCTGGGGGCCGGTCTGCCCCAAAAAGATCAGGTCGTCCACATCCTGGGGCTGCGGTTCGGCGCTCCGTATCATCCTTTTTCTGTCCGTCATCTTGATCGCTCCCTTGTCTATATATTGGCTTTACGTTTCCGCCCATACAAGCCAGTATATGCACGCCGCGATGCAAGGATGACAGAAATTTTTCCCTTCATTCAGGCTGTTTATGATCCGCTCCCTTTCCAAAACAGCCCTCGCTCTTTCTCACCATCAGAATGCCCGCCACCAGCAGGACCGCGTCCATTCCGATCGGCAACACCCAGGACAGGAGGCTCGCGTCCTGCACGATCCCCTTTTGGACCAGCAGGGTATCAAATCCAATCGGATGGAGTTCAAAATAGTATTGATAGACCGTCGGATACAAGACGCCCTGGCCGATAGCTGCGGATATATCGACCAAAGCGTGCCAGATCACCACCGGGATGATGCTCTTGGTACATAGGGTGATGCCCGCGCACAGCATACCAAAGCAAAACGCGTAGTACACCTGATAGAGCCTCCCCAGGCATTCAATCATGGAAACTGTCCCATGAAATACCAGCGCGTTGATGATCCACGAAAGGTGCGCGAAGCCAAACAAAGCGGAACTGAAGAGAGCGGCCTTCATGCAGCTGTTTTTCCGGCCGGACCATTTTTCGCACAGCAGGGGGAGCAGTACGCCCCGGAAGGCGGCTTCCTCCATCAGCCCCACCCCAAAGTACGCGGCGATGATCGCCAGAACGGAAAGCCAAAGCACCTTATATGACGCCGGACTGATTAGGCTGAACGGCAGCAAATGCTCCGCGATCAGCAAGACGTTCGGTATCCCCAGCAGGATCCCCAACAAAACCTTTCGCCCGCTGGTTTTTTGAACCAAGCCCCATTTGAACATCAAAGCCAGCGGGAGCAGCGCCGTTATGTATTTGCACAGCGCCTGGGAGAGGTGGGCGGCCGGCACGCTGTCCGCAAAGGGTGCCGTAACAAAGCTGGTAACGATATTGTTCAAAAATGCGCAGAGCAGCATCAAGATGATAAACAAGAAGATATGCTTCTGCATAAACTCTTTTACCGTCCGCTTTTGGCCATCCATGGTTCTATCTCCTTTACGCTTTATGGCCCCTCCCGCGAAGCTTGACGCCGCGCAGGCGGCGGGGGGCGTCTCTTATTTCGACGGAAGCATCGAAGCGATGGAGCTGGCGAAGTTGCTGATGGGCATGGTCTGGAGCACCACCCGGCCCGGCCCGGTGACCACGGTGTTGAACAGCCCCTCGCCGCCGAACAGCACGTTCTTGACCCCCTTCACCGTCTGCACGTCCACGGTACAGGTGGCGTCCATCATGGCCAGATTGCCGGTGTCGATCACGATCTGCTGCCCCGGCTGGAGGTCGTACTCCACGATGGAGCCGTCGAACTCCAAAAAGGCGGTGCCATAGCCGCTGAGCTTCTGCAAAATGAAGCCCTCCCCGCCGAAGAAGCCGGCCGCCGCCTTCTTCTGGAAGAACACGGACAGCTCCACCCCCGCCTCGGAGGCCAGGAAACCCGACTTCTGCACCACCACGGGGTGGTCCGGGGTGATGTCCACCGCCCGGATGGAGCCGGGGAAGCTGGAGGCAAAGGCGATCATGCCCGGGCCGCCCCTGGCGGTGTAAATGTTCTGGAACATGGACTCGCCGGAGAACATCCGGCCAAACGCCTTGCCGATGCCGCCGGCGCTGGTCTGCATCTCCATGTTGGGGGACATCCAGACCATGGAACCCTTCTCGGTGATCATGGACTCATTGGCCTCCACGTCGCAGATGACGACGGGCATGGGCTCGCCTGTGATATTATAACGCATCTATGCTTCCTCCTTTGCTTGCTTTAGGAAGAACGGCGCGCCGCCTCCCGGACATAGTATACACCCTGGGGAGACGGCGCGCAATTTAAATTTTATGATTTCAACGGCTGCGTATAGTCCCCCGCCCTTCGGGCGGGGGACTATCTCTTACTTCAAGTGCCAGATGTCCTTGTTGTACTCCTCGATGGTGCGGTCACTGGAGAAGAAGCCGCACCGGGCGGTGTTCACCAGCATCTTCCGGGCCCAGAAGGGCTTGTCGCCATAGTCGTGGATGGCGCGGTCCCGGGTGGAGATATAGCTCTCCACATCCAGCAGGGACATGAACCAGTCCTTGCCGGTCAGGTCGGCCCACAGGGCCTTCAGGTCGGCCGCGTCGCCGTACTGGGTGAGCACGGGATCCAGCAGGAAGTCCACCAGCGGCTTCACGTCCGGGCGCTGGTAGTAGATCCCGGACTGATACCCCATCTTGGGATCCCGGGCCTTCTGATCGTACAGCTCGATGATCCAGTTGCTGGACGCGCCGAAGGTGTAGATGTTGTCCGGGCCCACCAGGTCGGCGATCTCCACGTTGGCCCCGTCCCGGGTGCCCAGAGTCACCGCGCCGTTGGCCATGAACTTCATGTTGCCGGTGCCGCTGGCTTCCTTGGAGGCGAGCGAGATCTGCTCGGAAATATCGCAGGCGGGGATGAGCTTCTCAGCCCAGGAGACGTTGTAGTTCTCCACCATCACCACCCGCAGCCAGGGGCGGACCTGGGGGTCGTTCTCAATAAGCTGGCGCAGGCATAGGATCAGGTGGATGATGTGCTTGGCCATCACATAGGCCGGGGCGGCCTTGGCGCCAAAAATCACGGTGACGGGCCGCTCGGGTATTTTCCCCGCCTTGATGTCCAGGTACTTGCGGATGACATACAGGGCGTTCATCTGCTGGCGCTTGTACTCGTGGAGGCGCTTGACCTGGATGTCGAACACGGACTCGGGGTCCATCTCGATGCCCGCCTCCCGGCGGAGGGTGTCGGCCAGGGCGCGCTTGTTTTCCGCCTTAATGGCAGTCATCCGATCCAGCACGGAGGTGTCGTTGTAGTAGTCCATCAGCCTGTTCAGCCGGCTGGGGTCGGTGCGCCACTCCTTGCCCACGCACTCGTCCAGCAGGGCGGCCAGCTTGGGATTGCACACCTCCAACCAGCGGCGCAGGGTAACGCCGTTGGTCTTGTTGTTGAACTTGCCGGGGTAGATGTCGGCAAAGGGCTTCAGCTCGGAGTTCTTGAGGATCTCGGTATGGAGCGCGGCCACGCCGTTCACCGAGTAGCCGTAGTGGATGTCCAGATGGGCCATATGGACGATCTCCCCGGCCCCCTCGCCCTGGATAATGGCCACCTTGGGGTCGGAGTGCTCCGCCTTGGCACGCTTGTCCAGCTCACGGATGATGGGCACCAGCTGAGGGGCCGCCTTCTCGATGAAGGACATGGGCCACTTCTCCAGCGCCTCGGCCAGAATGGTGTGGTTGGTATAGGCGCAGGTACGCTTCACCTGCTCCACCGCCTCGTCCATGGTAAGGCCCCGCTGGGTCAGCAGGCGGACCAGCTCGGGGATGACCATGGAGGGGTGGGTATCGTTGATCTGGATGGCCACATGGTCGCTGATGGTGTGCGGGTCAAAGCCCCGCTCCTCCAGCTCCTTGAGCACCAGCTGGGCGCCGGCGGACACCATGAAGTACTGCTGATACACCCGCAGCAGCCGTCCCGCGTCATCGCTGTCGTCGGGATAGAGGAAGGAGGTGAGCTGGGCGGGCAGGTCGGTCTTGTCGAAGTCGATGCCGCCCTTGGGCGCGGGGGCGGGCTTCTCCACATCGAACAGGTGGAGGCGGTTGGCAATATCGGTATGGGCGCCGGGGACGGCGATGTCCAGCAGCTTGGCCTTCACGGGGCCGAAGCCGAAGGCGACCTCAAACTCGATCCCGGTGGGGATGAGCCAGCTCTCGTCCTCGATCCAGGGGTTGGGGCGCTCGTTCTGCTTGTTGTTCTCCAGCTTCTGCTCAAACAGGCCGTAGTGGTAATTGAGGCCCACGCCGTCGCCGGACAGGCCCAGGGCGGCGATGGAGTCCAGGAAGCAGGCGGCCAGACGGCCCAGACCGCCGTTGCCCAGGGAGGGCTCGGGCTCCGCGTCCTCAATGGCGGACAGGGAACGGCCGTATTTGGCCAGGATCTGAGACACCTCTTCAAAAATGCCGAGAGCCAGCAGGTTGTTGCTCAGCAGCTTGCCGATGAGGAACTCCGCGGAAAAATAATACAGCTTCCGCTCCTTCTTGGGGGCGGGGCGGGCCTGGGACAGCTCCTGCGTGAGCTGGAGGAGGACGCGGTAGATCTGCTCATCGCCGCACTGGGACAGCTCCTGGCCGTATTTGGCCTGAGCGATCTCCTGCATCCGTTGGTTGATATCCATTCTGATCCGTTCTCCTTTCACTTTTAGCCTATTGCAAACCGGTAGGCACCGGTCAGCCGCCCTGGCGGCGGCCTGGCGGACGCTTCGCGTGAACCCAGTTTAGGTTCCTTTTCCAGTATACCCTCCTTTTCCCTCCCCGTCAAAGGTTTTCTGCCCAAAAATCAAGAAATTATCCCATTTTTTTTGGGCGCAACATCTGAAAACCCAGACAAAGGCCCCGGGACACTGTCCCGGGGCCTTTTTTGCGATCGGGTTTGCCGCGCGCGGCCTCGGTTCAGGCTCGGCTTACGCCGCCTGGGCCAGGGCCGCCGCCAGCTTGGCAAAGAAGTCGTTGAAAATGATCTCGGCTTCCTCGCGCATGATGATGTCGTACGGGTTGCCGGCCAGCTCGACGAACAGCTCGCCGTCCTCCAGCTCGATGCCGGCGAACACCGCGTAGCGGTTCAGGAACTCCTGCAGCTCGCCCTCGGGGTCGATCTCCAGATCTTCCACGGAGCGCAGTACAGGATCGTCGGGACGGAAATTGCCGTCCTCGTCAGGCAGAGCGATGCCCATGTCCTGGGCCCAGCCGATGGCGACCGCCCAGTAGTGGTCCTCGGGCACGTCAGGGAAGTCGGACAGCTCCCACTCGGGGCTGCCGGTCCGCTCCCACAGGTAGCCGATGGCGTCCGCGCGGGTGAAGATGCCGGCCAGAGGCACGTCCACGTCGTCGATCTCAACAGTGGTGTCGGTCTCGGGGGGGGCGGGGATAGGCTTATCGGGGATTTCCGGCTCCTCGCCCTTGTGGAACTTCAGGCCGGTCATAGCATACTGACCAGGCATACCAACATCCAATACGGTATGCTTCACATTGTTTTCTGCCGCTTGCACCGCGTCCGTGAGCTCCTCGCCCGTGAACACCACCTCATCGGCGTCTTCCAGGCGGTCTTCGGGGTTATCCCGCAGCCACTCGGAACCCTCGGGGGCATTCAGCACAGGCTTTCCTCCAATATTCAGCGCGCAAATCTCATCGCCGATGTCGCTCGCCATGTTGTCCTGGATGCTGGCGTTGCCGCTCACAGTCAGCGTGTTCTTGCCATCAAACATATAAACGCCGCCGCCCCGGCCGGCCTCGCCCTCCTTCTCCAGAATAGCTTCGAGAGCCGCCACAAACTCGTCCAATGTCTTGTACTCGACATCGAGCGCGTCCCTCATCCAATACCTATAAGTATAGTTCTGGAAATGTTCGTCCAAACCCTCAGCGTTCTTAAGGGCCTCGATGAGCTTGGCGAGGGAAGCGTAGTTGCCTTGAATGCTGGCGTTGCCGTCCATCTCAAGCGCGGCGTTATTGATGAAGACGCCGCCGCCCGCGGTGCTGATGTTGCCCTCGATCTTGGCGTTGCCGGTCATGGTCATCGGTGTCACCTTCGAGGTATAAACGCCGCCGGCAAGCAGGGATATATTGTCGGTAATGCTGGCGTTATCGCTCATGGTGAACACACCCTTGTCGGTATTTACAGTGCTGGCAACACCGCCGCCCTGAAAACCGATGTTCCCTGTGATCTTCGCGTCACCGCTCATGTGGAATATTCCGTAGTACTTTTCACCGCCGACGCCGGAACCATTCCGGACGCCGCCGTAGTGCGAGGACATATTGCCCTCAATGGTGCCGCCGCTCATGTTGAACGTGCTATGAGTCCAGTTTCTGACACCGCCGGCGCCATCGACGCCGTAGAACTCATTGTGCTTGATCGTGCCGCCGGTCATGGTGAACGTGCCGCCGTATTGGTTTTCCACGCCCCCGGCTCCACCACCGCTGGCGCCCTTGTTGTTCGCGATGGTGCCGCCGTTCATGGTGAACGTGCCGCTCTCGTTGTTGACGCCGCCAACTCCGACGCTGCTGCTGCCGTTGTCAACCCGGTTGTTCTCGATCGAGCCGTTGTTCATGGTGAATGTGCCATCATGATTGTAGACGCCGCCGTCCACATGCTGGTGCCAAGTCGTACTCCCGTTGTCCTTGATGGAGCCGCCGTTCATGGTGAACGCGGCGTCCTCACCCGCGTTGGTGACACCGGCAGCGGTATACTGCGTATTGGACACATTGCCCTCGATCGAGCCGCCGTCCATGGTGAACGTGCCGTTGTTGTAGACGCCGCCGCTCTCGCCGGCGCCGGTGACGGTGCCGTTGCCCTTCAGGGTCAGCTCGCCGCCATTGTCGATCTTGATCACGGAACCGACCTGGCCGTCGCCGTCAATGTTGTGACCGTTCAGGTCGATGGTAACATTCTTGTCCTCGCCGATCACAACGCCGGCCGTTTTCACGTCGTCGTACTTTATGTTTTTGTACTCATCCCAGCTGTGATTGTAGTGGACGTTGAATTCCTCGCCGTCACCCTCTTCATACTTGACGTCCTCATGAAGAGTGACGGTGCCGTTGTCATAGCCGATCCGAACGTTGTCATTCTCGTCCTTGAGCGACGTTTGGGTATCGATCACGTTTTGCAGCTCGGTGAAGCTGGCCGCAAGCGCGGGGGCCACCATGTTGGCGCACAGGGCCAGGGACAGGCCCACGGACAAAATCTTGCTAAGTTTTTTCATGTTTTTCTCCCTTTCTTTGCAGTTTTCGGACGCAAAGGTATCCGGTAACCGAACGAGCTTAGGGCGTCTCACTTCCCCTGCTATAGGAGCCAGAGGGCCAGCGCGCCCCTTAGCCTCTGGTTTTGCGTCTCACGGTTTCCCGTGATTTGCCATGCAACCGAACGGACGTAGCGCGGAATCCCGCGCCGTAGTCTCTGGCTTTGCGTCCCACAGTTTCCCATGGTTTGCCGTTGCGCCTTGCGTGTCACCCGCCGCCCTTAGGCGCGTCGCGCGGCGGGCCGTTTCCCCGGCGGGCTGTCGGTCATAGGCACTCCTCTCCCCCGGTTCAGAGTGTCTTTGTTCGTGCTGAAGAACAGCACGAACAAAGACCCATGGGTCTTTGCACCATTATTATACATCGTCTTGCCGGAAACCGCAACAGGAAAGAGAGAAAAGTTTCGAAAATTTTATCGGCTGGCAGCTCCCCCATTCTCTTAGAAAATCTGCCGCCGCCCTTGCAATGCACAAAAGAATGTGGTATATTATGGGGTGAATTTTTTGCCTTTGCGGCTTAACCTCACAACGAAGGGAACGATACCACCATGTCAGGACATTCCAAGTGGCATAATATCCAGAAAACCAAGGGCGCGGCGGACGCCAAGCGCTCCCAGGCCTTCACCAAGATCGCCCGGGAGATCATCGTCGCCGTCAAGACCGGCGGCAGCGGCGACCCCAACAACAACTCCCGCCTGGCCACCGTCATCGCCAAGGCCCGGGCCGCCAATATGCCCAACGACAACATCAAACGCACCATCGAAAAGGCCGTGGGCTCCGGCAACGCCAACGACTACGAGGCCATCACCTACGAGGGCTACGGCCCCGGCGGCGTGGCGGTGATCGTGGAGACCCTCACCGACAACCGCAACCGCACCGCCTCCGAGGTGCGCCACAACTTTGACAAGTACGGCGGCAACCTGGGCGCCACCGGCTGCGTGTCCTGGTCCTTCGACCAGAAGGGCGTGCTGGTCATCGAGCGGGAGGATCTGGACGAGGAAGTGGCCATGATGGACGCCCTGGACTGCGGCGCGGCGGACTTCGAGGCGGAGGAGGACTGCTTCACCGTCTACACCGCCCCCGACGATTTCGGCGCGGTGCTGGCCGCCATGGAGGAGAAGGGCTACGTGTTCGCCTCCGCCAAGGTGGAGATGGTGCCCCAGAATTATATCACCCTGTCCGACGAGGGCGACATCAAGAACATGGAGAAGCTCATCGACATCATGGAAGATAATGATGATGTCCAGAACGTCTGGCACAACTGGGACAACTGACGGCCGTCATACTAAAAACATAAAGAGGAGAGACTACCATGGACATCAAAAAGACCATCGAGGACGTTGTGGAAAAGCTCAAAAAGGACGATGGCCTGAAAAAGCAGTTCCTCAGCGACCCCGCGGGCGCGCTGAAGAAGCTCACCGGCATCGACATCCCCACCGACCAGTTGGACAGCGTGGTGTCCGGGGTGAAGGCCAAGCTCACCGCCGACAACGTGGGCGACGCCGTCAAAGGTCTGGGCAATCTATTTAAAAAGTGAGAAAAGAAATCCCGCCGTTTCCACGGCGGGATTTCTTTATGCTTTGCGTTCGTAAATCATCCTCAGCTCCGTATTCGGGCCGCCCAGCGTCACCTGCGCCGACCCGCCGTCAAAGCGGAAACCGTACCGCTCATAGAAGCGGATGGCCCGGTCATTGCCCTTCAGCACCCAGACGGCGATCTTTGGGTAAGCGGAGAGCCGTTCAAAGGCGGCGTTCATCAGCGCGTAGCCGACCTTTTTGCCGTGGTATTCCGCCAGGACGTAGATGGCAAAGACCTCGCCGTGTCCCGGCAGGGCCTCGTCCCGGCTGGCGCCCCAGCCCACGAAACCGATGACCCTCTCCCCGTCCTTGGCCACCAGGATGTTGTCAGGCCACCGGTGGGCGATCGCGGTACATTTCTCCAGGGTAATGCCTTCCATATAACCCGCATCAACCAATCCCGGATAAGTCTCATGCCAGGATCTGTAGTGCACATATCCCTTGCCGACGATCTCCTCCTCGCCCTCCATCGGCTTGATGATATATCCGTCCATTGCCCACGCCTTTACTTCTTCAGCAGGGAACGGTTGATGGCGCACAAAATCGCCCGGAGCGACGCCCGGTTGATGTTGTGGCTCTTGCCCACGCCGAACACGTCCTCCCCCTGGGGATCCTTCAGGTGGATGTAGCACACCGCCTGGGTGTCCGAGCCGGAAGAAATGGCGTGCTCCTTGTAGTCCACGAACTGGTAGCCCTCGATGTGCCCCTCGGGCAGGTCGTGGAGGGCGTTGAAGAAGGCGTCGATGGGGCCGTTGCCCTCGCCCCGGGCGGCCATGACCTTACCCTTATAACCCACCTCACCGATGAACACCACCTGGCTGACGTCCCCGTGGCGGCCGTCCTCCAGGAAGGAGTGGCGCTCCAGCTGGTAGGTCTTGGAGACGGACAGGTACTCCTGGTCGAACAGGGCGAAGATCTGCTCGGGCTTCAGCTCGGTGCCCAGCCGGTCGGACTCCTTCTGTACCACCGCGCCGAACTCGGCGTGCATGGCGCGGGGCAGGTCGTAGCCGAAGTTCTGCATCATGACGAAGGCCGCGCCCCCCTTGCCGGACTGAGAGTTGATGCGGATGATGGGCTCGTACTGCCGCCCCACGTCGGCGGGGTCGATGGGCAGATAGGGCACCTCCCACATGTCGGTTCCGCTCTCCTGCATATAGTGCACGCCCTTGTTAATGGCGTCCTGGTGGCTGCCGGAGAAGGCGGTGAACACCAGCTGGCCCACGTAGGGCTGCCGCTCCCCCACCTTCATCTTGGTGCACCGCTCGTACATATCGCGGATCTTATTGATGTCGTGGAAGTCCAGCTCGGGGTCCACCCCCTGGGTCCACATATTCATGGCCAGGGTGACCATATCCACGTTGCCGGTGCGCTCGCCGTTGCCGAACAAGGTGGCCTCCACCCGCTCGGCCCCGGCCAGCAGGCCCATCTCGGTGGTGGCGACCCCCGTACCCCGGTCATTGTGGGGGTGGAGGGAGATGACGGCCCGCTCCCGGCCGGGGAGGTTCCGGATAAAGTACTCCAGCATATCGGCGAACTGGTTGGGCATACAGTTCTCCACCGTGGTGGGCAGGTTGAGGATGACGGGCTGCTCCGCGGTGGCGTGGAGGTGGTCCAGCACAGCGGCGCAGATCTCCACCGCGTAGTCCATCTCGGTGCCCATGAACGACTCCGGGGAGTACTCATACCGCAGGTTCATCCCCCCCGCGATCACCGGCTGGGCCATCTCGTAAATCAGGTCGGCGGCGTCGGTAGCGATTTTGGTGATGCCGTCGCAGTCCATGTGGAACACCACCTTGCGCTGGAGGGTGGAGGTGGAGTTGTAAAAATGGAGGATGACGTTCTTGGCCCCCTGGATAGCCTCGAAGGTCTTGCGGATCAGGTGCTCTCGGGCCTGCACCAGCACCTGGATGGTCACGTCGTCGGGGATGTGGCCCCCCTCGATGAGCTCCCGGCAGATCTCGTACTCCGTCTCGGAAGCGGACGGGAAGCCGATCTCGATCTCCTTCACGCCAATGTCCACCAGCGTGTGGAAATACTCCAGTTTTTCCTTCAAATTCATGGGGTCGATGAGGGCCTGGTTGCCGTCCCGCAGATCCACGGAGCACCACACCGGCGCCTTGGTGATGACCTTGTCCGGCCAGGTGCGCCCCTCGATGGGCTGGGGGGTAAAGGGGATGTACTTCTCAAATCCGGGCTTCATAGCTGTGTATCCTCCTTAGCATAATACGATCACTTTTCTTGCAGTTTTTTCAGCCGCTTCACAATTCGATTCCTGTTTTTCGCCGTTTTCATAAAAGTCGGCAAGCCGTCCGCCGCCGTACGCAAACCGGGATAGTCCGGCGGTTTTTCCCGCAGGTCGGCACTGAGATAGTCGATCAAATAAGCCAGATGCTCCCGGTTCAGCGCCCAGACCAGCTTGCCATCGAAATCGGTCAGAAACCACAGGTCGAAGCCAAAGGCAGGGTCCTGGCCCCTTTTGACATCCCCAACCCAGGTATACCACGCCGACTGCTGGATCTTTTCTACCCGCCCCGGCATCACAAAGCCGCAGTAGGGGCATTGAACCGGAAGCATGGGGAAGGTCTGCTGCCGCTGGTCCCAGATGGGGACGTTGTAGTAACGGCCGCAGGACTCACACAGGTTTTGGACCCGGTATTGGAAGCCGCTCTGCTCCTTTGTCTCCACATACCCGCAGTTGGTACATTGGAAACGGTTCTGCCCGTCCTTCGACGTGACCAGGCCCATTCTGCCGCACCGGGGACAGGTCACACATATTCCCGTCTTTAAAACAGCGTAAACGCTATAGGCTCCATAAGGCTTATCTTTCACTCGGTTTCCCGGCATTTTGCCCTCCTTTCCCGCCAGCGGAAGCAAAAAAAGCCCCTGACTGTTTCAGTCAGGGGCGTAATAAAACACTACGCGGTACCACCCTAATTCCGCGCACGGTCACCCAATGCGCGCTCCCGGCCTCCAACAAGGCCACGACCTGTAACGGGGTCTCCCGTCCGGCCCTACTGCAAGTTCAGGCCGGCGGCTCCGGGGCCAGTATCCACGCGGCATCTCGCGCCGGTTCGCACCAACCACCGGCTCTCTGAGCGAGGGGAAACCGCGTCTTGTTCCCATCAACGCCTTTTGCTCGTCAGACATTATACCGTGGGGGCGGGGCTTTTGTCAAGCCCCACTTTCCTCCTAGCTATGGCAGGGCTCACTCCACCGCGATATAGACATCCATCAATTGGGTGCCATTGCCGTCCACATACTCATGCTCAAAGCACGGAATGATTGAGGGATCATACCTCTCCTTGATCCCGTTGATGGCCGTATAGGTGAGCAGCGCCTTATAGGCGTTGGGGATCACGGTGAACTCCTCGCCCGGGACCTTTTCCAGCGTGATGGTGACATACCGCTGCCTGCCCTGCGCGCATATCTCGGCGTCGATCCCGCCGGTCTCCTGGCCGTCGTTGAGGACCAGCGCCGCCCCATATCCGCGCATATGGAACACGCTCCTCTGCTCCTGGGAAACCTGAGGGAAATCCCAGCCGATGATGCGCGGACGCTCCATATTCATCTTTTCCGCCCACCTGCCCACATGGGCCAGCGCGTCCTCCTCCGGCTCACGGCTGATCGCCACATAGCTGATATAGCGGAAGGGCTCCACGGTGACCAGCCTGATTTCAGAGTAACGCTCACTGCTATAATCCATCTGCTCCCGCAGCATCTGATCCAGGGAGCAGTTGAACGTTTTACCCAGCTCCAGCAGCTTCTCGATCTCCGGCAGAGCTTCCCCCTGCTCCCACTTTGAGATGGTCTGCCGGCTGACATTCAATTTTTCCGCAAGCTGCTCCTGGGTCATGCCCGCCATCTTCCTCAAGACCTGTAGATTTTTCCCGAAATGCATGTTTGCTTCCTCCTTGCTTTTGATGAGACCATTATCTCATCCAAACCCACCTCGGTCTACAGCTCCCAACGTGCGTTTTGGCCCAATCACGCACCCGCAGGTTGCGGCGGGCGGCAAGAGAAATTTTCTTGCCGCCCGCCGCCTATCTGTCTATATCACGAAGAGCCCGTCAGCCCTCGTCCTCAATGAGGCCGTAGCCGCCGTCGTTGCGCTTATACACCACGGCAAAGGCGCCGCCGTCCTCGTCCTTGAAGGCGAAGAAGTTGTGGCCCAGCAGGTCCATTTGCAAAATGGCCTCGTCCACCGTCATGGGCTTGAGGGGGAACTTCTTGGTGCGCACCACCTGGTACTCGCCCTCCTCCGGCTCGGGCACGAAGGAGGTCTCCTCCACCGCCTCGGGCTGTGGGGCGAACGCGCCCTGGCGCAGGCGCTTCTCCAGGCGGGTCTTGTGCTTGCGCAGCTGGCGCTCCATGGAGGTGACCGCCGCGTCGATGGAGGCGAACATATCCGACGTACTCTCCGCCACCCGGAGGATGGTGCTGCCGGAACGGATGGTCAGCTCCACCTTGTTCCGGTCTTTTTCCACAGAAAAGACCAGCTTGGCCTCCGCCTCGGTCTTGAAGTAACGGTCCAGCTTGCCTACCTTCTTCTCCGCGTAGCTGTGGACGGACTTGGGCAGGTTGACCTTTTTGTCTGTGAACGTAAACTTCATGTGCTCAGCTCCTTTCGGTTGGGGCGGTGTGCCCCTGTATTTGTATTATAGCACAATTGTACACAAATAGGCAATTCCTTTTTTGTATCTTTTTACTCCTTCGAGTGAAAAAATTTGACGGCCGCAGCCGCCGGACACGCATGCGCGGCGCACCGGCCGCATAGTCCTGCTTAGGGGCCCCACTGGGGCCCCCTGACCGCAATCTGTCGAACGGAGAGGAGCATCCCATGAAAGAGGTATTGGCCAACCGGCTGACCCGGCTGCTCTGCGTCAAATCGCTGATTACGCTGATCCTGACGGGGGTATTCGCCGTCATGGCGCTGCGGGGCCAGGTCAACCAGGAATTCATGACAGTGTACACCGTTATCATCGCCTTCTACTTCGGCACCCAGCTGGAGCGGACGGCACAAAAGGGAAGTGGTTCGGCGTGAATCTTCTGACCTGCATCCTCACGGAGAACGACTGCTATAAGGCCAAGCGCACCATTACCCCCAAAGGGGTGATGGTCCACTCCACCGGGGCCAATAACCCCAATCTGCGTCGGTATGTGCAGCCCGTGGCCGCCACGCCGGGGCGGGAAGAACTGCTGGCGGCGCTGGGCGTCAACCCCAACGGCAACGACTGGAACCGCGGGGGGCAATGGATTAATGGCAAATGGGCGCCGCTCAACGCCTGCGTCCATGGCTTTGTGGGCAAGCTGGCGGACGGCTCGGTGGCGGCGGTGCAGACGTTGCCCTGGAACCATCGGGGCTGGCACGCCGGTGACGGCACCAGCGGCAAGAGCGCCAACGACACCCACATTTCCTTTGAGATATGCGAGGACGGCCTCACCGACCCGGTGTATTTCGCCCAGGCGTACCAAGCCGCCGCGGAGCTGACCGCCATGCTGTGCACGAAGTACAACCTGGACCCGATGGCAGACAGAGTAGTGATCTGCCACCAGGACGGCTATCGTCTGGGGATCGCCAGCAACCACGGCGACGTGTATAACTGGTTCCCGAAATTTGGCAAAACCATGGATGATTTCCGGGCCGAGGTGGTCCGGATCATGAATGGCAAAAGCGAGGAGGACGACGATATGACCTATTACAAGACGCTGGCGGATGTGCCCGCGTGGTACAAGGACGCCGTGCAAAAGGCGGTGAACAAGGGCGCGCTCAACGGCTCGGGCGGCGTGCTGAACGTGTCCGAGGACCTGTGCCGGACGCTGACGGTGCTGGACCGGCTGGGAAAGCTGGACTGAGCTTCCGCCTCATAAAGCGGAGGACGCCTGATCGCTCAGGCGTCCCCGCTTTCTTCTTCCATCGCTTTGTCGATCAGCTCGGTGATGAACTGGTTGACGCTCATGTTCCGCTTGGCGGCAAACGCGGTGATGTGCGCTTTGCGGCCCTTCTTCACTTTGATCTCGATGCGGTCATACGCTTTTTTGTTGTATCTGGCGGTCGCCTCTTTTTGCGCGTTTGAATAAGCCATATGACCACCCCCTATGCGGGATAGTATAAGTTATACTGTCGTTATTATAAATAATGTCGACAGTATATTTTTGTCAAATGTGTCAATTTATATACTGTCGACAGTATGCTATAATGTGGGTATCGGGGAGGATACAGGGTACCCTGCCCGGTGTACAGCTTGGTGTGCTGTCAAAAGAATGCCGCAGGGAAGAAGCGACTTGCGGCATCGGGGCGCCCGCCCAGGTTTTGATCCTGGACGGGCGTTTTCCGTTCGCTCCCCCTGGCCTTCTTCCCTGCTCCCCGGACACAGCGGAGGAAACAATAAAATTCCCTCTTGACTTTTGTGCTTAAAAGTGCTAAATTATCCCCAGCGCAAAAAAGGGGGACTGTGCATGAACAGCCGGAACTACGGGTATGGCTATTACCGCTATTATGATAGCGGCACTTTGTCATGCCCCTGAGCGGCAACGCGGCACAGCTTCCGGTGCGGCTGCCCAAGGGCGGCCGTATTATTTTGTCCAAAACCTCAAAAAGGAGCGAATATCAAAATGGTAGTCATTATGAAGCGGGAATTCACCCCGGAGCAGTTGGAAACCGCCATTCACGCCATGGAGGCGGGCGGCGTCCGCGTCATGGTATCCAAGGGCAGCGAGACCACCATCCTGGGCGCCGAGGGCGACGCCGGGAGCCTGAACCAGGAGACGCTGGCCCAGCTGGACGGCGTGGAGCGGGTCATGCGGGTGAGCGAGCCCTACAAGAAGGCCAACCGCAAGTACCACCCCGACAACTCCGTCATCGACATGGGCGGCGGCGTGTCCATCGGCGGGGACAAGCTGGTGGTCATCGCGGGGCCCTGCTCGGTGGAGAGCGAGGAGCAGATCCTGGAGGTGGCCCAGGCCGTCCAGAAGTCCGGGGCGGCGGCCCTCCGGGGCGGCGCATACAAACCCCGCACCTCCCCCTACGCCTTCCAGGGCAAGGGCGTGGAAGGCGTGCTCCTGCTGGACGAGGCCCGTAAGAATACCGGCCTGCCCATCGTGTCCGAGCTGATGAGCGCCGACCAGCTCCCCCTGTTCGAGGAAGCGGTGGATGTCATCCAGATCGGGGCCCGGAATATGCAGAACTTCGACCTGCTGAAGAAGGTGGGCCACACCAACAAGCCCATCCTGCTCAAGCGGGGGCTGTCCTCCACCATTGAGGAGTGGCTGATGAGCGCGGAGTATATCATGGCGGGCGGCAACCCTAACGTCATCCTGTGCGAGCGGGGCATCCGCACCTTCGAGACCTACACCCGCAACACCCTGGATCTGTCGGCGGTGCTGGCAGTGAAGGCCCAGAGCCACCTGCCGGTGGTGGTGGACCCCTCCCACGCCTGCGGCAAAGCCTGGATGGTGGAGCGCATGGCCATGGCGGCGGTGGCCGCCGGGGCGGACGGCCTCATCATCGAGGTGCACAACAACCCCGCCTGCGCCCTGTGCGACGGCGCCCAGTCCGTCACTCCGGCGCAGTTTGACGGCATCATGGACAAGCTCAGAGCCGTGGCGAACTGCGTCGGCCGGGAGCTGTGAGCTTCGCCAAAAATAGAACGAATGTTTCACGTGAAACATTCAAAAAAGCATCGAGGTGTTTCACATGAAGAAAATCCTAGTGGTGGGCTTAGGGCTGATCGGCGGCTCGCTGGCCATGGCGCTGCAAGGCTTCGAGGACTACGAGGTGGTGGGGGCGGCGCGCTCCCAGTCCACCTATGACAAGGCCGTGGCAAAGCATGCGGCCAACCGCGTCACCTTCGACCCCGCCGCCGAGCTGCCCGGCGCGGACGTGGTGATTTTGTGCCAGGACCCGGCGGGCATCATCGGCTTCCTGCGGGACAACCGGGACCGCTTCAAACCCGGCTGCCTGGTGCTGGACGTGTGCGGCGTGAAAACCGCCGTGATGGATGCGGCGGCGGAATACCTGCCGGACGGGGTGGATTTCATCGGCTGCCACCCCATGGCGGGCAAGGAGGTGTCCGGCATCGACAATGCCGAAGGCACCCTGTTCCGCAACACCCACTTCATCGTCACCCCCGGCCCCCGGGCCACTGCGGAGCATTTGGATCTGCTCCACCGCATGGCGAAGTACTGCCAGTTCGGCGACGTGATCGAGACCACCCCGGAGCGCCACGACGAGATGATCGCCTACACCAGCCAGATGATGCACGTCATCGCCGTGTCGGTGTGCGACAACGAGGAACTGTTTTCCTGCGTGGGTTTCGAGGGCGGCTCCTTCCGGGACTGCACCCGGGTGGCGGCGCTGGACCCGGCCATGTGGACGCAGCTCTTCACCCTCAACGCCCCTGCCCTGTCCAAAATAGTGTCCGAGCTGGAGGAGCGGATCCATCAGTACCGGGTGGCCATCGAAAACAACGATCGGGAGACCCTGTGCGCCATGCTGGCGTCCGCGTCGAACCGGAAAAAGCAGATCAATTTGGAGCGGGCCCGCGGCGACGACGTGCGCCCCGGCTTCTAAAGCGTCTATTTCTACACATAATCCTGGGACAAACCCCATATGTATGGACTATCAAGGTGCAAGGAGATGGTTCCATGACATATGAAAGCGGGCAGTCCGCCCCCCACCATGTGGTGATCGAAAACCGGCAGAGCCTCACCGTGTCCGGCGTAGAGGATGTGGGGCGCTTTGACGATACGATCATTGAGCTGTCCACCTCCCAGGGCTCCATGGTGGTGACCGGGGAGGATCTGCATATCGAAAAGCTGTCCCTGGACGGCGGCGACCTGAAAGTAGAGGGGCATATAGATGCCGTCTCCTACGAGGACGACGGCCGTGACCGGGGCGGATTCTTCGCCCGCCTGCTGCGCTGACCATGCACGTAGACATCGCGAACCAGGCGGTGGTCTTTGGCCTGAGCCTCCTGCTGGGGGCGGCGCTGGGCCTTGTCTACGATGGGACGCGCGCCCTGCGCCGGAGCCTGAAGCTGGCCTGGCTGGCCTTCCTGCTGGATCTGTTGTTCTGGCTGGGGGCCACCGCGGCCCTGTTCGCCCTCACCCTCCTGTGGGACGACGGACAGGTGCGCATCTACCATATGGCCGCGGCGGCTTTGGGGGGCGGGCTGTACTTTCTCACCCTCAGCCGTCTGGTGCTGCCCGCGCTGCTGTGGCTGGCGGGCCGGATCCGGGCGCTGTGGCGGCTGCTCACCGCTCCCGTCCGCCGGGCGGTGAGGGCTGGAAAAAAATTTTTTAAAAATCAAAAAAACCTCTTCCAAAATTGGCTGAGCTGGTATAAAATAAATGTGTTATACCGTTTCGCCAGAAACGGGGAGGAGGGAGCGGGACGCCATGAAGCTGAAGCGGGCCGGTTTGGCCACAAAACTGCTGGTGCTGGTGCTGCTGGCCGCCGTGGCCATCGCTCTGCTGTCCACCCACGCCCAACTCAACGCCGCCCAGGCAGACCGGGACGCGCTGAGCCGTCAGGTGCAGGAGCAGCGGGAGGCAAACGCCGCGCTGCAGGACAGCATCGACCACAGCGACGATCCTGAGTACCTGGCCGACATCGCCCGGAGCCGTCTGGGCCTGGTGGAGCCGGGTGAGATCGAGTTCGTGGACTCTTCTAAGTAGAAGCGCGACGATAGGCGCGCCCCGGCGGATGGACTGGAGCGAGGGCGAGCGCAGAACCACGCAGCGGTTTGGAGACCAGCCCGAGTCGGAGGGAAGCCGCCGGGAGGAGCGCGCCCAATCGGAACGTGACAAAAAATCCTACACATTGAGAGGGAAAAAAGAGATTTATGGGGATTGAAGTTGGTTCTATCTTGGATGGAAAGGTGACGGGGATCACCAAATTCGGCGCGTTTGTCGCGCTGCCCGGGAATCGCTCCGGGCTGGTACATATCTCGGAGATCGCCTACTCCTATGTCAGTGATGTGCACGATCTGCTCTCCGAGGGGCAAGAGGTGAAGGTGAAGGTCATCGGCATTGATGACAGCAACCGCATCAACCTGTCCATCAAGCAGGCCCTGCCCCCGCCGCCCCGGCCGGAGCGCCGATCCGGCCCCCGTCCCGAGGGAGACCACCGTCCGCAGGGCCGCCGCTCCGCCCCCAGCCGCGGCTATGTCCCTGAGCCCTCCCAACCCAAGGGACCGGCCAGCTTTGAGGATCAGCTCAAGCAGTTTATGCAGAGCTCCGACAGCAAGCTCTCCGAGCTTCACATGAACGAGAAGCGGGGCAGCCGCCGGGGCGGAAGAAAATAAGATCACATGAGGGGGACGCGGCCGCGGTCGCGTCCCTTTTTCTGTAAGGAGGAAACAGCCATGCTGATTATCAACGGCGTCATCCATACCATGGAGATGGGGACCATCCCCGACGGCTTCGTGCTGGTCAAGGGCAGCCGCATCGCCCAGGTGGGCCCCATGTCCGACCTGCCCGACGACCTTGGCCCCACCGGCCTGATCGACGCCCAGGGGGGGCACGTCCTCCCCGGCTTCATCGACGCCCACTGCCACATGGGCCTGTATGGCTCCAGCAGCCCCCAGGAGGACGACCTCAACGAGATGCCTTCCCCCTGCACCCCGCACATCCGGGCGCTGGACGGCGTGGACCCCCGCAGCCTCTATTTTGAGGACGCCCGCCGGGCCGGAGTGACCTGCGTGCTCACCGGCCCCGGCTCCGCCAACCCCATCGCGGGGCAGTCGGTGCTGCTGAAAACCGCCGGCACGGTCATCGACCAGATGGTGGTGCGCGTCCCCGCCGCCATGAAGTTCGCCATGGGGGAAAACCCCAAGCGCGTCCACCGGGAGCACGGCCCCGCCACCCGCATGGCCACCGCCGCCCTCATCCGGGACAAGCTGACCCAGGCGCTGAACTATGACCTGAAGTGCGCCCAGGCCCAGGCTGACAGCGAGGCCCACGCCCCGGAGTTCGACGCCCAGCTGGAGGCCCTGCGCCCGGTGGTCACCGGGCGTCTGCCCGCCCACTTCCACGCCCACCGGGCGGACGACATCGCCACCGCCCTGCGCATCAGCCAGGAATTTGGGCTGGACTGCGTCATCGTCCACGGCACAGAGGGGCATCTCATCGCCGACTACTTGGCCGAGGCGGGGGTCCCGGTCATCACCGGCCCCATCCTCAACGACCGGGGCAAGCCGGAGCTGGCCAACCGCTCCATGGAGAACCCCGCCCTGCTGGCAAAGGCCGGGGTGCAGATCGCCGTCTGCACCGACCACCCGGAGAACCCCATCCAGCTCCTCCCCTTCTGCGCGGCCATGGCCGCCCGGTACGGGATGGACGACGAGGACGCCCTGGCCTCCATCACCATCAACGCCGCCTGCATCTGCGGGGTGGGCGACCGGCTGGGCTCCCTGGCCCCCGGCAAGGACGCGGACATCGTGGTCATGGACGGCCACCCCTTCCACTGGAAGTCCCGGGCCGTCCACGTACTCATCGACGGGCAGGAGGTCATCTGAATGGTGCGGGAAATTGAGGCTGCAGCTCTGTCCGACGCGGTGCGGGCGCTGTGCATCGAGGCCAACACCGTCCTGCCTCAGGATCTGCGCCGCGCCATCTGTGACGCCCGTCAAAGCGAGCCCTCCCCTGTGGGACAGGCCATTTTGGGCGATCTGGTGGAGAACTATGAATTTGCCGAGTCCAAGGGGCTCCCCATCTGCCAGGACACCGGCATGGCGGTGGTGTTCATGGACTGGGGCCAGGACTGCCACCTGGTGGGCGGCTCCCTGGAGGACGCCGTCAACGACGGCGTGCGGCGGGGCTATCTGGACGGCCACCTGCGCCTTTCCGTGGTGGGCGACCCCCTCAGGAGGGTGAACACCAACGACAACACCCCCGCCATCCTCCATCTGCGCATGGTGCCGGGAGACAAAGTGGACATCACCATTGCCCCCAAGGGCTTCGGCAGCGAGAATATGACCAAGCTGAAGATGTTCAACCCCTCCGTCAGCGCAGAACAGGTGGAGGACTTCATTGTGGACTGCGTGTCCCAGGCCGGGTCAAACCCCTGCCCGCCGGTGGTGGTGGGAATTGGGCTGGGCGGCACGTCGGAGGTTGCCGCAGAGCTTGCCAAGCGGGCCCTCCTCCGCCCCGCCGGGGAGCGCCACCCCGACCCCTTCTACGCGGCCATGGAGGAGCACATTCTGGAGCGGGTCAACCGGCTGGGCATCGGCCCCCAGGGGCTGGGAGGACACACCACCGCGCTGTCCGCCGCCATCCTCACCCAGGGCACCCACATCGCCGGGCTGCCCTGCGCAGTCAATCTGGGATGCCATGTGACAAGGCACGCCCATATGGTGCTGTAGGTAGTTGAAAG
>JAAVHX010000023.1 GCA_014799475.1 Clostridiales bacterium | reverse complement strand
TGGGAGAACACCACGTTCCACACCTCAATATAGCGGTCGCAGTCGCAGCCCACGGTGCAGCCGGGCTTGCCGCAGCCGTGCTCCGGGCCGCGGTCGTAGTAGATCTCGGAGCAGGGGCCGCAGGGCCCGGAGCCGTGCTCCCAGAAGTTGTCCTCCTTGCCGAACTTGAAGATACGCTCGGCGGGGATGCCGATAACCTCGTTCCAGATCCGGAACGCCTCATCGTCGGCTGGGGTGGTCTCATTGCCCGCGAACACGGAGGGATACAGCCGGTCCGGATCCAGCCCCACCCACTCCGGGGAGGTCAAAAACTCCCAGGCAAAGGGGATGGCCTCCTTCTTGAAGTAGTCGCCGAAGGAGAAGTTGCCCAGCATCTCAAAATAGGTGCCGTGGCGGTCGGTGTGGCCGATGTTCTCGATGTCGCCGGTGCGGATGCACTTCTGGCAGGTGGTGACCCGGCGGCGGGGAGGCTCCTGCTCCCCGGTGAACCAGGGCTTCATGGGGGCCATGCCGGAGTTGATGAGAAGCAATGACGCGTCGTTCTGGGGAATCAGGGAAAAGCTGGGCAGGCGCAGGTGGCCTTTGCTCTCAAAGAACTTCAGGAACATCTCCCGGAGCTCGTTCAGGCCGTAGGGCTTGGGATCGTACATGGGAATTACCTCCAATAGTTGAATTTCCTCGTATCACCGCCCGTAGGGCGGAGATACATGTTAAAGCGCTTCATCTTCAATGACTTCGCCGTGGATACAAACTCTGCCCCCGTCGGGGCACTTCTCGTCAAACCGCGGGGCGCGCACCGGCATTCGCTGTGTGTGACGGTCAGCTTCACTTGGGGCATTTCAGCACCTCCAAACAAAAACCGCCCCCGGCGTTGGCCAGGGGCGGAAAAACCGCGGTACCACCCTGATTTACGCCCCACGGGGCGCGTCTCATTGCGTCCTTAACGCGGACCCACGTCCCGGTCATCCCGGGAACGCTCGGGAGCGGCGCGTCCAGCCGCTTGGCGCGAGGGCTTCCACTCTCCCCTCTCGCTTGCGCGCCGCGCTTTGGACTTAACTCCGTCACAGCGGGTATATTTTATCACATTTCCGCCGCTTGTCAAGTGGTATCATCGGCATAGTTTGGCAGCAGACGCTTGCGTATCCTTTTTGTCAGTCCAGGTCGGGGCCGGGTGCCTCCTCCTTTTCCCTGCGGATCTCAGCGCTCATCCTCCGCCAGTGCAGGATACTGGCGATCAAGCCCGCCGCAATGAGCGCCGCGCCCACGCTGCAGACAATCCGGACGGCGGTAAAGCTGCGGGGCTCTATCATCAGGATGGGGCCCATAT
Organism: Clostridiales bacterium; assembly: GCA_014799475.1. GTDB lineage: Bacteria > Bacillota > Clostridia > Oscillospirales > Oscillospiraceae > Enterenecus. Next base: position 42,156 of record JAAVHX010000023.1, on the reverse strand, counting down.
CATCCAGATCCCGATCAGTGTAGCCGTAGTACTCCTTCATCTCCTCCCGGAACATCTCGGCCAGTTCCTCTTCCATGACTACCACACAGGCGTCGATCGTCAGCTCTTCCGTAGGCATCGTGTAGTTGTTCAGATAGTCATAGGTCTGGTCCACCAGCTTGTCCGCCACAGAAAAATCCTTGGAATGGATGGTCAGTCCCATGTACCCCTCCCCACCGGGCAGGACATAGTACTGGGAAGAGGTCTTTTTCGGCGTGGTGGCGCCGGTCTTGGAATTCTTTGTCCAGGTTTGCTTACTGGCAAAGGGATCCAGCAGGAAGATCACCTGTCCCGACACATGGTCCCCCGCGGCCACATCCCCATCCAGGACATCCTCAAAATCCTTGGCCTGCTTGAAGGAGATGATGGTGTCTCCCAGAGAGATCCACAGGGCCGCCACACCAAATGCGATCAGGACCAAACCGACATAGCTGAGTTTTTTCAGAAAATTCATTTTGATTTCCTCCTATTTCTCGATCAAATCAAGCGGGCAACAACGCAGGTTACCGCCCACAAAAGGCATTGCTTCTTTAAAGGCAGGGCCATTATAGAGGCCACCCGCCCTCCCTTATTGATCACTCGTCGCCGAAGCTGATGCCCAGCAACCGGGCCTCGGCGATGATGTCGGACTTGGGGTCGATGGTCTTGAGCTTACCCGCGATCTCCTTGAGGGGCACGGAGGTGATGACCCGGTCACGGATGGCCACCATGTTGCCGAACTCACCCCGGTCGATCATCTGCGCGGCGGTGGCGCCCAGACGGGAGGACAGGACGCGGTCATACGCGCAGGGATTGCCGCCCCGCTGCATATGGCCGGGGACGGTGACGCGGACTTCCTTGCCGGTCTTTTTCTGGATCTTATCGGCAATGGCGTAGGACACGGAGGGGTACTGCTCCAGCAGCTCGGCCATGTGCTTCTTGTACTCCTTCTTGGACATGGCGGCCTCTTTCTGGGACAGCGCGCCCTCGGCCACCGCCAGGATGGTGAAGCCGTTGCCGGAGGCGGCGCGCTGGTTGATCTTGGCCAGCACAGCGTCAATGTTATAGGGGATCTCCGGGATGAGGATAATGTCCGCACCGCCGGCCATGCCCGCATTCAGGGTCAGCCAGCCCGCCTTGTGTCCCATGATCTCCACCATGAACACCCTGTTGTGAGAGGCGGCGGTGGTGTGGATGCAGTCGATCACGTTGGTGGCGATGTCCACGGCGCTCTGGAAGCCGAAGGTCATGTCGGTGCCCCACAGGTCGTTGTCAATGGTCTTGGGCAGGCCGATGACGTTCAGCCCCTCCTCACTGAGGAGGTTGGCTGTCTTCTGGCTGCCGTTGCCGCCCAACACCACCAGGCAGTCCAGCCGCAGGCGGCGGTAGGTGTATTTCATGGCCTCCACCTTGTCCAGGCCGTTGGCGTCAGGCTCCCGCATCAGCTTGAAGGGCTGGCGGCTGGAACCCAGGAAGGTGCCGCCCCGGGTGAGCAGGCCGGTAAAGTCGATCGGGCTCAGTTTTTTGTAATCCTCATACATCAGGCCCTTGTAGCCGTCGATGAAACCGACGATCTCCACTTCGTTGCCATAGATGTTGTAGAGGCCCTTGGCCACGCCGCGCATGGTTGCGTTGAGCGCTTGGCAGTCGCCGCCGCTGGTGAGTAATCCAATCCGTTTCATAATACGTACTCCCTTCCAACACGATATATTTTAGCCCTTCCGGCTGTATCAACAGGGTATGCTATTCCCGCCCCAGAATACGGCCCAGCAGGCCGGAGCCTCGGGTTTGAATCTTGACCGTTGGCCGCTTTTGGGCAGCGGGAACCGCTTTTGCCGCAGGTTCAGGCCGCTTTGCCGCCGTTTTAGCGGCGGGGACGCGCGCAGCCTCCCGGGGTCGGGACAGTCCCCACACGCCGGCGTAGGCTTGGTCGCAGAAATACTCCTGGGCGTTGAAGGGCTCACCCTCAACCCGGATGTACTCGCCGTCCGGCTGCTGGACGCGGCCCTTGGCGGTGTCCCGGAGCTGATCCCGGAACATTTGCTCCAGATGGGCGCGCAGATCGCTGTCATAAACGGGCGCGGCCACCTCTACCCGCCGGGTGGTATTGCGGGTCATAAAGTCCGCCGAGGAAATATACACCTGGCGGCGCTCCCCTTCGCCGAACATATAGATCCTGGCGTGCTCCAGGTAACGGCCCACGATGCTGACAACGCGGATGTTCTCCGTCATACCGGGGATGCCGCTCACCAAACAGCAGATGCCCCGGATCACCAGGTCGATTTTCACTCCGGCCTGGGACGCCTCGATGAGCTTGTCAATGACGACCTTGTCGGTGAGGCCATTGAGCTTAAAGCCCAGATAAGCCGGCTCCCCAGCCTTTGCCTGCTCGATCTCCCGGTCCATGAGGGCCAGCAGCTTGGACCGCAGACAGGCGGGGGCCACCATGAGATGGCGGCTCTCCTCCAGCACCTCGCCCATGGACAGGGCGTTAAACACCTGGGCCGCGTCTGCTCCGATCTCGGGGTTGGCGGTCATGAGGGCGTAGTCGGTGTACAGCCGCACAGTGTCCTCGTTGTAGTTGCCGGTGCCGATCTGGGTGGTGTATTCCACCTGGTCGTTGTGCATCCGGGTGATGAGCAGCAGCTTGGAGTGGACCTTCAGCCCGTCTAGGCCGTAGATGACCCGGCACCCGGCCCGCTCCAGCACCCGGGACCAGCCAATGTTGTTCTCCTCGTCGAACCGGGCACGCAGCTCCACCAGGGCCACGACCTCTTTCCCGTTTTCGGCGGCATCCACCAGGGCCTCCACGATCTTGCTGTTGTGGGCCACCCGGTACAGGGTCATCTTGATGGACACCACCTCCGGGTCCTGCCCCGCCTCCTGCAAGAGCCGAAGCAATGGCCGGACGCTCTCATAGGGATAGGTAAGCATCACGTCCCGCCGGCGGATCTGCTCCGTCATAGAAACCAAGGGATCCACGTTGGGGGAATTCTGGGGCACCCGGCGGGGGTAGAACAGCTCCGTCTTATCCCGGAGCATATCCCGCAGCGCGCCGAGGAAGGACAGATCCAGGGGGATCTCGCTGGCAAACAGGTGCTTTTTGGATAGGCCCAGACAGCGGCACAGGCTGTCCCGCACAGTGTCGGTGAGCTTGCCCTGGTAGTCCAGCTTTACCGGTTGGAGCCGCTTGCGGCGGCGGATCATTTTCTCCATGGTCTTGCGGTACTCATCCGCCGCCATATCGTCCATCTCCGGCGAGGCGTCGTCCAGGTGGATGTCCGCGCTGCGCACCAGACGGATCAGCACCGTGTCCTCCACCTTATAGTGGACGAACAGCTTGGGCAGGAAGTTGGCGATGAGCTCTTCGACCAGCACAAACCGCTGCCCCTCCCCGGGAATGGGGATCAGCCGGCGCAAAACACCCTCTCCACAGGGGACGATGCCCATGCGCTCACCGCCGTTCTTGGTCTTGAGGATGGCTACCGCATAGATTTCTTTATTCTTCAAAAAGGGGAAGGGCTGCTTGCGCCCGATGATCTGGGGTGACAACAGGGGCAGGACATTGGAGGTAAAATACTTCTCCAAAAAGGACTGGGTCTTGTCCTGCAGGCTACCGAACCGGCACAGCTCCGCGCCCTGAACCGCCAGCTCCCGCAGAAGGTTCTTGCAGATCCGATCCCGATCCGACAAAAGCGCTTTGGTCTTTGTCAGAACAGCGGCGGTCTGCTCGGCGCCGGTCATCCCCGTCTTGTCATCGACGGCCCCCGTCTGGACCATATCCATCAGCGCGCCCACCCGCACCATATAAAACTCGTCCAGATTGCTCTGGAAAATGGCGGCGAAGTTCAACCGTTCGCACAGAGGGTTGGCGGGGTCCTCCGCCTCTTCCAGCACACGCTGATTAAACAGGAGCCAGGACAGCTCACGGTTGACATAGCACGGGCTGGCATCGGGCGCGGGGGCAGCGCTGGGCTGGTCTTTCATCATCTATTACATCTCCTCATCTGAAGCGCTCTCTATAGGAAATAATGTACCATTCTTTTCCGCCGGACGCAAGCCCTTTCGTGACTTTTTAAGCTGATGACTTTCGCGGCAGCCGGCTTCCCCCTGTCTCACAACCCCGGAACCACTTCCTGGTTTAACCTGCTTTTGCGCTCTTTCCAGTCCGGCATATAACTGCTCAGGAAATCATAAAAACCCTTGCCGTGGTTCGGATATAAGAAGTGGGCAAGCTCATGCAAGACCACGTAATCCACGCACGAAATGCGGGCTTGGATCAGGGAAAGGTTGAATGTCACCACGTTCCGATGAACGCTGCAGCTCCCCCACAGCGTGCGCATTTTGCGTACCGCGACGCGGGGCCTCTCTATGCCATATGGTTCTATCACAGGATACCAGTGATCGACCCGGCCCTCCAGGATCGTCTTTGCCTGACCGCGCCACCATGTTTCAAATACCGCTTTGACCCGCTCCTGATCATCCGTATCCCGTGCGCAAATGAGAATCCTGTTCTCCTCTTGATGGACAGAATCCTTTTCACGTTCCGACACGGCTAAGGTCATATCTTCCCCCAGCAGCCTTATGGAGGATCCATCCACGATCTCACGGTTCGCCGCGGCGCCGGCTGTCTTTTGAAAGAGCTCCAGCTTTGCCTCGATCCACCCGCTTTTCTCTCTCAAAAAGGCTTCGGCCCATTTTGTCGAAACCCTGGTCGGAATGGATAGTCTGACCCTTTGCTCCAGGTAGACCTTCAGCCGGCAGGTTTTCATCTTCTTGCGCTCAAGCTCAACCGGCACCTTCCTCCCTGACACGGGCAGCGTAATGATGATCGTCCTCATCATTCATACGGCTTATTCAAATTCCACCGTGGCGGGGGGCTTGGAGGTGATGTCGTACAGCACCCGGTTGACCCCCTTGACCTCGTTGACGATACGCACGGACACCCGGTCCAGCAGCTCGTAGGGGATCCGCGCCCAGTCCGCCGTCATAAAATCGTCGGTGGTCACCGCCCGCAGGGCAATGGCGTAATCGTAGGTCCGCCCGTCGCCCATCACCCCCACGGAGCGCATATTGGTCAGGGCGGCGAAGAACTGGCTCAAATTCTTCTCCTCCCCCGCCTTCGCCATCTCCTCCCGGAAAATGGCGTCCGCCTCCCGAAGGATGTCCAGCTTGCTCTTTGTGATGTCCCCGATCACCCGAATGGCCAGACCCGGCCCCGGGAAGGGCTGACGTACCACCATGTACTCCGGCAGGCCCAGTTCCCGGCCCAGTTGGCGCACCTCGTCCTTGAACAGCAGGCGCAGGGGCTCCACGATCTCCTTGAAATCCACATAGTCCGGCAGGCCGCCCACGTTGTGGTGGCTCTTGATGACGGCGGCGTCCCCCGCCCCGGACTCGATGACATCGGGGTAGATGGTGCCCTGGGCCAAAAAGTCCACAGCCCCCACCTTCTTGGCCTCCTCCTCAAACACCCGGATGAACTCCTCGCCGATGATCTTCCGCTTCCGCTCCGGCTCGTCCACCCCGGCCAGCTTGGCCAGGAACCGCCCCTCTGCGTCCACCCGGACGAAGTTCATGGCCCACTTGGAGAACGCAGCCTCCACCTCGTCCCCCTCGTTCTTGCGCATGAGCCCGTGATCCACAAACACACAGGTGAGCTGCTCCCCCACTGCCTCGGCCAGCAGGGCCGCCGCCACAGAGGAGTCCACCCCGCCGCTGAGGGCCAGCAGCACCTTGCCGTCCCCCACCTTCTCCCGCAGGGCGGCGACGGCGGTGCGCTTATAGTCCTCCATGGTCCAGTCCCCGCGGGCGCGGCACACCTCATAGAGGAAGTTGCGGATCATGTCCACGCCGCGCTCGGTGTGGTTCACCTCGGGGTGGTACTGCACGCCGTAGAAGCCCCGGCTCTCGTCGGCAATGGCCACATTGGGGCAGGCGTCGGAGTGGGCCACCAGAGCAAAGCCCTCGGGCACCTTTTCCATGTAGTCCCCATGGCTCATCCAGGTGATGCCTCTGTCCGGCAAGCCCTTGAACAGCCTGCACCCCGCCTCAAAATAGGTGACGGTCTTGCCGTACTCCCGGGCGGAGTCGTCCTGGGCGGCGGTGACCCGGCCCCCCAGATGGTGGGCCATCAGCTGGCAGCCGTAGCAGATGCCCAAAATGGGCACGCCCCAGGTAAAGATCTCGGGATCGACCTGGGGGGAGTTTTCCAGATAGACGGAGTTAGGCCCCCCGGTAAAAATGATCCCGATGGGCTCCATGGCCCGCAGTTCGGCCAGGGGGGTGGTGTAGGGCTTGACCTCGCAGTACACGCCGCATTCCCGGACCCGCCGGGCGATGAGCTGGTTGTACTGCCCGCCGAAATCCAGTACGATCACAAGCTGATGGCTCATACGCTCTCTCCCTTTTTTCTTAGCGGACTGCATTGGCAACTCCGCCGCTTTGTATTTTACAGCCACAAAAAATCGTCCAATTCCCCGTGCTCAAACAGGACGGGTATCTCATGCTTCTCCTCATCCCGCACCGGGAGGAACAGCTCCAGCTTGGTCAGCCGCTTGCCGCACTCAGGGCAACGGTACTGGATCGCCCCACAGGCATACATTCCCGGGGGGATGTCCGCCTTTTTGTCCACCATGCGCAGATGCTTCTTGTAATAGCCCGCATCCTCATGGCGCACATAATTGCCCACCGTCATACCGGGCAGCACGAACAGCTGCTTGCGAGCCTTCTCCATCTCGCGTTTGCAGCCCTTGCACCAGTCGTCCTGGAACCTGGCCAGCATTTTGTCAATCAGGCCCATGTTAGCCCCCCGACGCCTGCCTGGCCGCGCCCAGCACCTGTACCATCATATCCGCCTTGGAGATGGCCTCCAGGATCTTCGGGTCGTCCATCCTCCAGCGCTGATTAGAGGTGAAGGTGTTTACCCGCACCTTTACCCCATCGATGAGAAACAGGAAGCCCACCCGGCTGGTGCCGCGCATGAAGCCCGCGCCGCCCGCTCCGTCCTCCGTCCAAGCCTTGGTAATGCGGCTGGCGGGCAGGACATATTGCTCGAAGGGATTCCAGAACAGAAGCAGGGCCACCTTGCCCTGGCGTATATCCACCGCCACGGTCTGGTTGCTGCCGTAGAAGGTCTGGTTACGGTTGAACCCCTGGCTGTCGAGCTGCTTCATCATCTGCTTTTTCTGCTGGTTCCAGATGGCAATGGGGCCCACGATCCACCACGCCACGGATACAATGGTGGGCCCCATAAAGCACACCACCGCCCCGATGCCGCCGTCACGGAAGAAGTAGTAACCAATCAGGCCGCCCAGTGCGATCACCGCGATGGGCGCGGCAATCACCAGCAGCAGATAGACGATATTGATCTTTTTCACAGGTTTCGTGTTCATTTCAAACAATCTCCTTTTTAGAACTTTTGGACATTCTCCCTTGTACTCTTGGACAGCCGGTCCGGCCCGTCAGTCCCACTCCCCTTTCTGCTCTTCCTCCTCCTTCTTACGGGGCGCGAGGAAGTATGGGAACAGTCCGATCCTGGCCCCCAGGGCATGGACCAGGGGAACGCACACCAGGATCGTGACCACCTGCACCACGCTGGTGTAACCGCTGGTGTAAACCTCCTGGCTGGCCTTGCCACCCACTCCCAGCATATCCACATAGAAATCAGTGCGGCTCAAGGGTTCGGAATACTCGATCTGATGGATGAAAGTCTCATTGAAGGAAAGATCCTCGTGCACCACCCGGCCCACGGGCAGGGTATGCTCGCTGGAGTAGTACTCCCCGTCGTACTGGACGCTCTCCATGTTGATGACAACGGCCACCCGTTCACCGGAGGGCAGGGTCACCGCGTGCATATAATAATTGCCGTAGTAGCCCGCCCCGCGGTTGCGGTACTCGATGCCCGGGGAGACAATGGTAAATGTGTCGTGGCTGAGCAGATCGTCCACGCTCTGGGCGCGGAACACATCCTTCCCCGCCCTGCCGCCGATGTCCCCGTCGGCCACTGTATGCTTCTCCACATAGCCCTTATAGGTTTCGGCTAAAATCAGTTCCGCCACCCTTACCGTACCCACGCTGATCCCAAAGGCGATCAGCAGGGTCAGCCAGATGTCAAACCTCACAAACCTCATCCGATGATAGCGCATACCCTCTCACCTCATCCTGTCCCGTCGGGGCGCCCTTCCCGCTATTCCTTCCATGCCTTTGTTCGGAATGCCTTTTATTTTACCGTATTTCTCCAAAAAAAACAAGAATATCTCTCGGTCATTTTCCACATATTATAGGAATCCGAATCACGTACCGATTGGAAAAGAAATTATCTGATCGGCAAGCTCCGTCCGAGCGCATGGAGGTTTTTTATGTTTGTGGTACTCATACGCACCGTGGTGCTCTACCTGCTCATCGTAGTGGGCATCCGGCTGCTGGGCAAGCATCAGATCGGCCAGCTGGAGCCCTCCGAGCTGGTGCTCACCCTTATCATCGCCGACCTGGCCTCCGTCCCCATGCAGGACAACGGCATCCCCCTGCTCTGGGGGCTGATCCCCATCATCATACTGCTGGCCCTGTCCACCATCATGTCGGTGCTCTGCACCCGATCCATCCGGTTCCGGGCGCTGCTGTGCGGGCGGCCCTCCATCGTGGTGGAGAACGGTCAGGTGCTGGAGACGGAGCTGAAAAAGAACCGTCTCACCCTGGATGAGCTGATGGAGGAGCTTCGCATCCAGGGCTATGCCGACTTCAAATCCATCAAGTTCGCGCTGCTGGAAACCAACGGGCAGCTTTCCGTACTGCCCTTCGCCGCCGAAAAGCCCGTCACTGCCGCCCAAATGGGGGTGTCCACCCAGGAGACCGGGCTGCCGGTGGTGCTGGTCAGCGACGGACATTTGTTAGAGCACAACCTGAAGGGGCTGGGCTATGAGCACGTCTGGCTGGAAAAGCAGCTGGCCAGCCACGGGCTGCACTCCTACCGGCAGGCGTTCCTGCTCACCGTGGACGAGGGGGGCACCACCTACTGCGTACCCAAAAAGGAGGCGGAAAAATGAAGCGGCTGTATCTCGCCATTGGGCTGATCGCCCTGCTGGCCATCCTGTCCGGCCTGCACATCTGGCAGCTGGGCCGCGTCACCGGCCAGCTCACCGACCTGCTCACCCAGGCCCAGGAGTTGGTGGAGCGGGAGGACTGGGAGGGCGCCGCCCGCCTCACCCGCCAGGCCAAGGAGCGCTGGATGGAGTGGGAGGCCTATCTCCACATCACCCTGCGCCATGCCGACACCGACGCCATCCAGGTCTCCATGGACGAGGCCCTGGCCTTCCTGGAGGGCGCTGAAAAGCAGCCCGCCGAATACGCCGCCGTCAACGCCCGGCTGCTCGTCCAGCTGGGACTGCTGGTGGAGGCGGAGCTGCCCACCCTCACCAACCTACTATGAACGAAGCCCCTCCCCCTCATAAGGGGGAGGGGCTCTATCGCGCCCGTTATTTCAAAGTGGCTACCGTAACGCCGTCCTCGCCCTCTCCGTAGACGCCGGGGCGGTATTCCTTCACGTAGCGGCTCTTTTTCAGGTGCTCCCGCACCGCTTTGCGCAGCGCCCCGGTGCCCTTGCCGTGGATGATGGTCACCGTCTCCAGCCTGCCCATGAGGGCGTTGTCCAGAAACAGGTCCACCGCCCCCAGCGCCTCGTCCACCATCATGCCCCGCAGGTCCAGCTCCGCCTTGGCGGCCGCGGCCCGGAAGGGGCGGCTCACCGCGGCATTACGCTGCTTGTCCCGGGCGCTCTGCTTCTTCCGGGCGGTGACGTCCTCCAGCACCCGCACCTCGCTTTGCTTGGCCTTCATTTTGAGGATACCCGCCTGAAGCTGGAGCGTGCCGTCTTTATTGAGGCCCACGACCTCCGCCTGAGTGCCCATCTTCACCAACTCCACCGTGTCGCCCACAACCGCGTCCCGGGTGGGCGGCGGGGGCGGCAGGTCCTCCCTCCTGCCGCCCAGGGCGGCGTCCGCCTCGTTGAGCTTCCGGCGCAGCTCGGAGCGCTGCTCGTTGTCGTCCACCCACTCCCGGCTCTGCTCTTGGCGGCGGCGCATTTCATTCAGCTCTTTAAAGGTCTGGTCGGCGGCGTCCCGGGCCTGTTCAATGATAGACCGCGCCTCCGCCTGGGCCTTCTCGGTGGCGCGCCGCCGCTCCTCCTCGATGTGGGCGCGGTACTGCTCCGCCTGGGCACGGGCCTCCTCCATCTCCCGGCGCAGCTTGGCTGCCTGCTCCTTCTCCTTCTCCATGGCCTGGCGCTGAATGTCCAGCTGGCTGAGCACGTCCTCAAAGCGCACATTCTCCGCGTCGATGCGGTCTGCGGCCTTCTGGATAATATAATCGGGCAGGCCCAGTCTCCGGGAAATGGCGAAGGCGTTGGACTTGCCCGGAATGCCGATGAGCACCCGGTAAGTGGGGGCCAGCGTCTCCACGTCAAACTCGCAGGAGGCGTTCTCCACCCCGACGGTGGTCATGGCATATACCTTCAGCTCGGCGTAGTGGGTGGTGGCGGCCACCGTGGCCCCCATCCCCCGGGCGGACTCAATGACGGCGGCGGCCAGGGCCGCGCCCTCCACCGGGTCGGTGCCCGCCCCCAGCTCGTCGAACAGGATCAGCGTCTCGTCATCCGCCTGCTCCAGGATGGCCACGATGTTGGTCATGTGGGAGGAGAAGGTGGACAGAGACTGGTCGATGGACTGCTCGTCCCCGATGTCCGCCAGCACGGCGGAGCACACCTTCACGGTGGAGCCGTCGGAGGCCGGGATATGCAGGCCGCACTGAGCCATTAGGGTAAGCAGGCCCAGGGTTTTCAGCGTCACCGTCTTGCCGCCGGTGTTTGGGCCGGTGATGACCAGGGTGTCGAATTTGCCGCCCAGGGTCAGGTCGTTGCGCACGGCGGTCTTGGGGTCCAGCAGTGGGTGGCGGGCCTTTCTCAGCTCGATATGATTGCCCAGCGTCGGCTCCATAGCCCCCATGGCGGAGGACAGCTTGGCCCGGGCAAAGATGCAGTCCAGAGAGACCAGGGTCTGGTAGTCGTCCTCAATGTCCGTTTTGAAACCGGCGCAGTCGGCGGACAGCTCTGCCAGGATGCGCTCGATCTCCTTCTGCTCCTTGGCCTGGAGCTCCCGCAGCTCGTTGTTGGCGTTCACCACCCCCATGGGCTCGATGAAAAAGGTGCCGCCCGAGCCGGACACGTCATGTACCAGACCGGGGATGTCGTTTTTGTGCTCGCTCTTCACCGGCACCACATACCGGCCCCCCCGCATGGTGATGATGGCGTCCTGCAAATACTTGGACTGGTTGGACGAAATCAGCCGATTCAGCACGTCCCGCACCTTGCCCGCCGCCGCCCGGATATGCCGCCGGATGTCGGCCAGCTCCGGGGAGGCGGCGTCGGCGATCTCGTCCTCGCTGAGGATGGAGCCGGTGATCTTGTCCTCCAGAAAGCGGTTGGCGGTGAGGCTTTCAAAGTAGCCGTCCAGCACCGTCTTGACCTCGCCGTTTCCCGCGCCGTACTCCCGGACGCTCCTCGCACAGCGCAGCACCTGGGCGATGTCCAGCAGCTCCCGGGTATTCAGCGCGCCGCCCCGGTCCGCCCTTTGCAGGGCCGCCGCCACCGGCCTCACCCCGGACAGGGAGAGCGTACCGTGCTTCACCAGCAGGTCAAAGGCGGCGGAAGTCTGCTTTTGCAGGCGGTGCACGTCGCTCTGCACATCCAGGGGCCGCAGGGCCAGACAGCGCTCCTTCCCCTCCTCCGTGGCCGCCTCGTCTGCCAGCAGGGACAGCACCCGGGGCAACTCCAGGGTCTCAATAGATTTTTCAAATAATTGTGTCATAATATGATCCTCAATTGATGGCAGTGGTTGAAATTCAGCCTCCGCCCCTGCGGGGGCGGAGTGCCTGAAGCCAGTCGCACCGCAATTTATAACGATGGTTTGTAAGTAATCTTCTTGTAGAAATCCAGCGTCCGGAAGCCCCGCTCCAGGCGGGTCATCAGATACGCCTCCGACGCATCGGACAGCTTTTGCAGCCCCTCGCCGTCCAGCCGGAAGGACAGCAGACGCTTCCGGGGCCCCCAGGTGATGTGCCGCAGGGCGGCCAGCGCCGCCGTGGTCAGCGGCATGGACACCCCCTCCCCCAGCTTGTCCCGGCAGGGGCCGCAGTGGACGGTGCCCTCCCCCAAATGGATGTGGGGCTCCCGGGGCTGCTCCCGCCCGCATACGCCGCACCGGGCGATTTGGGGCTCATACCCCGCCAGCGCCATAGAACGCCACTCGAAAGCGGCCTTTACCTGGGGCAGGGGCACGGGCAGCTTATCCAAGGCGTGGAGGCAGTTCAGTGTCACCGCCAGCAAACCGGGGTCTGGCTGGCCCTCCTCGGCCAGGGCCTCGGTGACCTCCACAAAGTAGCTGGCCAGGGCGATTTTCTCCAGATCCCCCCGCACCCCGTCAAACAGCCGCTCGGACGCGGTCTCCTTTACAGCCCACCGCCCGTTGTACTCGTACAGGGTGAACTCCCCCCAGGCCAGCAGCTGACAGGCGGAGGCGATGGGACTGTCCTTTTTCCGGCACCCCCGGGCGGACACGGTGAGCTTGCCCTCCTTCTCGGTGAGCAGGGTAAGGATCTTATCCGATTCCTTGTAATTCACCTCGCGCAGCACGAGGGCGTTCGTTGTCAGGTGCATAGCGACGCTCCTATGTACCGCCCCGGCGAAGCGCCGTCCGGGCGGTTTGATTCAGGTGAACCCCCCGGGGCTGCCGGGGGCATCGTCCGATGGGCTGGGCTGGGCTCCGGCGGCGGTTCCCTCCGCCCCCGGCCCGGCGTCATCCCTGAGCTGCCCCATCCGTTCCCGGCTCATGAGCCAGGCCTCCGGCATCCCAGTTGTCCAAAACAGGCCCCAATACGGTTCGTTCATCATCTGCCGTCCCTCCTGTCCATGGTTAGCATGGGCAGGGGCAGGCGGATTATGTCAGGAAATTTTTGCGTCCTGTGCCTCGGCCATGGCCGAGGCAGACCAGTGCAGCAGACGGGCAAACGCGGTTTCCGGCGGCTCCTCGGGCTCCTGTTTGGCCACGCCCCACTCCAAAAGCTTCCGCTCATCTCCGGAGAGCCGCAAAAGCAGATCCCTCTTTGTCCGCACAGCTTCGCCGGTGCGCAGCTCGTGCCAGGCACGCAGGGCGAAGAAAATACTCTTATGGGCGTTTGCCAAAAACCGCGGCCGCTTCTCCTTCCCCCCATAGAGGTAGGTGTGGACCGCAGCATGGTACAGCCCAGACGCACCCACGGCCACCGCGTCCGCCAGGTCGTTTCGGTCCAGCGGGGGCAGCAGCTCCGCCAGACTTCCGTACACATCCCGGGTGTCCCGGGCCACCCCCAGCAGGTCATATTTGGGCCAGCTCTTCAGCTCCGCCGCCCCGCACAGGAAACCGCAGGCTTTCTTCCCCTCGGGCATAGCGGACACAATGGCCCGGTAGGCGTCCAGGTCGGCCAGCTCCGCCTCATCCAGCACCGTCACCACGTCGATGTCGCTGTCCTCAGTGGCCTCTCCCCGACCGTAGCTGCCCTGGAGCCCCAGGAACAGCAGCCGAGGGCCAAACTCATCCGCCAGCTTCCCGGCGAGCTCTTTCATCCAATTTTCGATGTCTACCATGGCTCAGTCCTCAGTATACCCGAAATTCTGGATGGCCGCTGGGTTGTCCCGCCAGTTCTCCTTCACCTTCACCCATGTCTCCAAATACACCTTGGCCCCCATGAACGCCTCCATATCCTGCCGGGCCTGGGTACTGATCTTCTTCAGCATGGCCCCGCCCTTGCCGATGATGATGCCCTTGTGGGAGGCTTTTTCACAGTAAATGGTCACATGGCAGTCGATGATGTCAGTATCCCGCTGGGAGAACTTGGTCACCTCCACCGCCGTACCGTGGGGGATCTCCTTGTCCAGCTCCCGCAGCAGCTTCTCCCGGACGATCTCCGCCATGATCTGCCGCTCCGGCTGGTCGGTGACCGCCCCGTCGGGGAAAAGCTGCGGCCCCTCGGGCAGCCAGCCACCCAGCACCTCCAGCAGTTCGTCCACACCCTCGCCGGTCTTGGCCGAGATGGGCACCACCGCGTCCCAGTCGTAGGCCGCGCCGTATGCCGCCATCACCGAGAGCAGCTTTTCCTTCTCCACCGTGTCGATCTTGTTGATGACCAGGGCGGCGGGCGCGCCAAGCGTCTTGATACGGTCGATGAGCTCCTGCTCCGGCCCGCCGATGTGATCCACCGGCTCCACCAGCAGCATCACCCCGTCCACATCCGCCACCGACTGGCGCACCACCTTCACCATATAGTCCCCCAGCCGGGTGCGGGCGCGGTGCAGCCCCGGCGTGTCCACGAACACGAACTGGCTGTCCCCCCGGTTCAGGACGGCGCAGATGCGGTTCCGAGTGGTCTGGGGCTTGGGGGAGACAATGGCGATCTTCTCCCCCGCCAGGGTGTTGGTCAGGGTGGACTTGCCCACGTTGGGCCGTCCGCAGATGGTAATGATGCCCGATTTTTTGATGTTCATTTAGGTAATCCTCAACTTTCTTTGAGCATTTTAATTTTCGCCGTGATAGTCCAGATTTTCCCATTTAAACCGTTCCGGAAAGAAATCAGTTCCTGCATCCGGCGCAAAATACTGGTAGTACACCTGGGTCAGCTCCCCGTCGATCCGATCCTCTACTTTGATCCAGGAAGGGAAATAGGATACTTCATCTACGTATATCCGGTTTTCATCATCGTACCCCGTCTCGATCCGCCGGATGCACACCAGCGCTCCATCCTCCCAGCGGTAGAAGGTGGTCAGGCCGTCCCCACCGCCGCTGTAGCGGGCCCAGCCATCAATGATCTCCGTTTCCGGGTTACAGCGGGGCCCGGATATCTCCCTGTACTCCGGCACTTCCACAAACTGCCCCGCATCCTCGTCCCAAACCCAGAGATACCAATAGTTCGGCTGGTTGCCCATGGCATACATATAGCTGAAATCCATGTACCCGTCGAAGTTGGCGTCCAGCGCCTCATGCCAATGATATGTCCCCCAAGTTATCCCTTCCAGCTTCTGGATTGGTTGGCTCATATCCTTGGGATTCCAAACAGCAAAGCACACTGGGTATTCCCACGACTCCCACCCTGGTTTCGGCTCCGGCCCCCGCTCCTCCAGCTCCGCTGTCACCAGCAGCGTTCCCAGTCTGCCCCCAGTGTCCACCAGGAAAGCGTCGTGATCGTCGTCGATGGGCTGTCGGGCCAAAAGCTCCTCCAGCGGGTCTTGGGTTGGGGATGGCGCTTCCGACGGCGCAGATTCCTTCATCGGAGTAGCCGTACCCAGCGGCACAGACACGGTCTCTACCGGCTCCTCCGCCTGGCATCCGGCCAGCAGCAGCGACAGAGCTGCCGCCAGCAAAGCATAGCGCATTTTCATGTATTTTTCTCCCGCTCTAATCCTAATTCCTTCATGATGCTCTCCTCTCTTTCGCGCATCTGGGCCTTCATGGGCCCCTCGTCCAGGTGGTCATAGCCCAGCAGGTGTAGCACGGAGTGGACGGCTAAATACGCCAGCTCCCGGCGGTTGGAGTGGCCGTACTCCTTGGCCTGGGCGTGGACGCGCTCCAGGGAGATGCACATATCCCCCAGGGGTGCCAGCCCGGTGGCCGGGTCGGCGTCCTCCTCAGAGGGCTTGTCCCCCGGAGCCAGCTCGAACATGGGGAAAGACAATACATCGGTGGGCGCGTCCACGTCCCGCATATCCAAATTGACCCGATGGATGCCCGTATCGTTGGTGACAAGGACATTAACTTCACAGGGCACGTCAACTCCCTCGGCGTCCAGGGCGGTGCGGATGACCTTGCGGAGGAAAGACCGCAGGCCCTCGTTCACGCCGGGTACGTTGGCGGAGATGATAATTTTATGCTTTGGCATTTTGCTCTCCTTTCCCTCGGCTGGCCGCCCCTTATCGGTTGACCTCCCGCTTGTCGGTGCGGCCCATGAGCCAGTCCACTGACACCTCAAAAAAGTCGGCAATTTGAAGCAGACTTTTATAGTTCGGCAAGTGTCCATCGGCTTCCAGCCGTTGAAAATGGCGATAGTTAAAGTCGAGCTTACCAGCAGCCTCTTCCTGTGTCAAGCCTTTTTCAGTACGCAGAATTTTTAGGCGCTCATTAAAAATCATTTTTCCACTTCCCTATTGACACGTACAAAGATGCCGTGTATAATAACACGTACATAGATGTACGTGTTAAGGAGGAGCCAACAATGAAAGAAGAAATCCCTTTCCTGGTCGAAGACCTCTATTACCACTATTCCCACAAACTTGTCCCGGAAAGCTGGGTCGGCGGCTTTGAGGACAACCCTGTCCAGGGCCACGGCCTCTGGTCGTTCTACCAGGGTTTGAAGCTGGGGATACGCCTCTCCGCCGCTTGCCTGGATCAGCTTTAACGTTTGTCTCGCTTGGCGGCGCGGCGCTTCTCGTCGTCCTCATACGCCTTGATGATGCGCTGGACGATAACGTGGCGCACCACATCCGCCCCGGTGAGCTGGCAGATAGAGATGTCCTCTACGCCCTTCAGCACCCGCATGGCCTCCTTCAGGCCGGACACCTTGTCCGCCGGAAGGTCGATCTGGGTGGCGTCGCCGGTGATGACGATTTTGGAGCCGAACCCCAGCCGGGTGAGGAACATTTTCATCTGCTCCCGGCTGGTGTTCTGGGCCTCGTCTAAAATGATAAAGGAATCGTCCAGCGTCCGCCCGCGCATATAGGCCAGCGGGGCCACCTCGATGTTCCCCCGCTCCAGATATTTCTGGTAGGTCTCCGCCCCCAGCATATCGAACAGCGCGTCGTACAGCGGCCGCAGATAGGGGTCTACCTTGGACTGCAAATCCCCGGGCAGGAAGCCCAGCCGCTCCCCCGCCTCCACGGCGGGGCGGGTCAGGATAATGCGGTTGATCTGCTTCTCCCGGAAGGCCGCCACCGCCGCCGCCACGGCCAGATAGGTCTTGCCCGTGCCGGCGGGGCCCACGCCGATGGTGACGGTGTTATTTTTGATGGCGTCCACATACTTCTGCTGACCGATGGTCTTGGCCTTGATGGGTTTGCCCTTGGCGGTGACGCACACCACGTCCCCGGCCAGCTGGGCGATCTTGCCCTCGTTGCCGGAGCGAACCAGCTCGATGATATACCGCACGTTCTGCTGGCCAATGGCCTCCCCCTTGGCGGACAGGGTGAGCAGGCCCTGGATGGCCTTCACCGCCAGCATGACGTTCTCGCCCTCGCCGGAAATTTTCAGGTTGGACTCCCGGTTGACCACCGAAACGTCCAGCTCCTGCTCAATCAGGCGGATGTTCTCGTCAAACAGGCCGAACAGGTTGACGGCCTCCTCCATCCGCTCGATGCTGATGCTCTGCTCTGTCATGCGTACACTCCTCTGTGCGGCGCTCAGCCGCTGTCTTTGGTATCCTCCTGGGGCGTACCGGGGATACGTCCCACTTCCCCTTCCCGCTCCACAGTGCGTCCGATCTCCTCCCGGCACTCCGCCAGCAGCGTCACGGTGAGCAGCCCGCCCTCCTCCTTGGCAACAAAATCGGTGCGCAGGGCTTCTCCCCCGTTGGCCGCCAGCAGCTCCTCCAGCCGGGCCAGCAGAACCCGCTCCAGCCGGGCCGCGGCCTCCTCCCCGTCTATGGGCCGATCCTCCAGGGTATAGGGGCGCAGCGTTGTCGTGGTCACCCACACGGGCAGGGGGCGGCCAAAGGGAGCTATCTGCTCAGTCCTGGTTATTTTATCATATCTGCCCTGGGAAATGCTACTGTTTTCAAAAAAATCCAGGTCGTTCCACAAAATTTTTATGCCGTATCCTGTACGCTCCTCCCCGGTATACACCTTTGCCTGATATGTGAGAGGGATCGTCTCCTCCAACGTGCGCCACGTCCGGGCGGTGACAGACCCGGCGGCGTGGACGATCAGATGCCCCAGATCCACTGTGCCATACTCAGGTTCTTTTAGATCCAGGTCCCCGCTGATCAGCACCTCACCCTTGGCCACGATGTCCCCATCCTGAAACATAGCCCGGCCCGAGTTCGCCTGGATCTCTTCGATGATACCGTCCGCCCTGGCGATCACGTCGGTGGGAATATCCTCCTCCAGCAGTTCCGGCTTCTTCTCCGCCTCATGGACCACCACCTCCGCCCGGGTGCCATAGATGTTGATGGCCAGATAGGAAAGCTCCGGCAGGCCCAGCAGGGCGGCGTTGGCGGCCTCCTTCTCCGGGATGGACGGGCCGTAGACCCCGGGCCGCACCCCCACCCGCTGGAGCTGGGACAGGATGACGGCGGTGGGGATCGTCTCATTACCCACCACCTCGATGACCAGCAGGAACCGGGACAGGAAGCTCACCGCCAGAAAGCACACCGCCAGCCCCGCCAAAAAGCCCCAGCGGCGCTCTATGATCCGCCCCGCCTCCACCGCCGCCCCCCGGCGGCCCCGCTCGGTGATCTCACACATGGCGCGCCGGGCCAGCTCGTCCAGCCGCTTCCGATCGCTGAGCGCGATGCGGAACGTGAAGCTGGTCTCGTCGATCCAGTTCAGCTTCCAGAATTGCAGCCGGTTCTGGGCGCACAGATTCAAAAGCCGCTCGGGAAAGGCCCCGGCCGCCTCCAATATCACATATCCCCGCAGCAGATTGATGAGCTTTTTCATAATTCTACCTCACAAATTCTACGGCTGTGATGGTTCCCGTGATGAGCAGCTCCTCCGGAGTCATCGCCCGCAGTTCCAGGCCGCTGCCCCGCACCAGCACAACCAATGACCCGCCGGATATGTGGATCTCCGACTCCCCATAGGCCAGAATACCCCGGTGGGGGCCCATGCGCAGCTCGCCGCTTCCCACCACCTCCACCCGGGGCTCCCCCGCCAGCGCGTCGGCGGGCAGGTCAAACATTCGGGACACCCGGAGCAGCAGGCCCTCCTTTTCTCTCACGATGCATCACCTCTGGGAAGCTTATGACGGAAACGTGCCGGTCTTGCTTGTCCCGCCGGAATTTCATAGACTTTTCCCTGATGCTGTGATACAATGTCTCCAAAGATATGTTTTCCCCTCCCCGCGGTGGGGAAACACAGAAAGGCGGATCCTATGGAACACAACCACAAGCGCCGGGCAGCCGAGGCCCCTGTCTATACGGTGGGCGAACCCACCACCCTGCTCCCCTTCCTGCTCTCGCAGGTGAAGGGCAAGAGCCGCAACAACGTCAAATCCCTGCTGTCCCGGCGGCTGGTCGCGGTGGACGGCGTGCCCGTCTCTCAGTTTGACACCCCCCTGGCCCCCGGCCAAAGGGTGACGGTTTTGTCCTCCTCCGCCCCCCGGGCGGACGCGCTGCCCTTCCCCATCCTCTACGAGGACGAGCATCTCATCGTGGTGAACAAGCCCGCCAAGCTGCTCAGCGTGGCCACCGAGAAGGAGAAAACCCGCACCGCCTACCACATGGTCACCGACTACGTAAAGAGCCGCCGGGTGGATGACCGCATTTTTATCCTCCACCGGCTGGACCGGGACACGTCTGGGGTGCTGATGTTCGCCAGGGATCCCGAAACCAAGGAGCTGTTCCAGAGCAAATGGAACGAGATCATCACCCGTCGGGGCTACCTGGCGGTGGTGGAGGGCGTGCCCAAGCCGGACCGGGACACCATCCGCTCCTACCTGGTGGAGACGGACACCCACCTCAGCTTCTCCGGCCGGCCCGGCCCCAACGCCAAGGAGGCCATTACCAGCTACGAGGTGAAGAAGGCCGGGGGCGGGTATGCCCTGCTGGACATCAATATCGAGACGGGGCGGAAAAACCAGATCCGCGTCCACATGAAGGAGTTGGGCTGCCCCGTGGCCGGGGACAAGCAGTACGGCGCCCGCACCAACCCCATCGGGCGGCTGTGCCTCCATGCCAACGAACTGTCCTTCACCCACCCCGCCACCGGGGAACAGATCACCTTCAAGGCCAAAATGCCCCGGGATTTCAACCGGGTGTTCCGTTAAGGGGAGGGTTTGGAATGACGACGTTTTATTTTATCCGCCACGGACAGGCGAACTTCTCAGAGGCAAATACCAAAATATATCAGGGCCGGGGCTTCAATATGCTGACGCTGTCCCAGCTTGGCATCCAGCAGATCAAAACCGCCGCCCTCGACAAACGGCTGAAGGACGCGGAGCTCATTATCTCATCCCCTTTTGGCCGAACGCTGCACTCCGCCGCCATCTTATCAAAGGAGCTGGGACTGGATATCCGGGTGGAAACCGATCTCCACGAGTGGTCGGCGGATGCCATTGATTATGAGTACCTGCCGCAGGAGGAAGCCAACCGGTGTTATCAGGCGCTGCACAACAACCATGGGCACCATCCCGCCGGCGAAACACCCTCCTGGGAGTCCGTCGAGCAGATGAAGGAGCGGGTCTTTGCCGTGCTGAAACGATACAAAGACTTTCGCTGTGTCATCGTGGCCTGTCACGGAACGCTGATGCAGTATGTCCTGGACATCCCGCACCCCGCCAATGGGCAGATCGTGAGGCTGGATTTCTAAACGGCACGATGTCAGTGCGTTTTAGAGGTAAACAGATATGTTAAAACTTTTCGCTGTGATTTGCGCGATCATAACCTTCTTTATGAGTTTTCTCCATATTCTGCTATTGATTGGATTCCCAATCGGAGAATATGTGCTTGGAGGCCAACACAAGATAGTTCCGAAAGACAGGCGATATATAAACGCAATTTTCGCACTCATATTTTTTCTTTTCGGCCTATTTTACGCAAACAAAGCGGTCTCGTTTCTATTTCAGCTTCCTGAACTACCATCAAAGGCAATCATGATCGTATATTCGTCATTTTTGGCATACGCAATCATTGGAAATACCTTTTCACCAAAAGCAAGAAGGAAAAACTGATGATGATCCCCGCATCCATCATTGGATTTGTCTGTAGTTTTTTCACGCTTCTTTTGAGCTGGTAATTTGTCCACACAGTAAACATAGACCGCCCCCGACCGTTGGCCGGGGGCGGTGTCATTTAACTCAGAAAATCCTTCAATTTCTTGCTTCTAGACGGATGGCGCAGCTTGCGCAGCGCCTTAGCCTCGATCTGCCGGATGCGCTCCCGGGTGACGTTGAACTCCTTGCCCACTTCCTCCAGCGTCCGGGTGCGGCCGTCCTCAATACCGAAGCGCAGGCGCAGCACCTTCTCCTCCCGGGGGGTCAGGGTGGACAGCACGTCCACCAACTGCTCCTTCAGCAGGGTGAAGGATGCGGCCTCGGAGGGCTCGGAGGCGGTGTCGTCCTCGATGAAGTCGCCCAGATGGCTGTCCTCCTCCTCGCCAATGGGGGTCTCCAGGGAGACGGGCTCCTGAGCGATCTTCAGGATCTCCCGCACCTTCTCCACCGGCATATTCATCTCGGCGGCGGTCTCCTCCGGGGAGGGGTCGTGGCCCAGCTCCTGCAAGAGCTGCCGGTTCACCCGGATCACCTTGTTGATGGTCTCCACCATGTGTACCGGGATGCGGATGGTGCGGGCCTGGTCGGCGATGGCCCGGGTGATGGCCTGCCTGATCCACCAGGTGGCGTAGGTAGAGAACTTGTAGCCCTTGGTGTAATCGAATTTCTCCACCGCCTTGATGAGGCCCAGATTGCCCTCCTGGATCAAATCCAGGAACAGCATACCGCGGCCCACATACCGCTTGGCAATGGACACCACCAGGCGCAGATTAGCCTCTGCCAGCTGCTGCTTGGCCCGCTCGCCGCCCTTGATGGCCTTTTTCAGCTCCTTCAAGGTTTCCTCCGGGATGGGCTCGCCGGATTTCTCCAGCTCCTCCAGCTGCTCCTGGGCCGCCGCCCCGGCCCCCATGGCCTGGGCCAGCTCCACCTCCCGCTCGGAGGTGAGCAGATCCACCTTGCCGATCTCCTTCAGGTACATCCGCACCGGGTCGTCGATGGCGAAGGAGTCCACCAGCGTGTTGGGATCCACGATCTCCTCTTCTGGGATCTCCTCCAGGTCGGAGGCGGGGGGGATCGCGTCGCCGTCCAGCTCAGGGGGGAAATCATCCCCGGCGGTGTCGATGCCCAGGTTCTCCAGCACATCGTATACCTTGTCCATCTGGTCGCTCTCCAGGTTGATGGAATCCAGCGTCTCCATCATCTCGTTGGAGGACAGTTTGCCCTTTTTATAGCCGGTATCCACCAACTCCAGCAGCTTCTCGCCATTCTGGACACCCTCGACCATCTTACCGAGCTCCGCCTTCGCCGCCTCCAGCTTCTCCGGGCTCACTTGGGCGGGGGGAGCCGCCTCCAGCTTTTTCGCCGTCTTTCTTTTGTCGCTCATGGTCATTCATCCTCCAAAACCTTTTTTCTGTTTGAGTACCTGTTTCAGATCATCCAAGTCTTTCTCGTCTGATATGTCTGTCCTGCTGTGCTCCAGCAGGATCACCCGCTTATAGTCCTCCAACGCCGCCCCGGCGGTATTCCGGGGCTGAGGCTCCTGGACGGCGGCGGAAAGCTGGTCCATCTCCTCCGGAGTGAACTGCCCCTCCAGCGCCGCGAAAGCAACGCTTTTTCCTGCCCGCCACCGCTCCCGCAGCAGGGCGAACGCGCGGCCCAGCAGCGGCGAGGAAAAGTGCTCCGGCGTGAGACCGTCCAGCTCCCGGAAAAATTCTCCATCCAGCAGCACCACCCGCAGTACCCCCTCTTCCGCGCGGGCGGAACGGACATTGGTGTACCGCAATTCCCGGCTCTTGGGCTGGAGCTGGCGTGTGGGGACGAGACTCTGGCGCTCCTCCCGCTTCCTGGCCTGCCAGCGCTGCTTTTTTCGCAGTCGCTCCACCTCCTGGAGCACCGCCTCCTTGGACACCCTGGCCGCCTCGGCGCACCGGCCGGCGTATATCTCCCGCTCCACGGGGCTTGGCAGTCCGGCCACCACCTCCGCCGCCGCCAGCAGGTATTGGGCCCGCTGGTCATCCCGGCTCAAATCAAACTGACCCTGCACCGCGCTCAAACGGTACTCCGCCGAGTTGGCGCTTTGATCCATCAAATCCTCAAAGGCACCAGGGCCGTGGTTTTTGATAAAATCGTCCGCGTCCTGCTTCACCAGCTCGCCTTCCGCCGTCCGGCGGCGGGGCAGGCGGAGCACCTTGACGGACAGCTCCGACTTCTTCAGCAGGGCGATGGCCCGCTGGGTGGCGTCCTCCCCTGCGTCGTCATTGTCGTAGCACAGCACCAGTTCCTTTGTGTACCGCTCCAGCAGGCGGACGTGCTCCTCCGTGAGGGCGGTTCCCATGGTGGCCACCGTGTTGTCAAAGCCCGCCTGATGGAGGGTGATCACATCGATGTTGCCCTCTACGAGAATGAAATTGGGGCGCTTCGCTTTTTTTGCGTAGTTCAGCCCGTACAGGATGGAGCGCTTTTTAAAGATGGCGGTCTCCGGGGTGTTCAGGTATTTGGGCGTGGAGTCGTCCATCACTCGGCTGGTGAAGCCGATCACGTCCCCCCGGGTGTCGATGACGGGGAGCATCAGGCGATTGCGGTATTTGTCGTACACGCCGCCGTTTTTTCCCGCCACGGCCAACCCGGCGTCGATGAGGTCCGCTTTATCGTAGCCCTTGTCCCGCATGGCGGTGATGAGGCTGTTCCAGCCCTCCGGGGCGGCTCCCAGGCCGAACCGGGCGGAAAACTTGGGACTGATGCGCCGCTTGTCCCGGATATAGGCCGCCACCGCCGCCCCTCTGGGATCATCCAGCATAGAGCGGTAGAATCGGGCGGCTTCACGGTTCAGCTCCAGCACCCGGCGGCGCTTCTCCCGCCACGCCCCGTCCCCGGGGCTGTCGTCGGGCACCTGCATCCCCTCCCGCTCCGCCAGCTTGCGCACCGCCTCGGGGAAGGACAGGCTGTCCACCTCCATGACAAAGCGGATGGCGCCGCCCCCCTTGCCGCAGCCGAAGCAGTGGAAAATCTGCCTGGGCTCGTTGACGGAGAACGAGGGGGTCTTTTCATGGTGGAAGGGGCACAGTCCCCAGTAACTGCCTCCCTTTTTGTTCAGGGGCAGGTAGGCGGAGACCACGTCCACAATGTTCAGCCGTCCGTTGAGATCATCCAGGAAAGATTCGGGAATGGCCATGGTCTCACCTCTTGATATTAGCCAAAATTACCAGTTTTTATCACAGTTTTGGGAATTTAACGCTCCAAAGGGGCGCCACGGAAGGCTTCTCCCGATTCCAGCGCCTCAATCGTCCCGGCGGAAGCGTCAAACAGGTGGGCGATGAACGGCTGCGCGCGCTCCTCCGGGATCAGCACAGACAGCAGCACATCCGCGCCGTAATCCACGCCCTCTACCACGCCGCCGAAGTGGAACACTTCCCGGCGCACCTCCTCAAACTGGCTGTAGGTACAGGGCACCTCCATGGCCACCCAGCGGCGGACGACGGAAATGCCCGACGCGTCCAGCGCGTCCTTGGCGCTCTGGGTGTAGGCCCGCACCAGGCCCCCCGCGCCCAACAGCACCCCGCCAAAGTACCGGGTGACCACGCAGCACACGTTGGTCACCCCCTCCTTCTGGAACACCCCCAGCATGGGCTGTCCGGCGGTGCCCTGGGGCTCACCATCGTCGGAGTAGCGCACCGGGCCGTCCTTGATGAGATAGCACCAGCAGTTGTGCCGGGCGTCGTGGTATTTCTTTTTCATCTCGTCGATGCGGACGCGGGCCTCCTCCTCCGTCTCCACCGGCCAGACGTGGCCGATGAAGGTGGAGCGCTTCTCGGTGAATTCTGTCTCGGACGGACGGGTGGGGACAAGGTATTCTGTCATTTCACCACCCACCCTTTGGGAATAAACAGATTACCAAACAACTCCACGGCGTAGGTGTCCGTCATACCCGCGATATAGTCCAGCACTGCCCGCTGCGTCCCCTCCCGCACCAGGATGTCCTGATACTCGGAGGGCAGCTTGTCCGTATGCTTGCAATAGTATTCGAAAAGCAGGCGGATCATGTCCTCAGCTTTGCCCTCCTCCCCCTTAGCCAGAGGGTTGAAGTAGACCGACTGGAACATGAACTCCTTCAGCGCCGCCATGGCCTTTGCCACCGGCTCCGACTGGCGGATCACGTCCCCCTCAGCGCTGGCGCGGATGATGTCCATGGTCAGCGTCTCAATGCGCTCGCCGTGGGTATAGCCTAGGGTCTGGGAAATGTGGACGGGGATGTCGGTGGGGAAGATGATGCCGCCCCGCATGGCATCGTCGATGTCGTGGTTGATATACGCGATCTTGTCGGCAAACCGCACCAGCTGGCCCTCCAGGGTGTCCGCCACCGGCCCAGCGGTGTGGCAGAGGATGCCGTCCCGAACCTCGTGGCACAGGTTCAGCCCCGCGCCGTCGTTTTCCAGCCGGTCCACCACCCGCAGGGACTGCTCGTAGTGGCGGAAGCCCCCCTCCACCATCCTGGACAGCGCCCGCTCCCCGGCGTGGCCGAAGGGGGTGTGCCCCAGGTCGTGGGCCAGGGCAGCGGCCTCGGTGAGATCCTCATTGAGCCGCAGCCCCCGGGCCATGGTCCGGGCGATCCGGGACACCTCCAGGGTGTGGGTCATCCGGGTGCGGTAGTGGTCGCCCTCGGGCTGGAGGAACACCTGGGTCTTGTGCTTCAGGCGCCGGAAGGACTTACAGTGTACCACCCGGTCCACGTCCCGCTGGAAGCAGGTGCGCATGGGACAGGGGGCAATGGCCACCGCCCGCCCCTTGGAATCGGCCGACAGGCAGGCCCGGGGCGACAGGGTCTGCCGCTCCAGCTCCTCGGTGCGCTCCCGAATGGTCTGTTCCACGCCGCGTCCCTCCCCCTATTTCGCTCAGGCAAAATTGCTGTCTATCTCTTATACCCCGTAAAAATTGAAAACCCTTTTTATTTTTTCAAAAATTTTGCATATCTTCCTCTCCGCCCCTCATACGCTTGCTCCGGGAGGGAGTGCCATGACCATGACCGTCCATCTCGCCCGCCTGCTGGTGCTGGCGGTGATCTTCGTCAACGGCTGGACCGACGCGCCCAACGCCATCGCCACCGCCGTGGGCTCCGGGGCCATGTCCTTCCGCCGGGGGGTGGCCCTGGCGGCGGTGTGCAACTTCATCGGGGCCGTCGCGGCCTGCCTGTGCTTCCCCGCCGTGGCGGACACTATGGGGGCGCTGGTGGCCTTCTCCAGCCCCCAAACGGCGCTGGCCGCGCTGAATGCCGCCCTGTTGTCCATTGTACTGTGGGCGGTGGCGGCGTGGCGGTTCGGCCTGCCCACCAGCGAAAGCCACGCCCTGCTGGCAGGGCTGTCCGGCGGAGCCTTCGCTCTGGGCGCGGGAGCCGCCAGCTTAAGCGTCGGAGCATGGATCCGGGCGCTGGCGGGGCTGGCCCTGTCCCTGCCCGCCGGGGTGCTGGCGGGCAGAGTGTTCCGGCGGGTGCTGACGGGGCGGGTGCGCCGTCCGGCGGCCTGGCAAAGGGGCGGGGCCGCCCTCACCGCCCTGCTCCACGGCGTGCAGGACGGGCAGAAATTCCTGGCCCTGCTGTTGCTCACCGGCGGGCTGGGCGGAGATACGGACGCCTCCCGGCTGACGCTGGCCCTGCTCACCGCCGGGGTAATGGCCCTGGGCACCGCCCTGGGCGGCAAGCCCATCGTGGAAAAGGTGGGCTCGGGGCTGGCCACCCTCTCCCCCGCTGACGGCCTTGCCGCCGACCTGGGGGCGGGATCGGTCCTGCTCATCTGCTCCGCCCTGGGCCTGCCCGCCTCCACCACCCACGCCAAAGTCGCCGCCATCTGCGGCGCAGGCCGGGGGACAGACCGGCGGGTCATGGGCCAGATGGTGGGGGCGTGGGCCCTCACCTTCCCCGCCTGCGGAGCCATGGCCTTTCTGCTCACCAGGGTGATGATGGGATAAAGAAATCCGGCCCGCGCATGGCGCGGGCCGGGGCTTTTTGACCGGTCAAATCACTTGTTCCAGTTGAGTACATCCCGGTTCTTCACAAAGTACTCCACACCGGAGTACAGGGTGGTGACAGCGATGACAATGACGCACGTCCAGTCCAGCACCTCGATGGGGATGGGCAGGATGGTCAGGTGCATCAGGCACAGGCACACCATGGTGGAGAAGGTCTTGACCTTGCCCGACCACCCGGCGGCGATCACCCGGCCGTTGTCCACCGCCACCAGCCGCAGGCCGGACACGGCGAACTCCCGGGCCATGACGATGACCAGCGCCCAGTCCGGAAACCGGCCCATGGCGCAGAAGCAGGTCATGGCGGTGAGCACCAGCATTTTATCCGCCAGAGGATCCATGAATTTGCCGAAATCCGTCACCAGGTTGTTCTTCCGGGCGATATAGCCGTCCAAAAAGTCGGTGAGGCTGGCCACGATAAAGACGGCCAGGGCGGCGTAGTTGTTGTACGCAAAGTCCAGGTGCCACAGCACCAGGTACACGGGGATGAGGATGACGCGCATCATGGTCAGTTTGTTAGGTAAGTTCATGGTTTTCCTCCTTCATGTTCAGCACTGGTTATGTTTCAGCTCGCCGGGGAGGCCGTCCGCGGCAAGCGCCCAGCTCTCCGGATATTTCTCCCGCATATAGCGGGCAAAGGGGTCGTCGGGCCGGGCCAGCAGGCCCTTCTCCAGGATGGTGTCCGCCTCGGCGCGGACGACCCAGCGCCGCCGCCCTTCACTCATCTCGTCCCAGCGGACGATTTTCAGCGCCCCCTGCCGCTCCTGCTCCAGCAGGGCCTCGCAGACGTCGGGAATGGGCAGCTCCCCGTCCACCGGGACCTCGTTTGGGGTGACGTACTCGTTTGGGATGGCGGTACGCTCCATATCCGGTCGGCGGGAGCAGGTGTAAAGGGAAGCCGCTTCCCTCCGGTACAGCTCCTCCAGGGCGTTGGGGAAGTACTCCTCGTAATAGATCCTGCCCTCCCTTGTGTAGCCGTAGGCGTACTCAAAGTGCCGGATCCCGTACATCAGGGCCATGGGCAGGCTGGCCGTCAGGCAAACCTGCTTCGGCTTGCCGAAGTACTTGGGCACGCTGGGGCGCAATACCGTCAGCCCCGGCGTGGGCGAGACGTGGTACAGTACCTCCACCGCTCAGTCCTCCACTTCCCCGGTGAGGTCGCCATCGGACACGCCGGTGATGCGCACCCACACGAACTCCCCCGCCGGGATCAGCCCCGCCGCCGTGAACAGCACCCGGCCGTCGATGTCCACCGAATCGGCGTAGGTGCGGCCCGCGTAGCAGCCAGCCTCCCCGTCAAAGCCCTCGCAGAAAACCTCCATGCAGGTGCCCAGGCGCTGCTCGTTGTATTCATCCATAATGCGGGACTGGAGATCCACCACCAGCTCCACCCGGCGCTCGGCGGTTTCGGGATCCACCTGATTGTCCATGGCGGCGGCCAGGGTGCCCTCCTCCGGGGAGAACTGGAACACCCCCGCCCGCTGGAGCTTCTGCTCCCGCAAAAAGTCGCACAGCTCCTCGAACTCCGCCTCGCCCTCCCCAGGCAGACCGCAAATCAGGGAGGTGCGGATGACCACATCGGGCAGGTTGGCGCGGAGCTTGGCAAAGAGTGTTTCGATCTCCGCCTTGGTACTCCGGCGGCGCATGGCCTTCAAGATGCCGTCATTGGCGTGCTGGATGGGGATGTCCAGGTAGTGGACAATCTTCTTTTCCCTGGCAATGACCTCGATCAGCTCGTCGGTCACCGCCTCCGGGTAGAGGTAATGCAAACGAATCCAGTGGAAATCCAGCTTGCACAGCTCCGTCAGCAGCTTGGCCAGCGTGGTCCCGTCCCTCAGGTCAAGCCCGTAACGGGTGATGTCCTGGGCAATGACAATGAGCTCCCTCACCCCCTGGCGGGCCAGCCCCTCCGCCTCAGTGAGAAGAGCCTCCATAGAGCGGCTTCTGTACTTCCCCCGCAAACGGGGGATGACGCAGAAAGCGCAGCCGTTGGAGCAGCCCTCAGCAATTTTTAAATAGGCGGTGTAGGGCGGCGTGGTCACCCAGCGCTCTCCGTCCTCGTAGGTGCGGTGGATGTCGCCAAACTGCTCTGGCCGTTCTCCTGCCATGAGCCGCTCCACGGCGGACACCACGTCGGTATAGCTGCCGGTGCCCAGCAGTCCGTCCACCTCGGGCAGCTCCGTGCGGATGTCGTCCGGGTAGCGCTGGGCCAAACAGCCTGTGACCAGCAGCTTTTTCAGCTTCCCCTCGTTTTTCAGCGCAGCCAGCTCCAGAATGCTGTCGATGGCCTCGCTCTTCGCCGACTCGATGAAGCCGCAGGTGTTCAGCACCGCCACGTCGGCCCCCTCCGGGTCCCCGGTGACGGTAAAGCCCGCCTCCCGGCACAGGGCCATCATCTGCTCGGTGTTCACCAGGTTTTTGGCGCAGCCCAGGGACTGGAACGCCACTTTGTAACCCATTACTCCCATTCCTCCTCCCGGAGCCGCTCCAGGGCGGCGGAAATCTCCTCCCAGCCGTAGCCCCGGCGGGCCAGGTAGTCGGACACCTTCTTCAAATTCTCCCGGGTGGGCTCCCCTCCCCGGAGCTTCTGCCGTGCCAGCTTGTCGATCTGGCCCTCGTCCGGCTCCCGCTCCCCCAGGGCGTCCTCCCAGTATTCCCGGGGCACCCCCCGGCGGTACAGCTCATCCCGGAGCTTTCGGGGGCCGTACCCCTTGGCGGCGTAGTGGCGCACCACCGTGCGGGCGTACTCCTCATCATTGAGCAGTCCCAGATCGGTGAGGCGGTCAGCCACGCCCTCCGCCCGCTCCCGGACGGCCTCCTTTTGGGCTTGCAAAATTCCCGGGTCAGGGGCGTCGTCCAGCTTGTCATAGGGATACTTTTCCTTTTTCTGCCGGGGCGGGGCGCACAGCTTGTCCAGCAGCTCCCGCCGGGACATGGGCCGCAGGGACAGCAGCCCCACCGCCCGCTCCATCAGCCTGGAGCGCTCCCCGGCCTCGGCCAGGGCCTCTCCCTCCGCGTCGGACAGCTCCTTTCCAGCGTATAGGCCCAGGGACACCACGTCCCCTTCGCCTACGCGGACGATGGAGGCGTCGTCCAGCCACACCAGCCACCGGCCCTCCTTGTGCCTGGAGGGCTCTAATTTTTCAATTTTCACCCTTCAAAGTCGTCCGCCGACACATCCACCGCGCGGCCCGCGGCACGGGCGGCGACCTGGGACTGAGGGCTCATCAGCTTATAGGCGTTGGCCCGCACCTCCGCCTCCACCTTCTCGGCGATCTCCGGGTTGTCCTGGAAATACTTCTTCACCGCGTCCCGGCCCTGGCCTACCCGGGTGTCCCCCATGGAGAACCAAGAGCCCGACTTCTGCACGATGTCCAGCTTGACGGCCAGATCCACCAGCTCGCCCAGCTTGGAAATGCCCTCGCCGTACATGATCTCGAATTCCGCCTCCCGGAAGGGGGGCGCCACCTTGTTCTTCACGATTTTGGCCCGGGTGCGGTTGCCGATGATCTCGCTGCCGTTCTTGATGGCCTCGATGCGGCGCACTTCCATGCGTACAGAGGAGTAGAACTTCAGCGCGCGGCCGCCGGTGGTCACCTCGGGGTTGCCGTAGATGACGCCCACCTTTTCGCGCAGCTGGTTGATGAAGATGACGATGCAGTTGGTCTTGGCGATGGAGCCGGCCAGCTTGCGCAGGGCCTGACTCATCAATCGGGCCAGCAGACCCACGTGGCTGTCGCCCATGTCGCCCTCGATCTCCGCCCGGGGGGTGAGCGCCGCCACCGAGTCCACCACCACCACGTCGATGGCGCCAGAGCGCACCAGGGCCTCGCAGATCTCCAGGCCCTGCTCGCCGGTGTCCGGCTGGGAGATGAGCATGGAGTCGATGTCCACCCCCAGGGCCCGGGCGTAGGTGGGGTCCAGAGCGTGCTCGGCGTCGATGAAGGCCACCTCGCCCCCCCGCTTCTGGGCCTCGGCCACAATGTGCAGGGCCAGGGTGGTCTTGCCGGAGGACTCTGGGCCGTAGATCTCGATGATGCGCCCCTTGGGCACGCCGCCGATGCCCAGCGCGATGTCCAGGGACAGCGAGCCGGTGGGGATAGCCTCCACCACAATGTGGGAGTTCTCCCCCAGGCGCATGATGGAGCCTTTGCCGAAGTCCTTTTCGATCTGGGCGATGGCGGTGTCCAGCGCCTTCTTCTTGTCCGACGCGGGGGCGGCGGACTCCACCGTCTTTTTCTTATCTGCCATGTACAATCATCCTTTCCCGCCGGCGCGTTTGGAGCCTGCCGGCCTCTTTCTGTCCCATATCTTACTCTTTTATGTGTCCCATAAACCGGGCCTAAATTGCGGCTCCTGCTTTCTTAATCGAAAAACTTTCCCTTCCAAAAGTTCTCGTTTCCCAGCTTCTTCGCGGTCAGCCGGAACATGACACAGCCGTCCGGGCACACGATCACCCTGCTGTTCGGGCTGTCCCCGCCGATGTTCTCCAAATCGCCGCCGCTCCGGACGGCCTCCATCACCGGGAACATGACCGTCATCAGCTTGGAGCAGATGCCGTGCCCGTCCTGGTTCACGGGGCAGCCATAGGTACAGGTGTATTTATCCCCGATCTCTTCGCCGTTCCGGCAGTACCGCTCCGTGTGGTCGCCGCGGAGGAAGCCGATCACCTCGATTTCAAACTCGTATTCCTCGTCATACCACTTTTTCATCTCTGGTCCTCCTGTCCCTCATTCCACATTGTTATACAGCTCAATGCCAAGCACCTTGACGACGGTGCCTGTCTGGAAAGGGTCCTCCGCGTCCAGATCGTTCAGCCGGTGGACCTTGGAGACCGAGTACAAAAGCGCCCGGTACTCCACCGTTCCCCCGTCCTTCAGGTGGAACGGGATGGGGAACAACGCGGCCAGCAGCAAAACACCCGCCGCGATGAGAATGAACTTCTTTTTCATGATGAAGCCTCCTCCCGCTTCTCCGCGCTTCCTTGTTGTCACGCTGCGAAGCGGCCAGGGCGCTCGCTCGCTTTCCCTCCGTCTCGGCCTGGTCTGGGGCGCCTGTGCCGCCCTGCGCTCGGCCTCGCTACGGTCCAAGCTCACTCGCTGTCCGCCTCTCCGCGCTTCCTTGTTGTCACGCTGCGAAGCGGCCAGGGCGCTCGCTCGCTTTCCCTCCGTCTCGGCCTGGTCTGGGACGCCTGTGCCGCCCTGCGCTCGGCCTCGCTACGGTCCAAGCTCACTCGCTGTCCGCCTCTCCGCGCTTCCTTCCACCACCCGCCAGTGCAAACCGGGATCCATGGTAGTCTGAATATCGGCGAAGCCCTGCTCCGCCATGATGGCCCGCACCGCCTGGGCCTGGTCGTAGCCAACCTCAAAAATCAGCTTTCCCCCGGGCTTCAAGGCGCGCTTCCACTTTTTCGCGATGGCCCGGTAAAATTTCAAGCCGTCCTCGCCGCCGTCCAGGGCGATACGGGGCTCGTAGTCTCGCACCGACGGATCCAGCCGCCCCACCTCCAGGGTGGGGATATAGGGGGGATTGCACAAAATCAAATCAAAGTCCCGCAGCATCCGGGGGGGAGCTTCCAACGCGTCCACCTGGGCGGCGCTGACCTGCTGGGAAAGTCCGCAGCGCAGGATGTTCTGCCGGGCCACCCGCAGGGCGTCCGGCCACCACTCCGCCAGGATCACCCGGGTGTCGGGGCAGTTGTCCGCAATGGCAAGGCCGACGCAGCCGCTGCCGGCGCACAGATCCAGCACCCGCGTCCCCTCCGGCAGGTCCCGGACAAACAGGATGCCCCGCTCCACCAGCGTCTCGGTGTCCGGCCGGGGGATGAGCACATCCCGGCACACGTCCAGAGTCAGGCCATAGAACTCCCACTCGCCGATGAGGTAGGCCACCGGCTCCCCGTTCAGGCGGCGCTCCAGCAGACCCCGGAAGCGGCGCTCCGCCTCGTCGGACGCGTACAGCGGCAGATCCCGGAGGAATTCCCCCCGGCTCTTGCCCGAGGCAAAGCACAGCAGCTCCTGGGCCTCCAGCTGAGCCTGTTCCACCCCCATCCCTTTCAGGGCCTTCCGGGCGTCCAGATATAGGTCGTTATAGGTGGCGGGCATGGGATCTCACCCTCTCTGTTTCAGTCTTTTCTCACCACTTGTCGGCGCCCTTTTCCTCGGGCAGCACCCGCTTCAGCGCCTCGATCCCCACCTCGATCATGGAATCGTCCGGCTCAAAGGTGGTGAAGTTCTGCATCCACATACCAGGGCCCCGCAGGACTCTGCACACCGGGCCGTCGTGGCCGCCCACGAAGCGGTTGAACTCGTAGGTCACCCCCACGATCACCGGCAGCATCAGCAGGTGCAGCGCCATGCGCAAAAAGGTGTTCTCAATTTCCAGCGGGGTGAACACCACAATGGACAGGAAAATGGACACCGTGATGACCACGAACAGGAAGCTGGTGCCGCACCGGGGGTGGTGTCGGGGCTGCTTGCGGACATTTTCCACCGTCAGCTCCAGGCCGTTTTCGTAGCAGTAGATGGTCTTATGCTCCGCGCCGTGGTACTCGAATACCCGGTGGATCTCCTTCATCTTGGAGCACATATAGAGGTAGGTCATGAAGATGACCACCTTCAGCACACCTTCGATCACCGAGCGCACCCACAGCGGCATGGTCGTCCACGCCAGCCCGATCAGCCCCGTCAGGGCGGTGGGCAGCAGGATGAACAGTCCAACGGAAAAGGCGATGCCGATCACCGCCGCCAGGGTGATGATGATGCTCATGGCCTTTTTCTCCTCAAAATGGTCGCTGATCCACTTATCCAGGCCCGTCAGCTCTTCCTCCTCCAGGCTGCCGTCGTCGGACAGCTCGGCGGAGCGCATCAGCGCCTTCATGCCGTGAACCATGGAGCCGCCGAAGATGAACAGCCCCCGGATAAAGGGCAGCTTGGCCAGCCCGGAGCGGGGCTTGGCGGCCTCCTCCTCAATGGTCAGCTCGCCGTCCGGCCTGCGCACCACCATAGCCCGTTTTCCCGGGCCCTGCATGAGGATGCCCTCGATCAGCGCCTGCCCGCCGCAGCTGGTCTTAAAGGGGGTATTTGTATCTCGTTTTGCCATGTCCTGTCTCCTCTATATCGCCGCTTTTCCACAGTATATCAGAAGCGGCGGAAAAACGCAAGGGTTTTTGAACTTTTGTTCGATATTCGATCCGATCCTACACGCTTTCCACCCCAATGGGCAGCCGGATGATGGACACACAGCCGCCGCCGGGGGCGTTGCCGATGTCCAGCGTGCCGTTGTGGCTGTTGATGATCTCGTCGCACACGGCCAGACCGATGCCGGAGCCCCGGGCCTTGGATGAGCCTTTATAGAACTTGTACTTGATGAAGGGCAGCTCGTCCTCCGGCACGCCGGGACCATGATCCCGGATGCGGATGACCACCTCGTCCTCCTCCCGGCCCACGGACACCTCCACCCGGCCCCCTGAGCCGCCGTGCTTGTCCGCGTTGTCCAGCAGGTTGCAGAACACCTGCCGCAGCCGCTCCGGGTCGCCGCTGATGATGGGCAGCTCGTCCGTACACTCGGTGTAGTCCAGCTCCAGCCCTTTGCGGCGGAAGAACTCCCGGTAGGTGTACACCGCGTCCTCCAGCTCCGCCAGGATGTCGATGGGCTCCACCGACAAATTGAACCGCCCCGTCTCCATCCGGGAGAACTCCAGCAGCTCCTCCACCATGCGGGTCAGCCGCTGGGCCTCGGACACGATGATGCCCATCCCCTTCTTCACGTCGGCGGCCCCCCGGACCTCGCCGCTGTACAGCGTCTCCGCCCAGCCATTGATGGCGGTCAAGGGGGTGCGCAGCTCGTGGGAGACGGAGGAGATAAACTCCGACTGGGTCCGCTCGGCCTGGTCGATCTTCATGGACATATCGTTGATGCTGTCCACCAGCTCGCCCATCTCATCGTCGGACCGCTTTTCCATCTGCACGCCATAGCTGCCCGCGGCGATGCGCTTGGCGGTCTCCGTCACCCGGATCACCGGGTCCAGCACGGAGCGGATGAAATAGGAGGCGATGACCCCCATGACGATCAGGATAGACAGCCCGATGGCGGAGGTGACCGCCACAATGCGGATCATTTGGTTCTGCACCTCCCGCAGGGAGGTGACCATGCGGACCACGCCCACCACCGTGCCGTTATAGATCACCGGGGCCGAGGCGGAGATCACGCTGTCGCCGGTGTCCGGGTCGATCCCCTCAAAGGTGCGCACCCGCTTGAGGCTGATGGCGGAGGTGGTATCGGGGCTGTTGACGCTGGCGCCGGAGATGCCTACCATGGAGGAAATCTGCACCCGGCCGTCGGCGTTGAGGATCTGCACCTCGATCACGGTCTTTTCCTCGAACTGATTGACAAACTGCCGCGCGGTGGCGAGATAGTTGGTCTCGGTATAGTTGCGGAACATCCCGGCGGCGGTCTGGGCCTTGCTCTCCAGCGTGGCCAGGATGGTGGAGGTATAGTAGCTGTACATGGCGATGGAGAACGCGCTCACCGCAAAGGCCACCACCACCAGGGTGACGGCCAGGGTGTTCATCAGCCAGCGGCGGCGCAGCCGGCCCCGGCGCCGCGTCTTGGCGGGGGCTTCCGCCTGGGGCTCCTCCGCCGGGCCTTCTTCCCGCTTGGGCGTGATCGGCTGGCTCTTTTTCCGCTTCCGCCGGTTTTCCGTATCCATCCTTCCGTCCCCCCTCTCTGTTCAGCGTCCCACAGGGCAAATCACGCTTCCCACTCGTACCCGTAGCCCCACACCGTGCTGATGTGGGCGGGATTCTGGGGATCGTCCTCCAGTTTGATGCGCAGGCGGCGGATATTCACATCCACGATCTTCAGCTCGCCCAGATACTCCTTGCCCCAGACGGCCTCCAGAATCTCCTCCCGGGCCAGGGCCTTCCCTGGGTTCTCCATAAACAGCTTCACAATGGAATACTCTACCTGGGTCAGTTTCACCCGCTTGCCGTTCTTCTCCAGGGTGCGGTTGCGGGTGTTGAGCAGGAAGGGGGGCTGGCTCAGCTCGTCCAGGTCCTGCACGGGCACGCCGCCGGTGCGGCGGAACAGCGCGTCCACCCGGGCGGTGAGCTCCGCCGGGGAAAAGGGCTTGGTCACATAGTCGTCCGCCCCGGTCATCAGGCCGCTGACCTTGTCCATCTCCTGGGTGCGGGCGGTGAGCATGATGATGCCCATCTGGGAATTGCCCGCCCGGATGCGGCGGCACACCTCGAAGCCGTCCATCTCCCCGGGGAGCATGATGTCCAGCAGGGCTACCTGTACGTCGGGATTCTTCTGGATCTGGGCCAGCGCCTCCTCGCCGGTGCCGGCCTCAATGGTATCATAACCCGCCCGCTTCAGGTTGATGACCACAAAGCTGCGGATATTGGTCTCGTCCTCCAAAACCAGTACCTTGCGCATGATAAAACACTCCCCGCTTTCTAAGTTTCTTCGCTGCCAAATTATTTGTTTGCCGACCAATCCGCCAGGATGGGTTTGAACCGATTGGCCAGCTCCGCCTCATCCAAGCCGCAGTCCCATACCGACTGATCCAGCGCCCCGCAGTAAATGGCGCTGCTGTCGCTGTAGAGCACCACCCGGCCGGGCATCTGGGAGCGGGTGCTCCGGTTATTGCCGGTGAGGCAGTAAATGGTGAGGAATTTCTCCGGCTCGCCTTCCTCGCGATCCGGCCAGTAGTAGAACACCACCGCCCGCTCGCCCCGGCCGCTGAGGCTGTCGTCCCGGGCCACGGTGATGTTATTGATGTCCCAGCCGTTGGGCAGGGTGAGATACCAGCCGTCGGTGAAGGAGTGGTAGGTGATGCCGCTGGTCGCCCCCTTACCGGAGGAGTCAAACTGCTGCCAATAGATGAGGTACTGGGTGGAGGGAGCTTCCGGATCCACCGGGGCCAGCGACTGGGGCCTGGGAACCTCCAGCACACCGTCGCTGTTGATGTCAAACGTGACCGCCGAGGTGTTGTTCCAGCAGGTGGTGAGGCTTACGCCGCTCTCCGTGTCCCGCGTGACGTTGACCAGCCCATCGGGCTCCAGCGTGAGAATATCGGTGAGCCAGCCGTTCTCCAGCTCCAGGGTGACGTATACCCCGAGCTTCCCGTCGGACAGCAGCCCCGCCTCCGACGCCGTCACGTCCTTCATGCCGTCCGACAGCGGGGCGGTGGACGCCAGCACCATCACGCCGTTCTGATAGTCATAGTATTCCGCCAGGTTATACCCCTCGCCGGTGGTGTCCTGCTGGAATATCAGCAGCTCCCGGCTGCCGTCCTGGTCCAGGTCCACGGTGGTATACGTCTCATTGTAAGTGGTGCTCATCAGCTCGTTGGCCCCTGCGCCGCTGAAGCTGTAAGCGGACAGGATGTGTACGCCGGCGCTGAGCTGCCAGCTGACGATCATCTCCCGGCTGCCGTCCCCGGTGAGATCCTCATAGGCCACAGAGTTGATGGTGGTGCCCTCGCCCGACAATATGTGGGACTGACGGTAGATCTGGTCCTCCCCCTGCCGGAACAGGCACACCCGCATGGGCTTCTCATCGGCGGAGGTCACCCGGAGGAACACCGCCGCCGTCTCCTGCTCTCCGTCGCCGTCCATGTCCAGCAGCTGGACGGTGGAGGTGTTTTTGCCGTAATT
Source organism: Clostridiales bacterium (assembly GCA_014799475.1). Lineage (GTDB taxonomy): Bacteria > Bacillota > Clostridia > Oscillospirales > Oscillospiraceae > Enterenecus. The sequence goes on along the minus strand of JAAVHX010000023.1, from coordinate 4,460 downwards.
GATGGTGGCGTACTCCGCCCCCAGCTCACTCATGGTGGCGTTGATGGTGCTCTGAAGATCCCGGTACTCCTGGGGCAGGACGGGCAGGGCGTACAGGTCGTCCACCGGCTTGAAGATACAGCCGCTCAGACTGAGCCCCATCACAGCGCCCAGCGCCGCCAGCAGGAACCGCCGCTTCATCGCTCTTCCCTCCCTTTGATGTACAAGATCGCAGTTCACAGTTGGAGGGTATTATATCACAGATTTTCCTTCCTGCCTATGGATTTTTTGTGAATGCGAAAAATTTCTGGAAAAAGCGGGGACGGCGCTGTACACGCCGCCCCCGCCTTTCACTTCGCGCCGCCATCCCCACGGGGATAGGGCTTCGGTTCGTCAGTGAGGCCCGCCAGATAGTCCATGCTGGTATTCAGCGCCAGCGCGATCCGCCTGCACTGCTCAAACGACATATAGCGGTATCCCCGCTCGATTTTGGAATACGCGCTCTGGTCGATGCCGGTGAGCATCTGCATTTTGATCTGCGTGTAGCCGCGCTTTTTTCGCAATTCCCTGATCCTCGACATAAAATATCACCCAAAAAATTATGTCAAATTGTCCTATTGATTTTAGGATTCAAATGTCCTATAATCAAGCCGAGGTGATCGGGATGGCAGACTACAAAGAAATGTATATAAGGATGTTCCAGGCGGCCACGCAGGCCATCGAGATCCTGCAAAAGGCCCAGCAGGACTGCGAGGAGCTGTACATTTCCGCCCCTGAGCCGGAGCTGACCGTTTTCCCAGGCAGACCATCGGAAACGGAGCGATAAGGGAAAGCACAAGGGGCAACCCCTTGTGCTTCCCTATTTGATTCGTTATACTTCCCGCTTTTCCGCCCGCAGGACGATGTCCTCCCGCTCCACGGCCAGACACAGGGTGTCCCCCTCCCCCAGCTGCTCGGACAGCAGCAGGTCGGCGGCGGGCTCCTCCACCCGCCGGCGCACCGCCCGGCGGATGGGCCGGGCCCCCTGCTCCCGCTCCATGCCGGGGTCGGCCAGCAGGGACACCGCCTCCCACTTGGCGTCCAGGTCCACGCCAAGCTCGGACAGCCGGCCCCGCACGCTGCCCAGCATCCGCAGGGCGATACGCTCCATGTCCCGGCGTTCCAGGCGGTCGAACAAAATCACCTCGTCCAGGCGGTTGAGGAACTCCGGCTTGAACCGGCCCTTCAGCTCCGCCATCACCGCCTCCCGGCGCTTGTCGTCGGAGTTTCCCCCGGCAAAGCCCAGCGGGGGCGACTTGCTCACCAGCTTCTGCGCGCCGATGTTGGAGGTCATCACCACCACCGTGTTGCGGAAATCCGCCTTTCTCCCCTGTCCGTCGGTGAGCTGGCCGTCCTCCATTACTTGTAAAAGGATGTTCTGCATATCGTCATGGGCCTTTTCCAGCTCGTCGAACAGCACCACCGACCAGGGACGGCGGCGCACCTGCTCGGTGAGCTGGCCCCCCTCCTCGTGGCCCACATAGCCCGGAGGGGAACCCACCAGCCTGGATGTGGCGTGCTTTTCCATATACTCGGACATATCGAAGCGGATCAGCGCGTCCTCGCTGCCGAACAGCGCCGCCGCCAGAGCGCGGCACAGCTCCGTCTTGCCTACGCCCGTGGGACCCATGAACAGGAACACCCCGATGGGGCGGTTGGGCTCCTTCAGCCCCACCCGGCCCCGGCGGATGGCGGCCGCCACGGCGGACACCGCCTGGTCCTGCCCCACCACCCGGCGATGGAGTTCTCCCTCCAGCTCCAGCAGGCGCTTGGCCTCCCCCTTGGTGATGGACTCCAGGGGGATGCCCGTCCACTGGGACAGCACCGCCGCGATCTCCTCCCGGCCCAGTTCCCGGGCCGTTCCGCCCTTCTGGCGGCTCTGCTTGCGGTCCAGCTCCCGGCGGAAGTCCGCCTCCGCGTCCCGAAGCATGGCCGCCCGCTCAAAGTCCTGCATGGCGATGGCCTGGGCCTTCTCCCTCGCCGCCCGCTCCGCCCGGTCGGACAGGGCCCGGAGGGTGATGGGCACCTCCTCCTCCACCCGCATCCGGGCCGCGCCCTCGTCAATGAGGTCGATGGCCTTGTCCGGCAGGAAGCGGTCGGGGAGGTAACGCTGGGACAGCTCCACCGCCGCGTCGATGGCCTCGTCGGAGATGGTCAGGCCGTGGTGCTCCTCATACCGGCGGCGCAGGCCCCGCAGGATGGCCTTGGCCTGGTCGGAGGTGGGCTCCGCCACCTTCACCGGCTGGAACCGCCGCTCCAGCGCCGCGTCCTTCTCGATATACTTGCGGTACTCTTCCAACGTGGTTGCACCGACGACCTGGATCTCCCCCCGGCTCAGGGCGGGCTTGAGGATGTTGGCCGCGTCGATGGCCCCTTCGGCGGAGCCCGCCCCAACTATATTATGGAGCTCGTCCAGAAACAGGATCACGTTGCCCGCCCTTCTGACCTCGGCCAGCACCTGGTTCACCCGCTCCTCGAACTCGCCCCGGTACTTGGTGCCCGCCACCATGGACACCAGGTCCAGGCTCAACAGCCGCTTGCCCCGCAGGGGCTCGGGCACCGCCCCGGACGCCATGCGCAGGGCCAGCCCCTCCGCCACCGCCGTCTTGCCCACGCCCGGCTCGCCGATGAGGGCGGGGTTATTTTTCGTGCGCCGGGCCAGGATCTGGATCACCCGGCCCACCTCCTGCTCTCTGCCCACCAGGGGATCCAGCGCGCCCAGCGCCGCCATCCGGGTCAGGTCCCGGGAAAAGCGGTCGGTGAGGCGGGTTTCCGCCCCTTCCCGCGAGCGGGGCCGCTCCTCCCGGTAGAGGGCCTGGGGGTCCCCCGGCCGCCCGGCCGCGTTTTGAGGCGTCTGCCGCCCTTTGTCCCGATCCATCATAAAAAAACCCCGCAATCTTTGAAAAATGCTCAGCCGTTCCATGTGTTCCGCTCCCATCGTCCGGTGGAATATCGTCACTTGGCAAGGATGGGAAATTTTTGCCCAAATTATACATTTTTGCCTGTCAAAATTTCATATTGCATTTTTCAAAAGATGTGGTACAATAAGAAACGGTTCAAAACATTAACATTGCTTTGGAGGTGTATGTTACATGGCACGTAAAATTGGTGACGCCTGCGTCTCCTGCGGCGCTTGCGAGTCCTCCTGCCCCGTGGGCGCGATCTCCATGGGCGCTGACCACATGGAAATCGACGCCGGCGCTTGCATCGACTGCGGCGCTTGCGAGGGCACTTGCCCCATGAGCGCGATCGAGGCCGAGTAATCTGTAAAACGCGAAAATCTCCCGCTCTCCCACCCGGAGGGCGGGAGATTTGCTTTTTGCCCGTCCTTTTTCCAAACTCTGGATGGGCAAAAATTTTTCCTCTTCCCGGTTCGTCAAAATGCTCCCATTTCTCCCTGCCGTTTCCAAAATCGGTTGGTTAAATCGCTGATTTTGTGGAAACTTTAACATTCAAACCCAAAATATCATGGATTTAACCGGGCGGTTATGCTATACTGTGTAGCTGGTGGGAGACGGTTTCCCGCCAACACCATCAGCTCGCGTCCAGCTCCTTTTCGGACTGGCCGCTGAAATGATACACTATTATTGAGGAGGAACTATCTATGGAAATCCGTGATCTGGAAAAGCTCGGCATCACCGGCATCAAGGAAGTCGTGTACAATCCCAGCTATGAGCAGCTTTTTGCGGCTGAGATGGACCCCACCCTTGAGGGCTATGAAAAGGGACAGGAGACCGAGCTGGGTGCGGTCAACGTGATGACCGGCATCTACACCGGCCGCTCCCCCAAGGACAAGTTCATCGTGATGGACGAGAACTCCAAGGACACCGTCTGGTGGACCTCCGACGAGTTCAAGAACGACAACAAGCCCGCCTCTCAGGAGGCCTGGAATGCCTGCAAGGATCTGGCCATTCAGGAACTGAGCAACAAGAAGCTCTACGTCGTGGACGCCTTCTGCGGCACCAACCCTGACACCCGCATGGCCGTGCGCTTCATCATGGAGGTGGCGTGGCAGGCCCACTTCGTCAAGAATATGTTCATCACCCCCACCGAGGAGGAGCTGAAGAACTTCACCCCCGACTTCGTGGTCTACAACGCCTCCAAGGCCAAGCTGGACAATTACAAGGAGCTGGGCCTGAACTCCGAAACCGCCGTCGTCTTCAACATCACCAGCCGTGAGCAGGTCATCATCAACACCTGGTACGGCGGCGAGATGAAGAAGGGTATGTTCTCCATGATGAACTACTATCTGCCCCTGAAGGGCATCGCCTCCATGCACTGCTCCGCCAACACCGACATGAACGGCGAGAACACCGCCCTGTTCTTCGGCCTGTCCGGCACCGGCAAGACCACCCTGTCCACCGATCCCAAGCGCCTGCTGATCGGCGACGACGAGCACGGCTGGGACGACGAGGGCGTGTTCAACTTCGAGGGCGGCTGCT
>JAAVHX010000022.1 GCA_014799475.1 Clostridiales bacterium | reverse complement strand
TTTGTGAACAAGCTGAACGGCGATCACCATGTGGCGCTGGTAAAGGGTGAGATTGCTGAAGGGGAAGATGTATTGTGCCGAGTTCACTCCGAGTGTTTAACCGGCGATACATTTGGTTCTCTACGCTGTGATTGTGGCCAGCAGCTTGCCGCAGCTCTGGCACAAATTGAGCAGGAGGGCCGGGGCATTTTGCTCTATATGCGTCAGGAGGGGCGCGGGATCGGGCTAATCAATAAACTGCGGGCCTATGAGCTGCAAGAACAGGGATTAGATACTCTGGAGGCAAATTTGGCATTGGGCTTTGATGGTGATGAACGAGAGTATTACATTGGCGCACAAATTTTGCGAGAGTTAGGGGTAAAGAGTATGCGCCTGTTGACCAACAACCCGGATAAGGTTTACCAGCTTTCAGAGTTTGGTTTGGAGATCACCCAGCGTGTACCGCTCCAAATGGATGCCACCGAACATGACTTGATGTATCTGAAAACAAAGCAAACTCGGATGGGGCATATTTTGAACTATTAGGGTGCAGGAAGGAGAATCTAAATGAAAACATATGAAGGAAAATTAGTATCAAATGGAATCAAAATCGGCATCGTGGCCGCTCGTTTTAACGAGTTTATTACGTCTAAACTGCTGGATGGCGCTTTGGACGGTTTGCGGCGGCATGATGTACGGGATGAGGATATTCATGTTGCCTGGGTTCCCGGTGCATTTGAAATCCCTTTGATTGCATCCAAAATGTCGAAAAGCGGAAAATATGACGCAATAATTTGTTTGGGTGCGGTCATTCGCGGTTCCACAAGTCACTACGATTATGTCTGCAATGAGGTATCAAAGGGAATTGCATCTATTTCCCTCGATAGCGGCATCCCTGTAATGTTTGGTGTTCTTACCACTGAAAATATTGAGCAGGCCATTGAGAGAGCTGGCACAAAGGCAGGGAACAAGGGCTATGACTGCGCCGTGGGTGCAATCGAGATGGTGAATTTAATCCATGAATTAGGCTAAAAAATTTGGCATCGGCGGTATATTGATAAAGTTAAAGCGGAATATATGCAGGCACATAAATAAATTTGCCAGCCAAAGATAGCCAGCAAATAACTTTTTCAGAATTTATAAACTGACAAACCGTACCAGAAGGGGTATCCTTTCTGGTACGGTCTATGTACTCAAGAATCATTCTGGCAATTTACCTTCTTCTCCAAATGGATTGATATAGCCAGGTGGACAAAGATGAGCTTCACTCCATATCATCATTTGGTTCAAAATCGGGGTAAAACTTTGCCCCAGTTCTGTTAAAGAATACTCTACTTTTGGGGGAATTTCTTTGTAGATTTCACGGTGCAAAAATCCGTCTTGTTCCAATTCACGGAGCTGTTTTGTCAATGAGGATTGAGTAATTCCATCCAGACGGCGCATCAACTCTCCAAACCTTTGGACTTTGTAAAATGCAATATACCACAGAATCAGTATTTTCCATTTGCCGCCTAAGACGGCCTGGACACTTGCCATTGGAACACAGCGCGACATCATGTCCTGTGTTTGAAATTTGTTTTCGGCCATATCATAATCTCCTTTCGCTACTTTGAAGATAGTATACACCACTCTAATGCAAAAAGCAATGTAGGGCATCAAATTAGTGTTAGTACAAAAAATGATACTACTACTAAAAAAATTGCGTACTTGAATTTGTATGTCGTCAGTTGTACCATGAGGGCAACAGGAAATTCCTGATTGATTTTGAAAAGGAGATATGATCTATGCACTTTGATGGAACAATCTGGCGTCCGCCTTACGAGGCCGCATCTCTGCTGATTCAAGTCACCGCAGGATGCACCCACCACTCCTGCAAATTCTGCACACTGTACGAGGATTTGCCGTTCAAGTTCAGAATGTCCCCGCCGTCCGAGGTGGAAGAAGATTTGGCTGCGGTCAGCCGTTACTGCAAGGATGCTCCCTGGTTCCGGGTTTTCTTTACCGGCGCAAATCCCTTTGTCCTGACTACCGACAAGCTGAAAGTGTTGGCCCAAATGGTGAAAAAATACTGCCCCAACTATTCTTCGATTGGTTGCTTTGGCAGGATCACCGATATTTCTACGAAAACCGTGGACGAACTGAAAGAACTTCGTGCTTTGGGATACAATGGATTGACCCTTGGTGTTGAAACAGGAGATGATGAAGCTCTGGCCTTTATGAACAAAGGTTTTCAAGCCAGTGATGTGCTTGAGCAATGCAGGAAATTAGAGGCCGCTGACATAAGTTACAATTTCTTCTATCTCACCGGCATTTCTGGTGCTGGCCGGGGCGAAATCGGCGCAAGAGCATCCGCAGAACTGTTTAACCAGCTCCACCCTCAGATCATTGAATCGTCCATGCTGACAATTTATAAGACCTCTGAACTGTACCAGGAAATCCAGCGCGGCAACTGGAGAGAAGAAGGAGAAATTGAGAAACTGGCAGAACTGAAGGCTCTTATTGAAAACCTGACTATCGACACCAGGATTGTGACAGACGGAGCATCCAACCTAATTCAAGTTCGCGGACACCTGCCCGCTGATAAAGAAAAGCTGGTTGATTATCTGGAACATCTAATCGAAACTGCTGATGAAGCGGCTTTGCGGGAGTACCGTGTCAATTTGCGCCATCTGTAAAAGCCCCGCCCTAATCATTGACCGATAGTATAGCAGTTTGATAATTTGTTCCCCAATCACACAGCGACTTCAAAACGGGGTAAATACTCTTGCCGAGTGCTGTCAAAGCATATTCCACTTTCGGCGGATTATCTGGATAGACCGTCCTCTGAATGATTTTCTGATCTTCCAGTTCCCGGAGTTGCTGTGTCAGAGTTTTCGTTGTGATCTTCCCTAAACGTCTCTGCAATTCATTGAAGCGCACGGCACCCTTGGAAATCTGCCACAGGATTTTCAATTTCCACTTGCCACCCAAAATATTCAGCCCGATCTCCATAGGACATTGGTCGGTAATTGCAACTGCTTTTGCCATAGTATTTCCTCCATAACAGTATCAAAAAAGACACTACATACCTAAAAAGTGCGTTCTTGTTCATTCTTTTTGCTCGTGGTATCCTTGGTGATGCCACGGGCAAAGAAAGGAATGATCTAAATGATTATAGACAGCCACCAACACGTCATGCTCCCCACTTCTATGCAGATTCAGAAAATGGATGATGCCGGGGTGGACAAAGCGATTCTATTCACAACAACCCCTCATGTTGAGAGGGCCGAAACTGCAACCTTAGATGCAATCGGCGCGGAGATGCAGGTGTTGTACCAACTGCTGTCCGGCAACTATCCTCCCGAAATGCGAATGGCAAAAATGAAAAACACCATTCTGGAACTGAATCAGGCCATCCAGGGTGCGCCGGATCGATTTTATGGTTTTGGCCCTGCTCCGCTGGGGCTTTCCGATCAGTCAACAGCAGAGTGGGTAGAGGAACATATCGCAGGAAACGGTTTCAAGGGTATTGGCGAATTTACCCCCGGTTCAGAAACACAGATTGAACAATTGGAGCCTATATTCAAAGCCTTGAAAGATTATCGCAATCTCCCTATTTGGGTACACACTTTTAACCCGGTTATACTGGGTGGCATAAAAATCCTTATGGAGCTGTGCCGGAAGTATCCCGCTGTGCCAGTTATCTTTGGACACATGGGCGGTTCCAACTGGATGGATGTAATTGCCTTTGCAAAAGAGCATGGACAAGCATATTTGGATTTGTCTGCTGCCTTTACACCGCTGTCGGTCAAAACGGCCTTGACGGAAGTGCCGGGAAAATGCCTGTTTGGTTCTGATGCACCGTTTGGGGAGCCGCAACTATGCAGGCAGCTCATTGAATTCGTCAGCCCTGCACATTCTGTCACAGAAATGGCCTTGAGCGGCAACATCAAAATGCTGTTGCAGATTTAGGGAAATGTCAATTTTGATATATCTGTGATGTTTATCGACTTTTCCAATTTTAGAAATGAGGGACTGCTCATGAATCGAACCACCGTTGCCACCATCTTTGCTGATGGAGAACGACTATCTGGCCGGACAATTACAGTCATGGGTTGGGTTAAAACGATTCGGGACATAAAAAATTTTGGTTTTATTGAGCTAAACGATGGTTCCTGCTTCAAAAATCTTCAGATCGTTATGGATGCCAATATGTTGAGCAATTATCAGGAAATTGCCGGACAGAACGTAGGGGCTGCTCTTATCATCACTGGAACCGTATGTTTAACACCAGAAGCCAGACAGCCGTTAGAAGTAAAGGCTACCACAATCACTGTGGAGGGCATTTCCGCTCCCGACTACCCCTTGCAAAAAAAGCACCACAGCGCGGAGTACCTGCGTACCATTCAGCATTTACGGCCCCGCACCAACCTGTTCTCCGCTACTTTTCGAGTGCGCTCCATGGCTGCCTATGCCATCCACTGTTTCTTCCAGGAGCGCGGCTTCATCTATATCCATACCCCTATTATTACCGCCAGCGATTGCGAGGGAGCTGGTGAGATGTTCCAAGTAACAACTTTGGATATGAACAATCCACCCCGTATGGAGAATGGCAGCGTAGATTGGTCTAAAGACTTTTTTGGTAAACGGGCTAATCTCACTGTCTCCGGCCAGCTCAATGCAGAAAACTTCGCAATGGCTTTTGGCAACGTTTATACCTTTGGCCCAACATTTCGGGCCGAGGATTCCAATACTCAACGTCATGCCGCCGAGTTCTGGATGGTTGAGCCGGAAATGGCCTTTGCGGAGCTGGCTGACTATATGGATACAGCCGAGGCGCTAATTAAACATATTATCTGCACAGTTCTGGAGCGTTGCCCTGATGAAATTGCCTTTTTCAATTCCTACGTTGATAAAGGGTTGGCAAACCGCCTCCAGCATATAGTTTCAACCGATTTTGCCCGAATAAGCTACACCGATGCCATTGACATTCTTAAAAAGAACAATGATAGGTTTGACTACAAAGCAGAATGGGGCTGCGACCTCCAAACAGAGCATGAGCGTTATCTTACAGAGCAGGTATTCAAACGGCCTATGTTTGTCACTGACTATCCCAAAAATATTAAGGCTTTTTATATGCGGATCAATGATGATGGCAAAACCGTAGCTGCTGCTGACTGTCTGGTTCCTGGTATTGGTGAAATCATCGGTGGCAGTCAGCGTGAAGAACGCCTGGATGTGCTGGAAAAGCGCATGGCAGAACTTGCCCTTAATCCCACAGACTATTGGTGGTACTTGGATTTGCGGCGACATGGTTCCTGCCGTCACGCTGGGTTCGGTTTAGGCTTTGAGCGAATGGTAATGTATCTTACAGGTATTTCCAATATCCGTGATGTGGAATTGCATCCCAGAACGGCGGGTAACGCTGAATTTTAGGGCGTATCCTCATGATTTCGCTCAATCTCCTGCTGGTAAAAGGAAATCTTTTCAGCCAGCTTGGCCTCATGCTCCTGCAACTGTCTGATTTGCTCTCTCAATGACTGACGGTGCTGGATCAGCATTTCCATCCGTTCAGAAAGAGTAGCATCACCTTCGGCCCGCAGCGCCGCATATCTCTTAATCTCCTTAATCGGCATCCCGGTTGCTTTTAACCGCTTGATGAAGGCAATCCATGAAATATCCTTATCCGAGTAACGGCGGCGATTGCTGGAATTTCGCATAGGGGTTATCAAATTTTCATGCTCATAATAGCGCAGGGTATGAATCCCCAGCCCGGTCACTTCCGAAAACTCCCCAATAGAATAATCCAAAAAAATCCCTCCATCCTCTTGACGTAGAGTTTACTCTACATTGTATGCTCGTATTGTACCTAAGAAATGGAGGAATTGCAAATGCAACCAGCAAAAAAATACGCCGTCATTACCGGGGCCAGTTCCGGCATAGGGTACGAAACTGCAAAAGCCTTTGCGGATCGTGGCAAGAACCTGATTGTCGCCGCCCGCCGCAGGTCAAACCTGGAAAGCCTAAAGTATGAGATTTTGGAGAAGCACCCTACGCTGGATGTTGTTATCAAAACGGTTGACCTGTCTGCATTGGAGGACGTGTATCAGTTCTATTCCAGTCTGAA
>JAAVHX010000021.1 GCA_014799475.1 Clostridiales bacterium | reverse complement strand
CACCCCGACCCCGCCGCCCATCCCCTACACCGATGTGCCTGAGGACGCGCCCTACTATGACGCGGTGGTGTGGGCCTATGAGAACGGCATCGCGTCCGATGGGGAAACGTTCGGCCCCGCCGATGCCTGCACCCGGGGACAGGTGATCACCTTCCTCTGGCGGGCCATGGGCTCCCCCGAGCCGTGGATCATGGAAAACCCATTTGACGACGCTTCGCCTGACGCCTGGTATTATAAGCCCGCCCTGTGGGCCTATCAACACAGTATAATTACCAGCGCTACATTTAATCCCAATAAGGTCTGCACCAACGGCGAGGCCCTCACCTTTCTGTGACGGGCCGAGGGGAAGCCGGACAAGCTCAACACTCTGGCCGCGTCCGGCACATACTACGGACAGCCTGTGGCGTGGGCCGACAAGAATGGCCTGTTTGCCCAAATGGGCGCGGCGTTCGACCCGTCCGCCCCCTGCCCCCGCGCTTACCTGATGAGCTACCTCCATTGGGCGGAGGAGCAGTGGATCCCCTCGGAGGAGGACAAAACCGTCCAGGCCGAATATGAGAGGATTTTAAACAGTGGGGGACCCTTCACGGACTACCGCGGGGGCCTGTGCTACGCCGACTATGTGGACGTGGACGGGGACGGTACGGTGGAGCTGTTGACGGTGAGCCTAAGTGACGATTGGTATCATAACAAGGCGATTGTAACGGTATACGCAAACATTGACGGGCATGCTGGAAAGTATTGCGAGGGCTCCATTGACTTCACGCATCTTCTTTCCATATGCAGGTCAGATACCCAACCTGCTTTTATGCACGATACTTATGGCAACATAGCCGAGACGCATGAGTTCTATAAAATTGAAAACAGGGCGTTTGAACTGGATGAAAGAATAGAAATTTACTATGGAGGAGACGCATTGCCAGAAGAAACGGATAAAGCGTTTGAAACGTATGAAGCATTTTTACAAAAGTTCACGGCTGAAAAGGAACTCATAAAAAGAGACTACAGCAGCGGCATTGTCAGCATATCGGATCGCGGGCTTGTGCCAAGCTGGGAAGAATACACAAAATACTGGACAAACTATTGGGAGGCTTCCGACCCCGTGTACGCGGCGGCACTGTGCGGCGATTTCTCCGCCTTTGCGGGGAACTATGAGGGGGGATGTTATGGCCCATCAGGAGAGTACGAGGGAGAAGTATCCCTTGCTATCAGCGAAGATGGCACCGTGACTGGTGCTCGCCATGTACATATAGTAGGTGATGAGGGAAAGACGCTTGCGATCTGGGTACGGGAGAGCGGGGAAATTCGCGTCAGGACAGGATATGATGAATTTGTGGAGTATGAATATGGATATACCATATATCCTCCTGGCTGTGCGGCCGATTTGCCAGTAAGAGATGAGCCTTCTAAAATGCGTATTTCCTATTGGATCGGCTCAGACGGGTCTTTTGCCTTCCTTACCCCAGTTTCATGATTTGTTTTGGCACAAAAAAGGAGCGGCAGCCATTACGGCTGCCGCTCCTCTTGCTGTTTCCTTTCCGCGCGGCTTGGCTCCGCTCAATTTTTTCCCATACATGATGATTCGTAATGTGTACGGGGCTTCCCGGAAGGCAGAGGGCCTTTTCTCCCTATGTCAGCTCTCGAATTTTGTCCGCCGTAAGATAGCCGCCCCCCACCGGGAAGGGCTGTCCCGCCGGATCACCGGGGACGACACGCCCCCCGATCAACTCTGTTTTGCGCTCCCCGTCCCGGTAGACGCACTCGTAGCCGTAAAAAGCCCGGAGGATCAGATCGGCCCGGGCGGCGTCCATGTCGGGCGTCACCGTCCAGTCCGCCTCGGCGGGCAGGGGCCAGTACTCCCCCGCCCCCTGGGGGCGGGCGTTTGCCAGCACCTGGGGCAGGCCGCTCACCAGCCGATGGACCATGCCGGGTATTTTTTCGTATACCTTCCCCATGTAGGTCTGGTGATCCTCCCGCCCATCCAGCGAGAAGCGCTCCTGGAGCAAAATCTCCCCGGTGTCGAAGTCCGCCGCCATTTTGTGGGCGGTGATGCCGCCGAATTCCGCCCCCTCCAGGATGAGCCGGGGCATGGGCCACGACCCTCGGCCCACGGGCAGAGGGGTAGGGTGGAAATTCACCATGGGGAAAGCGTCCGTGACGGGGGCGCGGTAATAGTAGCCCGCGCACACCAGCAGCTCACAGCCCGCCCCCGCCAGCTCGTCCAGGTCAGCGGCGGTGATGCGGTTCAGCGTACAGGGTATCCCCCGCTCCTCCGCCGCGCGGGTAACGGCGGTGTTGAACTCCGTCACGTTGTCCACCGGGCAGGTGAACAGCTTGAGCACCTGGCACCCCTCGTCCAGCAGAGCATCCAGCACGGGCTTCAGCAGGTCGATGCCCAGATAGGCGGTCTTCACAGCGCACTCCCTCCTGTTTTCAAGGACATATCGATACCCTAAGATCATATCACGATATCCACCCAAAAGCTACCAAAAAATAACGTCCCCATTTTCCGATAAATTTCCCCTAAACGATTGACAAGCGGGGGGCAAACCGTTATAATGCAGCTTGCTATCCGTGAAACCCCGGCGGATATTCGCCGGGAACTACAACAAGGGAGCTGACAAAACACTCATCATTAGAAATGGGGGAGGATAAATGTCCAAGGAGCTGATCCGCCTGTCGGACTGTGTCATGTCCTACGGCGACGAGGTCGTGCTCGACCACATCAATCTGTATATCAACGATAAGGAATTCCTCACGCTGCTGGGCCCCAGCGGGTGCGGCAAGACAACCACGCTTAGGATCATAGGCGGGTTTTTGTCGCCGACCGCCGGGGACGTTTTGTTTGACGGCGTGAGGATCAATGATGTCCCGCCCCATCAGCGGGCGGTGAACACCGTGTTCCAGCGCTACGCCCTGTTCCCCCACCTCAACGTGTTTGAGAACGTGGCCTTCGGCCTGCGCATCCCCAAGGCGGACGCGACCGGCCGGAAGGTGAAGCTGCCGGAGGGGGAGATCCACCAGCGGGTGATGGAGATGCTGGAGGTCGTCAACCTGAAGGGCTTTGAGAAGCGCCCGGTGTCCGCCCTGTCCGGCGGGCAGCAGCAGCGGGTGGCCATCGCCAGGGCCCTGGTGAACCGGCCCCGGGTACTGCTGCTGGACGAGCCTTTGGGCGCGCTTGATATGCGCCTGCGCAAGGATATGCAGAACGAGCTGAAGCGCATTCAGCAGGAGATGGAGATCACCTTCATCTATGTGACCCACGACCAGGAGGAGGCGCTGGCCATGTCCGACACCGTGGTGGTGATGGACGGCGGGCGCATCCAGCAGATCGGCACCCCCGAGGACATTTACAACGAGCCGAAAAACGCCTTCGTGGCGGACTTCATCGGCGAGTCCAACATCATCGACGGCATCATGCGCGCCGACGGTGTGGTGGAGATCTTCAACCGTAAATTTCAGTGCTTAGATAAGGGCTTTGACAAGGACGAACCGGTGGACGTGGTCATTCGCCCGGAGGACGTGGACATCGTGGACGAGGAGGCGGGGCAGCTCCGGGGCACCGTCACCTCCGTCACCTTCAAGGGCGTCCACTACGACACCATCGTGGATTTCTACGGCTTCAAGTGGCTCATCCAGACCACCGACTTCTGCCCCGTGGACAGCCACATCGGCATCAAGATCGACCCGGACGGCATCCACGTCATGAAAAAGAGTCAGTACTCCGGGATGTTCGGGGATTACTCCTCCTACTCTGAGGAATATGAGGAGCTGGACGTGGTGGAGCCCGAGGATGAGGATGGAGAGGAGAGTGACTCCCAGGAGGGCGGTCATGAAGAATAAGCGCGCCTGGTTCGCCTTTCCCTATGTGATCTGGATGGCGCTGTTCGTGGTCATCCCCATCGTCATCATGGCGGTGTACGCCTTCACCGCCGCCGACCCGGTCACCAACGCCTCCTACGCCACCATGGCAAACTTCACCGGCATGGGCATCTATCTGTCGGTGTTCCTGCGCTCCTTCTGGCTGGCCCTGCTGGCCACGCTGGTGTGTTTGCTCATCGGCTACCCGGTGTCCTACTGGATGGCCAAGGAGGGCCCCCGGTTCCAGCGCGTCGCCATGGCCCTCATCATGCTGCCCATGTGGATGAACTTCCTGCTGCGCACCTATTCCTGGATGTCCATTTTGGAGAACAACGGCCTCTTGAACCAGCTTTTCCGGGCCATCGGCCTGCTGGATCTGCTGGGGGTGGAGTATATCCAGATGATCGGCACCCCCGGCGCGGTGGTGCTGGGCATGGTGTATAACTACTTGCCCTTCATGATCCTGCCCGTCTACTCCGTCATCGTCAAGCTGGACGGTTCGCTCATCGAGGCCGCCCGGGATCTGGGGGCCAACTCCGCCACAGTGTTCCGCAAGGTGATCTTCCCCCTGTCCCTGCCGGGGATTTTGTCCGGGGTGACTATGGTGTTTGTCCCTTCGGTGTCCACCTTTGCCATCTCCAACCTGCTGGGCGGCGGCAACCAGATGATGCTGGGCGACCTCATTGAACTGCAATTCTTGGGCGGGGCCTATAATCCCCACCTGGGCGCGGCCATCTCTATGGTGATGATGGTCATCGTCGTGGTGTGCATGGTGGTCATGAACCACTTCGGCGAGGGCGAAGAACAGGCGGTGATCATGTGAAACGCTCAAATCGCATCGGCAGCCGTTTGTTTATCGGCCTGACCTTCCTGTTTTTGTACCTGCCCATCTTCCTGCTCATCATCTTCTCCTTCAACGCCGGGGATTCCAGCGCGGTGTGGAAGGGCTTCTCCCTGAACTGGTACGTCTCCCTGTTCCGGAACAGTCTCATCATGGAGAGTCTGTACACCACCCTGCTGGTGTCCCTGCTGGCCACCGCCATCGCCACCGCGGCGGGCACATTCGCCGCCATCGGCCTGTACGCCCTCCCCCGCCGCAGGCGGGACGCCCTGCTGGTGGTCAACGACATCCCCATGATGAACGCGGACATCGTCACCGGCGTATCCCTGTGCCTGTTCTTCGTGGCGTTCTTCCAGGGCTGGGGGGCGTTCGCCAATTGGTTCAACGGCGTGCAGAGCGTCGTGACGCTGCCCGACAAGCTGCACCTGGGCTTCACCACCATGCTGCTGGCCCACGTGGCCTTCAATATCCCTTACGTCATCCTGAACGTGGCCCCCAAGCTGCGGCAGATGGACAAAAACCTGGTGGACGCGGCCCAGGATCTGGGCTGCACCTGGATGCAGGCCTTCTGGAAGGTGATTTTGCCCGAGATCAAGCCGGGCATCGTGTCCGGGGCGCTGATCGCCTTCACCATGTCCATTGACGACTTTGTCATCTCCTACTTCACCGCCGGGTCGTCCACCTCCACCCTGGCCATGCGCATCTACTCCATGACCAAAAAGCGCATCACCCCGGAGGTCAACGCGGTGTCCACCCTGCTGTTTTTGTCGGTGCTGGTGCTGCTGGTGCTGAACAATGTCCGGGAGATCCGCCAGGAGAAACGGGCGGCCAGCCAGGAAATGCGGGAGCCTTCCTTCTTGGAAAAGCTGTCCATGCGCTTCAGCCAGCCCTCCTTTAAATGGGTGCGCCGGGGCATGACGGCGGCGATGGTCTGCGCCTTTGTGGTG
>JAAVHX010000020.1 GCA_014799475.1 Clostridiales bacterium | reverse complement strand
TAACTCGACACCGCTTTTTATGTTTCCGGCGGACGGCCTGGGCGGGGCGCGCGACCCGCCCGGGGCAGTCTGTTGGAAAACATAATAGAAGGAGAGAACTCACATGAAAAAACGGTTTTCAGCATTTTTCCTCGCGCTGGCCCTGTGTGTGGGGCTGACAGTTCCGGCGTTTGCGGCGGATACCACGCCCGTGACAGCGGAGGGCATTTCCTTCAACGCCATCGTCACAGACCGGTACGAAAGTTGGAAGAGCATCGCGGAGGGATACAGTTGGGCCGACAGCTTAGGGCCGGAGGCCGAGTTTCTGTATTCCATCGGGTGGCAGACGGTGAGAGAGGCAGACATAGATGGGTTTGGCTTAGCCGATTTTAAGGCTTATCTCGTTGACGA
Organism: Clostridiales bacterium; assembly: GCA_014799475.1. Classification (GTDB taxonomy): domain Bacteria; phylum Bacillota; class Clostridia; order Oscillospirales; family Oscillospiraceae; genus Enterenecus. Next base: position 55,585 of record JAAVHX010000020.1, on the reverse strand, counting down.
CAACGTCACATTGGATTTCCACGTGAAGAAGGGTGAGGAATTTTCTATTGATGGATATTACCTTTCTGTGGTCGAAACCAACAGCTTCGGTGAAGCCTATGACGCCACCTTCGTTGACGGTTGGACTTTTACCGCCAACGAGGATGGCGAATTAGTGGACAAAGCCTTTATTGATCGGTATTGTCCCGGCGCGAACTATTTGATTTGCTATCATGGAAGCTATGATGACTTCGACTGGAACAAAGCGGTCCGCATCGTGTTTGTCGATGAAAACATCGTCCCCAGAACTGTCCCCGGATTTACCGACCTGCTTTCCTGGTGCGACGCGGAGGCACTCTGGGCCTCCTGGAAAAACATCACCAACGGCTACGGCGGCAAGACCACCTTCGCCCCCAACGTGGACTGTACCCAGGCTCAAATTCTGACCTTCCTGTGGCGGGCCGAGGGTAAGCCGCAAGCCGCCAAAGCCCCCATCACCACAGCGGCCTCCTACCAGGACGCCATCAACTGGGCCTATGAGAAGGAAATGATCGACGGTTCCTTTGACCCAGACGCCCCCTGCACCCGCTCCCAGGCGGTGTCCTACATCTGGCAAGCCCTTGGCAAGCCGGAGGCCAAAGAGGCGGCCAGCTTCTCCGACGTGGCCACCGACGCCCCCTATGCCGGGGCGGTGAACTGGGCAGTGGAGAAGAAAGTCACCAACGGCTACGGCGGCAACGACACCTTCGCCCCCGACCAGGTGTGCAAGCGCGGACAGATTGCCTGTTTCCTCTACCGGGCCTATAACAACTAAAACAACGCGCAAAAGGGCCGCTCCCGCCTGGGGGCGGCTTTTTTCCGCTTTCCCTCTTTACGTCCCCAAAACGATGTGATATAATTCCAGCTATCAGATTGGAGGGACATTTCATGGAGGAGCTGGCCGAACTAAAGCAGCAGTTGACCGATCAGCGCCCGGACGGCTGGGACGGGCTGCCCGACATTCCGCTGTACATGGATCAGGTGGTGTCCTACCTGTCCCGGCAGATGATCTCCATTGGCGACGGCGACCCCCTCACCTCCGCCATGATCAACAATTACATCAAAGACGGTCTGGTGGAGCGGGCCAATGGGAAAAAATACGGCCAGGAGCATCTGGCCTATCTCACCGCCATCAGCGCCTTGAAGCAGGTCATGTCGGTGCGGGAGATGAAGGTGCTCACCACTGTGGGCCGGGAGATGCGTTCGCCGGACAAGCAGTACGAGTATTTCTGCCGCTATCTGGACGAGGCCATGACGGGCGCCGCCGAACACATTGACGAGGATGTGACCGACCAAGACCTGCCCAAGCTGGTGCTGGACCTGGCCATGCGCAGCTACGCCTATGGGCTTGCCGCCCACAGGGCCCTGGCCATCCTGGCCCAGCACACGGGACACGAGGATCTGTTGAAAAAAAAGAAGTGAGAAGCGCGCAATGAAGGAATTAGAAAGTCTATCCGCGTTCCAGGCCCGTACCTCGGGATTTGTTTCAGACAGCCTGCCGCACAGCGGCGGATTTGAAACCAACGCCAACCTGCCCTTGAAAGTGGGCGTTGGCGGAAACATGGAGCCGTTTATGGGGAACACAGTGGTGTTTCCCCTCCCGGAGCATATCCAGCGGCAGATTGGCTTGATCCAGAACCGGCTGTATCAGCTCTGCGGCCCCGCGCTGGCGGAACCGCTGGAGGCGTCATCCTTTCATATTACGCTGCATGATCTGCTGAGTGGAACGCCCGCTCAAGACCTGAGTCACCGCATTGCCCGCACGCGGGAACCGGCATTGATGCGCCTGAAGCAGATCGCGAAACAGGGCGAGACGATCCGCCTTTGCTCGACAGCGCTGTTTAACATGGTAAATACCAGTATGGTTTTGGGATTCGCCCCCGCCGACGAGACAAGCTGCGCGAGGCTGATGGCCTATTACGAGCTGTTTCAAGAGATCGTCCCTCTGGGCTACCCGCTTACGCCCCATGTAACCGTGGCCTATTTTCGGCCGGGGACGGTCACCGCGGAATTGACAGAAAAGCTTCGCGACGTGGTGGCAGAGGTTGGACAGGGAGAGGAGCTCTTCTTGGAGCTCTCCGCAAAAACACTTGAATATCAGTTGTTTTCAGATATGAACCACTATTGGGCGGATATGTGAAAGCGGCTTACCCGCCTTTTTGATAGGTGAAAACTGCCCCAGGCAAATCTTATATCTTTGGAGGAACTGACCATGAGCAACTATGTCATCATCACCGATTCGTCCTGCGACCTGCCCGACAGCATTGTGAAGGAGTTGGAGCTGGAGGTGCTCCCTCTGGCCTTCATCATGGATGGCAAGACCTATCGGAATTACCCGGATAACCGCGAGATGTCCCCCGAAACGTTCTACGGCAAGCAGAAGGAGGGCCTGATGGCCACCACCAACGCCGTCAACGTGGGCGAGGCCACCGACGCCATCGAGGCCGTCTTGAAGCAGGGGAAGGACGCGCTGGTGCTGGCCTTCTCCTCGGGGCTTTCCACCACCTGCAACTCCTTCAAAATCGCCGCGGATGAGCTGGCGGAGCAGTACCCTGACCGCAAGGTGTACACCGTGGACACCCTGTGCGCCTCCCTGGGCCAAGGGATGCTGGTGTACCAGGCGGCCAAGCTGCGCCAGGCGGGCAAGTCCATCGAAGAGGTTCGGGACTGGGCGGAGGCCAACAAGCTCAACCAGTGCCACTGGTTCACCGTCAACGACCTGTTCTTCCTGAAGAAGGGCGGGCGAGTGTCCGCCGCCACCGCCGTGGTGGGCACCATGCTCCAGATCAAGCCCGTCATGCACGTGGACAACGAGGGCCACCTCATCAAGGTGGACACCGCCCGGGGCCGCAAGGCGTCCCTCAAGGCCCTGGTGGACAAGGTGGGCGAGCTGGCCGACGACCCCGCCGCCCAGACCATGTTCATCAGCAACAGCGACTGCATGGAGGACGCCCAGTTTGTGGCCGGCGAGATCAAGGCGCGCTATGGGACGAAGGAAATCATCATCAACTCCATTGGCCCCGTCATCGGCGCCCACACCGGACCGGGGTGCGTGGCCCTGTTCTTCATGGGCAAGCACCGCTGAGCTCCTTTTTTGAAAGTTAAAGGTATCAGCTGCCTGCACCCATTGCGGCGCAATGCTTTCAGGGGTTCGGGTGGTGATTGGTACACAAAAAGTACACAAGTGCTTTGTTTTGGTGCAGAACGACAAATCGAATTTAATTGGAGAATGTACAATGCGAATTGGTTTAGCAGCTTTTGAATGTAAAAACAAGAATGTGTCATTCAATATGTCACAAATTGAAAGGGCTATGCGAGAGTCTCAAGGGAAAGTAGATTTACTCTGCTTTGGAGAGGCCTATTTGCAGGGCTTTGATTCGCTCTGCTGGGACTACACGATTGACAAAGAAATGGCGTTAGAGATGAAGTCGGAGACTATTTGTCAATTGTGCAAGTGGTCAAAGGAATATGGCGTAGCGCTGCTGACAGGGTATATTGAGAGAGCAAAAGAAAGTTTGTATTCTTCCTGTATTGTCATTGAAGGGGGAAAGGTTTTGCATAATTACAGGAGGATTACAAAAGGCTGGAAAGAATACATGAAAACAGATGAGCATTATCAGGAAGGAAATATAATACAGGAATTCACCTTCCATAATCATAAAATCAGGATTGCCCTATGCGGCGATATGTGGGATTGCCCTGAGAAATTCAAAACAAAGCATCTATTGATTTGGCCCGTATATGTTAATTTTACCGTGGAAGAATGGAATTGTGAGGAAATGGTATCATACGCAAGACAAGCCGCATTAGTAGCAGAACACGTCTTGATGGTCAATCCAATTGACTATGAACCCCTCAATCACGGTGGTGCATTTTATTTTTGCAACGGACAAATCCTGGATCGGCTTCCATTTGACCAAGAAGGCATTTTGATCGTAGACATAGATGATGTTGTATAGAGGCAAATTCCAGCTTGTTTGGAAGGCTGGGAGACTGCTATTCTTCTGAGATATAGTACACAATTTAGTACACAACCGAAGCTGTTTCAAACTGCTTGAATTGTCTTAACAGAGGTAACGGAATGCTGGAAATGCTTGAGATTATACGACATTGATTAAGGCTGAACCAGCATCCCCATAATTGAAAGAAAAAGTAACCAAAAAGAGCTTTGTGCCCGCTTCGGCTCTTTATTTTGACTCGATAGATTTCTCCCGGCCACTGCCGCCTCTCATTTGGGAGGCGGCAGCTTTTTTGCCAAAAATTTTTCGCCCTCCCCTATTGACAAACAGGCGCAGTCCGTCTATACTGTGTATATCGTATATATACAGAAAAACAATGAGGTGTACCATGGACATCATCATCAGCAATTCCTCCGGCGTGCCGATCTATGAGCAGATCGTCCGCCAACTGAAAGGGCTCATCCTTTCCGGCCAGCTTCCCGAGGGCGAGGCCCTGCCCTCCATGCGGCTGCTGGCCCGCGACCTGCGCATCTCCGTCATCACCACCAAACGGGCCTATGAGGAGCTGGAGCGGGAGGGCTTCCTCACCACCGTCCCCGGCAAGGGCTGCTTCGTGGCCGCCCAGGACCGGGAGACCCGGCGGGAAGCTGTCCTCTGCCAGATCGAAGAGCACCTGTCCCAGGCGGTGGACGCCGCCCGGGCGGGGGCCGTAGGCCTGGACGAACTCACCGAAATGCTGAACACGTTGTATAATGAGGACTAACTTATGACTAATTGTATTGAACTCAAGGGGCTGGTGAAGGAGTACAAGACCTTCACCCTTGGCCCCATCGACCTGACCGTCCCCGGCGGCTCCATCCTGGGCCTCATCGGGGAGAACGGCGCGGGCAAGACCACCCTCATCAAGTCCATGCTGGGCATCACCCAGCCCAGCAGCGGGGCGGTCGCCCTGCTGGGGACTGATCCCGACCACGCCAAGGAGGACATCGGCATCGTCATGGACGACTGCTTTTTCTCCGAGTACCTGCGGGTGAAGGACGTAAACAGCGTCTTGAGCCATGTGTACAAGGGCTGGGACAGGGCTCTGTTCGCGGACTACCTGGATAAATTCGGCCTGGCCGGGGCGAAAAACATCAAGGAGCTGTCCCGGGGAATGCGGATGAAGCTGTCCCTGGCCGCGGCGCTGGCCCATAGGCCCCGCCTCCTGCTGCTGGACGAGGCCACGGCGGGGCTGGACCCGGTGGTGCGGGACGAGATCCTGGACGAATTCCTGGCATTCGTCTCCGACGACGACCACGCCATCCTCATCTCCAGCCACATCACGTCAGACCTGGAAAAGGCGGCGGACTACATCGCCTACCTCCATGAGGGCAAACTGCTGATGTGCGATGAGAAGGACCGCCTGCTGGAAAGCTACGGGCGGCTGGTATGTACCAAGGCAGATCTGGAGCAGGTGGACCGGGGCTACCTCGTCAGCACCCGGAAAAGCCAGTATTCCGCCGAGGCCCTCGTCCGGCACAAGAGCGATTTCAAGCGCCTCTATCCCCGCCTGACGGTGGAGCCGGTGACGCTGGACGAGCTGATGGTATTCGTGGTAAAGGGGGAGAAAGCATGATTGGACTGGTAATCAAGGATTTTCTCATCCTGCGTAAGACCCTGCGCACCTATGTGCTGGTTTTCGCGCTCTATGTGGGCCTGGCCCTGACCGGGGTGTGGGCGGCTGAGTTTGTGGGCGGCATGATGATGGTGATGACAGCTGTGCTCCCCATGAACATCTTTGCCTACGACAAGCAGGCCAAGTGGGACACCTACGCTCTGGCCCTGCCTGTGGGCCGCACCAAGACCGTAGCCGCACGGTATCTCTGCGTCCTTCTGCTGTGTCTGTTCAGCTTTTCCCTCATCGCGGCCCTGGGGCTTATCATGAGCGCTTTGGGCCGGTTCGGGGATGTTGACGCCTGTGAGACCTATATGGTCTGCTGCGCGGTGTGCGGCCTGGTGGGGATACTGGTCTCTGCCTTTATGGTGCCCCTGATGTACAAATTCGGCCCGGAACGGGCACGGCTGTTTCTATACGGCCTCGGGGGGCTGATCGTTGCCGTGGCCATCCTGTTCTTCAAGGTGTTTGGCGGCGCGGAGTGGCTGGAAAGCCTAGGGGAGCCCACCTCCACCCAGCTGGCCGCCATCCCCTTCGTCGCGGCCATCGCGGGCCTGATCCTGCTGGCCCTGTCCTTCCTGCTGTCCCGGTACTTTTACGGGGCAAAAGACGTGTAACTGACAGCGCCCCGCCGCCGGCGGGGCGCTTGCTTTGCCTGCTTTCAGGCGCGGGCGGGCAAAACGGCGATGCAAAAATGATGGGCATTGGTGTATAATAAAATATTGGAGGTGTGTTCCCATGAACAAGATCCTGATCGCCGAGGACGAGCCCCCCATCGCCAACCTGGTCAAAACCGTCTTGGACGGCCCGGACTACCGCTGTACCTGGGCCGCCGACGGCATCGCGGCCGCGGATCTGCTGGAGCGGGAGCCCTTTGACCTGGTGCTGCTGGACATCATGCTCCCCGGGGCGGACGGCTACGAGGTGCTGGAATACTGCCGGACGCTGGACATACCCGTCATCTTCCTCACCGCCAAGGGGACGGTGGAGGACCGGGTGCGGGGCCTGCGGCTGGGGGCGGAGGACTACATCACCAAGCCCTTTGAGCTGATGGAGCTGCTGGCCCGGGTGGAGACGGTGCTGCGCCGGTGCGGCAAAACGGGGCGGGTGCTGTCCCTGCCGCCGGACATTGAGATCGACACCGCAGCCCACACGGTGCGCCGGGGCGGCGCGGCCGTGGCGCTGACCGCCAAGGAATACGACCTTCTGCTGCTGTTCGTCCAGAATAAAAATATCGCCCTGTACCGGGACCGCATTTACGAAAAGGTGTGGGGAGACGAGTACCTGGGGGACAGCCGCACCGTGGACCTGCACATCCAGCGGATGCGCAAGAAGCTGGGGCTGGAAAAGCGGCTGGTGGCGGTGTACAAGGTGGGTTACCGCCTGGAGGTGTGACATGAAGCTGTTCTGGAAGCTCTTTTGCTCCATGGTATCCGTCACCGTGCTGGCCTGCGCCCTGGTCGGGTTCTGGCTCATCAACGGACAGTTCCGCGCCTCCCTCGACCAGGAGGTGGAGTCGCTGTACGCGGAGAACGATATGCTCCGCTACGCCCTGTCCCGGGAGATGGAGGGGAAGGTCCTCACCGGCCCGGAGGAGCTCTCCCGATTAGCGGGCGGCCTGTCCCTCACCACCGGGGGCAGGGCGGCGGCCTTCCGGCTCAGCGACGGGGACGGCACGGCCTTGTATGATAAGGGCGGGCTTTTCTTTCTGAAGGCCGGCCCGTTGATTTCCGGCCTGGGGCCGGACCGGCGGGGCTGGCGGCTGGAGCAGGGGGCGGGCCGCTCCCTGCTCCACGGGGCCAGCGCCATGACGCTGCTGGGCGAGACGGTGTATTTGGAAAACTGCCGGGACGTCACCGCCCTGTTTTCCCAGCGCTCCGCCCAGTACCGGAGCTTTTTCTATGTCATGCTGGCCCTCATCGCCGGGGTGGGGCTGCTGTCGCTGCTGGTGTCCCACCTGATCCTGCGGCCGCTGGCGCGGGTGTCCGCCGCCGCCCGAAAAATGGCGGACGGCGAGCTGGGCCAGCGGGTGGCCGTGACCAGCGATGACGAGCTGGGCGCCCTCTCCGCCGACTTTAACGCCATGGCCCAGCGGATCGAGGGGCAGATGGAGGCCCTTGCCGACGCCGCCCGGCGGGAAAAGGAGTTCACCGGCAGCTTTGCCCACGAGATCAAAACGCCCCTCACCTCCATCATCGGTTACGCGGAGCTGCTCCAGTCCCGCGATCATACGCGGTCACAGGTGCGGGAGAGCGCCGGATATATTTTCCGGGAGGGGAGGCGGCTGGAGGCCCTGTCGGGCAAGCTGATGGAGCTGATCGTGCTGGATGAGCGGGACTTTCCCATGCGCCCGGTACCCATGGGCGCGTTCCTGGAGCGGACGGGGAACGCCCTGCGCCCCACCCTGGAGCGGGAGGGCATCCGATTAAAGGTGGAAGCGGAGGAAGCCACCGCCCTCATCGAATCCGACCTGATGGAGACGGTGTGCCTCAACCTGCTGGACAACGCCCGGAAGGCCACGCCCTCCGGCGGAAAAATTACCCTCACCGGGCGGGCCGAGGGGGGCGGCTATCTCATCCAGGTATCGGATACCGGCAAGGGCGTCCCGGCGGACGAGCTGAGCCGCATCACCGAACCGTTTTACATGGTGGACAAGTCCCGCTCACGGGCCCAGGGGGGCGCGGGACTGGGGCTGGCGCTGTGCCGGCGGATCGTGGAACTCCACGGCGGGACGCTGGAATTTGAGAGCGTCTTGGGCCAAGGCACCACGGCAAGCATCCATTTGAGGGGAGGGGCGGAGGCATGAAGCTGTTGAAAAAATGGCTGTTCCCAGTGCTGACCTGCCTGATCGTGGCGGGGGCGGCGGTGCTGCCCGCCCGCGTCTCCCAGGCCAGGGACGCACAGCAGTTCGGGCAGATTCACACGGAGGAGCTGAAGGCGGACGCCCTGCCCGTCTATGAACCCCTCAGCCTGACCGACCGCATGGTGCTGTTCACCGACCGGTATTCCGTGCAGCACCCCATCCTGTCCTCCAACGTGGGGGCCTACGCCGATGATCTCACAAAGCTGCAGCAGGCGCAGGCCGTCCAGGAGCTGTTGACCGGGTCGGGCATTATCCCCGAGTGGTTTTTCGAGGACTTTGACCTCCACGAGCATCTCGCCGTCTCACGCCTGCTGCTCTGGGACCCGGCGGCGGGGGCAGTCGTCCAGGAGCCCTCCGTTTTCTACCTCTTCCACTGGACGTATTACACAACGCCCCACAGCAAGTCCCTGTCGGTGAGCATGGATGCCGAGACCGGCCTGCCCATCGAGGTGGACATTTTTGACACCAATATGTCCCAGTGGCTTCCTTACGGCTGGGACGAGCTTCAGGACATGGCGGATCGGTATTTTGACATGATGGGCCTGGTCCACGGCCGGGACATCGAGCCCATGGAGCCGGAGGATCCGGATTCCAAACGCTACCTGAATCTCTATTATTCTGTCATCGGCACCGATGTACACTACTCGGTGTCGCGCAACCCCACCGCCCTGAACTTTTTCCTGGAGCTCGACCAGGAAGGGACGGATTTCAGCAGCTTCTATGACGGCTGAAAAGATGGCACTTTGATGCAAAAACGCCCGAATTTCGACGGCGGCCCATGGTAAGCTGGGAATACAGCCGATACAAAGGAGTGTTCCCCATGAAAACCAAGCGCCGCCGCAGCCTCCCCCTGCCCCTGCTCATCGCCCTGGCCCTGCTGCTGTTTGCCGCCGGGGTGGGGACGGGCTGGAACGGGGCGTCCGCCTATTATGACGCTGCCGATCCCGTCCTGGCAGCCGCCGCGCCGCCCCCGCTCCAGGCCCCCGTTTCCCCGTCGGACAAGCCCCTCCCCTCCCCCACACCCATCCCTGACCGGGAGGGCTGGGCGCTGACGCTGGTCAACTTCGACCACCCCCTGCCGGAGGGCTTTGCCGTGCCCGAGCTGACCCAGCTGCGTAACGGCCACACCATCGACAGCCGGGCCTATCCCGCCCTCCAGGCCATGATGGACGACGCCCGGGCAGCGGGGCTCCAGCCGCTGATCTGCTCCTCCCTGCGCACCTGGGACGACCAGGAACGGCTCTTTGAGGCCGAGGTGCAAAACTGGCTGGCCCGGGGTTACATACAGGCGGAGGCCGAGGCGCAGGCCGCCATGTGGGTGGCCCGCCCCGGCACCAGCGAGCATCAGACCGGGCTGGCGGTGGACATCGTGGACCTGTCCTATCAGGTTTTAGACGAGGGCCAGGAAAACACCCCCGTCCAGCGGTGGCTTATGGCCCACTGCTGGGAGTACGGCTTCATCCTGCGCTATCCCACGGACAAGAGCGCCCTCACCGGCGTGAGCTACGAGCCCTGGCACTACCGCTATGTGGGGGCGGACGCCGCCAAAGAGATCATGGAGGGCGGGCTGTGCCTGGAGGAATATCTCTCGCGGTAAGCAGCGGCAATTCCGCCATACACAGGGATCACCAAGGTCTCCCATCCAAAAATGTGAACGCCGCCCCCCGGCCCATGGCCGGGGGGCGGCGTTTCGCAAAGCACAAATCGTAATTGAATGCGGGACAGGATAATCCCCGGTTACAGGGCTCAGTACACCGGGTTATCCACGTTGACCTTGTCCACCTCCTGATAGGGGGCAAGGGTGGAGATCATCTTCATCGGCTCATCGTAGGAATTCTTGACATAGTGGACCTCGCCCGGCTCGATGTGGATCAGGTCGCCCGCGCTCAGCACGTGCTTCACCCCGTCCACCACGATGTCCACCTTGCCCTCCAGGACGAAGAAATTCTCCTCCATCACGTTGTGGTAGTGGGCCTGGAAGTCCTCGCCGGGGCGGAACCGCACCAGGGCGAAATTCATCCGGGGGCCTTTCATAAGATACTTCGGGCCGCTCTCCCCAAAGCGGTATTCCCGCTCATTCTCATTGATGATAAACATACGCTTCTCCTCCTATCCAAAATTGGCCCGACGGGATCACAGACCGGGGGCGATCCACATATTCCGGGTCAGCCCTTCACCGCACAGCGCCAGCTGCGCGGGGTAGATCCGCTTCCAGCTCGTGTACAGCTCGTCGTACACCGCCTTGACAGAGGCGTCCGGCTGGTACACCCGGTCCCACTTCACCGTGCGCTCCACCGCCTCCTCCAGGCCGGCGTACAGCCCCACGCCCACGCCCGCCAGGATGGCCGCGCCCAGGGCGGTGGCCTCCTTGACCACGGGCACCTTCACCGGCTTGCCGGTGACGTCCGCCACGATCTGGCTCCACAGCGGGCTCTTGGCGGCGCCGCCGGCAAAGATCAGCTCCTCCGGCTCGTGGCCGGTGGCTTCGCGCACCAGCTCGATGTGGCTGCGCACCAGCAAGGCGGTATTTTCCAGGATGGCCCGGTAGAAGGTGTATTTGTTGAACTTCTCCGGCTCCAGCAGGAAGTTGGTGAAGGTGGGGCTGGCGTGCCGCCAGTCGATGAAATTCATGGTGTCGCTGAAGCAGCACTGCATCCCGTAGCTGCCGGCAGGGATGTCCTTTGCCTTCTCGTTCATCAGGTCGTAGGGGTCCCGGCCGGTGCGGCGGGCCTCCTCCACCTCCGCCTGACAGAAGCCGTCCCGGAACCAGCGCATCACCAGTCCCGGCTTGAAGGCCAGGGCCTCGTACTGCCACAGGTTGGGCACCGCCGCGCAGTTCACCCGCACCCGGCAGCCCGGGTCGGTCTTGCCCGAGTCGGTGTTGAACTCATACTGCCAGAAGCTCCCGCCGAACACGGCGGCCTGGTTGGCCTTATAGGCGCCCACGCCCAGCGTGCCCAGCTGGCAGTCGCCGCCGCCCACCACCACGGGGGTGCCCTCCAGCAGCCCGGTGTCGGCGGCCCCCTTTGCGTTCACCTGGGCGAAATTGGTCCCGCACTCCACCACCGGGGGGAAGATGTCGGCGCGCAGGCCGCATTTCTCCGCGATCTCCGGCAGCCAGTCCCGAGACTGGAGATCCATGATGCCGGTGGTGCTGCCGTTACTGGGCTCTACCGCCAGCTTGCCGGTGAGCTTGTAGATGAGCCAGTCGTTGAACATCCCCACCGCGGCGGTCTTTTCATACACCTCGGGCAGATTGTCCCGTACCCAGAGGATCCGGGGCAGCGCCCCCAGGGCATAGGTCTGGCCGGACTTTAAGTAGACTTCCTTCTCCAGCGCCGGATCCAGCTCCTTGAGCTGGGCCACCTGGGCATCGCTGCGGGCGTCCACGTTGGCGCAGGCCCAGATCTCATTGCCATCCTTGTCGTAGAGCAGGATGCCCTCCCGCATACAGGTGGTGGACACAGCGGCGATGTCGGCAGGGGGAATGCCCGTCTCCTCCAGCACGCCCCGGACACAGCCCCGGGCCAGCTCCCAGTTGTGCACCCAATCGAAGTCCATGCTGCCCGGCCAGCGCGGGTCTTCCCGGTGGGACCACTCCCGCTGGACGCAGCCCACCTGCTCGCCGTCCAGGGAAAAAACCACCGCCCGGACGCTGCCGGTGCCGGCGTCCACTGCCATCAGGTATTTCGCCATGGGGATACCTCCTAATTTCGATTTATGATAGATTTGGTTTTTCTACACGATCAGGTCACGAATCGGGGGCCTCCAGCAGCAGCTGGGCGGTGTCCTCGTCGGTGATCAGCACGTCCAGGCAGCCCCCCCGGAGGACGGCCAGGATGGCCTCCGCCTTGTCCGGGCCCCCCGCCGCGCCGATGACGTTGTCCAGCGTTTTGAGCTGGCTCATCGGGGTGCTCATGAGCCGCCCCTCCAGGTCGTGGGAGACGATCTCCCCGTTTCTGTCCAGAAAATGGCTGAGCACGTCCCCCACCGCCCCCTGCATTTTCAGGAAGGTGAAATCGTTGTGGTTGAGGATGCCGTTTTTCACGATGGTGGCCCGGTCGTTCAAGCACCCGATGCCCACCACGCTCATGCTGGACAGGGGGATCATGCGGAAGATCTCCTCCACGTCCGGCTCCCGCCGCAGGGAGTCCCGCAGCGACCCGCTGGACAGCAGCAGGGGGGATGGGATGAGGTACAGCCGGGCGTTGAACACGTTGGAGTTGGTGTTGGGCAGGTAATAGTTGACGCCGCCCGCCAGGCTGACCACATTCAAGGGGATCTGGGCCGCCGTGGCCAGGTGGTTGAGGATGCGGCTGGTGGTGTCGCCGTAGCCCATGTTGATAAACGCGTCGTCCGCCGCGCGGCGCAGGATATACATGGCGGCGGCCTGGGCGATGCTCTCGTTGGGGTTGGTCAGGGTGCCCGCGCTGGGGACGATAAATATATCCCGCAGGCTGAAGCGGGAGAGCAGCTCCCGTTCCATCTCCATCCGGCGGCTGCTGTCCTGCTGGACGTTGAACTGGATGACCCCCGACTGGCGGGCCCGCTCCAGCAGGGCAATGACTTTTGAGCGGCTCACTCCCAAAAGATGGGAAATGTTCTGCTGGGTGTAGTTTTCTATGTAGTAGTACCACACCGCTTTGATCATCAGGCGGTGCTCATAATCGGCCCGGTTGAGCCTGTCTATCCGCTCGTCCATTCCATCCGCTCCAAAATCGACAAAAGTTTTGATTGTCAGCAAATGTTTTACGTCAATAGTATAGCACCCCCGTGTGGCCACTGTCAAATGAAAGCGAAAGAATTCCTTCATTTTCCGCAAAATCGTTGAAAACGACAAAATTTCCAATTTTTTGTTGTGCACTTACCACAAAAAACCGGGAATCATCACGGGGAAAAAGGAATTTTTCGCCGAAAACACCTGAAAAATTTATGAAGGAAAAGCGTCCTCACTGTTGACAAACGCGGGAAAAAACCTTATCATAAGTCATACAGCAAAAAGCGATTTGCCGAGACATTTGTGCGGCACAGCGCGGGAATGGAGGAGTATTGGAATGGAAGCCAGGGAAAACGCGGGGAACGCCGTTCCCCTGCTGTCCGTGCGGGGCATCTATAAATCCTTCGGCCTGAACGCCGTGCTCAAGGGCATCAATCTGGACGTCATGCCCGGGGAGGTGCTGGCTCTCATCGGCGGCAACGGCGCCGGCAAGTCCACCCTGATGAAGATCATTATGGGCATCTACAGCCACGACCAAGGCCAGCTGTCCATGAACGGCCAGGCGGTGGCTCTCAACCGCCCCTCCGACGCGTTGGCCCAGGGGATCTATATGGTGCCCCAGGAGCCGCTGCTTTTCCCCAACATGACGGTGGAGGAGAACGTCACCATCGGCTTTGACAAGGGCAAGGCGGAGCTGCGCCGCGAGCTGGTGGATACCATGGCGGACATCGGCTGGAACCTGGACCTGGGCCGCAAGGCCAGCAGCCTGTCCATCGCCGAGCAGCAGCTGGTGGAGATCCTGCGGGGCATCCTGCGCCACGCCCGGCTGCTCATCCTGGACGAACCCACCTCCGCCCTCACCTTCGACGAGGTGAAGAGCCTGTTCAACGTGGTGCGGGATCTGCGGGAAAAGGGCATCGGCATCATTTACATCACCCACCGTCTGGCGGAGGTGTTCGACATCGCCACCCATGTGGCCATCATGCGGGACGGCGCCATCACCGTCCAGGGCCCGGTGGAAAACTTTACCCGGGAGGATCTGGTGAAGGGCCTGCTGCCCCCCGACGCGGAGGTCAACACCCAGAGCCGGGCGGCGGCCCCCTCCAAGGTGGATTACAGCGCCCGGCCCGTGCTGGAGCTGGAAGATTTCAGCGGCTACGGCTTCTCCAACGTGAGCCTGAAGGTGTGGCCCGGCGAGATCCTGGGCGTGGCCGGCGTGGTGGGCGCGGGGCGCACCGAGATGGCCACCACCATCTTTGGGATGGATAAGGTGCTGGGGGGCCGGGTGCTCCTCAACGGGGACGACATCACCGGCAAAAAGACCCGGCAGGTCATCGCGGCGGGGCTGAACTACGTGCCGGAGGACCGCCACCTCAACGGCCTGTTCAAAATCTGCGACGTATCCGCCAACACCACCAGCGCCAGCCTGTTCGGCGGCGCCCTGGGCAAGGTGTTCCTGAACCGCAGGGCGGAGTACGGCATCACCGACAAATACGTCAAGAACTTCCGCACTAAAATCACCGGCCACGACCAACTGGCGGGCAGCCTGTCCGGCGGCAACCAGCAGAAGATCGTCATCGGCCGCTCCCTGGCCACCGACCCGGGCATCGTCATTCTGGACGAACCCACCCGGGGCATCGACGCGGCCGCCCGCGGCGACGTGTACCACATCATCCACCAGCTGCGGGAGCAGGGGCTGTCCATCCTGCTCATCTCCAGCGACATGGAGGAGCTGGAGGAGCTGGCCGACCGGGTAGTGACCATGTATCAGGGCCGGATCAACGCCGAGTTCCAAAAGGCGGACATCAATCAGGATAATCTCACGGCCGCCGCCTTTGGCATCGTGGAACAGGAGGCGAAAGAGGCATGAACGCGGTAAAAAAGATCGTGAAGGCCAGGGAGTTCACCAGCTTCCTGTTCCTGGCCGGGCTGTTCCTCGTCGTGGGGATCATCAATCCGGCCTTCCTGTCCGTGGACAACATCAGCGCCTGCTTCAACAGCTCCGTGGTGTACACCCTCATCGCCGTGGGCATGGCCTTCGCCATTTTCATCGGTGAGATCGATGTGTCGGTGGGTTCCACCATGGGCCTGTCCGCCGCCGTGGCGGGCACCATGATCCAGAACGGATCCAACTGGTTCCTGGCCTTTGCCGTGGGCATCTTCATCGGCGTGGTGGTGGGGCTGGTCAACGGCTGGGGCGTGGCCGTCATGAAGATCCCGTCTCTCATCTTCACCCTGGGCACCAACGGCATCCTCCGGGGGATGATGTACTTACAGGTGGGCGTGGAGCAGGTCAACAGCCTGCCCAAGGAGTTCAAGGATATGTCCTCCAAAACCCTGGTGGGCCGCTTCACCGTCTACTACTGCTGCGCGGTGCTGCTGACCATCGGCATCCACTTCCTGCTCACCCGCACCAAGCGGGGGCGCTACTTCATCGCCGTGGGCGACAACGCCGGCGGCGCGGAGCTGGTAGGCATACCCGCCACCCGCACCAAGGTGACGGCCTACCTGATCTGCGGCGTGCTCAGCGCCGCGGCGGGCATCATCTTCGCCAGCCGCATCGGCATCGTCACCTCCCTGAGCGGCAACGGCTATGAGATGAAGGCGGTGGCGGCCTGCGTGCTGGGCGGCATCAGCCTGTCCGGCGGCGTGGGCTCGGTGATCGGCGCGGGCATCGGCGCGGTCATCATGGCCTCCATCAGCTACCTGCTGGTGTTCATGGGCTTCTCCTCCAACTACGACAACGCCATCACCGGCGTGATCCTCATCACCATCGTGGTGGCGGACGCGCTGATGCAGCACAGGGCCGCGGTGAACAACCGCCACGCCCGTCTGGCCGCCCGCACCTCGGCGGTCCCCGGTGGAAAGGAGGGGCTGGAGCAATGAGCGACAAAACCCCGAAGCTGGGCGGTCAGAGCGGCCTGCGCCGCCTGTGGAACGGCCCCAATTTCCGCTGGAACCTGTTTCTGCTGCTCCTCATCACGGTGGAGTGTGTCGTGTTCGGCGCGACCAACTCCAAATTCCTCTCCCTCTCCCGCATTTTTGCCTCCGCCAACGGTGACCTGACCTTCTGGTACGTCTCCATTTTCGTCACCTTCGTCATGATCACCGGCGGCATCGACATCCAGTCCTGTGCCATTGTGGGCCTTACCTCCATCATCATCGGCGTGGCCTGGCAGGACTTCGGGATGAACATCTGGGTGGCGTCCCTGCTGGCCGTGGCGGTATCCGTGGCCTGCGGCGCGCTGAGCGGCTTCTTTGTGGCCTATTGCGGCGTTCAGGCCATGGTGGTCACCCTGGGCGGCAGCTTCCTTTACTCGGGCCTTGGCCTGCTGGTGTCCGGTCTGTCCAGCACCGAGGCATATAAGGGTATCAGCGGCTTCCCGGACAGCTTCAAGGCGCTGACCAGGACGAAACTGTTCGGCATCGTCCCCCTGCAGATGATCATCTTCCTGGTGCTGCTGCTGGCGGCGTACCTGCTGCTCCACCGGAGCAAATACGGCCGGAAGGTGTTCCTGGTGGGGGTCAACCCCGCCGCGGCGGAGTATTCCGGCGTGAACAGCCGCTGGATCACCATGTCCACCTACATCCTCAGCGGCCTGGCGGCGGGCATCACCGGCGTGGTCATGACCTCCCAGCTGGGCACCGCCAAGTCCGACCTGGGCGGCAACTTTACCATGACCATCATCACCGCCTGCGTACTGGGCGGCACCCTGTCCACCGGCGGAAAGGGCAGCGCCATCGGCACCGCCCTGGCGGCCATCTCCATCACCCTGCTGCGGTTTGGGATGCCGCTGTGCTTCGGCATCAACAAGCAGTATCTGGACATCCCCATCGGCGTGCTGCTGGTGGTGGTTGTCGTGGGCCGGGCCATCGTCAGCAACCCCACCGTCATCGCCTGGGTGGGAAAATTGCGCGGCAAGGGCAAAGAGGCCAAGGCCGGCGCGTAACCAAGCGTATATTCCGGGGCTAAGCCGTCCCTGAATATAAAAAATTATGGAGGTATGAAACATGAAACTGAAGAGACTCGTAGCACTTCTTCTGGCCCTGGGCATGATCCTTGCTCTGGCCGCCTGCTCCGGCAACAAGCCCACCGAAACCAAGCAGGGCGGCAACGACCCCGCCCCCGCCGCCGACGGCGTTAAGTCCGTCGAGGGCAAGACCGTGGCCTTCATCCCCAAGCTGACCGGCAACGCCTTCTTCGAGGTGGCCAACACCGGCGCCCAGGAGTTCGCCAAGGACTGGGGCATCACCGTTGACTACATCGGCTCCCCCAACGCCACTGCCGCCGACCAGGTGCAGTGCATCAATGACGCCATCTCCAAGGGCGTGGACGCCATCTGCATCTCCACCGTGGATGCCGCCGGCGTGGCCGACGCGCTGAAAGAGGCCATCAATGCGGGCATCGTGGTCTGCACCTGGGACTCCGACGCCGCCGCCTCTGACCGCGCCCTGATGGTTTCCCAGGGCACCCCCGAGGTCCTGGGCCAGATGCTGGTGGACCTGGCCGTCAACGGCCTGAAGGACCGCGGCATCGATCCCGACAATGACACCGTGAAGTACGCCTGGCACTACTCTCAGGCCACCGTCACCGACCAGAACTCCTGGCAGGTCGAGGGTGAGAAGATCATCAAGGAAAAGTATCCCAACTGGGAGAACGTCCATCCCGACAACTACTACTCCGAGCAGGACGCGGAGAAGTCCGTCACCATCGGCGAGGCCGTTCTGGCTGACAACCCCGACATCGACCTGATCATCTGCAACGACTCCACCGCTCTGCCCGGCCAGCTCCAGGCCGCCGAGAACAAGGGCCTGACCAAGGCTGACGTGACCATCACCGGCTTCGCCACCCCCAACGCCATCAAGGCTTACTGCACCAACGGCACCCTGTTCAACTGGGGCCTGTGGGACTGCAAGATCCAGGGCGGTCTGGGCTGCTATGTGGCCGCTTACATCGCCGCTGGCAATGACGTGAAGGTTGGCGACGTCATCGACGTCCCCGGCATCGGCAAGTGCGAGGTCATGCCCAACAACTGCCTGAATCCCGACGACGCCACCGGTGACATCAACAACGGCGTGGTGCTGCTGCCCGAGCGCGCCATCTTCAACGCCGACAACATGGACAACTACGACTTCTGATTCAAGTCAACTTGTCTTGCAGCAGGTTTTTAAGGGCCTGTGACGGGCGGAGCGGGGTCGCAAAGCCCCCCGCTCCGCTCCCAAAAGAGCGCCGCCGCTTGACGGCGCTTTTTTGGGAGCGGAGGGCATCCCCTCGCCGCTGATCATTTTACCAATACAAGGAGGATATATTGTTATGGCTGATCTGGAAGGCTTGAAGGTTTCAAAGGACTATCATGTGGACGTCCCCTTTGCCAATCAGAAGGGGTTTTTCCTCAAGGGCATCAACAGCCTGGACTGGGGCATGAAGAAGCATATGTCCAACATCTTCAACCCCGAGAGCGGCAACACCGTCATGTTCGCCTTTGACCACGGCTACTTCATGGGCTCCACCGCCGGCCTGGAGCGGCTGGACCTGCTGCTGCCCCAGCTGGCCCCCTATGTGGACTGCTTCATGGGCACCCGGGGCGCCCTGCGCACCTGCGTCCCCCCCGAGATCGTGAAGAGCGTGGCCCTGCGGGTCACCTCCGGCTCCTCCATGCTCCAGGACGATTTGAGCCACGAGGTGGTGGCGGTGGACATTGAGGACGCCATCCGCATGAACGCCGACTGCATGGCGGTGCAGACCTTCATCGGCGCGGACGGCCAGCTGTCCAGCCTGGACAACCTGAACCGCGTCATCAGCGCCGGTATGCGCTACTCCATCCCCACCATGGGCGTGTGCGCCGTGGGCAAGGATATGGCCCGCACCGACCGGTTCTTCAAGCTGGCCACCCGCATCATCGCCGAGATGGGCGTGCAGGTGGTCAAGACCTATGACTGTGAGAACTTTGAGGAGGTCGTGGCGGCCTGCCCAGTGCCCATCGTGGTGGCGGGCGGCAAGAAGCTGTCCGAGCCGGACGCCCTCAAGCTGGCCTACGGCGTGATCCAGAAGGGCGCCCACGGCGTGGACATGGGCCGGAACATCTTCCAGAGCACCCACCCCGTGGCCATGGCCCAGGCGGTGTCCATGATCGTCCATAAGGGCGCCACCGACAAGGAGGCCCTGGAGTTCTTCCAGGACGAGATCCACAAGTAAGAAAATACGGCAATCAAAAACTCTCCGCCCGTAAGGGCGGAGAGTTTCCGAATACCGAGAGGAGGAATATTCATGGCTTTACAAGTGGTGCAAATGGTGCTGCCCATCGTGGTGCTGCTGGGGCTGGGCATGGTGTGCCGCCGGAAAAGGATATTCGATATGAACGGCTTGGCGGGCCTGAAAGCGGTGGTGGGGGACATCTGCCTGCCGGTGGTGCTGTTCAACGCCTTTTTTACCGCCCGCTACTCGGCGGCGGTGGCCCTTATTTTTGTGCTGGTATACGCCGGGTTCGGGCTGGCCCTGGGGCTGGGGTTCGCGCTGAGAAAGCTGGCCGCCCCCCATGGGAAATTTTTCCCCTTCCTGCTGGCCAGCGCCGAGGGCGGTATGCTGGGCTACGCGCTTTACGGCGTGCTCATGGGAGAGCAGTCCGGCTTTGCCGCCGTGGACTTGGGGCAGACCGTGTTCGCTTACACGGCGTTTTTGGGCTTCCTGGCCCTCACCGACGGGCGCAAGCCCACGGCGGGCGGGTTGGTGAAGAATATGGTCACCAACAAATGCTGCATCGGCATGGCGCTGGGCATCCTGCTGGGGGTGCTGGGCGTGGGCCAGTGGGTGCTGGCCAGCCCCGCCGCCGGCATGGTCACGGAGATCATCTCCATGATCACCGCGCCCACCAGCGCCCTTGTCCTGCTGGTGGTGGGCTATGAGCTGGATCTGGACAGGAAGCTCCTGCGCCCGGTGGCGGTCACCGTCCTGTGCCGCCTGGCCGTCATGGGGTGCCTGCTGGCCCTGGTGAGCTTTGTCCTGTTCCGCATCGTCCCCTATGACAAGGGGCTGCAGATCGCCCTGATGATCCTCTACTCCCTGCCCGCGCCCTTCATCATCCCCCTGTTCGCCGACGTTGGGGATGAGGGCAGGTACATTTCCACCAGCCTGTCGGTCCATACCTTGTGTACGATCCTGCTGTTCATCGCCATCGCGGCATTCAGCCTGCGGTGAATACGAATCGCCGCCGCCATCATTCATCTGCTGCTGCCGGGAACGCCGCGCCTTCAGCCGGCTGTCCGCAGCTCCAGCGTGGCCATGCTGTGGGGCGCGAGCACAAAGCCAACGCCCTCCTGCCCGTCCAGCGTCACGGATACCGGCAGTGCCCGCTCTGTGCGGTTGAGCGCCGCCACAGCAATGCTCCCATCGGGATTTTCAAACGCGGTCATCTCCAGGTCAGACGTCCAGCCGGACACGCCCAGCCGCACCGCGCCGGGGCGGATGAAGCGGCTGAACTGCCCGATATAGTAGTACTCGGTTTGAAGGATAAAGTCAGAGCCGTCCTCGCTCAGCATCACCGGGGCCTCGCAGAAATTCCCCACGTGGTTTGGCCCGCCCTTGGCGTCCAGCAGCAGGTTCCAGTCCAGACTGCCGGAAATGCCGGCGTTCAGGTTGCCCATGATGTCGTGGGCGTACATCTCCGCCTTTTGCAGGGTTGTCATGCCGTCAAAGCGGCTGTACTCCACGCAGCCCTCGCTGAACCACAGCTCCTTATCCGGCCAGTGGTCATGGGCCAGCCGCACCGTGTCAAAGTGGTCGCCGGTGTACCAGTGGAAGGCGAAGCCGCCCACCGCCTCCGCCGCCCCAGGGACGGCCAGCGTCCCGGCGGCCCGTTGAATCAGCAGCTCCTTGTTGTGGTCCCAGACCAGGATCTTCACGTCCCCGCAGCCCGCTTCTCTTAGGGCGGGGGCCAGGTGCCCCACGGCGAACTCCCCCTCCTCCTGGGCGGAGTAGATGCAGGAATCCCAGGTCTGGACGGCGGCGGGCTCGTTCTGGACGGACATCAGCCGCACATCGCAGCCAGCGGCGCGGTAGTGGGCGGCGTATTTCGCCATGCACCCTGCCCAGCGGGCGCGGCACTCTGGCTTCAGGCTGCCGCCGTGGTTCATGTCCCCATTGGTTTTCATAAAGGCGGGCGGGCTCCAGGGGCTGAGCATCAGGCCAATGGGCGTGCCCGCCGTCTTTTGCGCCGCCAGGATCATGGGGATCAGGTTTTCGTCGTCCCGGCCGGTGTCGAAGCCCTCGTCCTCTGGCCCGGACTGGCAGGCGTAGTTGCCCAAGGCAAAGTCGCAGCTTCCCATGTGTACCCGGCCCAGGGTGTAGCCCAGGCCGGACCGCCCAAAATACGCGTCCAAAAACGCCTGCCGCCGCTCTGGGGGCAGGTTTTTCCAGCACACCGCCGCCGCCTCGGTGAACGCGCCGCCGAAGCCCTGGAAGGGCTGGAAGCGCAGCTCGGGATAGACAGACACCTGCCGGACGCAGTCCACCGGGCCGCTCTCCAGCTCCGTCTCATGCCAGCGCAGGCCGGCCTGTAAATCAGTAGTGGTTAAAACAGCTTTCATCATCGCCGCCTCATTTCATCCAAATTTCAATCGTTCGGACTCCGCCATCCCGCACCAGGCGGGCCTCCCGCTCGGGGAGATACGGGCCGTCTGCCGTGATGATTTCTCCGTCCGCTTTGGTGAGCGTCCAGCGGGCGGGCACGGTCTGGCCGGGGCGCAGGGCGCCCAGCCCGGCTGCGCGGTAGGTTACCGGGATGTGCCCCAGCAACGTGGCGCTCACCGTACCCTCCGTCCCCAGGAGGTAGCTGGGAATACAGGGTGTAACGTGGAGCTCCAGCCCGTCCGCGCCCACCCGGAAGGGGTCGGGCCCGAAGAACATCAGCTGCCACATCTGCAAAAACTCCGCCGTGGAGCCGGACAGTCTGGCCACGAACCCGCGGCCCCATACCGAGGGGTCCGGGTTGGCGGAGGATGCCAGGAAGGACACATTTTCCAGCGGGCTGCGTCCATACCGCGCCGGGTCAAGGAATGGGACGGCGGCGCGGAAATCCTGGCTGAACTGGTCGTACAGCCCGCTTTTCAGCAGCTCCAGCAGGTATTTGTACTCCATGTGGAGCCAGATGGACTCGTTCTCCAGCCAGCCCGGGGTGAAGGCCAGGGCACGTCCCGCCTCGAAGCTGACGCCGGCAAGGCTCTCGTTCACCTTATACATCTTCAGTTCCTGGTCGTACAGTCCGCTCTGCCGGATCTTTTCGGCCAGGGCGCTTTTTTCCTCCTGGGGCATATCCAGCTTCAACCAGCGGGTGGGCCCCTCCAGGAACAGGGGCAGGGGATGGGGCGTCAGCCCGGTGGGCATGGGGCCGTCGGGGGTCTCCGTCACCCCGTCCGCCTCGAAGGTGAAGTAGGTGGGGCAGATGCCGCCGCACAGCTCCACCGCGCGCCGGATGCCGTCCAGCACCACCCGCTCCATGTTTTCCAGCATGGCGGCGGCTTGGGCACAGTCCAGCGCCGTGCGCCCTCCGTCAAAGCCGTCTGCCGTCCGGGCGCGGTATCCCTCTTTGACACGGTTCAGCTCATCCCAGCGGGCAAACCGATCCGTCTTGCCGCGCAGGATGCCGTCCACCTCTGCCAGCAGTGTCCCGATTTCGCCGTACAGCTCTACCGCCCCGTCCCGCTGCTCCAGCGCCTTCCTCGTGAAGCGCAGCAGACGGGCCAGCTCACAGCTCTCCGCCATGGACGAGCCCAGCAGGCCGGGCAGGCCGTTCAGCGCGTCGTACCATCCCGGCTTGCCGCCCTCCATCTCCACGCCCATCCCTGCGGCGTCCAGGGTGGCGGTCTTGACGGCGCACAGCAGCAGAAGCTTTTCCATCAGTGTGCTGCGGGCCTCCTCCCCAACCGCAGTGCATACCCACTTGCGGGCTTCACCGGCTTTGGCCTCCTCGTCCAGGGCATGGTACTGCCGCAGGCCGCCCTCTGTCACGGTGTAACGCTTGGCCCGTGGGTTCACCAGCGCCCGGGACTCGTACCAGCGGTACCGGCGCTCCCCAAACAGCAGCTCCTCACGCTGTTCCGGGTAGACGGACAGGAAGCTCTCGATCAGGTCCAGGTTGTATGTCCAGTGGTCGCACCAGTAGCCCTCCTTGAAGTCGGCGTTGGGTTCGCTGTCGGCGGCGCACACAATGGCGGCGGTGAGCCGCTGGGCGTCCAGCCCCCAGTCCTCCAGGGCCATGGCCAGCGCCCCGGGGGCGAAGGGCTTGGACAGCAGCGCCCGGCCCGCATCGCGGCGGTTATCAGGCAGCTTTTCCAGGGCTTCCTCCAGCTTGCCCGCCGGGAGCGTATATGTACCGGCCTGGATCACCAGTGGGTTGTAGCCATCCGTCTGGATCAGGTCGAAGAAGGTGCGGATATTTGCCGCCCCCACCTCCGGGGCAAACAGCACGTCGCACCGGCGGTTCTGGTTCACGTCCCGGAAGTTGCCGTTGCCCTGGGCGTAGTATTCGCCCCCCAGGGAGAAGTAATTGTACTCCCGCTCCGGGTCGCCGTGCTTCCGGGAGTAGAGATAGAAGGGCGCCTTGTTCTCCCCGTCCTTGAAGAATATGGGCGCGCCGCCCCGCAGGACGTTGTCCAAATAGGTCTGCTTGCAGTAGGCGTCGAACACCGGGTCAGCCGTATGGGTCTCGATGGCCTCGCACAGTTTATCCACCAGCTGTGCGGCCTCCCGCCGCTTGGCCTCGAACCACCCGCCGCCCTGGACACGCTGAGCCAGCGCGGCCACCCGGCCCTTGTCCTCTGCCTGACCATAGAGGGAGAAGATTTGCACCGCCTCGCCGGGGGCGAGGGCGGCCC
The DNA here is from genome assembly GCA_014799475.1 of Clostridiales bacterium. GTDB lineage: Bacteria > Bacillota > Clostridia > Oscillospirales > Oscillospiraceae > Enterenecus. The sequence goes on along the minus strand of JAAVHX010000020.1, from coordinate 31,505 downwards.
GCTTGGGCAGGAAGCAGCAGGGAAAGCGGTTTTCCGTCACCTGTGGCGCTTTGCTCAGGGTTTCCAGGGTTGTGCCCGCGAACCCCTCCGGCATGGCCAGAGACGTATCCGCGCCAAACACCAGCTCGGGCTGGACGATGGGGCGCAGAACCGTCCCTGCCTCATCCCGGGCCAGGCAGAAATTGCAGCCCTCCACCGCCGTCACCTGGGCGGTGTCCGCCATGGAGGCCCGCACCCGGAAGCAGGCGCGGCCCGCGTCCGCGTCCTCCACCCGCATCCACGCCTGGGCCAGGTTGGCCATGTTTTTCAGCGCGTCCTGATCCACCCCGTAGGGCACCAGCTCCGGCATACCGTCCAGCAGCTCCAGCTCGGCAGGTTCCAGCCCCGCGTTGCGCACCGTCAGCACCCGGGCCAGCGCCGCCGTCCGCTCTCCCGGGACGCCGAAATACACCGCGCTGGCCTCCAGCTCCCCGTCCCGGCAGCTGATCTCCACCTCGCTCATGCCGATGTGCATGGCGCAGTTTTTTGTAAACAGTTCCCGGTACGCGCCGTCCACCTTGCAGAAGGTACGGAAGCCGGTGCGGCTCACCTCCCGGTAGGCGGTGTGGGCCGGGGAGAACTCCATGATGGCGTGGTCCTTATCCTTTGCGCCAAAGGAGCAAACCCCCTGCCCCCGGTTGTTGTAGTAGCACCACACCGGCACCCCCAGCGGCCCCGCGATGCCGGGGAGGAAGCTGGAAAAGGGGGGCTTGGTCTGGTAGTCCTCGATTACATAGCGGTTTTTCTCGTCAAACATGGATCTTCTCTCCTTTGGGAATCAGCGTGACGGTCAGCTCCAGCGGCTCATCTATCTGGGGCAGTTCGGCCCTGACGATCAGGAGGGAAGCGCCTCTGCCCTCCCAGCTTCTGGCTCCACACTGTACCGTGCCGATTTGATAGCTGCCCCAGTCCAGCCGCAGGGGATTTTCATAGCGCACCCGCACCTGTCGTCCCGCGGCGGTGCAGGTCATCTCCGCCGCACCGCTCTCATCAAACAGGGCGGCGGTGAGCCTGGGCTCCAGCAGCAGATCCCCGTGCTGCCCCCGCACACCGAAGGCCTGGGTCTGCAAGGTCAGCAGCAGCCAGCTGGCCGCGCCGGTGAGATAGGGGTACATCCCTTGCCCCCGGTCGTCGAAATACTCCGGGATGCCGGGGAGGATGCCGCCCCGGGCAAAGTCAGCGCTCTGGCGATAGAGCAGCTCCAGCACCCGCCAGCCCTCCTCCGCAAGGCCCCGGCTGTACAGGGCATAGGCATACATCACTGCCATGTGGCAGAACACCGCGCCGTTCTCCTTGTTGCCGTAGGCAAAGCCGAACATCCGGCCCATGTCCAGCTTGACCTCGCCGAAGTCCGTGTTCAGGCAGTAGCCGCCCCGGCCCGGATCGCACAGATACCAGTCCGCCGCCCGGATGATCTCCCGGGTGCGCCCCTCGTCCGCCGTCCCGGACAGGATGGCAAACACCTGTCCCGTGAGCATCATACGCACGCTCTTCCCCCGCAGGCCCTCCACCTGGCGGCGGTCGTCGTCGTAGTAGCTGTTGAACCAGTGCAGGTCGGCCCCATCGCCCACCCATTCGGTCCGGGCGATGTGTTCCCGGATCCACCGGGCCATATCCCGGAGCCGTTCCGCCAGCGGGCGGCCGGGGAGGGCGACGGTCTCCCCGGTGCGGTCGATCTCCCGGCAGTACCGCCCCAGCGCCTCCCGCATGGCGGCAGGATCGCCATAGCCCTCCGCCGGGTGGTCCAGCAGGGCCGCCAGCGGGGCGCTGACGGTCAGCGTCTCTTCGCCGGTCTCCGCCAGATGCTCTACCGACCGGGCCAGCAGGTCGAAGCCGTAGGCGTAGGCGGCGGTGAAGGCCACGCTCTCCCCGTGCTTGGAGGCCATGTCCAGCCCGTCGTTCCAGTCCGCGCCCCGCAGGCGCATATGGCCGTGCTCGCCCACGTCAAAGAACGCGGTGGTAAGCTGGGTGAGCAGGTGCTCCAGCACGGTGCCGGAGCGGACCGGGGCGGGCGTCTCCCGGGGCGTCCCCTCCCCGCGGTGGGGCAGGTGGTCGGAGAAGTACGTCTGCTGTTCCAGGAGGAAGCGGTCGTCCCCCGTCTCGTCCAGGTAGAGCGCCGTGGTCAGCAGGGGCCAGAAGCCGTGGTCCATCCACACCCGGGGGATGTTGTTTCGGTCGGCCTTGAACTCGCCGGGCTTCGCCCCGATGATGGTGGCGTTGGTGCCGTCCGTGCGCACCCCGGCGAAGTAGCCCAGCAGGTCGCCGCGCACACGGTCCGGGCCGGTGAGCAGCAGGGCCAGGCTATCCTGCCACAGGTCCCGCCAGCCCCGGCCGCCCCGGCCGTAGTCGTGGTGGGGCAGGAAGCTGCACCCGAAAATGCGGCGCAGCAGGGGCTGCACCGCCACCCAGCGCATCCAGGCGTCGAAGGTCGGATCCCCCGTGCGGAAGGTCTGGCCCGCCTGGGCCTGCCACCAGGCTTTGGTGTCCTCAAGGGCAGCGGACACCCCATCTGGGGTGAGGTAGGGGACGGGGCTGTCGTCCACCGCCAGGACGATCTGGTAGCGGCAGCGCTGCCCGGGCAGCAGCGTGATGGTTGGGAAGAACAGGGCCGCTGTCACCTCGCCGCCCTGGGCGGTCTGGCCGGCGTGAAGCCAAGCATCCGGTCGGGAGCACACCACGGCCTCCGGCCAGTCATAGCTGCCCTGGCCCACAAAGTCCCGCGACAGGGGCACGAAGCCCGCCGGGGGCGCGCCGGTCTCGTCCCCGCCCCACACCCGATAGGTCACCCGGCCCGGCTGATGCCCCCGCTCGTCAAAGGTCAGAGTGGGGGTGACGTCCAGGCCGTGGGGGCGCAGCTCCACCCGGTGGAGCAGACTGGTGACGTGGCGGTGATCCCGGATGTTGTCGGCGGAGCGGCCATAGATGGGGACCGCCGCCGCAGGGGCGATCGTCAGGGGCCTCTCCCCGCCATTGGTGAGCGAGACCTGCATGATCTCCACCCGGTCTTTCCCCGCCGGGACGAAGCTGAGCACATCGGAGCGCAGGCCGCTGGCGCGGTGGGTGCGGGAAACGCTCTGCCACAGCAGGCCGCCGGTGAGGACGACATCCTCCTCCCGGTCAGTGAAGCGGGCCCCCTGCTGAGGGGCGCTCTGGCCGGTGGCCGACCAGGGCTCGCCATCGATCCCCACCCAGAAATTCCGGCTGGCCCGGCTCTCGTGGAGGGTCTCGGCGCTGGTGGGGGCCAGGAGGAAGGTGTTCTGCCCCGTTTTGCAGTCGCCGGACAGCAGAGGCGTCACGCTGGACATCATCCCGCCCTCATTGGCCAGGGGGAAGTACACCCCCGGCCAGCGCTGGGCGTGCTCCAGGGTGAAATCACCCGATCCGTTCAAAAAGTTCAGTGGCATATCACCGCCGCCTTTCCTGGTTTTCTACCTGTATTTTAGCGGAAATCACAAAACAAAACAGCGGGGCGGATTTTATAATGGTGTCATTTTTTCCTTTTCCGTTGGGGCGAAGCCACAATGACGGCCCCTGGCCGGCCAGCAGGTTGGCGGGCCGGTCGTTGGGGCGAAGCCACAATGACGGCCCCCAGACAGATGCTGGAGGCCGTCCTCATTATGATTCGGATTTTGTTTCAGGCTTTATGAGCGCGGCCGACTTGCGGTACTCCGTGGGGGACAGGCCCACGGCGCTCCTAAACACCTTGAGGAAGTGCTTTTCATCGGAGAATCCCACATGGCGGCCGATCTCGTTGACCCGCCAGTCGGTGGTCTCCAGCAGCCGCTTGGCCTCGTCGATGCGCAGCTTTTGCAGGTAGCTGACAAAGTTTCCGCCGGTGTACTGCTTGAACAGCAGGCTGAACAGGGAGTAGTTCATGGACACATGGTTGCTCACCACCGCCATGTTCAGCGGCTCCCGGAAGTGCTGCTGGATGTACTGCACCCCCTGTCGGATCTTCTGCTTGTTCTCGTAGTCGGAAAACTGGTCGGCGGCCTTCCCGCAGAACTCGTCCAGCCACTGCTCCAGCTCATCCAGGTAGCTGCCGCAGTCCGGGAAGGCCCAGACGTCCGCGAACCGCTCCGGGTCGCCGGTCAGCTCCACCAGGCTCTGGCAGGTGACCTTGACCTGCGCGGCGAACTCGGCGCACAGCCGGACGAAGTCCTCCGGGGCCGTCTTGCCCTGGGCGACATATTGCGCCTCTCCCCGGAGCAGACGAATGGCCTCCTGTCCCCGCGCCAGCCCCACCAGCCCAGCCAGCTGGCGGGCGTTGGCGGTCACGGGCCGCTCGGGGGTCTTGATGGGTGCGGTCACCAGCGTCCCGCTGAAAAAGGAGCGCCGCCACGCCTCCCGGGCCTGCCGGTAGCACCGGGGGAGCTGCTCCAGCCCGGAACAGGTTCCGCCGCGCCCCGCCGGGAGGGGCAGCAGCTCCGCCAGTCCCTCCGCGCCGGCGGCGGGGACAGCATAAAACAGCTCCGGTCCCTCCCCTCGCAGACACAACACGTCCTCGGGCAGGGGCGCGCCCAGCGCGCCCGCGCAAAAGCCCACGTATTCCCCTGGGAAGAAGCTGCCGCCGCACCGGGCCGCCAGCCTGTCGGCTGTCCCGGTCCCGTCCCCCTCCAGCATCAGCTGGCGCAGGGCCTGCCGCGCCTGCCGGGTCTCCTCCTCGTCCGCCGCCTGACGGCGCTGGAACTGCTCCTCCAGCTTTTCCAGCGCCTCATACAGGCGCTCCCGCTCCACCGGCTTGAGCAGGTAGTCCGACGCGCCGTTTCGCAGCATCTCCACCGCGTAAGAAAAGTCATCGTAGCCGCTCACTACCAGCACCATGGGCCGATGGCCCATGGTGCTTAGCTGGTTAACCAGCTGAATTCCGTCCATTTTCGGCATACGGATGTCGGTGATGAGCAGATCCACCGTATGCCGGCGCAGGAGCTCCAGCGCCTCCTCGCCGTCCCGGGCCTCCAAAATTTCACCCACCGGGATGGGGGAGCGCTGGACCATGGTTTTCAGGCCCGCTCGGATGAATTTCTCATCCTCCGCGATCAGGATCTTGTTCATGCTGTCCCCTCCGTTTTCTCCACATAGGGAAGCGTCACGCTTACTTTGGTGCCCCGCCCAGGCTGGGAGGCCACCTGAAGCCCGTAGCCCTCCCCGAACGCCATGCGGATGCGGCTCTGCACGTTGCCCAGGCCGATGCCGTTGCCGGAAGCGGCGGGGGCGGCCTCCTCCCCGGCGATCTGGCGGTGAAGGCGTGCCAGCCCGGCGTCATCCATCCCCTGGCCCTCGTCGATGATCTGGATGGAAAAGCACCCCCGCTCTCGGTCCACCGCTCCCCGCACCGTGATGGTGGTATCCGCCGCCAGGGCGGCGGCCCCGTGGACGACGGCGTTTTCCACAATGGGCTGGAGGCTGATCTTGGGCACCTTCTGGTCCAGCAGCTCCGGGGGAATATCCACACACAGGCTGATGACATAGTCAAAGCGCAGGTTCATCAGCGTGATGTAGTTCCGGATGTAATCCAGCTCCCGCTCCACCGTCACGCCGCCGCTCTCCAGCTTCATGCTGTACCGCAGCAGCTTGCCCAGCGTGGTCACGGCGTCGGCGATCTCATACTCCTCGTCGATTTCCGCCATCATTTTGATGGCCTCCAGGACATTGTAGATAAAGTGGGCGTTGATCTGGTTTTGCAGCGCCCTTGTCTCGGCGCTCTGGATCTGGGCCTCCCGCTGGATGCTGTCCCGCATGAGCCGGCGGATCTGGTCCAGCAGTCCGCCCGCCTCCCGGGCAAAGGCGGCCACCTCCCCCTCGCCGGCGACGGCCACCACCGCGTCCGTGTCCCCGTTGGCAAAGGCGCGGATGCCGTCAAACGCGCCGTAAAAGCCCCGGAGCATCCGCCGGGTCAGCCGGGAGACGGCGTAGAGCATCATCACCGCGGCGGCTGCCAGGATGATCAGCAGAAAGACAGCTTCCTGCAAACCGGTGCGGTAGATGTCGGTCAGGCTGGTGACCTGTAGATAGGTGCAGCCGAAATCCTTCAGCCTGGCCTGGGTGACCAGCACCGGCTTTCCCTCCAGAGTGCTCCGCACCGTCCCCTCCTGGAAGGAGATGGACGCCAGCTCCTCCAGGCTTACGCCAGCCTGACCCGCCGCCACGCCGCCGTCCCCGTCCAGCAGCACAGACCAGCGCCCCTGGTATGGCTCAAACAGGTCGGGCAGCACCTCGTCCATCCGCACAGCCACCTCCAAAACACCCACCCGTTCCTGGGTGGAGGTGGTGATACTGGTGATCAGGCTCATGATGTGGGGCGTCACGGGGTAGTCGGCAAACAGCTGGTCGTCAAAGTCCAGATACCAGGAGCCGGAGACCAGTTCCCCCTGGGCCCAGGGCATCCGCTCCATCCGCTGGGCGCTGTACAGGATGGGCATCATCTCGGTGATGTCCTCTACATCGGAGTAAACCCGCGTCTGATAGAGGTAGGGGTTACTGAGGGTGATCTTCTCCAAGCTGCCCACGTCCTGGCGGTAAAACTCCAGCAGCTCCGCCGCTCCCGGCCTCCAGCCTGTCTTGAGCAGCGCCAAGTGATCCACCAGGGCCGGGGTGTTCAAAAACACCTGGCTGGACATATTGCAAAGCTCCGCCGCCCGCTCGGCCTGAGCCGCCATCTGGGCGCACCGGCTCTGGGCCTCCCGCGCCCGGGTCTGGATGGCGGCGTCCTGCTGTCCCCGCAGGATAGTGTACCACAGCAGAAGCATGGGCAGCAGGATCGCCAGACAGCTCACCACGGCAAGCTGCCGGCTGAGGGTCGCCCTGCGAAAGCGGTTCAGCATGGCGCGCCCCCTATTCCAGGCCCAGGCGGGCCTTGGCGGCCTCCATCTGCCGGGTACTCTCCTCCAGCACCAGTTCCAGGCCGTTGGTCTCCCGGAGGTAGACGTACATCTCCCAATACCACTCGAATTCCTCCTCGCTGGAGGCCAGCAGCAGCCGGGGCAGCATCTCTCCGTGGATGGCGGTGATGCGCTGGTGGGCGGCGTCCTCCTCGCTGCCGGGAGTGAAATCTGTGTCATACTGGCCGGTGTAGACGGTATAGGGGAGGGTCCACTCCTCCATCTGCCGGATGACCGGCTCGTCCAGGGGCTTCCATTGGGACTGCATCAGGTTGTCCTGGAGCATCCAGTATGAATCGTTGGCCCCCACCTGCGCGATGTAGGCGGCGTTGTCCTCGTTGAGCAGGCGGGCGGTCTCCTCGGTGAGCACCGCCCGGCCGTCCACCATGGTGTAGTGCTCCCCCTCCACCCCAAGGGCGATGAGCTTCTGGCCTTCCTCGCCCATCATAAAGGACATGAGCCGGATGGCCAGGTCGGGGCGCTGGCAGTTCTTGGAGATCAGGGTCACCGTCCAGCCGTTCAGCCCGGTGCCGGGGAGGGTGTATGGGTCGCCGCTGGAGTTGCGGGGGCCGTCCACCGCGATGTAGACGCTGTCCGGGTCCTGGCTGTAGCGCATACGCTGGATGTCGGCGATGTCGGTGCGCTGGTAGAGCATGCAGAAGTACCGGCCCTGGGCGGCCTTCTCCTCCATCTGCACCCGTTTGTCGATGAAGATGTCGGTTGCCAGCAGCCCCTCCTCCCCCAGCTGGCGGAACATGGCCAGCCAGCGCTTGTACTCCGGGTCGGTATAGCGGTCGTAATATGTTCCGTCCTTCTCATAGGGAATGGCCAGGAAGTTCACCAGAAAGAGGTCAAAGGAGTCGCAGCCCCGCTCGGTGAACTCATGGGCCCCGACGGGGATGAGGGGAAGGCCGTCCACCGTGGGAAAGGCTTCCGCCGCGGCCCTCACCGCGTCGGCGAAGCCCTCCGGGGTGGTCATGTCCGGCGAGCCGATGGCCTCGTAGATGTCTTTTCGCACCAGGAAGGTCTGGTTGGAGCCGATGCGGGCGTCCCCCTCATAGTCCCGGGGCGCGCAGGAGGAATTGGGATAACAGTAGACATTCCCATCCGCCGCGGTATACCAGTTGAGCCGCTCCTCGTCCGCCACCGTCCAAAAATAGGCGTCGTACTCATCGGCCAGCTCATTGAGGGCGTACACCATGCCCCGGTCGATGATGGTGTTCAGCTGGCTCTCCCACCAGCCCAGGGTCACCAGGTCGGGCAGGTTGTTCCCCGCGATCAGCGCGTCCAGCGTCTCCGTTTCGCTGCCCTCCGGGGAGACAAAGGTGATGTCCACCCCGGTTCTCTCCGTAATGGCCTCGCTGACGGCGTTGCCGCCCCAGGGGGTGTTGTACCAGCTGAAATTGATGTACCACTTCAGATTCGCACTGGCCGCCTCTGTGACCTCCGGAGACGGCCCGGCCGGGTGCGCGTTGGATGCGCACCCGGCTGTGCCGAGCATCATAGCCAAACACAACAGCATGGAAATCATCCGCTTCATCCCAAAGACCTCCCATGAACGGTTCTTGTGTCCAGCATATCATATTTATGGGGGAAATGCACCCCTATTCTTTCACACTGCCGGCAGAAATGCCGCGGCTGTGTATCCGGCCCCGCCCCGAAGGGGCGGGGCCCCTTTTACTCCTTCACACTGCCGGCGGAAATGCCGCTGATGATGTACTTGGAGAAGAAGCAGAACGCGATCATGATGGGCACCGCCGAGACGGCCACCACCAGGTAGGTCGCGCCCAGGTTGGTGGTGATGTCCCGCACGGCGGACAGCTCCGCCACCATCACGGGCAGGGGCCGCTTGGACGGCGTATTGATGAGCAGCATGGGGATGAGGTAGCTGTTCCAGCTGCCGATGAACGCGCCGATGGCCATGGTGGCGATGCCGGGGGCCATGATGGGCAGGACGATGCGGTGGAAAATGGCCAGCTCGCTGGCCCCGTCGATGCGGGGGGCCTCCAGGATGGCCCGGGGCATGACGGACAGGATGTACTGCCGCAGGAAGAACACCGTGGCGGGGCTGGCGATGGAGGGCAGAACCAGCGGCCAGTAGGTGTCGATCATGCCCAGCTTGTTCACCAGGTCGTAGAAACCCAGCATACTCAGCTGGGAGGGCACCATCATGAACACCAGCAGGGCGGTGAAGATGACCTTGGCTCCGGGAAACTTATAGTAGGCCAGACCGTAGGCGGTGAGAGCGGAGAAGTAGGACACCAGCGCCGTGTTGCACAGGGCCAGGAACAGGCTGTTGAGGAAACCCCGGCTCAGGTCCATGTTTTCGCTGACGATTTTCCAGTTCTGCGCCAGACTGCCGCTGGGCAGCAGGGAGAAGCCGGTCATGATCTCGTTGCCCGAGCGGGTGGCATTGACGATCATCAGCCAGAAGGGGGTGAAGCACAGCGTGGCGAGCAGGATCAGCCCCAGGTACAAAAGGCCCTTGATGGATTTCGATTTCGCGTCCATACCTTAATCCTCCTTCTTGTTCATCAGCGCGAAGGCAATGCCGCAGAACACCGCGATGATCAGGAACAGCACGAAGGCCAGCGCGGCGGCGTAGCCCATCTGGTGGTTGGTGAAGGCGGTGGTGTAAATGTAGAACACCGCCGTGTACAGGGACCGGCCCGGTGTGCCCTTAGTGCCCGACAGCAGGTAGGGCAGGTCGAAGAGCTGAAGCCCGCCGATGAGGCTGGTCACGGCCACATAGAGCATGATGGGCCGGAGCAGGGGCATGGTGATTTTGGAGAAGGTCTGCCAGCGGCCCGCGCCGTCCAGGGTGGCGGCCTCAAAGTAGGAGCGGTCGATGCCTTGGACGCCCGCCATCAGCATGATGAAGCTGTTGCCGAACCACATCCAGGCGCCCACCACGCCCACCACCAGCTGGGCGGTCATGCCCTCGCCGGTGAGCCAGTTGATGGGGGAGGAGATCACGCCCGCGGTCATCAGGATCTGGTTGATGGAGCCGAACCGCCAGTCCAGCAGGGTCTTGAACAGGAAGGCCACCGAAGTGCAGGCGATGAGGTTGGGCAGGTAGAACAGCGCCCGGAAGATGCCCAGCCCCTTCATGCGGTACTTCATGTCGTTGAAGATGATGGTGAGCAGCAGGGCCAGGCCCAGCTGGAGGACGATGTTCACGCCCCACATCTTGAGGGTGTTGACGAACGCGTCCCGGAACAGGGGATCCTTGATTGCCCGGGTGTAGTTATCGAACCAGACGAAGGTCTCCTTGCCAAAGCCCTTGTAATTCAAAAAGCTCATCTGGAAGGTGCGGAATACGGGATAGATGTTAAAAACCAAAAACGCGATGACAAAGGGCAGGCAGAACAGGGCTCCGTATCGGTTGCGCTGTGCCAGGCCGCCCTTCTTGTGCCGTTTGCCCTCCTGCGTTACCGCTTTTTCCTTGACCGCCAATGGAATCGCCCCACCTTTCTTGTTTGATTTAAAATGCGTCCGGGGCGGAGCGATCCGCTCCGCCCCAGACATTCAGGAAGACCAGTTGGGAAATGTACTCAAATTAGCCGAGGGAAACAGGCGCGTCATCGGGGATGGACAGCTCGGGGAATTGGGTGATGACGGTGGTGTAGAACTCCTTCAGGGCGGCTTCCTTGGTCTGCTGGCCCTTCTGGACGGACATGATGGCCGCGCCGAAGGCCTCCTTGATGGGATCGTCATAGCCGGTGATCATGCCGTAGTCGATGTGCTCCATCTCCTTCAGATAGAAGGCGTAGGTGTTCTGGTTGCCGAAGGATTCGTTCTGGTAGTCCTTGTTGTTCTCCAGCACGGCCTTGTTGTTCACCACATCGCCGTTGGAGGCCTCCAGCCACCACTGGGCGGTGTCGTCGTTCAGGGTGCAGAACTCAATGAACGCCTTGGCAGCCTCTTTGTGCTGGCTGTACTCGTTGACCGTCAGGAAGGTGCCGCCGCCGAAGAAGGAACACACGCCGGAGCACACGCCGAAGTTGCCCTTGTTGCCCTCAGCGTTATCGCGGACGATCAGGGCGCCCCAGGAGGGCATAACGTAGGAGAACACCTGGGTGATGCCCTCGCCGCCGGCCTGGCCCTCGCTCATGAGGGCGTCCTTATCCATGCCCCACACATCGTCGCCGTCAGCCAGCTGAGGCAGCGGGCCGGCCATGGAGGCGTACCAGGGGGCGGACCACTCGGTGGCGAAGGCCACCTGGTTCTTCTGGTAGAGCTCAACAGCGCAGTCGAAGTAATCCAAACGATCCTGGTCGACAATGATCTGGCCGTCCTTCACCCAGGGGTTGGAGCTGATGGAGAACCAGCGCAGGGAGCCGGTGTCGCCGAAGATGGAGTAGCCCTTGGCCTGGAGCTTGGCGGCGGTGTCCTCAATGGCGCTGAAGGAGGAGAACAGCTTGCCGATCTCGTCGGGGTCGCTGGTGCCGAACACTTCCTCGGCCAGATCCAGGCGGTAGATGACGGAGCCGGGGCAGGCCTGGTAGCTGATGGCGCGCAGCACGCCGTCCTCGTCGCAGCCGGCCTCATAGGTGTAGTCCACCAGGCGGTTCTTGACCTCGCTGTCAAACTCGCTCAGGTCGGCGGAGAAGCCGGCCTCGAAGAAGTTGGGCAGCATCTGGGGCTCGCCCACGAACACGTCCACGTCCTTGCTCTTGCCGCCCAGGGTCTGCATGATCTTGGTGGAGAAGTCGGCGGAGTCGAACACCACCACTTCCACGTGGTTGCCGGTCTGCTGTTCATAGCGCTCGGCAAACTGCTTCAGGTCGTTGGACAGGGTCCACAGGACGATGTCGTCCTGCTGGCCGCCCTGCTCGCCCTGCTGCTGGCCACCGGGGTTGTCGTTGGTCTTGTCCTTGTTGTCATCGCCGGTTTTGTTGCTGCACGCGGCCAGAGAAATGACCATCATGAGCGCGAGAAGCATTGCTGTTAATTTTTTCATAAGAGATCTCCTTCCTTTTTCGCCGGTTTGATTCCTGTCCGGCCTTTCTGATGCTAAGTTTAGCAAATCGGACGGTGGCTTGAAATGGGGCAAATTTTAAGAGGGTGTCGTTTTTTGAACGACACCCTCCAAAAAGGCAGGATCGTTTTTGTGCATTGTGCTGTTTGACCATAAGCCTCACGCGAGCTACGGCCCACCCGCGGCGGGCCGTAGCGCTTGGTTTTGCCGGGAGCCACACAACGCTCAGAAATTCTGCTCATAGATCGCCGAGGCGAGCCGGGCAGCTTTTTCCTCAACTGTTGGATATTGCTCTATATCCTCAAAACCAGCATTCTCTCCACAGGAGAACCAGCGGAAATTTGCAGCGATGGATTGCACCAGTGTCTACAAAGAAGAATCTTCAACAATGTGTGCAGTTTCAAAACATATGAAAAGCAAAACCGCTCCCCAATATGTGTGATCTGGAGAGCGGTCTACCTGTATGGAATATATGGATGCCGAACTTGCTTAGTCGTGAATGCCCTTGAGGAGCGGAATGAGCATCAGCAGCACCACGATGCCCACCACGCCGACCACGATCCCCACGGCCATCTTGGCCGGGTCCAGCAGGCACAGGCACATCCCCACGCCCAGCAGCAGTGTGCCCAGGATGCCAACGAAAACGGCTGCCAATGTCTTTCCACTGATCTTAATAGGAGCCTTGTGCTCCATCCTGCGCCAGATCAGCAGGGTGGCCAGCAGAACCGCCAGCCCAATCACGCCGCAGACGATGCCCTGGGTTCCCATGCCCCACTCCGGCAGCAGAACCATGCACATCCCCAGCGCGAAGAATACGCCGCCGATGGTTCCCAGGATCAGCGCCACAAAGTTACTCTTTTTCATGATATTTTCTCCTCTCAAATTTGTTGTGGACTAAAACCGCTTTTCTACCATTATGATCTTCCCCTTTCAAAATTGATACAGATGGTGGTGTGCTCGTTTGATGGCTGTATTCTAAGGCAGCGATGTTTGCAAATTGCTTGAATCGTGTTTGAGAAATATTAAAAAGCCGCCCCTCCGGAAAATTCGGAGGGGCGGCTTTCAGTTCAGCAGCTTGTTTCCCTGTTCACAGATCTCGTAGATTTCATCGTATTTCCGCTCTACCAGCTCCGCCACCACCTTGGCCCGTTTGGCGGCCAGTTTTTGATAGAGGAAATAAGGCAGTGCCCAGCCGATGAAGCCGGGGACACCCAACAGAGCGGACAGTACGTAGAGGGGCGGTTCATGGACAGCGGCGAAGGTGGCCCCCGCCAGGAACACGGTACCAATAAGTCCCACTACGATAGCCCACATGGTGGCGTTGGCGGTTTTGGACTTCTCCAGCGCCGTGATCTCGTCCATACACGCCTCGAAGTGGCGCTGTAAGCGGGTCAGCTCCGCCTTGTTCACGATTTTCCGCTCACGTTTCAGCACCAGCTTCCCTTTGGCGGTGGGAACCGTCTCCTGGGTCCGTTCGTCCTGCGTCCAGCCAAAGCTCTCGTAGCAGTCCAGGCAGAACGCCGCCCGCTCCCCGCTGGCGGCGATTTCCTTGTATTCGTAGCCTACAAATTGCCCACTGTCTTTTCTGATTTCACCCATTTGCCAAACCTCCCCGCACTGGTATTTTTACGGTGAACGTGCTGCCCTCTCCCGGCTTGCTGGACACCGAAACATCCCCGCCCACCATCCGCAGGATACGCAGCACCAGCGCCAGCCCCAGGCCGTTGCCCTCGGTGGAGCGGGATGTGTCGCCCTGGTAGAACTTGTCAAAGATATGCTCCAGCGTTTTGGTATCCATGCCGCAGCCGGTGTCGGATACGCTCACTTCCACGCACCCTGCCGTAGAGGTCTGCCGCAGGATGACCGTCCCACCCGGCTCCGTAAACTTGATGGCATTGGACAGCAGATTGTTCCACACCAGCTCCAGCAGGCTGGCGTCCGCCACGATGGTGGTCTCATCCTCAATATCCGCCTCAAATTCAATGTCCTTTTCCTCCCAGCGGTTTTCGAACAGCAACGCGCACTCCGCCAGCTGCTCACACAGGTCGTAGGGCTCCGGCACGGGCTGGATATTCTGCTTTTCCAGCTTGTTCAGCTTCAGAATATTCGTGATAAGGTCGGTGAGCCGCCGGGAATACCGGCTGATGGTCTGGACGTGTTCTGCCTGCTGGTCGGTCAGCGTCCCGTCGTCCAGCAGGGCGGCGGTGTTTTGGATCACCGCCAGCGGCGTCTTGATCTCATGGGAGACATTGGAGAAAAAGTCGGTTTTCAGTGTCTCAATACTGCCCAGCTCGGCCACCATTTTGTTGAAATCCAGGATCAAGTCGTCCATGTAGTCCTGCTTGTCGGCGGCATGGATGGGCGGGACGTAGACGGAGAAATCCCCGTCCGCCACCTGCCGGGCGGCTTGGGCGATCTGCTTGAGCGGTTTCTCATAGGTACTTCTTGTAAGCCGCACAATTACGGCAGTCACGCCCGCCGCAATAAGGCCCCAATAGAGGATTGGGATATTGACCTGAAGGAAGTCGCTCAGCTCCAGCCGCGTGAGCAGAATGATAAAGCCCATGTGAACCCCTGACGCCAGCAGCAGTCCCACCAGAATGATTCCAAACAGGGCGGCAGGAAACCGGCTGGAGCGGATGGCAGGAAAGCGCCAGCGCCCGTTCATTTCAGCACCGCCTTGTAGCCCAGGCCCCGCACCGTTTTGATTTCAAAGCCGTTGCAGTCTGAGAATTTATCCCGCAGCTTGGTGATGTAGACGTCCACCGCCCGCAGGCTGGTCTCACTGTCCACCCCCCAGAACTCATCCATGAGCTGAGCGCGGGAAAAGGTCTTTTTCGGATAGGACAGCAGCTTGTAGAGGATATTGAATTCCCGGGTGGTGACGGGCAGCTCCTCTCCGTCCACTTCCGCCGTCATGCCGTCCGCGTCCAGCACCAGGTTGCCCACAGTGAGCTTCCGCTCTACCTCGATGTTGGCCCGGCGCAGCAAAGCCCGTACCCGGAGCTGCAGCTCGTCCAGCTCGAAGGGCTTCACCATGTAGTCGTCGATGCCCAACTGGAAGCCCTTCTGCTTGGCGGGTAGGTCATCCCGGGCGGACATGAACAGGATGGGGATATGCTTGTTCACCTGCCGCACCGTTCGGGCGAACTCGAAGCCGTCCACCTCCGGCATCATGATGTCCGAGATGATGAGGTCATACAGGCTGTTGTACATCTCGTCGTAGGCGTCGTTGGCGTTTAGACAGCCGTGGGTTTCAAAGCCGCAGTCGCTGAGATAGGTACACACCAGCTGGTTCAGCTTGGCATCGTCTTCCACCACTAAAATATGGATCATAGGTCAAATCTCCTTCGTTTTCGAGTTGATGAAATCACCATAAACGCCGCCATAGCCAGCACGGTGACACACACAGCAAAGGCGGTGCAGGCCGTCATAATCAGGCGGAATTGCTCATCCTGCTCACCGAACTGGTCGATCATCGCCGTTTCCAGGTTGAACATGGACACCAGCGCGGTGGTTAGGTTGACGGCCTTGGCGGCAGAGAGCACGGGACTGTGGAATTTGCGGTACTTCACCGTGTTCACGATGGCGAGGGTCAGGCTATAGAAGGCATGGGCTGCCGCCGCATAGATCAGCATACCGGGATAATTGCTGCCGTAGCCGTCCCGGATGATTTGGGTAACTACGCCGCTGAGCGCCAGGTCCAACCCAAAGAGGAAAAGCCCTGTGGCGCGGTAGTACCGCAGCTCCCTGTTCAAATCCTGCTCCCGTTCATCCTTTGGCACCCGGCGCAGAAGATAGAGCCGCACCGCGCACAAAAGAACGTAGTATAGCGCCAGCGCCCCGTCCCAGAAGGAGGAATACCGCACCGCGCAGGCCAGCTTGAACCCAGCATAGCACAGATTGATGAAAAGGGAAAGCGTCAGCCCGGAGCGCACCTTGAAATAGCGGTCGGTCAGGTATCGGTGGGCCATGGGGACACTGTGTACAAGCCGCCGGGCGGAGGAGAACAGCGGCACGACGGCGGCTACCAGGATGGTCAGTGCGTAGGCGGACAGCGCATAAGACGCATAGGCAAAGGGGCTGTCGTCCCCAAAGACCAGAAAGGTCGCGGTCAGGGAGATCCCACTCAACACCGTAGCCAAGGCCACCCAGCCCCAGCCGGGAAATAGCAGCTTTTTCAGAACAGCGCGCCATCGTTCCATTATGCACACCTTCCCTTTGCTGGTTTGAGGGCAGTATACACTCCTTAAATTTGAGTCGTGTTTCAGAATTGTTTGAGAATTGTTAATTGTGTTTTTTCGGACAAATTCAGCATTTTAATTTTTCTGAAACAAGGCTGAACCAATTCTCAAACACAAAGCCCTTATCCTGTGGAAAACACACCAAAAGGATAGGGTGCAGAATGACACGATATATCGTAACGGGCGCGGCGGGACATTTGGGGAGTACGGTGGTGCGCGTCCTGTTGGAGCGGAATGCAGTGGTTCGGGGGCTTTTACTGCCCCACGAACAGCCCGCCGTCCCCGGTGCGGAGTACATACATGGAGATGTGCTGAAGCCGGAAAGCCTTTATCCCCTGTTTCAGCGGGCCAAAGATGAAAGGCTGGTGGTGATCCACACTGCCGGTTTGATCGACGTGACCGGCGAAATGAGCCAGCGGCTCTATGACGTCAACGTGACCGGGACGAAAAATGTACTGGCGCTGTGTGCCAAATATCAGGTGGAGAAGCTGGTCTATGTCAGCTCCGTCCACGCCATCCCGGAGACAGGCCAGCCAACGCTGCAAACTGAAATCACTGAATTCTCGCCGGAGACAGTGGTGGGCGGCTATGCCAAAACCAAGGCTGAGGCAACCCAGGCGGTGCTGGACGCCGCCGCGAACGGACTGCCCGCGGTGGTGGTCCATCCCTCCGGCATCATTGGGCCGTATGATGAGGGCCGCAACCATCTGATACAGATGGTATGGGACTTTATGGAGGGCAGGCTGCCCACCTGCGTCAAAGGCGGATATGATCTGGTGGATGTCCGGGATGTGGCGGCGGGCTGTGTCGCTGCGGCTGAGCGGGGCCGCGTGGGCGAGTGTTACATCCTGCCCGGTGGGTATCATGAGATTCGAGAGATACTGGGGCTTGGGGCAGTGTTGTGCGGGAAAAAAGTTCCGCCTACATTACCCATGCCGCTGGCCCGGTTGGCGGAGCCTGTTCTGGGTGCAATGACTCGGAAGCGGGGACAGCACCCGCTCTATACCAAGTACTCCCTTGACACGGTGGAGAGCAAGACCCGGTTCTCATCTCAAAAGGCCCACGAAGAATTGGGATATGCCACCCGCAGTATCCAAGCCACAATTCGCGATACCGTTCAATGGCTAAAAGGATACAGACCATAAAGTTTTTGATCGATCTACAGTGTGAGAGAAAATTTCCCCTTTACGTTTTTGGGCAACAAAAAAAGAGCCCGCACTGTCCCCCTGGACAATACTTGCTCTCCTAAGCATTTTAAATTCTATATTCACTGTTGGTAAACTTACCATTTTCAGTTGTTATACACCTTATCTTAAAAAGAGTCAACGGGATTTTCAAGTTCTTTTTTCTTTTTATTTCTTTGTTCCCCATCGGAGAATACTATCCGCCCCGGCAACAAAACGGTAACAAATTCCGAAATCACTCCGCTGGACACAAAAAGAAGAAATCCCTCAAACCGTTGTGGCTCAAGGGATTTCGTGGAGCTGCTATCCAGATTTGAACTGGAGACCTCATCCTTACCAAAGGCGCAAAAATCACTTTTTCGCCCAGAAACAACGAGAAAAATAAAAAATTGGCGTACAATCCGACTTTTGCGGTGTCAAAAAAGTTGCCAACGGGAGGCCCCGGCCCCCTGTTTTTTCATGCTTTCCGATAGACTACACCATGTCCCACAAGGATATGCGAGAGCAAAGCGGCTCGCATACAAGCGACGCAATCCCCACGGGGCCGGTGTCCCAGGGCTTGCCAGCCCATCGGCGGGGGATTGCATGGAGCGGAACCAACCTTTGGCCCGCCCTATGCCCAGGGCCGACAAGCGCCCAGGCTCCGCCCGTGGCGGGACACCCATTTTTATGATACTGCAAAGACCACCTTATGGACAAAGCCTAAAAGCTTAGCTGTACCCCACAAGCCGTTTCAAACCTATGGAATTTTTTCATCTTCATCAATGAATTCCATAATGTCAGAAACACCGCATTTCAGGATTCTACAAAGCTGGTCAATCGTATTTGTAGATACGCTGTTGCCCTTTCGGATACTGTAATATGTTGCTCTGCTGAATCCTAACTTTTCAAGCCTATATGATGAAATTCCCCGGTCTTTCATGGTCTTTTTCAATGGCTCATAGCTAATCATAGTCAATTACCTCTCGTCCGTTTTTTCTTAGTTTACGAACGGAAATAACAGTTGACTATGTATGAATATCCGAGTATAATTCTTGAGTGTTGCGGAAATTTGTCTAAATGTGAACCGTGTTGTCAAACACCATAAAAGAGAAAGGGGATGCTATACTATGCCTATTTGCTACAAGAAAGATAAATTGATGAATCCACAAAAAGCAGTCAAAAAACCGATACTATGCCTGTGTCTGGCTCTGCTTCTGCTCCTGTCCCTCGCGGCCTGCGACAAGCAGGCGGAGGAGCAGGACAGCACCCCGCCCACGGTCGTACCGACAGAGGAAGCCACACCCACACCCGAACCAACCCCGCCCATTCCCTTCACCGACGTGCCCGAGGATTCCTATTACTATGACGCGGTGGTGTGGGCATATGGAAACGGTATCGCGTCTGACAGTGATACGTTTGAGCCCCTGTCCACCTGTACCCGGGGACAGGCTATCACGTTCATTTGGCGGGCCATGGGCTCCCCCGAGCCGCAAATCACGGAAAATCCCATCAGCGACATTTCACCCTCCAACTGGTACTATAAGCCCGCCTTGTGGGCCTATGAAAGCGGCATTTCCACAAGTTCCTCGTTTAAGCCCAACAACTCCTGCACCAACGGCGAAGCGCTCACCTTCCTGTGGCGGGCCGAGGGCGAGCCCATGGCCGCTGTGAACAGCAGCACTGTGGCACTGGCCGCTTCCGGCGCGTACTATGAAAGGCCCGCCGCCTGGGCGGACAACAACGGCCTGTTCGCCCAACTGGGCGCGGCGTTCGACCCGTCCGCCCCCTGCTCCCGTGCCTACCTCATGAGCTACCTCTACTGGGCCGAGGAGCAGTGGACAAGCGCGGAGGAAACTCGGGCGCTCCAGGGGGAATACGAGCAGATCGTCAACAGCGCCCAACCCTATGAGGTCTTTGGCTCCGGCCTGTTCTATGCCGACTATGTGGACATGGACAACGATGGCAAAGTGGACCTGCTGACAGTGGGCGTTGACTGGGAGACTTTTGCAGCTATCGCAACCGTATATTCAAATATAGACGGCCACGCCGGAAAACTCTGCGAGCAGGATTTTGGGCTGGCTGGAGCGTTTGATTGGCTGAGTATCTATCAGGCCGATGGCCAGCTATATTTAGGCATCATTATGGAACACCGCTATGTGGGGGATGAGTACGCGTTCTTTAAGGTTGAAAACGGGTCATTTGTATGCAATGACAACGTGCGGGAAGAATTTGATTCGAACCTAAGTATAACTCACTATATCGGTCTTAATGAAAAAGAAATTTCAGAGGATGAATACAGAGCCACCATAAAAAAGTACACGAAGCAAAAAGAACTGTTCAGTATCGGCCCCAGTTGGTATGAATTTGGTGAGTGCGGTATTCTGTCCGCTCCCGGCGTTGAAGTAAACGGTGTCCCGGTGAAACTGTCCGCTAACCCGTACTATTCTATTTTTGAGGATGATGTCATGGTTCCTCTCCGGGATGTGCTGGAAGCCATGGGGGTAGCCGTGTACGCCAATTCGGACGCTTCTGTTATCCTCGCGTCCACCAAGAGCGACACGCTGGTCATTACATACAAGGACTTCTCCGATTGGGACTTTGAGGGCATAAACAGCATCTATTATGGGCGCGACAAGACCTATAAGTATTCCATGAACGGCGGCGAGTTCCAGAGAATAGCCATAGAGTTTACCAATGGAAAGGCGTTTCTGCCGCTCCAGACCATTGTGTCCCTGTTCGACGCAACGGCGGAATGGGATGGCAAAGCAGGAGCTATGCAGATTACCTCCAATATTCCAGACAGCAATCGCATGACCCAGGACGAACTGAAACAGCTGGCGAATTTTGACATGAAGCAGGCGCAGAAAATTGCTGTAGACAAGGGATATGAGACCCCCTATAAAACCGAAGCAGGTGATGGCACCAAATGCGGGCTTACATTTAAAAATGGGAAAGCAGTTTGGAATCTTTTCGTTGTTAAGACACCCTCTTATGGAGGAGGTCTCCATTATGTAAACGCGCGCCTATCTCTGATTGAAGTTGCAAGTGACGGCACCGTCACAGTAGATTCAAAGGAATATATAGAGCCTGGCGGGCAGGTTTAATGACACTATTTCATAAACCATTCGCCATACACGCAAAAAAAGGAGCGGCAGCTATTACGGCTGCCGCTCCTCTTCGTTCTTATTCGTCAAGCAAATCTGGCTTCCTTGGTTTTATTCCCTTTTTGGCACAAATACCATGAATATCTCCTATCGCCGCTTGGGCTTTTAGTTGTTCTTCTTTGGGCAAGCAATAAATCAAGGAATATAATTGAATATCTACTGCCCGAATAGAGTGGCAGCGAAAAAGTAAAGAACCGCGCGCAAATTGTATCATGCGTATCAGTGAAGTGTCCTGTTCTTTCAATTTTTGTATTAAATCATGGCTTGTACCAGTTTTGACCGATTTCTTCTTGCTGTATTTATCAACAAATGTTTCCAGTTGCACAAATTCTCTGAGCATTTTACGCGGAATATCTTTAATTACAGTGGTTCGTAATTCCAACTCACTAATCATTTGTCGCACTATATCTTCTTCATATAATGGGCTTGTAAAAAATTTAATATCTACAAGTAAGCGCAAGGGGAAAAGTTCAATTACTTTTGACCAATACGTTACATCTACCTTTCCATCCCACATTCCATTAATAACTTCTATTGACCATGAAGCTGCCTTATTGAAACATTCCGCGGCTTCCGATTTATCATTCATTGCATAACAGAATGGCAAATAAAAATATCGCAATAAGACCACAGAGTTAAATTTATCAATGTAGTCTCGGGGCCCTTTTCCATTGTCCATTATTTCGCTCTTGTGTTTAAAATCTTTCTTTGGTAATTCGGGCCATTTTCCAATTCTTAGACTGTGACTTCTTCCAGCTAAAAAGTTATTAAGAGTTGATCTATCCACGTACAGCGAAGCATATATGTATTTCCTTATATCGGATTCTTTCTTAGAAGAAAGCGCAGAAAGATTTTGAAGAAACGTACCAAGAAAGTAACGCTCAAGTGCTACGCAGAACTCTTTATCGCTATTCATATAGTCACCTCTCTAAATTTTATATTATGGCACAGCACTTATCGAAATATCAAGAGGTTTTCAGAAAATTCCCGGAGCGTTTTTTTGGCTTTTATTCGCCCCCACAAACCGAAAACGTTGTGCTATACTACACTCACATTGAACCGGTTCATATGTACTTCAAACAAGCTGACCTGTCGGCATGACAGGGGAAAGGAGCTCTATGTTTAAACTAACTTTAGACGAGCTGTCTGCTTTGGGTGGTCATGGCCCTCATAGTATCGTGGACGTTAGCGATGCTTTTGATTGGGATAACGACAAGCGGGGGCCGCGCATCGGTTCCTACTACACAGTACTTCGAGGTATTGACCTTGAGAAGGTGCGTGTACTTGTTCGAGATTCGGCTCCAATTGTTAATCAGGCCACCGTTCTTCAACGTGTTCCCACCTTGCAGTTTGTGAAGGTCTCCTTTGAGCGTCTGACTGCCAGCGTTTCGGCTGATCAGAAACGGAACCTTCGCATCACTGCTGAAGCCGCCGGGGTCAAGCTCTATAATCCGCAGCGGCAGGAGGGCTAAATCAATTGGGCGGCAAGCTCCAGTCCGAGCAAAGGGGGTTGCCGCCCTCCACTTCTCACACTCTGCCTAACCATAGAGGAGAATATAAATGTTAATGCTTATCATGGCTATGTGTCTTAGCTACAAAAACTTTGTAAACGATAGAGCTACAGATGCCGCTATTGCATGGAATGACAAAAATTGGCCGGACTTTTTTAAGGCGATAGCCCTAATGTCTGCTACCCTGTTTGCCCCGGTTTTTGGTTTTTCCGTTCTGCTTTGGGCGGCGTATCGGTGGCGGAAAGCGCTCCTAATTTTGGCGATGATTCCTATTCTAATTGCGTCTGCGGTTTATCGGGCTAGCCACCCTGGCAACGCAGGGGATATTGACAATGGTGATGGAGAAAAAACACCCTATGAACAAGCGTTAGAGCTTTATCCTATTGTTTTGAATTTCATGTTCAAGGTTATGGTGTCTGCGTCCTCATCTACAGTCATTGATCGCAAGCACGATGTGCGCGACATAAAAGTGACCTTGCCGACGGGCGAAAATTTTTCTATGGTGAACGGTGTACCTATCTATCCGTTTGAAGTAGATGTAACCGATGAACTCACACTGGATGAAGCAGACAATCTCCGCGACGATCTACAGCGTATAGGCAGGAATTACATACACGATTTTCCCCAGCTTATCAACACAGAAGCCGGGAGACGTGACCCTTTTGAAGTGTTGGCTGTTCATCCTTTAGGGCGGCGTATTCATGTTGAAGTGGCGCAAACGACAGAAGCGTCAATTCCTATTATTAACAACTGCCGCCGAGCAAGGGCCAAGCGCAACAGCGCCCCGCCGAAACCGCCCCGCTACATCGACCCGGATTATGGTGACGAATGAAATGAAGCCAATTACATTTTGCGCCGAACGGCTCCCCTCCGGGGGGGCCACTCGGCCACTCTTCGTCGATTTGGATAGGTATTGTCATGCCTTAGTAATCGGCAGCACTGGCTCTGGGAAATCCGTGGCATCCATGCTCATTGCCGCCAAGGTCAGTTTGCATTTTCCTACTTCAAAGCTATGACTGCGCTTTTGAATGACGGCGAGTAAATAACCCGCGCCGCCCGCAGGGCGCAGCCCAGTGGGCGGCGCGGACGTTGGCCCTATATCTAGTAGGGCCAGAGATAGGTTCCCTGGTGCAACGGAGGAAACGTATGTTCGATTATCATCAACCAATCCACACCTCGGAGAGGTTCACCCTCTCTATCGACAAAATGGTTATTGATTATCGTTTAAGCGATTTAAATACTGTAACCGCTCTAGGCCAACTGTTAGATATGCTACCCATTCGTTTTGCGGTCTCTACAAAGCATTGGGAGAGTTACAAAATCGGCTCATTCCGCGAAAACTTTACCATCACATTTCAAAATAATGATTCCTTCTGGATTGGGGTCATTTTGAATTGTTCCACTACTGAATATAGTCGTGTGCGGTTGGAAATAAATCCAAATAAGTGTGCTTCGCACAATTCCTTCTTGTCTGTTCTCGGTTTTCTCAATCAGCACAGCCGCCCGATGCACACAGCCATAAAGCGCTTTGATCTTGCCGTGGACATAGCTGTGGAGCGTGAAAGCGCCCGTTTGATAAAAGATGGTCGAGTATATTCGGCGCGGAAACATGGCAAAGAATGGACAGAATATCTTGGACAAACGTCCCACATTGGGCGCGTAAAACTTTACAACAAAGCCGCAGAAGCTAAGTTGCCAATACCGCTCACCCGGCTGGAAGTGACCTTAGACCCTGCAACGCCCTTTGACAAGCTACCTTGGCCGAAGGCTTACTATATTCGTAGTCAACAGGTAAGCATGGCAGAAGTGAACATAACCGACACCGAACGTTATATCCTATCAGCATTGTTGGCTGGGCATGGCAACACTAAAGATTTATGCCGTAAGACCCGTGAAAAAATGGAGCGTTTATTGAATCAGTATGTGCAGTATATAACTATATCAAAAACCGATTATGATTTAGTGCAAGCCCATTTGCGGGCATTTCTAGCTTATCCTGCCAATGATTTGGACTTGGGTAGGCTAGATTCCGACCAACCGCCTACGCCCCGTCCACCGCTCCCAGCTTGGGTAGATGAAGCTGCACACCTTCCAAGCGATGCTGTATTGCCATAGTCTCCCACCGCTTCCAGGCGTGCGCTTTAAATCCTGCCCGCCCAGCAAGGGCGGGCCACCTTTTGAAAAATCGAATTTATAAAGCTGGCATAATCACTATCACATAGCCTAAATCAATCAAACAACTTGAACCAATCAAAAATCTTAATCGACAAGTAACCAAAATCAATCAAAAGAAACTTTTATCATATAACCTCTGCCAGCAGATGGAGGTTACAATGAGCTTATTAGACCACTGCCCCGATATACTCACGGTTCCAGAAGCCGCCGAGATATTGAGGGTTGACCCCGCCACCATAAACGAGCTTATCCGGGCTGGGGAAATCATTTGCGCGGAAATCGCAGAAAAACCGCTGATTCCAAGGCAGTATTTAGAGAATTTCATTGAAAAAAGTTGCAAGATGTGCTATACTGAGTGTGTAGAGATGGACACCCCCGACCTTAACAGTCAGGGGCAGCAGCACCTTGACAACCGCATAGAGTTGGATTGTACGCCATTTCAAGGAGAGATTGAGATGGCAAAAATCACCCGTACTATTACCATAAACGGCGCTAAACACTGGATAAGGGCCAACACCGAGCAGGAATATGCTGACAAGCTGCTGAAGCTGGTAGGTTCCCAGGGCACCGCCCAGGAGCGCGGCAAGCATCTTTTCGCTGACTACGCTATGACGTGGTTCGAGACATACTCCAAGCCCAGCGTCGAAACTGCAACCGCCACCACCTACAAGCGGCAGCTCACCCTTCATCTGCTCCCCGCCTTTGACGGCCTGACCGTGGAGGATATGACCACCGACGATGTGCAAAGGCTCTTTAACAGCATGAGCGGCAGCAAGGCCACCAAGGACAAGGCCAAAATGGTGCTGAATCAAATTCTTGACGCTGCTGTCGAGGATGGCTTGATTGCCAAGAGCCCGTTGAAGTCCAAGAGAATCAAGATAACGGGCCGGGCCAGCAAAGCCACCACCCCCTATAGCGTGGAGCAAATGCGCTACCTGGTTCAGCACATCACTGACATTAAAGACCCCATAGACCGGGCTTATCTGGCAATCCAGGCACTGCACCCGCTTCGCCTTGAGGAAGTGCTGGGGCTGCAAGCCGCCGACATTGACCCGGAAAACGGGGAGATACACATTTGTAGGGCTGTAACACACCCCACCCGGAACCAGCCGGAGATCAAGGACACCAAGACCCAAAGCAGCGCCCGGACTATTGGCCTGTCGGCTCTGGCCGTCCCCCATCTGCCCACGGTCAAAGATGGTGAATTTGTGTTCGGCGGCACTAAGCCCCTGACCTATACCCAGGTTCGGAAAATGTGTGATCGAATCAAGCGGGACACTGGATTTACCGAGAACATCACGCCCATCCGCTTCCGCACCACTGTATTGACTGATCTATATGACCAAACCAAGGATATTAAACTTGCCCAGGCCGCAGCAGGGCACACCACGTCAGCCATGACCCTGCGCTATTACGTCAAAGGCCGGGAAACCATATCCAAGGCCGCCGCCGTTGTTGACCGGGCCTATTCCTCATAGCCCCGGCGGTTGCAGGAAATTTGCAACGCCCCAAGCCCTGAAACCGTTGCAGCACAACGGTTTGAAGGCCCTCGGCTCCCTCAAAAATTGCAAAATCTTTTGCAAAAAGCCCATTTTTCCAACAACGAGGTCTTTCGGAATTTTCAAATGGCTCCAAAAAGTTAAAAATCTAAAGCAAAAACCGCCTAAATCCAACGATTTAAGCGGTTTTTATGGAGCTGCTATCCAGATTTGAACTGGAGACCTCATCCTTACCAACAGCCAAATTAAATTTTTTGTAATAATTTTTGATGATTTATAGTTGTTTCTGTTCCAACCCAATTCCTTTCCAGCACTTTCTAAAAACAGGTTGTCCGTTGTTTCCACGTCTGTCTGTGGCTGGTTATGTGGTCAAAACAGTAATCTGCGGGGTTTCATAGGTAAAAGTATCAGCAGGAATTTACAGTGATGGACTGCACCAGTGTCTACAAAGAGAAGCCTTAAGCAGATTTTATATACTTCATCAACCGTTAGCTTTACAAATTATTATAGCAGTATCTAATCGTTTTTATCTCAACATTATGTACGGATACTCCTGCAAACAAAGATTCATCAAACACTGCAATATTTCTGCCTCCAGTTCCCATTGTGCTGGTATACTCAACTCCGGCATAGCCTTTACTCTTGATAAATTCTGTGATGTACTGAGTCGGCAAATATTCCAAAAGGCTATCACTTCTCCGCAAAGGCTTCGAAATCTCTTTTGAAATATCTCCGAAGATAGAAATATTTGCAGCTAATGACTCTAATCCGCTGGAATATAGAACGGGACTAATTTCATTTAAAGAAGAGATATTGATGACACTAATATCTTTTTTAAGGCGGAATTCCCCAATGCTTACAAAGTCAAATGCACTGGCTCTTACCTCATTCAATGCGGTTTCCATATCCGATGTCAGATAGAAAATGCCGATTCCCTCAGGATTCACTCGCCCAGGCTTTCTCTTTCTAAGTGGTGGAGCCCCCATCTCCTCAATAGCATACCCGGCCATACTCTCGCATATTC
Organism: Clostridiales bacterium; assembly: GCA_014799475.1. GTDB lineage: Bacteria > Bacillota > Clostridia > Oscillospirales > Oscillospiraceae > Enterenecus. The sequence goes on along the minus strand of JAAVHX010000020.1, from coordinate 4,821 downwards.
GCGCACGATAAAATGCAGTGCCTTTGCGATATTTAGACGTGCTGTACGTCAAAAATGACGCTAACTGGTCTGGCTTAAAAAAGTCATTATGGAAACGATTCTGTGTCTTAATTTCTTTCGAAAACTCCGCCCAAGAATGTCCTGAGAAAATGCCATACTTTTCGGAAAAGGTGCGAGGTATACGGACGTTCTTGTTATACTCAGCTCCTTTTCCGCCAAATATCACCCCCGCAAAGGCTTCGACCAGCTTATATGATGAGGGCAACGTACTGTTAAAAATATGCCAGTCGTTAACCAGCAACTGGAAAAGAGATTCCCCCTCATCAAATTCCTCATATACACTTATTACTCCTGAAATCAAATCAGATAAATCTGACTGATCATCTACAGGATAAACTGGAACACTCTTTCCCCCACAAAAATTACAATCTCCGATTTTGTTAGCTGTTCGAATCATGTCTCGAATCTGCGCATCATGAAAGCATTCTATGCAACAGTTCATATCTTTAGTCTCCCATCCAGATAGTTGCCAACCAATTCAAGATGATGCATGATAGATAGTTTCTTCAGTGTGGGAAGCCCTGGATAAGTTTGATTCTTATAGTGGTCAAGTAGTATTTGTAGGCCAGAGGTCAACTGCTTTTCTTGACCGTGGACATACCAATTATAAAGTTTTGTAACTGCTTCGTAGAATTTTCCGGCCACATCCGAGATATCGTCATTCGAATCAGATACGAAGTGCTTTATCCTAAGGGAGCTATCATCTGCAAAATATACAATGTGAATTGCCACAGCATAGGGTGCAAATCCTGATTCAATATATTCACGGCCTACAATTGAATAATCACCAAAACCAACATAATTGTCTGATTCTAAATCAAGATGGTTGTCCGAAAAAAATTCGTCTTCTGGATAATCTGCATTGCGGTTTTGCTTATTAAAGCGGTCATCAAAAAGTATTTTACTTTTTTTTACCTTGCGCCGGATAAGTCTCTCATCCGGGCAAAGTGTAAAACGAGGAGAATCTTCTCCAAAAAGAGCGCAATAAATATCAAGGTAATCTCGATTATCAAGCACCGCTAAAACATCTTTGTTAGCAAGCCCCTTTTGTGCCAATTTAGATACAACTGCTTCGGTACTTTCATTCAGCAAAACAGAAGGAATAATTGCTTGATCCGTACAAAATCTATCGATCAGTTGGTCAATCGTTTCGGCTTCCTCAGCTAAATCGCCTACATTCGGGTTTAATATCAGACTAATTGGCAGTTCCGATTTACTGAACGCTGCCAGTGAATTATTCAAAGCTGGGATAAGTTTTACGGGCTCGACAACAGGAATTACAGAAGATGATATAAGTCTGCCTAATGCAAGCTCCTTTAGTGCTAACAATTCATACTGTCTGCCTCTAAAATACGGAAAATACATTGCTCACCCTCCATAATTTTTTTGAAGTAGTCTGTTCAACTCTGACAATTTACCAACCAGGTTAGAAAAATAGACCACAGATTTCAATTCTGGCTGAATACTTTCAAACTCTTCTACAGTTATTTTGTTTCGTTTTTTCAACTCTAAGTGGGCAAGTTTCTGAGCTTCTAAAATAGGAATCTTTTCAAAAAGCCCCAAGCAAGCCCTAAAATAAAAAACAGGGGCTGATTGGGGTAATGCCCCAAAATAGCGGAGCAATACACTTTCGTACTCACGTTTTCGTAACAGCTTAAAAATACTTTCGTGGTTAAGTAAATCGTTGTATTCTAATGGTTTTCGACTGCGTTCCCTACTGAATATTGTATTATTATCTGAGAGGACATAAACCCCCACTGCATCTCCCATATCACCCATGGTGCTCAATACGTTTTTTACTTTTCCAAGTTCATGAATAGAGGCTAATACAGATACTTTGCTAAATGCGCAAAAATAATCATGTAGCTGATCATGCAGTCGATCAAAGTTGTCTAAATCTGATTTGATCTCGTATACCTGTCCTTCGCCGTTTATCATTACAAAGTCCGCAATAGAATGTCCAATATGGATTTGCGAAAGTGCTGTTGTTGTGTTCACATTATGGATTCCAACAAGCAATTTGTTCAATAGGGTGTTCATATAGTAGTATTCATTGCGTTGTTGTTTCTCCAGATGCATGTAAACTTCACTGATTAGTTCTCCATGATTTTTGTTTTCAGGTACATCAATATATCTTCGCACAACATAGTCAAAAACATCGCTCTTGCCATTTTGGATCAAATCGCAAATGACATTACGCGTAAACACGCGGTTTATGGCTCGGCTATTATCAGCCATTCTCGATTCCCTCCTTATTATGGCTTTTAAAATACTCTGTTGCTATGATAACACAGTTTTTCTCGATTGTCACGCATTATGGCAGAAAACCATTTCCTACATACGGATAGCCGCAGGAATTCGCACCGACGAATTGCACCAGTGTCTACAAAGAAAAGAATTGCAGAAAAGTTCTGATTTCAGAGCACCTAAATTGCATCTACAATTTGCTGGACTTTTGCCCTCAACGCTGGTATGCTGTGTTGTCAAGGGGGGTGAAAACGTGATATATCAGAGGAAACCCTATAAAATAATTCAAGGCGGCTGTTTCCCTTGCGGGAGGCAGCCGCTTATACTTCCTCTGAAATAACTCTATATTGTGTAACCCCATGGCTCCTCTAAAATGTAGCTATCAGAAAAAGGAGGAGCAATATGGATACATACGGATATGTTCGGGTCTCTACCAAAGAGCAAAATGAGGACAGGCAGATCATCGCTATGAGGGAATTTGGCGTAGCAGACAATTACATTGTTCTGGACAAACAGAGCGGCAAAGATTTTGAGCGCCCTGGCTACCGGCGGCTGGTACGAAAGCTGAAAGCCGGGGACACTCTCGTCATCAAGAGCATCGACCGGCTGGGACGAAATTACGATGAAATTTTAGACCAGTGGCGGCTATTGACGAAAGAGAAACAGGTCGCCATCGTAGTGCTGGATATGCCCCTGCTGGATACCCGCCAAGGCCGGGACCTCACCGGGGTGCTGATTGCTGATATCGTACTCCAGCTTCTGAGCTATGTGGCCCAGACAGAGCGGGAGTTCAACCGTCAGCGGCAGGCCGAGGGGATCGCCGCAGCCAAGGCCAAAGGCGTTCACTTCGGACGGAAGTTCAAGGATCGGGGCGAGAACTACGAGTCTGTCATGGCCGCGTGGCGCAGGGGCGAACTCTCCGGCAGAGCTGCGGCCAAGGAACTGGGCGTAGCCCATGGAACCTTCCAGCGTTGGTGTAAGGAATGATATTTGGACAATAAAGCGTGGGTTGTAGTCCACGCAAAATGAGCCATGGTGTTGGGCAGGGTAAAGCCGTTTTTATGGACGGTGTGCCCTGCTCTTGTCTATTTCGACAGAGAAATTTTAACATATACCCTTGAATTTTGCAACAGGGAAAGTGGCTTGCAACCCACACCTTGTGAGCCGCAAGTAGCATTTTACAAGAAAGTACACATTCATAAAAACCAAAAAGGAGAGATGAACAATGATGCGCAAGATTCGATGTATCCTATTACTGCTTCTGATGGGGGGATTATTGATATGTCCGGCATTTGCGGCGGCTTCCTTCCCAGACGTGAACGGGTACGAAGAATTTGCGGTAGCGGTAGAATATGTGAACAAAGCAGGCATCATGTTTGGCGATAACAATGGGAATTTTAATCCCTACAAAACTGTAACCCGGGCAGAGATGGCTACAATTGTTTGCCGCATGCTTAATGTGGATAGAGACCTGACAGCTTCGACCCGGTTTACCGATGTTCCGACAGGTCATTGGGCAAATAAATATGTTGGCAAGGCGGCAAGTCTTGGCATTGTGAATGGTTACGGTGGAGGAAAGTTCGGCCCCTCAGACGATGTTACATATGAGCAGGCGGTCACTATGGTTGTCAGAGCGTTCGGCGGTGAGCCAGAGGCCAAAGAGTTAGGGAATTATCCGGATGGATACTTAGCGTTAGCCGATAAATACAACCTTTTAGAAGGAGTATCCGCTAAAAAAGGAGAGCCGCTATCACGAGCAGATATTGCAATTATAATCTATAACTGTATGAGTTAGGAGTAAAAAAATGAAAAAACGAATTGCAGCCTTATTAGCAGTATTAATGATTTTCACTATGATTCCTATAACATCTGTTCCCGCATATGCTGCGAACCAAGAAAATGTCATCGGAAAGAATCTGCTGCCCGCTGTGTAATATGCTTCGTTCTGCGCCCTGTTTTTCTCCATTGTGTGGCTCAAAAAGTGTTCGACTTCTCGCAGATCTTTCGGTATTGTGTTGCTTGCCGAAAGCAACACAATACGAAGGGAGAAACCATTATGAGAAGTAGAAAAAGAGAAGCGATTTTTATGGGCGTCGGAATTCTGGCAGGTCTTGCGCTGAGCGGCCCAGCCGCTCAGGCCGCAACCACCATCAACGCCACACTGAGCAGCCAGCCCATCTACGTGGATGGACAGCGGGTGGCCATGACCGCTTACAGCATCGGCGGCAACAACTATGTGAAGCTCCGAGATATCGGCAAAGCCGTGGACTTCGGCGTGACCTATGACGCGGCTACCAACAGCGTCTACATCGACCCCAGTTCCCCCTACATCAAGGAGGTGGCCGCCCCTTTGCAGACCCAGACCTCCCCCTCTGTGATTACAGAGGAAACCGCGCGCTCCGCCATCCTGGCACTGAAAGAGACCTACCCCCACGGTACCGTCTATCCAGCCCCCTACTGCACCAAAAGTCTCCACCGCCCCTACACCAACTGCGACCACTGCGCAGGCTGGGC
>JAAVHX010000019.1 GCA_014799475.1 Clostridiales bacterium | reverse complement strand
CACAAGCGGAACTTACCCAAAAGCTGCATGACAAAATTGAGATGTATCGTGATGCCGATCTTAGTGAAGATTGTAATATGCTATTAAGCGAATGGCTTGACAAATGGTTAAATGAATATATCACTTATTATGTAAGACCAAATACATTGTACAGCTATACTGCAATGATTAAAAATCAAATCAATCCCAACCTTGGTAAACGTCCACTGTCAGCATTAACTACGCAAGAAGTTCACAAATTTTATAACACCATCAAGAAAAAAGGGCGTGTAAAAACAGATACAACTCATGGTACAGAACTCGCCGACAGCATGGTACGTAAAGTACATATGATGTTACATGAAGCACTTGATATGGCTGTAAAGCAGAAGTTGATTGTAAGTAATCCGACAAACGGAACAACACTTCCGAAAAATAATTATGCTCCAAAGCAAATTTTAAATGATGAACAGCTTAATAGATTTATGGAAGTTATAAAAAGCGATGAGCGATGGTACGAATTTTTCTACACCGAAATTACCACAGGACTCCGTAAAGGCGAAATATGCGGATTAAAATGGGAAGATTTTGACGAGCATTGCGGCACGTTAAAAATAAAGCGCAGTGTCGGAAGAACTAAAAGCGGTGCTATGCTCATAGGCAAAACCAAAACCGAAACAGGTTCACGCGAAATTCTTCTGCCACCAAGCACATCGAAACTGCTGCAAAATAGAAAAATAAATTCAGTCAGCGAATGGATATTCCCTAATTTCCGCAATGCCGAAAAACCAATAAATCCACAAAATGCCTATCAGCATTTGAAAGCACTGCTGAAAAAAGCAGGGTTGCCATCAATACGCTTCCATGACCTGCGCCATACGTTTGCTACTCATGCAATCGCAGGAGGCGTTGATGCAAAAACATTGTCTGGAATTCTCGGCCATGCGAACGCCAGCTTTACTTTAGATACATATACCCACGTTACCACCGACATGCATAAAAATGCGGCGAGGATCGTGGGTGATTTTATGGACAACATTATCGGAGGTGTTGAGAATGGGTAAACGGAGAAAACAAGGAGAAGGAACTCTCCGCCTTAGAAAAGACGGACGATGGGAGGGACGTGTAGTTGTCGGTTACGATGATAAAGGCTTGCCAATAACCAAGAATGTTACCGCTAAAACCAAGACGGAATGTGCAGCCAAGCTTGAAATATTAAAGGAGCAACATGGAAAGCCAACCGAGAAAATAAATTCAGAAATGTTATTTGGTGATTGGATTGACTTTTGGTATCGAACCTATTGCAAACATACGATACGGATTACAACGCAACTTGAATATGAGAACAGAATTTACAAACATATTATTCCAGAAATTGGTAATATTCCGATAAACCAATTAGCCCAATCCGATCTTCAGCAATTCTATGCAAGAGAAAAATCCAATGGCAGAAAAATTCGGGTAGAATCATATGGCACAGGTTTGTCTGACAGAGTAATAAGAGCAATACATACCAACTGTCGTTCTGCGCTGGAAAAAGCGGTACAAGAGGGACTGATAAAAACAAACCCTGCTATCGGTTGTAAGCTGCCGCCCAAGAAATCGAGGGAAATGAAAGTGCTTACACAGGACGAGATTATACGATTTCTTAACCGAGCAAAAGAGGAAGATTACTACGAATTATTTCTTCTGGAACTTGCAACGGGAATGCGACGCGGAGAAATACTTGCCCTAAAATGGAGCGACCTAAACCTCAAGACTGGTGAGCTGCGAATTGAGCGACAGGTGAATGTGATTCATGGAGAGATTATAATCTCTGAACCAAAAACAAAAAGCTCAATACGAACGGCAATACTACCACCAGCACTTTTGAAAATCCTGTCGGAATACAAGAAAACTGTTGAATCCGAATGGATATTTCCCTCACCGATTGATGATACAAAACCAAGGAATCCTCCCGCTGTACGCAAACGGTTGCAACTTATACTGGAACGAGCGGGCTGTCCCAAAATCAGATTTCACGACCTTAGGCACACATTCGCAACTATGGCACTCGAAAACGGAATGGACATTAAGTCACTCTCAGCTATGCTCGGACATATTTCATCAGAAACCACGATTGATATTTACAGTCATGTCACAGATACTATGCGGCAGCAGGCGGCGGTGAAAATAGACCGCCAAATAAGCGGCACAGAAGCCAAAATTTCACAAGTTGAGAAACATGAAAGGGTTGATACCACCCAACAGCAAGACGAGCTGTACAAGCCAAAAAGACGCAAATCAGGCACGGGGTGTGTAACGATGATAAATGATCACCTATACGAGGGACGATACAGCCCTAAAAATGCTTATGGCAAAAGGGAAAGTCATAACATATACGCCAAGACAAAAGAGGAATGTGAAGAAAAGCTGGCGGCGATGATAGCAAGGGTCAAAGCAAATATTAAAGCAGAGAAAAAGCGGCTGAAAGCGATAGACAAACCGCTACCGTCCATGCTCAAAAATTGAGCCGCATAAAACAAAGAATAGATCAAAAAATATGCCCCTTGAAGCTGTCGTATCAAGGGGCTGTTGATTGAAGTGAAAGATTATTTGTAACACAGATTTTGTGGGATATTCGTATAAGTGGTCAAATATGTGGTCACAAAGCGTTTTGCGGCTGTTTTTGTTTCGACAAGAGTACCATGAATTTGTAGTGTCAAAAGGTATTTGCGGAATTTGGTTTTGAGATATGCTCGTACCCATTCATGCTCCCGAAGAGAACTAGAAAAGTCCTCTCTATCGCAAATGCCTTTTTATAGCCGTTTCTGCTCCACGGCAAATCCTCTTTAGCGGTCTTGTATCCGTTGTTTCCGTTTGCTCCAGAGCTGTCTATGGTCAGATATGTGGTCTTTTTTGAAAAAGAAACAGCGACGATGAAGCCATTTTATCATAACATAAACATATAGAAGAATCATGTCAAAAAATGTGCAGCATAAAACAAAGAATAGCTCCCAACCAAACATCCGTTATTTTATGCCAATTTCACAACCAGCGTCACAAAAAAGCACCCGTCACGAATATCCACATACACCTCTCCGTCCATAAGCGACATCAGCCGTTTGCATATAAAAAGTCCAAGCCCGTTGCCCTGCACCTTATCTGCATTATTTCCCCGATGAAAGCTCTCGAATATCTGCGGCAGTTCTTTCTCTTCAAGCGTACAGCCTGTATTTGATACCGTGATAAGCTCACAGCCGTCCATTTTATCAAAGCTGATCTCAATTAGTCTGCCGTCACCGTATTTGATCGCATTTTCGATCAGATTTTGCAGACACTCTGCAAGTCGGTCGGGGTCGCAGGAGAGAATGCAGTCATCATATTTCCGAATCGCAAGCGACCTTCCCGACATGGCAAGCTGAGAAGCATATCTTTCGTATATTTTTGTAATGATAACGCTGAGAAACTCCTCGCCAGGTGTGACCTCAAAGCTCATAAATTCCTCGCTTGCCGCCTTTGTGATCTCGCTGACAAAACGCTCTATCTCATCTGCACGGTTATTGATGCTCTCGGCAGCGGTACGCTGTTTTTCCTCGTCCTTGTATAATCCCTTGGCAAGCGCCTTTGCATTCAGCTTGATAGCCGACAAAGGCGTTTTGATGTCGTGAGAAAGGGAGAGCAGCAAAAGCTTTTTGTCCCTCTGCATTGTGATCTCTTTTTTGCGGCCGTCCTCGATACTTTCACGCAGGAGATTCACACCCCATGTGAATTTACCGAAAAAGCGGCTTTTTTCTTCGGGTATCGGAACGGCAAGATTCCCCCTTGCAAGCTCCTTAGGAACATCGTTCAGTTTGCCGAACGGCACGATGATATGCCTGCGGATATAATACAAAAGACCTGTAATCAGCAGGAAAAGCGCACCTAATACGACGTTTAGCACCGCAATACCGTGCTGCCTGTTTCCTACGGTATACTCAACACGGTATAGCGTTCCGTCTGCTTCTATGATAAGATAATGCTCATCGGAACGGTAGAGGTCATCACCCGTGAACACGCCCGTAATGTGGGGATATTTTTCAAGGTCATAATTTCCTGTTTCCGCTATCTCATCTGCAAGCCGCTTGGCTTCAACACGATAAATGCCTTCATTGCTGTTTTTCGTTTCCACAAGAAATAGATTCAATACCGCCGTCAGCAAAAGAAATATAGTTATCACTGCAATACACAGTCTTCCGAATGCCCTCATACAAACTTATACCCCACGCCCCAGACGGTAAGCAAACGCTTTGCATTCTTAGGATCATCACCGAGCTTCTGGCGAAGGCGGTTGATATGCACATGGAGCGTTTGCTGCTCCGAATCGCTGTCACTGCCCCAGACAGTGCTGAACAGGTACTCTTTTTTCAGAGCCTTGCCCTGATTTTCAATCAGGAGCGCCAACAGGTCAAATTCCTTTGCAGGCAGTTCTACGGGCTTTCCGTCGATAACCGCCGTTTTATCTGCAAGATTGAGCGTCACACCGTCCGCCGACAATGTATCACGCTGATACCGCCGTTTGAATATGCCCTTAATCTTAGCGATAAGAATATCAATGTCATAGGGCTTTTCAATATAATCGTCAGCGCCGAGGTCAAAGCCGTTCAGCTTATCGTCCTTTTCCGTCCTTGAGCTTACGATCAGTATAGGAGTATCCGCATATTCCCGTAACTTGGAGCAGATCGCAAAGCCGTTCACATCGGGGAGATTGATGTCAAGCACCACAAGCCTTGCGCCATATCGTTCAAAGAGCTGCACGGCACGTTCTCCGCTGTCCACGCTTGACACGGTATAGCCCTCCTCACACAGGAAATCGGTAAGCAGGTCTGCCAGCTCCTTGTCGTCTTCCACTATCAGAATATCGGTCATAAAATCACCACCTGCAAGTATTGTACCATATCGGCGGCTATGTTGCAAGTATCACCAGCCCTGCTCCATAAGCCAGTTGTTCAGCTCTCTTTCACGGTCGCGAAGCTCCTTATCACCGCCGCCAAAATGTCCCATTTCCTTTTCACCGACGATACCGCCGTCCACAATGTAAAGCACTCTGCTGCACTTGGCGGCAACCTTCGGATCGTGGGTCACGCACATGATGGTCGTGCCGTCACGGTTGAGGGAAAGCAGCTCGTTCATGACCTCGTCGGAGCTTGCGCGGTTGAGCGCGCCCGTGGGCTCGTCGGCAAATATCATCTTTGGATTGTTTATCATACTGCGGCAGATACAAGCTCTCTGAAGCTGTCCTCCCGACACCTCGTTGATGTCGTTGCCGCACACATCGTCAATGCCGAGCCTGTGCATGAGAGCTCTGCCGCGTTCCTCGGTCTGTCTGCGGCTCTCTGTATTCTTTTTCGACTTTACCGCGGGAAAAATAATATTATCGAGCACCGAGAGATTTTTCATCATATACATCTGCTGAAAAATAAAGCCCATTTCATCAAGCCTGAGCCTTGCAAGCTCCTTATCCCCGAGCTTTGCGGTCTCCATGCCGTAAAAAAACACCTCGCCCGCGGTCGCTCTGTCCATTCCCGAAACGCAGTAGAGCAGCGTGCTTTTGCCCGAGCCGGAAGGTCCCATGACCGCTGCCATTTCCCCCTCGCCGATCGTCAGGTCGATGTTTTTCAGCACATTGTTCTGACGCTTGTTCACTATATATGTCTTGCAAAGTCCCTTTGTCTGTAAAACTGTATTCATTATGATGTCCTCCTATTCTATGCTTGCCGTATCGGAAGCCTTGATCGTTTTTGTATAAAGCGCTGTCAGGAATGAGCCGATTGCGGTCACACCGATGAGAATTGCCGGGCAGACCACAAATATTTCCAGCGGATCAAAATCGCATTGCAAGCCTGATATATCGCCGATCATGTTACCTACCCAATTCATCATTACGTTGCTGACCGGCATAAGCAACGCGGTAGAAACAATGCAGGCAATGACCGATACGATCACAAATCTGAGCGAATGCTGCAGGATGATACTGCCATTCCCGATGCCCACCGCTTTCATCAGTGCGATCTCGCTCTTTTCCTTTGAGATGAACGAACGCTCCATGAGTATGACGATCAATGCCGTTACGATCACAGTAATGATCATCATCATCTTCTTGGTCGCATTCAGCGTATCGGACATTCCCGT
>JAAVHX010000018.1 GCA_014799475.1 Clostridiales bacterium | reverse complement strand
GCCAGCTCCGGGTTGTGGGTGACCATGATGACCAGCCGGTCCTGGGCCACCTCCTTCAAAAGCTCCATCACCTGCACGGAGGTCTCGGAGTCCAGCGCGCCGGTGGGCTCGTCGGCCAGGAGGATGTCCGGGTCGTTGATGAGGGCGCGGGCGATGGCCACCCGCTGCATCTGCCCGCCGGACATCTGGGAGGGCACCTTGCTGAGCTGGTCGCCCAGCCCCACCCGCTCCAGGGCCTCGATGGCCCGGCGGCGGCGCTCCTTTTTGGACACGCCCGCCAGCGTCAGCGCCAGCTCCACGTTGGCCAGCACCGTCTGGTGGGGGATCAGGTTATAGCTTTGGAACACGAAGCCGATGGAGTGGTTGCGGTAGGCGTCCCAGTCCGCGTCCTTGTAGCCGCGGGTGGAGCGCCCGTTGATGATGAGGTCGCCGGCGGTGTAGCGGTCCAGTCCGCCGATGATGTTCAAGGTCGTGGTCTTGCCACAGCCGGAGGGGCCCAGGATGGACACGAACTCGTTCTCCCGGAACTCCAGGTCGATGCCCCGCAGGGCGTCGATGGTGTTCCCGCCCAGGGTGTACTGCTTGGTGATATTGGAAAGCTTCAGCATTGGTTTTGATCTCCTTTGGTTTGTTCAAAAAGATAGTCCAGCATTTGGTTTGCGGCCTGAAAGCCCCGGCGCAGCTCCTCCTGGGTGCCGTCGGGCAGGGCGCCCAGCAGCTCTAAATAGTGATCCAGCCGCCGCTGGATGCGCTGAACCGTCTCCCGGCCCCTGGGGGTGAGGGAGAGAGTCACTACCCGGCCGTCAGGGCGGCCCCGGCTGCGGGTGAGGAAACCGCCCTGCTCCAGCTTCTTGCACAGGGAGGAGGCGTTGGCCTGGCCTATGCACGTCGCCTCGCTGATGTCGCCCACCGCGGCGTCCTGCTGGGCGAGGTAGAGCAGCACCCCGGCCTGGAGCCGGGTCAGGCCCTCCACCTGGACGATGGGATCCAGCAGACGGGCGGTCTTGTTTTTCAGCGTTTGGAATACGGTAAGGATGGAGATTTGTTCGTCGCCGTTCACAGGATCGCCTCCAAATGCATTTGCTTCACATATATTAGCCTAAGCTATCCTGTCTGTCAAGGAAAATATATGTTATTCACATATTGTTTACGAAGGGCGGCCAGACCGGGCGGCCGGCATATGTTGGAAAGTCCGTGAAATACGAATTGATTCTTCCCCAAGACTTATGTATAATAAAAGGCAGGGTATGGAAACGCACCATTAAACACATAGGAGGAGACAAAATGGAACGGATCAAAAAGAATTTCGGCTTTGGCTGTATGCGCCTGCCCATGAAGGGCGATGAGGTGGACACCGAGCAGTTCAGCCGCATGGTGGATGCCTTTTTGGAGGCGGGCTTCAACTACTTCGACACCGCCCACGGCTACATCAGCACCAAGAGCGAGCCCGCCATCCGGGAGTGCCTCACCAGCCGCTATCCACGGGACAGCTATGTCCTCACCGACAAGCTCACCGCCCCCTACTTCGACCAGGAGTCGGACATCCGGCCCTTCTTCCAGAGCCAGCTGGAGATCTGCGGCGTGGATTACTTCGATTTCTACCTCATGCACGCCCAGAGTGCGGACAACTTTACCAAGTTCAAGCGCTGCCGTGCCTACGAGACGGCCTTTGAACTGAAGGCGGAGGGCAGGATCCGCCATGTGGGCATCTCTTTCCACGACACCGCCGACGTGCTGGATCAGATCCTCACCGAGTATCCCCAGGTGGAGGCGGTGCAGCTCCAGCTCAACTATGTGGACTGGGACGACCCGGCGGTGCAGTCCCGCAAGTGCTGGGAGGTGTGCCGGAAGCACAACAAGCCGGTGATCGTCATGGAGCCCTGCAAGGGCGGCAGCCTGACCAACCAGCTGCCGGACAGCGCGAGGGCGGCGCTGGACGCCCTGGGGGGCGGCTCCCCGGCCAGCTATGCCATCCGCTTCGCCGCCGGACAGGAGGGGGTATTTATGGTGCTGTCCGGCATGAGCGACATGGCCCAGATGGAGGACAACATCGGCTTCATGAAGCAGTTCTGCCCGCTGGATGACCGGGAGATGGCGGCGGTGGCCCAGGTGCGCGCCATTTTCCAGGGCCAGAACCTGATCCCATGCACCGCCTGCCGGTACTGCACCGACGGCTGCCCCATGAAGATCGCGATCCCCGACCGGTTCGCCTGCTTGAATACGAAAAAGACATTCCAAAACTGGAACGCCGATTACTATTATGGGAGCGTCCACACCGTGAACAACGGTAAAGCCTCCGCCTGTGTCAAATGCGGCAAGTGTGAGGCGGCCTGCCCCCAGCATCTGCCCATCCGGGAGCTGCTGGTCAAGGTGGCGGAGGAGTTCGAGCACGAATAATAAAAAGCGCGGCCGCCGCGCCGGATACTCCGGGCGGCGGTCGAAATTATGATAAACGGGATCAGGAGGCGGGAACATGAGATATAGTCTGTGCGACGGCTGGGAGTTCACCTCCCGGTGGAGCGAGGAATTCCTGGCGGGGGAGGGGACGGCCCAGGCTGTCCGCCTGCCCCACACCTGCAAGGAGCTGCCCCTGCACTGCATTGACCCGGAGGACTACCAGATGCTGTGCGGCTACCGGCGGACGCTGGACATTGCTCCGGAGATGGACGGCAAGCGGCTGTTCCTCCAGCTGGACGGCGCCGCCCATATCGCCACGGTGTACGTCAACGGCGCGGAGGCCGCCACCCACCGCTGCGGGTACACCGCCTTCCGGGTGGAGCTCACCGGGCTGGTAAAGCCGGGGATCAATCTGCTGTGTGTCAAGCTGGACACCAGTGAGAACCCAGCCATCCCGCCCTTCGGCTTCGTGGTGGACTACTTGACCTATGGCGGGCTGTACCGGGAGGCGTGGCTGGACGTGCGGGAGGGCGGGTATATTGCGGACATCTTTGTCACCACCCCCACCCTCACCAGGTTGGATGTGAAGGTGTCTACCGAGGGCGCGCCCCAGGGAGCCAGGCTGGAGGTGTCCATCCTGGACAGCGCCGGGGACACGGTGTGGACGGGAACGCCCGGAAGGGCCTCCGTTCCCGATGCCAAACCCTGGGATACCCAACAGCCCAACCTCTACCGCTGCGCTGTCCGGCTGCTGGCCCCGGACGGGGGAGAGCTGGACCGCCAGGAGACCACCTTCGGCTTCCGCACCGCCCAGTTCAAGGCGGACGGCTTCTATCTCAACGGGAACAAGACCTTCCTGCGGGGTTTAAACCGTCACCAGAGCTATCCCTATGTGGGCTACGCCGCCCCGGAATCCCTCCAGCGGGAGGACGCCCGCATTTTGAAGCGGGAACTGGGCTGCAACGCCGTGCGCACCAGCCACTACCCCCAGAGCCAGCACTTTATTGACGAGTGCGATAAGCTGGGCCTGCTGGTGTTCACCGAGATCCCCGGCTGGCAGCACATCGGAGACGCCGGCTGGAAGGAGCAGGCCTGCGAAAACACCCGGGAGATGGTGCTGCAATACCGCAACCACCCCTCCATCGTGCTGTGGGGGGTGCGGATCAACGAGAGCCTGGACGACGACGAGCTCTACGCCCGCACCAACGCCATCGCCCATGAGCTGGACCCCAGCCGTCAGACCTCCGGCGTGCGGTATCTGGAGCAGAGCCATCTGCTGGAGGATGTGTACGCCTACAACGACTTCTCCCACAACGGGCACACCCCCGGCGTGAAGCCCAAAAAATCCGTCACCCCGGACATGGACAAGGCCAGCCTCGTGTCCGAGTGCAACGGCCATATGTTCCCCACAAAGCCCTATGACACCTGGGCCAGGCGGCAGGAGCACGCCCTGCGCCACATCCGGGTGCAGGACGGGGCGGGGAAGGAGCACGCCGGCTGCTTCGGCTGGTGTATGTTCGACTACCCCACCCACAAGGATTTCGGCTCCGGCGACCGGGTCTGCTACCACGGGGTGCTGGACGCGTTCCGCAACCCCAAGCTGGCCGCGGCCGCCTACGCCAGCCAAGGGGAGGAAGCCCCCGTGCTGGCGGTGGGTTCGCCCATGGACATCGGGGACTACCCGGCGGGGCGGCTGGGGAAGGTATATGCGTTCTCCAACGCGGACGAGGTAAAGCTGTATAAGAATGACGTCTTTGTCACCGGCCTGCGCCGGGGGAAGTGGCCGAACCTGCCCCATCCCCCCTTTGTGGTGGACGACACCATCGGTGAGCTTCTGGAGAGCCAGGAGGGCTTCCCGCCCGCCAAGGCCAAGCTGCTGCGGGAGTGCCTGCTGGCGGCCAGGGACTGCGGCGGCATCGCGGGACTGCCCGCCGCGGTCAAGGCGAAAATGCTGTGGTGCATGGCCCGGTACGGCCTGAAATTCCAGGACGGCGTAGACTTGTACGGCAAGTACGTGGCCAACTGGGGCGGCTCGGCCACCGCTTGGCGCTTTGACGGGCTGAAAGACGGCGAGGTGGTGTCCAGCGTCACCTGCCGCCCCTCCGCCAAGCTGCATTTGGAGGTGAAGGCCAGCCGTGCGTCCCTCGCAGAGGGATGCAGCTACGACATGGCCGCCGTCCGGGTCCGGATCCTGGACGAGAACGGGAACCCGGCCCCCTATGCCCAGCTCCCGGTGACCTTCACCCTCACCGGGGAGCTGGAGCTGGTGGGTCCCAATCTGGCCGCCGCCGAGGGCGGCATGTGCGGGACCTATGTGCGCACATTGGGCAGGAAGGGGACCGCGTCCCTCACCGTCCATACGGAACAGACGGAGGACGTCACGTTAGACTTTACCATCACATAAAAAAGTGGGACAGGCTCTCCGAGCCTGTCCCATGCGTTTTCTGAACGGCTCCGCCCCGCGGAGCTTTTGAATGGAGGATGCTATGGTTGTCCTTCCATCAAAATGGCCTTCACCCGGCCCAGGTCCATGGCCTCCAGCACATGGTCGGCCTGGGGGAGGGGCTCCTTGGGGGAGATGTTGGAGCGGATATAGACGGTGGACAACCCCACCGCCTGGGCGCCCCGGATGTCGCAGACCCCGTCGTTGCCCACCATCACCGCGGTTTCGGCGGGGATGGCGCGCTCCCGGAGCAGGGTCTGGAAAAACCGGGGATCAGGCTTTTTGCAGCCGTAGTCGGAGGAGAGGTAGATCCCGTCGAACAGGGGGGTGAGCCCCAGTTGATCCAGCTCCCACCGGGTGAAGATGGCCTGGGCGTTGGACAGCAGCCAGACCCCACGGCCCGACGCCCTCAGCGCCCGCAGAAGCTCCGCCGCCCCATCGTACAGGCGGATATACTGGGTGGACTGCCGCCGGAACTCCAGCCCGGTCTGGACGGCCAGCTCCATGCCGGCGTCCACCCCTTTTTCCCGGTACAGGGCCTGAAAGACCTGCTCGATCTGGATCTCCGGGTGGGCCTCGTGGGTGTCTCCAGCCGAGGACGCGCCGCCCTCCAGCTCGCCCACCAGGCGTAGGTAGGCCGCTTGCAGTTCCTTCGGCTGCCAGGGGGCGCCGTGACGGCGGTACTCGTCCGCCATGCGGGCCCACAGCTGGGGGGAGTTCTCCTCGGTGTGGATGTCTGCCAGGGTGCCGTACAGGTCAAAAATGCAGTTCTGGTATTTCATTGGACCTCGCCTCCATGGCACAGTATCTTGATCTCCCGGTAGGGCTTGTCATAGCCGGCGTGGACGATCTCGGTGTCCACGCCGCCGTCCTCCCGGACGGTGAAGCGGTACTGGTGGTATTTGCCCTCCCGATAGCCGAAGCTCTCCCCGTCGTCCAGGTAGTGGTCGCAGACGCCCTGTCCGGGGAATACGTCCAGCAGCAGCGTGTCCGGCTCTGCCTCGCCCACATAGGACTGGGGCGGGGCCATGGGGATGGCGCTGCCCGCCTTCACATAGATGGGGCACACATCCAGCGGGGCCTCCCGGACAAAGCACGCCGGGCCGGTCAGCTTTTCCCGCGTCCAGTAGTCGTACCAGTCCCCCCGGGGGAGGTAGACCATGCGCCGCCGGGCGCCCTGCTGGACCACCGGGGCCACCAGGACCCGGTCGCCCACCATAAATTCGTCGTTGCAGGTGCGGGCGGTCTCGTCGTCCGGGTAGTGGAACACCAGGGGGCGGAGGATGGGCGCGCCGGTGCGCTCCTCCTCATAGAACAGGTCGTAGAGGTAGGGCAGCCACTGGTAGCGCAGCTTGACGTATTTACGGTAGATGTCCAGCACCTCTGGCCCGAACTGCCAGGGCTCCTGGGGCCGGGTGCCCAGGGCGGCGTGGTTGCGGAACAGCGGGGAGAAGCAGGCGGCCTGCACCCAGCGCGTCAGCAGCTCCGGCGTGGTGTCCGAGCCGAAGCCGCCCAGGTCGGTGCCCGCGAAGGGGAGCCCGGACAGGCCCAGGTTGCAAAGCTGGGGGATGGCCATTTGGAGGTGGGCCCAGAGGCTGTGGTTGTCCCCTGTCCAGACGGTGGAGTATTTCTGGGAGCCGGCGTAGCAGGCCCGGGTGATAACAAAGGGCCGCCGCCCGTCCGCCGCCTTCAGCCCCTCGTAGGCGGCCTGAGCCATGAAATGGCCGTAGACGTTGTGCAGCTCGGCGTGGGTGGCTTTGCGCTCCCCGTCGGAGAACACCACGTCATCGGGGAGGGGGCCTTTGAAGCTGGCGGGCTCGTTCATGTCGTTCCAGATGCCCCGTACGCCCAGATCAACCAGGAATTTCTCATGCTCTCCCCACCATTTCCGCACGGCGGGATTGCCGAAGTCGGGGTAGGCGGCATCTCCGGGCCAGACGGCGTTGATGTACACCTCCCCCTCGGGGGTCTTGGCGAAGTAGCCATGTTCCACCCCCTCGTCATAGACGGGGTAGCCGGTCTCCTGCTTCACGCCGGGGTCGTTGATGACCACCGGCTTGAAGCCCCGAGCCGCCAGGGAGGACAGGAAGGCCTTGGGGTCGCCGTGGTAGCGCTCCTGGTTCCAGGTGAACACCTTGTAGTCCTGCATGTAGTCGATGTCGAAGTGAATGGAGTCGCAGGGGATGTCGTTGTTTCTCGTGCCGTCCGGGATGGCCTGCACGTCCTCCTGGGTCATATAGCCCCAGCGGGACTGGTGATAGCCCAGCGCCCACTTTTGGGGCAGGGGGTAGGTGCCGGTGAGATAGGTGTACCGCTCCAGCACCTGGGGCAGGCCGTCCCCGGCGATGTAGTAGTAGTCCAGATTGCCCCCGGCGGCCCCGAACCAGTAATAGTCCTCCGATTCCTGGCCCATGTTGAACCAGGAGCGGAAGGTGTTGTCCATAAAGATGCCGTAGGTGTGGCTGTCCGTCAGGGACATAAAGAAGGGGATGGATTTGTACAGCGTCTTAAAGCTGTCCACATGGGGGTCGGGGTTGTCCGTGTTCCACATCTCGTAGTCATAGCCCCGCTTGTCCAAAAAGCCGGTTTTGTCCCCCAGGCCGTAAAAGTGCTGGCCGGCCCTTAGCTTCTTCACCACCTCAAAGGCACGGGTGGGCTCCTGGAGGTGCGCGCCGTGGCCCTCGGCGATGAGCAGCTTGGCCCGCTCCGGGGTGATCCGCTCCAGAGGGCGGCGCTTGCCCCGGTAGTCCATGCATACCTCGCTGCCGTCCCGGTCGAAGAAGTCTACAGTAAACCCGTCGCTCACCCGGACGCGCACCTCGTCCGTGTCCAGCCACAGGCCGTCCTCCCGGCGCTGGGCGGTGAAGGGGACGGGCCGGGTCTTGTCCCCCTCGATGGCCTTGGAGCGGTGGTCGGGGGAGGCCAGAGGGGCGAATACGTTGACGATGCCGGGGGCCACCAGCTCCACGCGGGCCTCACCGCCCTCGAATTGCAGATTTATCCGCTGGCCGGATATGGTATGGGTTTTCAATGCGCCAAATTCCATGTGTATTCTCCTTTCAAAGTGCCGTCAGCGGCTGGACTAGACGTCCTTCTATTACGTCATATACCCGCAGAAGCTCGCCCACGCTCCACGCCTGTGCGAAGCAACCCTTGGAGGCGGTGGGGTTGGCCCCGTCGTAGATTTCGGGCAGCTGGCCCGTGCAGCCCTCCCGCAGGGCGCTTTGAAGCGCCTCCAGCTGCCGCCGGACGGTGTCCTTTGCCTGCTGGGAATAGCCGTTCACCTTTAAGTAGGCCAGGTAGTAGCCCCCCAGCGGGAACGCCCACACGGTGCCCTGGTGATAGGCCAGGTCCCGCTCCAGCCGGTCCCCGCCGTAGAAGGGCTTGAACTCCGGGTCGGCGGGATCCAGCGTACGCAGACCATAAGGAGTGTACAGCTTTGCAAACACGGTGTCAACCACCTGTTTTTCCTGCTCCGGGAGGAGGATGGAGAAGGGGAGGGACACCGCCCAGATCTGGTTGCAGCGGATCTGATCGTCGGCTTTCGTGCCGGACAGAACGTCCCGCAGGCAGCCCAGCTCGGGGTTCCAGAACTTCTCCCGGAAGCTGGCCTGGGCGCGCTCCGCCATAGCGGCGTACTGGGAGCCGTCCCCGCGGTCCAGCAGGCGCTGAAACCGCTCCATGATCCGCAGGGCGTTGTACCAGTAGGCGTTGATTTCCACCGGCTTGCCGTGGCGGGGGGTGGGCAGGATGCCGTCCACGTTCACGTCCATCCAGGTCACCTGGTCATAGCCGCTGCCGGCGGAGATCAGGCCGTCGTCGTCCATGCGGATGGCAAAATCCGTCCCCTTTTCGTACCAGTCGATGATGTCCGCCATGGCGTCGTAGGCGCGCTCGGCGAATTCCCGGTCATCGGTGCGGCCGCAGTAGTCGTAGACCGACAGGATGAACAGCAGCGCCGCGTCCACCGTGTTGTACCGTGGGGCGTCCTGCCCCTCGGGGAACAGGTTGGGCATGAGGCCCCGGTGGCAGTAGGCCAGGAAGGTCTCCAAAATGCTGCGGGCGTCGTCGTATCGCCGGGTGGACAGGCAGCAGCCCCCCAGGGCGATCATGGTGTCCCGGCCCCAGTCCTCGAAGAAGGGGAAGCCCGCCAGGATGGTCTGCTTGCCGGTGGAGGCCCGGTAGGAGATGAACTGGTGGGCGGCCAGCGCCAGCGCCTGGGCGGTGTCGTCCGCAAAGCCCGCCTGCTCCTCCAGCCCACGGCGCTCCCGCTCCACCCGGTCAAAGACCTCCGCCGCCGTGGGCAGCGCCTTGTCCAGGCCATATACGGCCTCCAGCGTGCCGTGCTCGCCGGGGGCGACGGTGAGGGAGAGGCGGTGGTTGACGGTGGCCCATCCAGTGGCGGGCTTGCCGTCCATCACGTCGTAGGCGTAGTAAAACGGCCCCCGTGTCTCCTGCTCCAGCGGCTCCACCTGGCCGGTGGTCTGGAAGTACAGGCTCCGGCCCGCCGAGCGCACACAGTCCCCCTCCAGGGTAAACCGCTGGCCAGGGGCCAGCGACTCCCCCTTGGGGACGAAGCGCAGATGGGGGGTCACCCGGAGGGTGGCGGCCTCCCGGCCGCGGTTCCAGACCTCATAGACGATGGCCACAGTGTTTTCCCCCGGGGCCAGGGCCAGGGATTTGACCACCTCCACGCCGTCCGCCAGCCAGCTCCACTGGGGATAGTCCCGGAAGGTGAAGCCGGACAGGAAGCGCCAGCCATCCTCCCGGAGGCTGTGTTCCTCAAAGTCCTGGCTGGACAGGACGCGGGTGTTGTCCCCCTGGACCAGCACCTCTTCCAGCCGCTGGATCATCTGCACCCGGTGGTTGGGGGAGTGGTCGCAGGCCATCAGCACCCCATGCTCGATCCGGGCGCAGGAGCCGATGGCGGTGAGGGAGGAAAAGCCGCCCAGGCCGTTTGTCATGAGATAGCAGGTCTCCTCCCCCCGCTCAAAGGTGTTCCAATCCTGCTTTCCGTATATAAACTTCATGAAAATCCCTCTTTTCCTGAGAAAAGGGCCGACCCGACCCGTAAGATGGGTCGGATCAGCCCTTTGTTCCGATCATATCTCAGCTGTTTTTCCGCAGGAGCAGCATCCCGCTGTAGGCGGAGACGCGCACCGTCGTCCCGGACACGGTGGTGTGCTGGTCGGCGCACTGGCCGTCCGCCCGGATGATCCAGCCGTCCCCGGGCAGCGGAGCGGAAAATTCCTTGTCCGAGGCGTTGTAGATCACCATCAGGCGCTCCCCCGCGGGGCAGCCCTCCACCTGGAAGGACACGACCCCGGGACAGTGGACGGTCTGCTCTGCCACCCTGTCCGCCGCGTCGGCTGACTTGGCGCACAGGCCGGGCAGGGACTTGCGCAGGCGGATGAGCTGCCGGTAGTAGTCCGTCAGGGCGCTGAACCGCTCGGCCCGCTCCCAGCAGAGCATATTGAGCTCCGGGGGAGAGCAATAGCTGTTGTCGTCGCCCAGCTTGGTGCGGCCGAATTCCTCCCCGGCCTGCATGAACAGGCGGCCCAGGCAGGTGAAGTAGATGAAAGCGGCCAGCTTGTTCCGCTCCAGAATATCTGCCCGGAACTTGTCGAAATCAGCGGATTCCAGCCTGCCCGGTTTTTCCGGCAGGCACATGACCAGCTTATCCCACAGCGTAAAGTTGTCGTGGGCGGAGATGTAGTTGATCACCTGGGCGCAGCTCCGGGGCTGGAACTCCGGGCTGCCCTCGTGCCAGCCGGCGGCGGCGTGGAGGATGGTCTGCTCGAAGTCCTCCCCGCCGTTGACAAAGCCGGGCACCGTCTCCTTGAAGGTGTCGCCCTTGATGGCGTCCCGGGTCAGGTCGCAGAACGCGCCCACGCCGGGATCCAGCAGACCTATGTGCTCTTTCAGCGCGGGGTGGGTGCCCGGCTCCATGGGGGAGCCCGCCGCCCGCCAGGGCTCGCCGTACATCAGCTTCTCCCCGGGGCCAAAGGCGGCGTCCAGCTCCTGCCGGATGCGGTTCATCAGCTCCACCGTCAAAAGGCCCATCAGGTCGAAGCGGAAGCCGTCGATGTGATATTCCCGTGCCCAGTACAGCACGGATTGAACGATGTAGTTGTCCACCATGGCCCGGCCCGCCGCGATGTCGTTGCCGCAGGCGGAGCCGGCGGCCAGCGAGCCATCCTCATTCCGGCGGTAGTAATACCCCGGCGCGGTGCGCTCCAGCCAGGAGTCCGCGTGGTAGGTGTGGTTATATACCACGTCCATCACCACCCGCAGCCCGCTCTGGTGGAGGGCCCGGATCATCTCCTTGCACTCCCGGACGCGGGTGGCGCCGTTGGAGGGATCGGTGGAATAGCTGCCCTCGGGCACGTTGTAGTTCACCGGGTCGTAGCCCCAGTTGAACTGCTGATCGTCCCCGGCCTCATCCACCGAGCCGAAATCAAAGATGGGCATCAGCTGGACGTGGGTGACCCCCAGGGAGCGCAGATGCTCCATACAGCGGGGGGGCCGCCCGTCCGACCTGAGGGCGGAAAACGCCTTGTACTTCCCCCGGTACTCGGAGGGCACTCCGCTGTCCGGGTCGTAGGAGAAGTCCTTGACGTGCAGCTCATAGATGATCTGCTCCGGCTGGGGAGGGGGCGGGGCGTCCTGGGCCCAGCCCTCCGGGTCGGTGCGGGACAGGTCCACCGCCATGCTGCGCGCGCCGTTGCGCCCACAGGCCACTGCATAGGGGTCGGCGGTGCGGGCGGAGTGTCCGTCCACCCACACAGCGTAGTCATAGAAGACCCCGTGGAGGTTTTCCTCCACCGCCAGCGACCAGACGCCCCGATCGCCCCGGCTCAGCGGATGGGTTTCATAGGCGCCGGAAGCGTCGTCCCGGTACAGGGACAGCTCGATCCGCTCCGCCTCCGGGCTCCACACCTTGAATACGGTGCGTCCCCCGGCGCAGACGCAGCCCAGGTCCGTTCCGTCATATCGGTATGCTTCGTCGAATTGTTGATCGTACTTTGTTTGTTTGATTGCTTCCACAGTTGGTCTCCATATTGGTCGTCAGGTTGTCAGGGCATAAAAGAGGGCATGGCCCGCGCCTCTCCATAGTTCAAAGGGGAACCGCGAACCATGCCCTGTGGGTCTTGCGGGCTAAGGGTAAAAATCGTCGAGAAGATCTGTCCGGCCTTGTGATATGTTATGCGTAAGGCATGGACATTATCCCTTGACGGCGCCGGACACGCCCTCCACGTAATACTTCTGCGTCAGCACGAACAGAATGGAGATGGGGATGGAGATCAGGACACAGCCGGCATAGAACTGGGTGTAGTAGGTTTCGATATACTCCTTTTGCAGCATGGTCCACAGACCGATGGCGATGGTGTAGAACTGGGTGTCCTGGCCCATGATGACCCTGGCGAAGATGTAGTCCACCCAGGGGCCCATGAAGGCGGTCAGCAGGGTGTAGGTGATGATGGGCTTGGACAGGGGCAGGGTGACGTGGATCAGGGTCTGCCACTTGGTGGCGCCGTCGATGTAGGCGGCCTCGTCAATGGCCTTGGGAATGGTGTCCAGGAAGCCCTTGGCGATGTAGAAGCCCAATCCGGCGCCGCCTGAGTAGACCAGCACCAGCGCGATCTGCTTGAGGAAGCCGGTCTCCAGGAAGCCCAGGCCCTTGAGGATGTAGTACACGGCGATCATGGACATGAAGCCGGGGAACATACCCAGGATCATGGCCAGGTTCATGAAGGGCTTGCGCAGACGGAAGCGCAGGCGGCTCATGCAGTAGGCCACGCAGATGGTGAAGAACGCGGCGATAATGGTGCTGATGATGGCGATGATCAGCGTGTTCAGGAACCAGCGCTTGAAGTCGATCATGCTGTTGCTGGTGTTGATCAGGTTGACAAAGTTGTCAAGGGTGTAGCTCTTGGGGAAGATGTAGCTCTTGTAGGAGCCGCTCTCCGCGCGGAAGGCGGTCAGGATGACATAGAAGATGGGCAGCACCCAGATAAAGCCGAGGACGGCCAACAGCACGTGACAGAGCACGTTTGAAATCATTTTTCGTTGTTTCATTATTGGAACGCCCCCTCATCCTTGTATGCGCCGGTCTGGTGGTAGGTGAGCAGCGCTGTGATCGCCAGCACGATAAAGGTCATAATGCCGATCACAGAGCCGAGGTTATAGTCCTTCTGGGTGATGGTCAACCGATACAGCCAGGTGATGAGCAGGTCGGTCTTGCCCGCGAAGTAGTAGTCCATGGAGTCCGGACCACCGCCCGTCAACAGGTAGATCACGTTGAAGTTGTTGATGTTTCCGGTGAAGGTGGTGATCAGGGTGGGCGTCATCACGAACATCATATAGGGCAGGGTGATCTTGCGGAAAATAGTGGGCGGATTGGCGCCGTCGATGCGGGCGGCCTCATACAGCTCACCGGGGATGTTCTGCAAAATACCCGTGGTAGACAGCATAGTGTACGGGATACCGATCCACATATTGATGCAGATGATGGTGACCTTGGCATAGGTCGCGTTGGTGAAGAAGGGGACCGACTCCGTGACCCCGATCAGCCCGATGGACCGCAGCATGACGTTCACCGGGCCGTTGGCGTTGAAGATGGTGCTCATGCTCAGCAGGGTGACGAACTGGGGCACGGCGATGGACAGCACGAACACGAAGCGCCAGAAGCCCTTGATGCGGGTGCCCTTGCGGTTGATGAGCAGAGCCAGCAGCATACCCAGGATGAAGTTACTGAAGGTGGCGCATACGGCCCAAATCAGGGTCCAGCCCAGTATAGGCCAGAAGGTGGCGGCCAGCTTGCTGCCGCCGGTGAACAGCTGGGCGAAGTTGGACAGCCCCACCCAATCGAACAGGTTTCCGGGGGGCTGGTGGTCGCGGTCATAGCTGGTGAACGCGATCAGGATCATAAAGATCAGCGGAATGATGGTGAACGCCAGGATGCCGAAGGAGGGGAAGGCCATCAGCAGGCCATGGATGTTCTCCTCCAGCAGGGAGTGCAGGTCGTTCTTAAAGGTGGGGATGGGCATACCCCGCTCCTTGCGCTTCTGGGTGCAGTAGGCGCTCTTCATGGACATATAGGCCACGGCGATGACAATGGCCGTCAGCACGATGGTGATGACGCCGTACAGCATACACAGCATGGAGTTGTCGCCCTGGGTGTACTCGAAGATGCCATGAGCCTCGTTCCAGATTTCCTCCTGCACCTTGGTGCCCAAAGTGACGAAGTTGCCCAGAGCGGCCGCGCCGAAGCGGACCATATAGAAGATATAGCCAACTTCGATGGCCAGCAGAAGAAGGCCGCGGATGATCTGCTTGTTGATCAGGTTGCCCAGACCAAAGATGAGGAAGGACAGCTTGGAAATGGCGTTGCTCTCACGGATGACCTGAGAGGGACGCGCGGTGTTGGGCAGTACGGCGCGCAGTACCGGTGCGTCGGCGCTGCCCGGGTTAGTTTTCTTCGTCTCCATAGATTTTCTCGACCCCCCTGTATTGAATCACGGCGGGGACACCAAACGGACGGCATCCCCGCCGCTTTTTATGGACGGCGGTTACGCCCGCGGTTCAGCGGGCGATGTGGGCCGGCCCACATCGATGAAAAAGCCATGGCTTTTTCATCTGATCCATATTCATTTTTGCCTGTGCTTACTCCGCGGTCATGGCGTCGACGAAGGTGTCCAGCTTGGCCTGGGCGTTGTCCTTGTTGATCTCGCCGCTGCGGATCTCAGTGGGGATGGCGCCGGCGTAGGTCCAGTACCGGGCGGAGAAGGTGGTGTTGACGGGCTGCATCACGCTGCAGTTGTTGGACTCGTTCACGATGACGGTGCCCATGATGTCAGCCTTGACGGCCTCGGAGCTGGCGGCGTCGTTATGGGTGGGAATCTGAGCGGACTTCTCATAGCGCAGGGTCTGGTTCTCCGCGTTGCCCAGGAAAGCGGCGAAAGCCACGGCGGCAGCGGGGTTCTTGGACTTGGCGTTGACGCCGATGCACTTGGAGCCGTAGAAGCTCAGCAGCTGGTAGTCCTTGCCGTCGGGATTGAAGGTGGGGATCACGGCCATGCCCAGGTCGTCGCCCAGGACGTCGTGATACATATTGTAGTTCCAGGAACCGTCGAACCAGGCGCCGATGCGATGGTTGGAGATGAGCTCGGACACGGCGATCTCGCCGTCATAGGCGCACTTGGGGTTGCCGATCAGGTCGATGAGGTAATTGGTGACAGCCAGACCGGTGGCGCTGTTCCAGTCGCAGCCGGCGGACAGATCGTTGCCGTTGGGGCCGAACACGCTC
>JAAVHX010000017.1 GCA_014799475.1 Clostridiales bacterium | reverse complement strand
TCCTTGGGGATCACCACCCGGCCCAGATCGTCGATGCGGCGCACGATCCCAGTCGCTTTCATGGTTTTCCTCCTGCGTCTTGCCGTGCAAGCACGGCATATTTTTGTATCGCTTCCTTTCCCTCTCAGCCATGCGGGGAGTGGGGATGCCCTCGTCGGTGAGATGTCAAAGCGTTCGATCTTGTGTGTTGGAAATATTTTCTGCATTTTGGTGATTTTTATAGTAAGATGAGATGTCTTTTATGATCTGTCTGCAATGATATATCAAAAATTCACAGAGCTTTTCGCCCATGGGCGGCATAGGGGACAAGGGAATTCCCCCTGCAAGCGCGCAAATGTACATTTGTGCTATGCGGCGTCTCGAAGCTAGCAGAAAAGTCTTGTCTTTTCATTGCCGATAGATTATAATATAAGTTAAAGTTTCTTCCTGGATCTTGTGTTATGCGGTCCATATTTGTTAGAAACCCGCGTTTGCGGCCTTGAAACGGCCGGGATCGGCCCTTTTCCATAGATTGTGAAACAGGTATATACCTGTTTTGTAGTTACCGCTATGTTTGGTTCGCGAATTTGAAGAGATGCGGAGGTAGGTTAGGATGGCGAAGGGATACAAGGGAATCAAACGCCGTTGGCTAGTCGCCCTGATCGCTGTTTGTTTGGGGCTCATTGTGGGCGGGGCGTTTTTTTACATCGACTACCTGGGCGATAACCTAAAGGAACAGAGCCTCCAGAATGTGCTGGCTGTAACCAAGCAGCAGCAGCAGGCTTTCGACACCTTTGTTCTCAAAGACCAGGAGCGCCTGCACAGCTACGCGGACTATTTTGCGGAAAACAGCAGCGGCGATGAGAAAGAAACCGAGCAGCTTTTGGCGCTGTTCGGCCGGGTGGACGCCTCTTATGGGGTGTTGTGTCTGGATGATGGCTGGGCCTACGGCACCTCCCTCGACGGTCCCTGGCAGAAGACCCTGAGCGAAGAGCAGCTAGCGGAGTATTCCGCACTGGAGGGCAGCGGCGCTCGGGTCGGCTACAGCGGGATCTATTCCAACATCCCCAGATTTGGGTATTATGAGACCTTTACCTTCCGGAACGGCCACCGGGGCCTGATGCAGAAGAGCTATGAGCAGGCCGCGATAGCCGACATCTTCTCGCTCTCCTTCTACGACGACCAGGGCTGGGCCTATGTGGTGAACAAGGACGGGACGATCCTGGTGCGTCCGTCCATCAATATAGAGAACCAGTACGACAACCTCTTTGACGGGCTCAGCCAGTTTGTGGACCAGGAGGAGGACATCAATCGGTTTCAGAAAGCGCTGGAAAATGATGAGTCGGGCAGCGTGGCCTTGATGGGGTATCGCGGGGAACTCATCTATACATATACCCCGATGGCGTCTGTAGACGGGTGGTTCCTGGTCTCTGTCGTGCCGGAGGATGCCGTCGACGCTGAGGCGGATGCGATCCTCCGGGGTTCCCAGATCGCGGCGGTCTTCCTTGCCCTGATCCTGGTGATCTGCGTCGTGTTCGTCATCCTGATCTGGCGCACTCAGCAGGATTTGGAGTCCAAAGACCAGGAAATCGAGTACCAGACCCAGCTGTTCGACATCTTTGCCACGCACCTCTCCCGCAGCTCGGACGACATGTTCATCATGGAAGACTGGGCGTCGAGAAAGATCGAATTCGTCAGTGAGAATGTGGAGCGGGGCCTGGGCGTGACTTTGGCAAATGTGCAGGATTATTACATTGCCTCCGATGCGGCTTCGGCTCCTGACGCGTCCAAGGAGTACTATGCCAAGGTGGACGCCATGTCTCCCGGCGAAATGTTGACCCGCAGCATGGAGCGGATCAACCCCAGGACCGGTGAGCACAAATATTTCCGGGAAAACGCCTACTGCGTCGAGCTTCAGGGGAGGAGCAAGCGGGTGTACTACGTCTCCGACCGAACCGAGGAGCAGAAGGATCGCAGGAACCTGATCGACGCCCTGCACATGGCCAAGGCCGCCAGTGAGGCCAAAAGCTCCTTCCTCAGCAGTGTCAGCCACGATATCCGCACCCCCATGAACGCCATTATCGGCTTCCTGGCCCTGATGCGGGATGAGGTGGATGACCGCGCCGCGATGATGGAGTATATCGGGCGCATCGACGCCGCCAGCCAGCATCTGCTGAACCTCATCAACGATGTGCTGGATATGAACAAGATCGAGAGCGGCAGCACCACCCTGAGCCTGGCGGAGATGGATCTGGCCGAGGTCATCGACGAGATCAACACCATCATCCGCCCCCAGACCAAAGCAAAGGGACAGACCTTTGACATCTTCGTCGCCTCTCTGGAGCATGAGCACCTGAAGGGGGATAAGCTGCGCATCAATCAGGTCCTGATCAATCTGCTGTCCAACGCAGTAAAGTATACCCCCGAGGGCGGCAATATCCAGCTGCGGGTGGAGGAACGTCCCCAGGTGGTCAGCAACTACAGCCGCATCCGCTTTACCGTCAGCGACAACGGCATGGGTATGAGTGAGGACTATTTAAAGGTGATTTTCGATCCCTTTACCCGAGAGGAGGATAACACAGCTGTCCACGAGATCCAGGGCACCGGCCTGGGCATGGCCATCACCAANAGCCTGGTNGANCTGATGGACGGNACCATCNGNGTGGAGAGCCGGCTGGGNGAGGGCAGCACCTTCACGGTGGANCTGGANCTGTACATCCAGGANCGGGAGGAAAATGACCACNAATTCTGGGCCGGCCACAAGGTTNCCAGGATGATCGTGGCAGACGATGACGAGGACGTTTGCCGNGGCATNGTNAAAGCCATGTCCAAGACGGGGGTNGAGGTGNGNTACGCCACCAGCGGTGANNCCGCCATCCAAATGATGCANGAGGCCCNGGAAGCGGGCAGGCCCTATGACCTGATCCTGCTGGACTGGAANATGCCTGATCTGAATGGNCTGGATACGGCNCGCCTGATNCGAAAAGACTACGCCGAAAAGATNCCCATCCTCCTCCTCACCGCCTACGACTGGAGTGANATNGAGCAGGAAGCCAAAGAAATCGGNGTAAACCACTTCATGCCCAAGCCCTTCTTNATGAGCAATTTCAAGGAGGCGATCCGGCGGGTCATGGGCAGCCAGAAGAAGGTGGAGGNATCGGATGAGGATGTTGTAAAGGGCAAGCACATNNTGGTGGTGGATGANATNGAGGTCAACCGGATCATNCTGGTCAAGATCCTCAACACCCTGGGCGCCCAATGTGACGTTGCGGGCAATGGGCAGNAGGCNNTGGAGNNCTTTGAACGCTCTCAGCCCGGCGAGTTNGACCTGATCCTGATGGACGTGCAGATGCCGGTCATGGANGGNTATGCCTCCACCAGNGCCATCCGGGCCAGCGCCCANCCCTCCGCAAANACGCTGCCCATCATCGCNATGACGGCCAACGCTTTTGTGGACGATGTCCGCGAGGCCATAGACTCNGGGATGGACGCGCACGTCGCCAAGCCGATCCAGGTAGACAAGCTGAAAACGACGATCCGGCAGGTGCTGGAAAACCGCGAGGAAGAAAAGCAAAAATCGCTGCAGATGAAAGGAGTTTAAGATCATGAGCTTATTGGAAGAACTGAAAGGCTTAGGCGTTAATGTAGACGAGGGCCTGGATCGCGTAATGGGGGACAATTCCCTNTANGAGATGATGCTGGGAATGTTTGTGGACGCCATTGAAACCACCCCCATCTCTCCGGAGGAATTTTCCGGNAGCGATCTGAACGANCTGATCCGGAAGGTNCACACCCTGAAGGGCACCACCGGNAACCTGTCCCTCACCCCCCTCTTTGACGGCTATATGGAGGCGCTGGGGCTCCTCCGCAGCGGCCAGCCTGCCCAGGCCAGGGCGGAGTTNGAGCGGATNCTGCCGATCCANGAAAGGATCGTTGACTGCATCAAGNGGAACATGGGCTGAATGNGCNGACAGCCCCAATGATGAAACGTAAACACTGACGAGGTGAAGGATTATGAGTCAGGANCNAAAAAAGCTGCTTATCGTAGACGANTCGGAGATCGACAGGATCATGCTGAAAAGCATCCTCTGCAAGGAATTCGAGATNCTGGANGCCAGCAGCGGAAANGCGGCGTTCGAGTTTNTCACCACNAAAGGCAGCCANATNGANGGGATGCTGCTGGATATCGCCATGCCCAATATCGATGGGTTTGACGTACTGAAATTTATGGCGGACAAGGAGCTGAACAATATCCCTGTGTTCCTTGTAACTGCGGAGCCGACCAGGGAAAANGTGGAGAAAGCGATCCAATACAATGTCTCCGACTTTATCGGGAAGCCCTTTGANCGGGAGGANGTGCTGCGCCGNGTGCGGTCAAAGCTGGGNCTCATCCCNGANTTCAAGCTGAGCGCCGAGGATATGAGGGCCACNGAAGCGTATATNTCGGAGCTTGAGATCCTGTACAACCGGTATCTAACTAANTTCANCAAAGACGCGACCCACTATAAGGTCATGGTAGACCTGATGAATATCCTGCTGACCAATTACAGCAAGACCNTGCGTGACGCAAAGCTCACGCCGGACAGNATCAAGCTGATCAGCAAGGCGGCTTATTTTTGCGATATCGGTGAAATGTTCGTTCCGGATAAGCGCCTCCAGACACTTTTGGCACATNCGGAGGTTCAGGATCTGCACCACAGCCACCCTTCCCTGGGCGCCAGCCTGATCCGGCTCAACCGGGCCAAGAGCTGCGAGTATTTCGTCGAGGTATGTTCCAGTATGTGCCTGCACCACCACGAACGGTACGATGGNCAGGGGTATCCCGACGGGCTGCTGGAGGAGAACAACTCAATCTANAATCAGATGTGCCGTCTGGTAGACGAATTCGAGATGATGCGCTCCAAGTTCTACGGTGACAANTCCAGGCCGGTCAAGTTCGTGATCCGGCGGCTGGTCAACGACAGCCCCGGCATGGTCACGCCGATGCTCTATTATCTGCTGGAGGACTGCGAGCAGCAGATCATCGATTATTTCATGAAGATCGANACCTAAAAACAANGCCCATGACAGGCGCGGCTTTAAAGTGCGGTGCTTACTGAATCATTTTNGAAAGGANGTGGCCCAAATGGAGGAACTNTATTCGACCCCGGCGGAGAACGGGCAGCCNGGAACCATCCTGATCGTGGATGACGATCCCACCAGTCGAAAGATNCTGGGGAAAGTGTTCTCGGAGTTTTATACGATCCAGGAGGCCGAGGATGGNATCGCAGGTCTGGAGCAGATACTGGACGCAAAAAACCGGATCTGTGCGATCCTTCTGGACGTNATGATGCCGAAGATGAACGGGATCGAAGTCCTGATGAAGCTCAAGGAGTTTGACCTGATGGAGAAGATCCCGGTATTCCTCATCACCGCGGAGAGCGGCCTGAGCGTGGTACAGGGCGCCTATCAGTTAGGCGTGATGGACGTNATCAACAAGCCGGTGGTNCCTTATGTGGTACAGCGGCGGGTNCANTCGGTCATCGAGCTGTTTGAGGCCCGCAGNCACNTGAGCGGCGTGGTGGAAAGCCAGAACATCGAGCTGTTGAAGCAGCAGAAGAAGATCATTGAGCTCAATCAGGGGATGATCGAGGCGCTGGCCACAGCAATCGAGTTCCGAAACGAGGAGTCCGGCGGACACGTCCAGCGGATCAGCGCCATTACACGGGTAATACTGGAAAACACCGAGTTCGGGATGGATCTGACCCAGGAAGAGATCGAGAACATCACCCTGGCCTCCATCATGCACGATGTAGGAAAGATCACCATTCCGGACGCTGTGCTCTGCAAACCGGGAAAGCTTACCGACGAGGAGTTCGAGGTCATGAAAAGCCACACCACACAGGGTGTGAGCATCCTGGAGCGCATCCCCCAGCTGCAGGACAGTGGGATCTACGACTATGCCTGCGACATCGCCCGGCACCATCATGAGCGGTGGGACGGGAAAGGCTATCCGGACGGGCTGGCGGGGGACGCCATTTCTCCGTGGTCGCAGGTGGTCGCCCTGGCCGATGTTTACGATGCGTTGAGCTGCAGGCGGGTCTACAAGCCGCCGTTCCCCAGGGAGAAAGTGCTCGAGATGATCCTGACCGGGCAGTGCGGCCAGTTCAACCCCCGCTTGCTGGACAGTTTTTGCAGCGTGGAGGAGCAGCTCTTCGAATTTTACCGGGAACTCGAAGAGACGGTAGCCACCCGGTGACAGGCCGGACGATCCGATCCTTTTCTGGGATATAGGGATCGGATCCTTTCTGGGAATACCGGAAATTCCAATGAGGGGGGTAAACCTTGCGCCATTATCATATACAGTTTTATTTGATTGGCGGGCAGCAGGACATATGGGCACGAATCAAGGAGGCGCCCCCGCTGGAGCATTTTACACATACCTTTGCGGAGAGCGTGGAGCCGGATACGGCGCTGCTGGCACAGGCGGACGTGATTTTTGCGGATCTGCGGGGCATGGATGCCGGAAAGACTCTGCCGGTGCTGACCGCCGGAAAAAGGGCGGGGGCAGAGCTGATCCTGCTGGCCGGACAGACGCAGGTGGCCGCGCTGGCCGAAATCGGTGGGAGCGTGACGGATATCTGGACTGTGCCCATGTCCGCGGCAGAGGTTCGGTTCCGTTTTGAAAAGCGGCAGCAGATCCTGATGATGGATAAGCTGCAGGATCGGTTGGGATGGGAGGAGAAAGGCCGGGAAATCGAGTATCAGGAACAGCTGTTTAAGATATTTTCCGCCTTCCTGTCCGACAATGTAGATGACGTCTATCTAATACTGAATGAGACAGGGACGACGGTGGAGTTTGTCACCCCCAATGTCGAGCGAGTGCTGGGCGTCTCCGCGGAGGATATTTTGAATGACGCATGGGCCATCGGGCACGCCGAATACATTACTGGGTATGAGGTGGGAAACGAAGGCCTGATGGCCCTGGAACCGGGCATGGCGCTTGAGCCCATGGAGACGAAGCGGATCGACCAAAAGACCGGCGAGGAAAAGTGGTTCCGTGAGAGTGTGTACTGTGTATCCGTACAGGGTGCCAAAAAGAACATGGTGTATATCTCTGACCGAACCAGGGAGCAGAAAAGCCGGGAAGAGTTAGGTCGGGCGCTGGAGATGGCGCAGGTGGCAAACAAGGCAAAGAGCACCTTTTTGAGCAACGTCAGCCATGATATCCGTACCCCCATGAACGCTATCATGGGGTTTTCCGCCCTGTTGCGCGAGGAGGCCAGCAATCCGGCCAGTGTGCTGGAATACGCTCAGAAGATATCCGCCGCCGGCCAGCACCTAATGGGTTTGCTCAACGATGTGCTGGATATGAGCCGGATGGAGAGCGGTAAGGCCGCCTTAAGCATCTCTGAGCTGAACCTGGCAGATCTGATGGATGAACTCAACACCATCATCCGCCCCCAGGCCAAGGCCAAGTATCAGAGCTTTGAGATATTTACCGTCAGCCTGATCCATGAGGATCTGCTGGGCGATAAGCTGCGCATCAGCCAGATATTGACCAATATCCTGTCTAACGCGGTGAAATATACGCAGACCGGCGGCAAGATCAAAATGTGGGTCACCGAGCTGCCCCAGGTAGATAAGGAGTACGCCCGCATCCGCTTTGCTGTCAGCGATAACGGTCAGGGTATGAGCGAGGAGTGCCAGAAAGCTATCTTTACCCCCTTTGCCCGCCAGCAGAGTACAGCGTGGAACAAGATGCAGGGCTCGGGTATGGGCATGGCCATCACAAAGAGTCTGGTGGATTTGATGGATGGCTCGATCAGAGTGACAAGCGCTGTGGGCGCGGGCAGTATCTTCGAGGTCGAACTGGAGCTGCGCATCCAAGAGGACAGGAACGATGGCCTGCGGTTTTGGGCGGAACACAATATACGGCGTCTGCTCATTGTGGACGATGATGCGGACATTTGCCGCGACATCGTTCGGAAGATGGCAGGGACAGGGGTGGACGTCCAGTATGCCAACGATGGCGCGAGAACCATTGAAATGCTCCAAAACGCACAGGAGGATGGCCGGCCCTACGATCTGGTTCTGATGGACTGGAAGATGCCCGATCTGGACGGTCTGGCCACGGCCCGACTGATCCGGCTCAATTCTACAGCGGATACTCCCATCCTGCTCTTCACCGCCTACGACTGGGCGGACATTGAGGCGGAGGCCGCGGCGGCAGGGATCAAATACTTCCTGTCCAAGCCCTTTTTCATGAGGAACTTCCAGGAGGCTGTACAGCGGATGATGGGCTCGGAGGAGAAGAAGGCTCCGGCTGCCGCCGGAGAGAGCATTGTAAAGGGCAGATATGTGCTTGTGGTGGATGACATCGACGTCAACCGGATGATCTTGGTGAAGATCATGACTGCCTTGGGTGCGAAATGCGACACGGCGGAGAATGGGCAGGAGGCGGTGGAGAAGTTCATAGCCTCCAGGCCCGGCGAGTACGACCTCATCCTGATGGATGTGCAGATGCCTTACCTTAACGGCCACGAGGCGACCCAGGCGATCCGCGCGGCAGATCACCCATCGGCCAAGACCGTGCCCATCATCGCGATGACAGCCAATGCGTTTGTGGACGATATCCGGGCCGCTCTGGACGCCGGGATGGACGCCCATGTGGCGAAACCCATCGGACTTGACCGTCTGGAGAGCACCATCCGCGATGTGCTGGAGCATAAGGGCACACGGGCAATGTGATGAAGGGCTCCGCATCAGGCGCGGCACCACGGCGAAGTATTTATATACAGCAGGGCTGTGACTGTAAAAAGGCCACAGCCCTGCTTATGAATACAGATTCTAAGATGAACAGAAAAGGGACATGAGACAATGAACAGAAAACGCAAGAAGCATCTGCTCAACCAGCCATATGTCAGACAAATCCTCACGCTGTTTCTATGCTTTGTGCTGCTCTCATCCAGCATCCCGGCCACAGCCGCAGAAGCACCGGCAAATAACCGAACGGTGAAAGCGGGCATTTTCTTCTTTGACGGCTACCACATGAAGGACGACGATGGCAACTACACCGGCTACGGCATTGAATTGCTGAATCTGATCTCCCAGTACTCCCATTTGAATTTCGAGTTTGTCGGCTATGACAACACCTGGGAGGAAATGCAGTCCATGCTGCTGAACGGTGAGATCGATGTGGTGACCTCCGCCAGAAAGACCCGGGAGCGGACGGAGCTCTTCGGGTTCTCCGATTCCATTGAACGCAACAGCACGGTGCTGTCCGTCCGGGAGGACAACGCAGACATCATCTCCGGAGATTACAGCACATACGACGGCATGACAGTGGGATTGTTGTCCGGCAGCAGTCAGAACCGGACCCTGCCCACTTTTGCGGAGGAGAACGGCTTTACCTATCAGACCCGGGAATACGAGTACTCCAGTGAGCTGGAGGAGGCGCTCCAGAGCGGCGAGATTGACGCGATCCTTACCAGCAACCTGCGCCGGGCGCAGGGCGAGAGAGTCCTGGATACCACCCACATCGACTATTTCTATGCCATCACACGGAAGGACGACCAGGAGCTTCTGGATGAGATCAACTATGCCCTCTCTCAGATGAATCTCCACGAGGGAGACTACTGGGCGAACAATCTGTACAACAAATATTATGGAAACGGTGTGTCCTCCCCCAGCAGTATTGACTTTACTCAGCGGGAACTGGATTACATAGAGGCGGTGCGTTCCGGGGAGAAGCGGATCACTGTAACGGCTATGCCCGGCCGGAAGCCCTATTCCTACGCGGAGGGCGGAGAGCTGAAGGGGATCCAGCCGCGGTTCTTTGACAGTCTGATGCAGATAGCCGAACTGCCCTATGAGATGATCGTGCCGAAGGACAACGCGGAATACGAACAGCTCATAGAGAGCGGCGGCGTGGATGTGGTGATCGATTGGCAGCAGTCCGCCGCCACGGAAAAGGAATATGCCAGCGGCGGATTTCTGACCAACACCTATATGAATACGGGTACAGCCCTGATAACTCGTAAGAATCACAGCGGGCCAGTCTCGTCCCTGGCCGTGCTGGAGGGTCTGGTGGGTCTGCCCTTGGAGTATGAGGAGTTCAAAGGCGCCCGCATCCTGCCCTGTTCAAGCCAGGAAGAGGTGATACAAGCCGTTTTGGAGGGGAAAACGGACGCCGCCTTTATGCGTACCCATGCGGCGCAGTGCTTTGTGAACAGCGACACCACAAATTCCCTTCGGTTCCGCATACTTGATTCCGATCAGATCGTATTCAATATGTATATCCCCGCCAGCGGCGACCATGAGCTTGTCAACATCCTGAACAAGTGCATCCAGCAGGTGCCGGATGATGTGCTCAGCCGGCTGATCACCGAGTATACCGCCGGTACGCCGGAAAATGTGGCCTTCCTCCAATATATGGCCGCCCACCCAGCGATGATCCTCCTGCTGTCCGCGCTGGCCGCCCTGGCCATCGTTGTGATCGTCTTCTTTTATCTGCGCTCCTGGTGGAACAATATGCGCCTCCAGATGACAGAAC
The DNA here is from genome assembly GCA_014799475.1 of Clostridiales bacterium. Taxonomy (GTDB): domain Bacteria; phylum Bacillota; class Clostridia; order Oscillospirales; family Oscillospiraceae; genus Enterenecus. The sequence goes on along the minus strand of JAAVHX010000017.1, from coordinate 189,116 downwards.
AGTCCAAACAGGAATTGGAGGAACAGCTGGCGATCGTCAACGCCCTGAGCCGGGATTACCTGAACGTCTATTCACTGAACGTGAAGACCGCCGCCGTCCGGGTGGTGAAGGAGGCCGGCTATCAGCCCCTCGGGGTGGGCTGGAAGAAGGATGAGGCGTTCCAATATGATGAGATCGTGCGCCTGTACATTGAAAACCGAGTCTTTGATGAGGATAAAGACTATATGACGGAGTCGCTTTCCCTGGAACGGGTTCGGGAAGCGCTGGCCTCCAGCCCGGAGTATACGGGAACCTACCGCGTCCGGGATGGCGAGGAAGTTCACGATTACCAGTTTACCTATGTGGCGCACCAGGTGGAGGGCCAGACAGCGCCCATTGTGCTGGCCGGATTCCGGAATATTGACGAGATCGTCCGCAAGGAACAGAAGCAGAAGGCGGCCCTGGAGGACGCCCTGCACATGGCCCAGGCCGCAAGCGAGGCCAAGACCGCCTTCCTGAGCAGCATGAGCCACGACATCCGCACCCCCATGAACGCCATCATCGGGTTCCTGGCCCTGATGAAGGACGAGGCGGATCATCCGGAGACGGTCAGAGAATACATCGGGCGCATTGACGCCGCCAGCCAGCATCTGCTGGGCCTCATCAACGACGTGCTGGACATGAACAAGATCGAAAGCGGCAGCACCACGCTGAGCCTGGCTGAGATGGATCTGGCCGAGATCATTGCAGAGATCAACACGATCATCCTGCCCCAGGCCAAAGCGAAGAAGCAGACCTTTGAAATCTTCACTTCCCGCCTGAAGTTCGAGCACCTGCTGGGCGATAAGGTGAGGATCAATCAGATCCTCATCAATCTGCTGTCCAACGCCGTGAAATATACGCCGGAGAACGGAGCCATTGAGATGCGGGTGGAGGAGCTGCCCCAGGTGGTGGACAATTACAGCCGCATCCGCTTTACCGTCAGCGACAACGGCCTGGGCATGAGCGAGGATTATCTGAAGGTGATTTTTGACCCCTTCACCCGGGAGGATACCAAGGCCACCCAAGAGACCCAAGGCACCGGCCTGGGGATGCCCATCACCAAGCGCTTGGTGGATCTGATGGGCGGCAGCATCAAAGTGGACAGCAAATTAGGCGAGGGAAGCACCTTCGTTGTCGAGCTGGAACTGCGCATACAGGAGCAGGAGAACGATCCCAACTTCTGGATCGATCACCATATCGCTCGGATGATCGTGGTGGACGACGACGAGGAGGTTTGCCGCAATGTCGTCAAGGCGATGGCGGCCGTGGGCGTGTCCACGGACTATGCCGTTGGGGGTGAGCGCGCCGTCCAGATGGTGCGCGAGGCCCAGGAGACGGGGCAGCCCTACGATTTGATCCTGCTGGATTGGAAGATGCCTGGGCTGAACGGTCTGGAAACCGCCCGTCTGATCCGGAACGACAGCAAGACCCCCATCCTGCTGCTGACTGCCTACGACTGGAGGGAGATCGAGCAGGAGGCCGTGGAGATCGGCGTAAACCACTTCATGCCAAAGCCGTTCTTCATGAGCACCTTTAAAGAGGCCGTCCGCCTCATGATGGGCCGCGCAAAGGAGGCCAAGCGCCAGGAGTCCGATGTGGTCAAGGGGATGCACATCCTGGTCGTGGACGATATTGAGGTCAACCGGATCATTCTGGTCAAAATCCTCAGCACCCTGGGCGCCGAATGTGACACCGCCTACAACGGTCAGCAGGCCGTGGAGAAATTCATGGACGCGCCTGACCGGTATGATCTGATCCTGATGGACATACAGATGCCGGAGATGAATGGCTACGAAGCCACAAGGGCAATCCGGGCAAGCGGCCATCCTTTCGCGCAGACCATACCCATCATTGCCATGACGGCAAACGCCTTTGTGGACGATGTGCGGGACGCCATTGACTCCGGTATGGACGCCCATATCGCGAAGCCGGTTCAGATCGATAAGCTGAAGGCAACGATTCAGCAGGTTCTGGACAGCCGGGCAGCCACAGAAAATTGATCGTTTAGGAGAAAAGCGGTGAGCCATAAATGGCTCACCGCTTTTCCTTATCCACATATACTTTTACCATTTCCCCTGATTGGAAACAGAAAACCGCGCTATTTGCCGCTTCTCTGGTAGATCTCGCGGCGCGCCTGACACGCCCCGTCCTCCATAGCCCGCCAGAGCGCAGCCTGCACCGGCTCCTCCTCCAGAAGGACTGTCACACGGGGAGAGAACTGCCTTCCGCCCAAAGCAATGGCCTCTTTCACCGCCTTGTCAAAGAGAGGCCGGATCTCTGGCTCCGGCCAGTATTCGTCCAGGCCGTACGCGATCGAGTCCACCAGAGAGACCACGTCCACTATCCGCTGCTCCGGGCACTGGCTGCGCCGGTAGGCGGCGGGATAACTCAGCGCCGCGTTCCCATCGTACCAGACATGATGGCCCAGGGCCACGGCGGCATAACCGCTGGTGGACGCTCGATCCGCAAGCAGCTGGTGCCCCGCAATGGTGTGCAGCTGGGCCATTTCATCCTCCACAGGGAACCACCGGCGGGCCGTGCGGGTGTGGAGCTCCGGGCAGTTCACCTTGCCCGCGTCATGAAACAGCCCGCAGCCCGCAGCATAGGCCAGCACGGCCTTTCGCTTTTCATCCGGGTCAGAAATGTCCCGGATGAAAGGGATGTCGTCAAAGAAGCCGTCATCCTGATCCAGGAGAACGCCGCACAGCACCTGGGCCATCTCCGCCACGATGCAGCCATGGACATACAGCTCCGGGGCAAAGTGGCGCATCAGCCGCAGCAGGAAGTCCCGGTAGGGGATGCCCTGATCTATCTCAATAAAGGTGCAAATGAGCTGCCGAAGATAGAAAAATAGGTTTTCGTCCTCCTGGCTGGGCGGAAATGCGTCCAGATAGGACTGGATGCGGCGGTACAGCCCAGCCACATAGAAGCGCTCGCGCTCCCCCATCCGCTCCGGATATTGGGACAGGTACAGGCAGTAGTAGGCCGGCAGAGAAATGAGGGCGTACATCCCCTCGGGGGAAAAATCCCGGCTGTCCGCAGCGTCTATCTGGCGCTCAAGCTGCTGGAGTAAATGGTCCACGCCGTGGATGCCGCAGTAAAACTCGATGGCGGAGCGGTGGAATATCTGCCGCGGGGTGGGCGGCCTGTCCCGGTAGACGATGTAGACGGACCGCATGATATCCGCCACATCCTTGCCCGTCATGGCCCCCTCTCTGGAATGGGAAATGCTGCTCACCATCAGCTGGTGGGTCATTTTCACATACTGCTCCCAAGGCAGGTTTGGGGCCAGGGCGCGGTAGTACGGGTTTTCCATCACCTCCAGCGCCTCTTTTAGTCTCCGTGTGCGCTCCCCCACTGTGGGGAACCGGCCCAGGGCCCGGTTTGCCGTGGCGCGGATAATGTAGCCGCGGGTCTTGTCGTCCCCGATCTCCTCGAACTGGTTCAGGTAAGAGGCTGCCTCCTGGAAGCATTCCCGGACACGGGCGTAATAGAGCGCCTCCACCTGATCCATGTTCACTAGCTTGTTGGCCAGGGAAAACCGCCCCATACCCAGCCAGTATAGGTGCTCAATGAGATCCGAACGATCCCCCTCCTGCCGGGCCAACGCCAGCAGGGCCTCCTGAATCTGGCAAACAAGGCCCACATCGACCTGTTTAGGGCTGGCCAGCAGCTTGGCCGAAAATTCCTGGAGGGTCTGCCGCTCCTCCCTGTCCGCCTCGGAGAGATGATCCAAAGCGGGCAGCAGCTTTTCCCGCAGCAGTTCCATATTCCGCCGGGCCAGCCGCCGCCTGCGCCGGCGCTGGGCTTGAAGCCGATTTGTATATGCCTCCAGTGAACCATCCTCCGGCCCCGGCCGGAGGGTCAAGGAAATATACTCCTTGACATTTGCGATATATTCTTCCTGATATGGACGCACAGCGCCTCATCCCTTTCTGGCTGTGGGCTGGTCTGCGCCTCTTATTCAGCGGCTCAGAAGTCCTTTGCGCTCTAAGACCTCCTGTACGGCGGCCTCCATTTGCTCGATCACAATAGGCTTGGATACATGGGCATCCATCCCCGCCTCCAGCGCGTCCCGGATGTCGTCCATGAACGCGTTGGCCGTCATGGCGATGATAGGAACCTGACCGGCGCGTGGGTGGGCGCTGGCACGGATGGCCCGGCTGGCTTCATACCCGTTGAGCACAGGCATCTGCACGTCCATAAAAATGATGTCGTACTGGCCGGGCTGGGATCGCTCAAACTTTTCCAGCGCCTCCTGGCCGTCGCAGGCCGTCTCGCACTCAGCCCCCAGAGTGGTGAGGATCTTGGTCAGGATGATCCGATTGACCTCGATATCGTCCACCACCAGGATGTGCAAGCCCTTCATGGCGCTGCGCTTCTCCTTCGGCTGGGCGGAGGCCGACCGACCCTCCAGCATCCGCTGGACAGCCTCCTTGAAATTACTCATGAAGAAGGGCTTGGGCAGGAAGTGCCGGATGCCCACCTCCATGGCCTCCTGTTCGATATCGCTCCAGTCATAGGCGGTGAACAGTAGGATGGGGATCTTGTCCGGGTAGTTCTTTCGGATGAGTCGGGCGGTCTCCAGCCCGTTCAGACCGGGCATTTTCCAATCCAGCAGGATCAGGTCATAGGGCCGGTCCGCCTCCCAGGCAGCCTTGATTGCCTGAAGCGCATCCTCACCATGGATAGCATAATGAGTTTCCACCCCCAGCCTGCCCATGCGCTTGACGATGTTCCGGCATATATCCTCGTCGTCGTCCGCCACGATCATTCGGGTGATGCCGTGGGTCTCCCAGAACTTGGGGTCTGCGCCCTTCTCCTCCTGGATGCGCAGCTCCAGCTCCACGGTGAAGGTGCTGCCCTCCCCCAGGCTGCTGGTCACGCTGATGGAGCCGTTCATCAGATCCACCAAGCTCTTTGTGATGGCCATGCCAAGCCCCGTGCCCTGGATCTTGTTCAGCATGGTGGACTGCTCCCGGGTAAAGGGGTCAAAGATCACCTTCTGGTAGTCCTCGCTCATGCCCATGCCGTTGTCGCTGACCACGAACCGGATACGGTCGTGCCTGCTGTCGGTCTGGGGCAGCTCCATCACCCGCAGCTCAATTCTGCCCCCCTTGGGGGTATACTTCACCGCGTTGGACAGGATATTGATGAGGATCTGGTTGATGCGCAGCTTGTCGCCCAGCAGATCCTCGTGAGCGAGGGCCGAGACAAAGATTTCAAATGTCTGATCCTTTGCCTTGGCCTGGGGGCGGATAATGGTGTTCAGCCCCTCGATGACCTCCGCCAGGTTCAGCTGGTCGATGTTCAGCACGGTGCTGCCGCTCTCGATCTTGTTCATGTCCAGCACGTCGTTGATCAGGCCCAGCAGATGCTGGCTGGCGGCGGAGATCTTCTGGGTATACTCCAGCACCTGCTCAGCGTTGTCCGACTCCTCCCGCAGCAGCTCCACAAAGCCCATGATGGCGTTCATGGGGGTGCGGATATCGTGGCTGACGCTGCTCAAAAAGGCGCTCTTGGCCTTGCTGGCCACTTGGGCCATGTCCAGAGCCTCGCTGAGGGTCCTCTGCGCCTGGTGCTCTTTGGTGCGGTCAGAGATGTAGTATGCGATTTTTTTGATGCCCTGCACCGACACGCAGTATATGCTCTCATAAAACCACCTGCGTTCGCCGGTCTTAGGATCGACCCGCTCGGTCTCCATAACACCAAACGTGGAGCCCGGCTCCATCTGAAGCAGCTCCTCCCGGCCGACGGCATGGCCGGTGATGTATTGGGCCTGACCCATCCAGCCAAAGCCATGCTGGGCGGCCTCCTCTCGGGTGATGCTCAGCACCCGCTCCATATTGGGGCTGGCGTACTCCAGTTGATCCCCTGTGCCGTTGAACATCATGTACACGTCATCCACGTCATTGGCCAGGAAAGAGGAAAAAACGTCAGCGACCTCCTTGCCGCGCTGAATCTCCCGCTCCGCCCGCAGACCATCCAGCCGCCGCCGGAAGCGGAAGCGCAGCTCCTCCTCCGACATAGGCAGCGTCCAGATGTCCGCAATCTGCCCAAGATGTGGGGACAGCAGCGGAAACTGTTCTCCAACTGCCAGCACGATCAGTCCGGCATCCTCCCTCCTGCCGGAAAGCAGCGGGCCAAGCGCCTGCGCCCCCAAGGCCTGAAGATCCGCCAGGATCAGATCCGCGCGCTCCAGCGGCGCGTCCTCTGCCCGGGCGCTTTCCAGACAGGCACAGGTGAAGCCCTCCGGCGCCTGCTCGTCCTTGATGGGTGTCCACAGCTCCTTCCGGGGCCCGACAAAGCAAATCTGGATGTGATAATGATACATCTTGATTCCACCCCCAATGTTGTGAAAAGGCAGCGCCATGTGCCATACGGCGGCCTGGCCGGCCCCTATGCCTGCTTTTTCCTGCGGTCCAATACTTCCTGTATCGTGCGTTCCATCTGCCCGATCATAATGGGCTTGGCCACATGGGCATCCATGCCCGCCTGCAGCGCCTCCCGCACATCGTCCACGAAAGCGTTGGCGCTCATGGCGATGACCGGGATCTTCTGCGCCGAAGGGTGCGCGCTTGCCCGGATGGCTCGGGTGGCCTCGTATCCGTTCAGAACGGGCATCTGGATGTCCATCAGGATCATGTCATACTCACCAGGCCGGGAGGTCTCGAATTTCTCCACCGCCTCCTGCCCGTTCACCGCCTCGTCACACTGTGCGCCCAGCGTGGTCAGGATCTTGATCAGGATCATCCGGTTGACGTCGATATCGTCCACCACCATCACGCGCTTCCCACTGACCACGCTTTTTGCGTCGCCGGCGGGGGCTTCCTTCTGACGCATATCCATCATTCGCCCCACGGCATTCTTGAAATTACTCATGAAGAAGGGCTTTGGCAGGAAATCCCTGATCCCGACCTCCAGGGCCTCCTCCTCGACCTTCCCCCAGTCATAGGAGGTGAACAGCAGGATGGGGATCTCATCCGGGTCGTTCTTCCGAATCAGCCGGGCGGTGGCAAGCCCATCCAAGTCCGGCATTTTCCAATCCAGCAGCATCAGGTCATAGGGCTGCCCCTTCTCCCGGGCACTGCGGATCATTTCGATGGCCCGGGCGCCGTTGGCGGCAAACTGTATCTCCACCCCGGTATCCGCCATCTTTTCCCCGATGCTGCGGCAGATGTCCTCATCGTCATCCGCAACCAGTATCCGCTTCACGCCGTGCTCACTCCAGAAGCCGGGATCGTCCTCCGTCTCCTGGATGTGCAGCTCCAGCTCTACGGTAAAGGTGCTCCCCTCGCCCAGCCTGCTCTTCACGCTGATGGAGCCGTTCATCAGATCCACCAGGCTCTTGGTGATGGCCATGCCAAGGCCCGTGCCCTGCATCGTGTTCCAAGCCATGCCCTGCTCCCTGGTAAAGGGTTCGAAAATCACCTTCTGGTATTCCTTGCCTATGCCCTGGCCGTTGTCGCTGATGGTGAACCGGATGCGGCTGTAGTTCCGATCCACCTGAGGCAGCTCCTCCACGTTCAGGCTGATCCTGCCGCCGTTGGGTGTATACTTGACCGCGTTTGACAGGATGTTGACAAGGATCTGGTTGATACGCAGTTTGTCGCCCAGCAGCCTCTCAGCGCTCAGCGAGGTGGCGGATATCTCAAATCGCTGCTCCTTCATCCTGGCCTGGGGCCGGATAATGGCATCAATCTCCTTGATGACCTCCGCCAGATCCAACTGCGTGATGTTCAGCACCGCGCTGCCGCTCTCCAGCTTGTTCATGTCCAGCACATCGTTGATCAGGCCCAGCAGGTGCTGGCTGGCGGCGGAGATCTTCTGGGTGTACTCCGCCACCCGCTCCGGGCTGTCCGCCTCCTCCTTCAGCAGCGTAACAAAGCCCATAATGGCGTTCATGGGAGTGCGGATGTCATGGCTGACGCTGCTGAGGAACGCGCTTTTCGCCCGGTTGGCCACCTGGGCGATCTCCAGCGCCTCGCTCAGAACGTTCTGATCCTTTTTCTCCCGGGTTCGGTCTGAGATATACAGGACGATCTTTTTGACTCCCTGCACCGACACACAGTATATGCTCTCGTGGAACCATTTTTCTTCCCCGGTCTTTTGATGGATACGTTTGGTCTCCCTGGGCTCCAACGCTATCCCTGGCTCCAGCGCGGCTAGGCACTCGCTGTCCACCTCGTGTCCTGTGATATATTCGGCGTGGCCGATCGCCGCCACGTCGTTCAAAACGGCCTTGGCGGAAACACCCAGGACGCGCTCAATGTTGGGGCTGACAAACTCCACCTTGTGTCCCGCCCCATCCATCATCATATAGACGTCGTCCACATTGTCGGACAGGAAGGTGGAGAATACCTCAAGCATCTGCTCCTGATACCGGATCTCCTGATCCTTTTGGGCCCGCATCTGCTCCTCCTGCTGCTTTTGGGCGGTATAGTCCACCAGGAACCGCTGATAAAACAGCTCTCCTCCTTCTTCCACCAGCTTCACGTTCCCCAGGATATGCAGCATCTTGCCGTCCCGATGCCGCACCCGGTACTCCACGCTGGCGCTGTCCCCCGCTTTCTTCAGGGAGGCAATACACTCGCGCAGCTTGGGCTTATCCTCGTCCAGCACAGACTGGGCCACCTGAAAAAACCCGTCCTCCAGCATCTTCTCCTTGGAACTGTAGTCCAGCAGCTTCAGGGCCGCCTCGTTGATGCTGAGGATCCGGGCCCCATCCACCGAGTGGCATATCACGCCGCAGTTGGTCGTGGAAAACAGCATCTCCAGCGTCCGGCTTTTCTCCATGATCTCCCGCTCATATGCCCGTTCTTTGGTCACGTTGATCGCCACGCCCACCGTGCCCATCACGCTCCCGTCCAGGTCGTACAGCGGGGATTTATACGTCGTCAGCAGCATTTCGCCCTCGCCGGTCTGGATGGCCTCATCGAAAACGCAGGTCTCCCTCCGCTCGATCACCTCGAACTCGGACTCGACGCAGATGCAGCCCTCCTCCTCAATGTCCCAGATATAGCCATGCCTTTGCCCCTGCACCTGCTGTTTGGTTTTGTTCACTACTTTGCAGAAGCTGTCGTTCACTCTTTCATGGATGCCGATGTTGTCCTTGAACCAAATGAGGTTGGGCGTGGTGTCGATGCAGGCGTCCAGAAAGCTGTTGATCTGCCAGTGATCCTTGCCCAGCTTATAGCCCTGCTGCCACCGCAGGAAGCGGAACCGGACCTCTTCCTCCCCCATAGGCATGACCCATATGTCCTTGATCGCGGATCCAACCTCCGCCAGAGCCGGGACCTGCTCCCCGCCGGCCAGCACGATCAGCTCCGCTCCGGACTTCATCCCCCCGGTCAGCAGCTCCATGGCCTTCCCCGCGTCCATGTCCCGCACATCGGTCAAAATCACGTCCGCCTGCGCCAACAGCGCCGGTTCCGGCCGTTCGCTTTCTACAAAGGTATGCGTAAAATGTTCCAGCGGCGGCATTTCTTTGATTGTTTCAAAAACGGCCCGCTGTCTGCCAATCAAGCAGAACTGAATATGGCAATGATACATGATACCCACCACCCATGTAAATAGTTTCCGTCCACTCGCGCCGCTGAGGGTACGCCAAAAAAACCTGCTATTTCCTCATAGTATAGCCCAAAGATCCATAGAATGCAAGCAGTTTTGCCAAAACAGATCTGCTATCCAGCCGCATTATTGGCTTGCATTTTGGGATCAAAAGATTATACTTATTATGTGGAGACCGATAGGGCATTTGGAGATCCCACCCGCAAATAACAAAAAGATGAAGGTGGCCAAACATGATCGAGAAGATCAAAAAAAACCAGCGTCCGCTGCTGGTCATCCTGATCGTTGCCTGCATGGGGATCATCATGGCGGGTGCGGTGCGCTATCTCCGGAATCTGCAGAACAACCTGACGGATTCCGCGATCCAGGACGTCATGAACGTGACCCTGCAGCAGAAGCAGTCCTTCGACAATTTCATTTCCATGGATCGGGAGCGCCTGCACAGCTATGCGGAGTACTTTTCCCAGCACGGGCACGATGTCTCAGCGGACGACCAGGATCTGTTGGGCGTTTTTGCGGAGGCGGACGCGAATTTCGCGGTGATATGTCTGGAGGATCAGTGGACCACCAGCAGCAACCACGGCAAGGTCATGCACACGGAGCCGCAGGAGCTGGACGAATACCGCAGCCTGTCCGGCAGCGGCATTCGCGACAACTACGTCGGGCTCGTGTCCGGCGTTCCGAAATTCGCCTTTTACGAAACCTTTACCTTCCAGAATGGGCATCCTGGGCTGGTTCAAAAGAGCTATGACCGGAGCACCGTGCTGGAGACCTTCTCCCTCTCCCTTTACGATGGGCAGGGATACGGGTACATTTTGAGCCAAAATGGGGACATCCTTCTGCGCTCTGCCCCGTCCACCGGCGCGCGGGTCTATGCCAACGTGTTTGACGCCCTCGCCGACATCCACAGCCCCCAGGAGGACGTCGATGCCTTCCGGGCGGCGATAGAAGCCCAGGAGACCGGTTCCATCATCTTTGACGGGGACAACGGCAGATTTGTCTACACCTACACCCCGCTGGAAAGCGTGGACAATTGGTATCTGCTCTCCATCGTTCCAGTGGAGGTCATCCGGGAGGAAGCGGACCAGATGCTGCGGGACACCCAGATGACGATGTGGATGCTTCTCCTCATCTTGGTGATCTGCGCCGTGCTTGCCCTGCTGATCTGGCGCACCAACAAGGATCTCAGGGCCAAGGATCGGGAGACCGAATATCAGACCCGGTTGTTCGAAGTCTTCACGACATACCTCTCCCGCAATACGGACGATGTATACATGATGCTGGATCATGAGACGGAGGAGCTGGAGTACGTCAGCCCCAATGTGGAGCGGGTGCTGGGCGTGAAGGGGAGGCATGTGATCGACGCCCTCCAGGCCTCCGACATGGAGGGGGACGCCGCGGCGGTCATGGCATATTATGACAAGGTATGCTCCCTGGCCCCCGGGGAGGCGGCGCCGCCCAGAAGCACCGAGCGAGTCAATCCCCAAACCGGCGAGCACAAGTATTTTCTGGAAAAAGCCTACTGCGCCGACATCCAGGGCCGCAGGAAGCGGGTGGTCTACATCTCCGACCGGACCCAGGAGCGAAGGACCCAGGACTCCCTGGCGGACGCCCTGCGGATGGCCCGGGCCGCCAGCGACGCAAAGACCGCCTTCTTGGGCAGTGTCAGCCATGATATCCGCACCCCCATGAACGCCATCATCGGCTTCCTGGCCCTGATGCGGGACGAGGCGGACAATCCCGGCATGGTACTGGAGTACACCCAGCGCATCGACGCGGCCAGCCAGCATCTGCTGGGGCTCATCAACGATGTGCTGGACATGAACAAGATCGAGAGCGGCAGCGCCACGCTGAACATCTCCGAGATGCACCTGGCCGAGGTCATTGACGAGATCAACACCATCATCCGGCCTCAGGCCAAGGCCAAGAACCAGGCCTTTGACATTTCTGTCTCCCACCTGGCCTATGAGCACCTGCTGGGCGACAAGCTGCGCATCAACCAGATCCTGATCAACCTGCTGTCCAACGCGGTGAAGTACACGCCGGAGGGCGGAACCATCGAAATGCGGGTGGAGGAGCTGCCCCAGGTGGTCAACAACTACAGCCGCGTCCGCTTCACGGTCAGGGACAACGGCCTGGGCATGAGCGAGGACTACCAGAAAGTGATCTTCGACCCCTTCACCCGGGAAGAGACCAAGGCCACCCACGAGATCCAGGGTACGGGCCTGGGCATGGCCATCACTAAGAGCCTGGTGGATCTGATGGGCGGCGCCATCCATGTGGAGAGCAGACTGGGCGAGGGCAGCACCTTCACCGTGGAGCTGGAGCTGCGCATCCAGGAGCGGGAGGACAATCCCAGGTTCTGGGCCGACCACAGCGTTGACAGGATGATTATAGCGGACGACGACGAGGAGGTCTGCCGCAACATCGTTAAAACCATGTCCCGGACGGGAGTGGTCACGGACTACTCCACTGACGGCGAAACTGCCATCCGGATGATGCGGGAGGCCCGGGAGGCGGGGCGCCCCTATGACCTCATTCTGCTGGACTGGAAGATGCCCAGCCTGGACGGGTTGGAGACTGCCCGGCTCATCCGCAAGAACTACCCAGAGAAGATACCCATCCTGCTGCTCACCGCCTACGACTGGGGGGAGATCGAGCAGGAGGCCATGGAGATCGGCGTGGATCATTTCATGCCCAAGCCCTTCTTTATGAGCACCTTCAAGGATGCGATCCATCGGGTCATGGGCGGGCAGAAGAAGGCGGAAATCAGTCAGTCCGATGTCGTCCTGGGCAAGAACATCCTGGTCGTGGACGACATCGAGGTGAACCGGATCATTTTGGTCAAGATCCTCACCAGCCTGGGCGCTGTCTGCGACACCGCCGGCAACGGTCAGGAGGCCGTGGAGAAGTTCGAGGCCTCCCAGCCCGGCCGGTATGACCTGATCCTGATGGACGTGCAGATGCCGGTGATGAACGGATACGAGGCAACGCGGACCATCCGCGCCGGAACCCACCCGGAGGCCCGGCGCATCCCCATCATCGCCATGACCGCCAACGCCTTTGTGGATGACGTGCGGGACGCCATCGAGTCCGGCATGGACGCCCACATCGCCAAGCCGGTTCAGATCGACAACCTGAAGGCGACCATCGGACAGGTGCTGGACAACCGTCTGGCGCAGGCGCAGGGCTCGGAAGGAACCTGACGCCTGCGGCGGCGTCCGCCGCGGATTCCGGATCACAAAAGAAAAGCCCCGGGAATACTCGAATTCCCGGGGCTTGATTTTATGTCCAAAAGACGGTTGAGTAATAAACGATACGATATTTGTCAGCCTTAAAAAGCGGCCAAAGTTCGGCAATTAGTCCACCTGCTCCACAACCTCTTTGAGTAGGATCTTCTTTTCAAATCCGCCCCGCTGGACAGCCTTTTCCTTACGTACCTGTTCCAGCCGCTGTAACGTTATCTGTGACGGATCGACCTCGCGAATACGCATAGTGCGGCGGATCTCCTTGGGGATCACCACCCGGCCCAGATCGTCGATGCGGCGCACGATCCCAGTCGCTTTCATGGTTTTCCTCCTGCGTCCTGCCGTGCATGCACGGCATATTTTTGTGTCGCTTCCTCTGTATTATCCGCAGGATTTGGAAGCGTATTCAATTTCAGGCGCTGGTTTTCTTTGGAAAAGCATTGCGGCGGAAAACAAGGCAAAGGCCCCGGCCATTCCCGCTAACAGGATTCTCCCTTGACAAATTTCGCCTGGAAAATCACGTGCTGGTGCTTTCGCTTCCCGCTGATGAGGTCAAAGAGCAAGTCAGAGACAAATTCCACCATATCCTCCCTGGGCTGCTCAAAGGTGGTCACGGACGGGATGCAGTGCTCCAGCCCGCCAGTGCCGTCGAAGCTAATGACCGCCACATCCCGCCCCGGGACCCTTCCAGCATCATGGATAGCGCGGAGGATGCCCGGCACAATGTAATCGGTCACACTGCACACCGCTGTGGTGTCCGGGTGGGCGGCCAGATATTCGGACACTGCCAGATAAGCCTTATTTCCGTCATAATCGCTCTCCAGAAAAGCCTCCAGGTTTTTCTCCAACCCATGCCGCCGCAGCGCGGCCCGGTATGCCTCGGCCCGGACGCCGTAAACGCTGTTGTCAATGGAAGAAGAGATCACCGTGCAGATTTCCCGGTTCCCCTGCCGGATCAGATAGCCCATCTGCGCGAAGGCCGCGTCGTAGTGGTTGACCTGGACGCTGGAATACCGGGCGTTGTCCGCGGGCAGGGGAAGAACGGTATTGATGAAGATCGCCGGACACCCCAGCACATCCATCTGCTCTGCCGAAAGGTCTCCGAAGTTGCCTCCGATATAGATAAGGGCCGTCAGCTTATTGGCGGCAGCGTAGGCTGCCAGCTCCTGGTATTTCTCCCACTTATCCTGCTGGTAGAAGTTGTCGTGGAACGCGAAAATCGTATATCCCGCGTTATAGGCATGGCGGGAGATCATGTGCTCCATATAGGAATAGAGCGGGTTGAATACGCTTTCCAGAAAAATGCCCACCCGCGTATGGGCGGGAGAGGACTTCCCGGTGCGCAGATTGACGGTGGGATCGTACTGATTCGCTTCGATGATCCGCATAACGTGCTGCCGGGTGGCTTCGCTGATCTCCGGGTAGTTGTTCAGCACCTTAGACACCGTGCCGGGGGTAACCTTAGCCAGTCGCGCAATATCCCGTATGTTCATTTAACTCTCCATTGTTTATGATTTCGGTCCCAATCCCTCCACATAGTCCAGAGGAGTAATTCCCAGATCCAGCAGCATCTGCCGGGCGGTGGGCATACAGCCGTCCCAGACCTGCTTGGCCTCATGGCAGTCGGAGCCGATGACCACCGGTATGCCGGATCCTACCACCTTTTCCCAGAATTTTGGATGCGGGTACATCAGCCGGGGGCCGTCCGGGTAGTCGTGGACACCCCGGCGCAGGCCATTGGCGTTGTACTCCAGGACCACGCCATTGCGGTCCGCGGCCTCGATGATCCGCTCCGCAGCCTCGTCGCAGTTCCGGTCCCAGGCAAATTTCGTCAGGGTAAAGAGGTCCGGGTGCGCCACCATGCGGAAGCAGCCGGTCTTCAGCGCCGCCTCGATCGCCCGGGCGTAATCCAGGTAGTCCGCAGTGCTCTCGGCGAAATAAATGTTGTGCATCTCCCCGTGGGCATCCAGATAGAAGTGTTCCCCCAGGATCAGGTAATCCAGCTTTTTCTTGGTCAGAAGCTCCTCGTAATAGGACAGATATTGAGGGAGATACTCGATCTCCAGCCCTTTATAGAGGATTATATCAGAAATATATTCCTGGGTCAACTGGTCAACGGCGGCGATATAGGCGGGCAGTTCCCCATAGAGCATCCGCAGGCCGAAGTCATGGTCCGGGAAGGGGGCGTGGTCGGAAAATCCAAGGACGGAGACGCCCGCCTTCAGCGCCTCCTGCACGTAATCGCGCTCTGTACCTTGGGCGTGGCGGCAGCGCTCAGTGTGCGTGTGGTAATTCGCTTTCATACGCTTTTCTCCTCTCCGCCGGGGGCGCCGGCGCTTGAACATTACGAAACATACTAAAGAAACGATAGAAGGATAAACTGTCAGTAACCGCTATTATAACCCACAGACTGCACAAGTGTCAATGAAAAAGGCAAATAAATTGTCGATAATTCACAAAAATTCTGGTTGACACAGGGAGCAAGTAGTGCTATACTTACTTCCGTATAAACGAAACAGCAAAATACAACTGTTTCGCTGTGCAAAATAATCAAAATAAGGAGAAGACGAAATGAAAAAGAAGTTATTAGCACTGCTCCTGGCCTGCTGCATGGTCATTGGCCTGCTGTCCTCCTGCGGCAAGAAAGACAGCAACACCGGCGACGACCAGCCGTCCACTCCCTCCAGCAGCGGCGAACAAACCCCCTCCTCCGATCCCAATGCCGGGCCGGAGAAGGTCAGCCTGACCATCTGGACCCCGTCCGAGGACCAGAACCCTGAGCTGGGCGCCTGGGTGGTCACCATGTGCGACAAGTTCAACGAGGAGCACCCCGAGTGGGACATCACCTTTGATTACGGCGTCTGCAGCGAGTCCGACGCCAAGAAGCTGGTCACCCAGGACGTGGACAAGGCCGCCGACGTGTTCCTGTTCGGCTCCACCGGTCTGGAGACCCTGTGCCAGGCCAACGCCCTGACCGAGTGGGGCGGGACCTATAAGCAGTTCGTGGAGGAGAACTACCCCGCCTCCCTGGTGGACACCCTGAACTTTGACGGCGGCCTGTACGGCGTGCCCATCACCACCGATACCTACTTCATGTACTACGACAAGAGCGTCTTCTCTGAGGACGACGCCAAGAGCCTGGATGCCATGCTGGAGAAGGGCAAAGTGGCCTTCCCCCTGGCCAATGGCTACTATCTGGCGGCCTTCTATCTGGCCAACGGCTGCACCTTCTTCGGCCCCAACGGTCAGGACCGCGCGGCTGGCATCGATCTCGGCGGCGACAAGGGCGTGGCCGTCACCAATCTGCTGGTGGACCTGGTGGCCAACCCCAACTTCATCGTAGCCGAGCCCTCCGACGCCATCGGCATGATGCGCGAGGGCAACTGTGACGCCTATGTCTGTGGCACCTGGCAGGCGACCCAGACTCAGGAGATCCTGGGCGAGAACTACGGCGTGGCTCCCCTGCCCTCCGTGATGATCGACGGTGCGAACTCCCAGATCCGTCCCTTCACCTCCGCCAAAGCCGTGGGCGTGAAGTCCACCACCAAGTACCCCGAGGTCTCCCTGAACCTGGCGATGTACCTGGCCGGTTATGAGGGCCAGAAGCTGCACTACGAGCTGCGCGGCTACGTGCCCTGCGAGAATCAGCTGATAAACGAGGTCAAGGACGATCCCACCTGCCGCGCCGACTCTGAGACCGTCAGCGGCATCGCCGTGGCCCGCGGGTCCTTCACCGAGATGTCCTTCTACTGGACGCCCGCCGAGAGCATGGGCGTTGAGCTGCGCGACGGCGCCGTGACCCACGACAACGCCGCCGAGAAGACCGAGGCCTTTAATGCGGCTGCCAACACCTCCGGCGTCAGCTGATCGGGTGCGCTGAGATACAAAAATTGACATGGGAGGGAAGAGCTTATGGCGGAACAGGGATGCCCTGAGAGGAAAATTACCGTGAGGAGCGCCCTGAAGGATGGTTCCATTGCGGTCAAGCTGTCCGCAGTCATCTGGGGCCTGGGCTGCCTGACAAGGAAACAGATCGTCAAAGGCTTGATGTTCCTTGCTATCGAGGCCGCGATTATCCTTTACATGATCGAGTCCGGCTTTTACAACCTGGGCAAGCTGATCACCCTGGGCGACATGGAGCAGCAGAAGATTTGGAACGAGGCCAGAAACATCTTTGAGTACGTGGACGGCGACCGTTCCCTGGTGATCCTGCTGTACGGCATCATCACCCTGGCCATCATCCTGTGCGCCGTGCTGATGGTCCGCATCTCCCTGCGAAGCGCTTACGCGGCGGAGCTGGAGTTCCGCCAAAATGGCCGCGCCATCTCCCTCCGCGAGGAGGCCAGGGGCCTGCTGGACGGCAATCTGCACAAGACCCTGCTGCTTCTGCCCATCGCGGGCATCCTGATGTTCACCATCCTGCCGCTGCTGTTCATGACCAGCATGGCCTTCACCAACTACAGCGTGCTCAATGACAAGCTGGTGCTCTTTGACTGGGTGGGCATTGACAACTTCAAGCGGATGCTGAACATGGGCGGCGACCTGGGCCGGACCTTCTGGCCGGTGCTGGGCTGGACCTTCTCCTGGGCTGTCATCGCCACCTTCACCAACTACTTCGCGGGGCTCATCCTGACGCTGTTCATCAACTGGAAGGAGATCCGGGGAAAGAAGTTCTGGCGGTTTTGCTTTGTGCTGACCGTGGCTGTCCCCCACTTCGTTACGCTGCTGATCATCCGTCAGATGCTCCAGCCCACCGGCGCGGTCAACGTGCTGCTGCAGAACATGGGGCTGATCAACGCGCCCCTGCCCTTCTTTACGGACACCACATGGGCGCGGGCTTCCGTCGTTCTCATCAACATCTGGGTGGGCGTTCCCTACGCGCTGCTCCAGATGACGGGCATCTTGCAGAACATCCCGCCGGAGCTGTACGAAGCGGCCCGCGTGGACGGCGCGAACCCGGTGGTCATGTTCTTTAAGATTACCCTGCCCTACGTGCTGTTCGTCACTACGCCGTACCTCATCACCACCTTCACCGGGAATATCAACAACTTCAACGTGATCTTCCTGACCAGCGCGGGCCTGCCGCGGGCGGTGGAATCCACGGCGGGCAGTACGGATCTGCTGATCACCTGGCTGTACAAGCTGACGATCGATAACCGGTACTACGATGTGGGCGCGGTCATCGGCATACTGACCTTCGTGTCGCTGAGCGCCGTGTCTCTGCTGACGTTCCGGTTCAGCAAATCCTACAAGGACGAGGAGGGCTTCCGATGAGCAACGAAACCGCCTTGCGCAAAAGAAAGCGCCCGCTGGGCAAGCGCATCATGGTCGTGCTGGCCCATGTGCTCCTGGCCGCGCTGGCCTTCATCTGGCTGATCCCCATCTTCTGGGTCATCATGACCAGCTTCCGGGGTACTCAGGGGTCCTACAGCTCCACCTTCTTCCCCTCGTCGTACTCCCTGAAGAACTACATAAAGCTGTTCACCGATTTCTCCGTGTTCAACTTCCCCCAGATGCTGCTGAACACACTGCTGGTCGCGGCGGTAAGCTGCCTGATCTCCACGTTCTTCGTGGTATCGGTGGCCTACACTTTGTCTCGCCTGCGCTTCCCGGCCAGAAAGCCCCTGATGAATGTGGCCATGGTCATCAAGCTGTTCCCCGGCTTTATGTCCATGATCGCTGTATACTACATCATCAAGATGCTGGGCTGGACCGAGGGCCCCATGCTGCGCGTGGCCATGATCTGCGTCTACGCCGGCGGCGCCGGTGTGGATTACCACATCGCCAAAGGTTTCTTTGATACGGTGCCCATCGCTTTGGACGAGGCGGCACGGATCGATGGCGCCACCAACTGGGGCGTCCTGACCAGGATCATCATGCCCTTGAGCAAGCCGATCATCGTCTACACCCTGCTGACCTCCTTTGCCGGTCCCTTTAAGGACTTCATGCTCGCCAAGGTGCTGTGCGGACCCAACAAGGACTACTACACCGTGGCGGTCGGTATGTACCAGATGCTGGAACGGGAATATATCGACCAGTGGTTCTGCGCGTTTGCCGCAGCGGCCGTCGTCATCTCGATCCCCATTGCAACCTTGTTTATGGCGACGCAGAAATACTACGCCGAGGGCGTCAGCGGAGCCGTCAAGGGATAGCGCTTCTTCTACCCCCAGAAAAACGGGATGGATACCGGCACCCCGCGCCGCGGGGACGGTATCCATCCCTCTTTAGCAGGCCCCCACCAGTGGGGGCCTGCGGGCATATGCCCGCAGGAAAGGATGGCTGGCTATGGATAAAATTCGGGAAAAAATCGCTCGCCGGTTCCTGAAGGTGCCGGAGCAATGGTTGAAATACGCAGCGGCACTGATCATGGTGATGGCCTCTGCCAATACCGTGATCCTGAAAAACGCGGTGATCCGGCTGGATACCTATACCCAGGAGAGCCTGATGGCCGCTATGGACACAGACAGCCAGCTGATGGCCTGGGTGGGTCTCGCGGGCGTGATGGACGCGCTGGCCGGATTGGCGGTGCCCCTGTTCGCGTTTTTATTGGTGGAGGGCTTCCTGCACACATCGGATTTCCGCCGCTACCTCATCCGGGTGGCGGCAACCGCCGCGGTGGGTGAGTTTGCCTATGATTTTGCCATGAGCGGGCGGCTGCTGGACTTTTCCCGGCAGAGCCCTGTACTGGGGCTGACATTCTGTCTGGTCATGCTGTATTTTATGCGCAGGGTGGAAACACAGCAGATGATAGACCGGGTCATCCTGCAAATGCTTCTGACGCTGTGCGGCCTGTTCTGGGCGCTGATGCTGCGCCCGGAGTACGGTGTGTCCATGGTGCTGCTGACCGCTATCTTTTATTGCTTCCGCTCCAAGCGGATCATCAGGCTGATCCCCGCCGTGATCTGCTGCCTGCAATATCCGTTGGCGCCCATGGCCTTCATCGCGCTGGTATTTTATAACGGCACACGGAAGATGAAGGTCCCAGGGATCGTATTTTACATCCTCTACCCGCTCCATTTGATCGTCCTGGCGGTATTGGCACGATACGCGGGAATCTGACGGCGGCATAACATCATTCATCTTCTCAAATCCCCCTTGAATGCGCGCATTGGCCATGATATGATCAGAGTGATAAATTAAAGTTTGCGAGGAGAGAAAAATGGTTATTTTGATCGGCGGCGCATCGCATACAGGCAAAACGAACCTGGCACAGCAACTCCTTGAAAAATATAAGTACCCATACTTGTCCATAGATCATCTAAAAATGGGGCTTATTCGAAGCGGAAACACAGAATTAACTCCAATGAGCGGCGATACAGCATTAACAGAGTATCTATGGCCGATTGTGCGGGAAATGGTCAAAACAGCCATTGAAAATGAGCAAAATCTGATTGTTGAAGGGTGCTATATACCCTTTGATTGGAAAACAGATTTTGATGAAAGCTACCTGCCTAAGATCCAATACATATGCTTGATATTGAGCCAACAATACATTCGGTCCCATTTTGATGATATAAAAAATTATGCAAGTGTGATTGAGCAAAGGCCTGATGATGCGGATTACACAATGGAATCCGCATTGCAAGACAATGCCCAAGCACTCAATATGTGCAAAAAACACGGTATAAACTATCTGCTTATTGATGATGAATATCATGTCGATTTAGAACTGTAATTTCCGAATCCGCAAAGGGGGAAACATAATATGCTGGCCGTCGCCACCTGCAACTACCCGGATCCGGTGCCCGACTGCAATGGCGGCTCCATCTCCCTGTACAGCTTCCTCGCCTAAATTGCCAGCAGGACGGCCTAGCACCACAGCCACGCCTCTGTGGCCGGCATGTTCACCGCGCCGCGGACGCAATGGTCGCCGACACCGGGCCCACCAGGTTTTCGGGAATCCCTCCCCTTCCAGATGTACTTTGACCGACTGTTCAAGGCCATCATAAACCTTCCAGCAAGTGGAAGGCCAAGGGCTTTTCGCGCTGTTTTAAAAAAATCAGGGGCCGCTTCACCAGGAAGCGGCCCCTTTTTCACCGGTCCCGCTCATCCCGCCCGCTCGAATACGATAAATGGGATCATTTCTATCACTGATTGCGAAAAAGGTCTTGCTCGTGACGCAGCGTAATGAGCTATACTATCCGCAGGAGGTACGTTGAGCATGGACAAATACAGAGCTATCCCACAGGGATGGGCATAAAAAAATTAGCTTGCGGAAACCTTAGTGGTTCCTGCAAACTAATATTAGTGGGTGCCCCTTTGTCAAATCTGCACAAAATAATCTGGACAACCGCCGGGAAGTATGGTATATTTAGGGGGGAATCATTCCCCACTACGGAAACGAGGAGGAAAGGCCATGAACCCCAATTTCTTTAAAATTCCCGTCAGCGTCGGCAGCGTCTCCCTGCGGGTGGCCAAGGGCCACTTCGCAACCAGAAACAGCCACACCAACTACTTCATCGACGTCACCGAGCAGCGGTCCTGCCTCCGGGCGGCGGAGGCGGTGGCCCGTCAGCTGGCCCAGCGGGATCTGATCCGCAACACCATGGTGGACACCATCCTGTGCATGGACGGGACCCGGGTCATCGGCACCTGTCTGGGCCAGGAGCTCACTCAGGGCGGCAACCGCTCCATCAACGCCGGAAAAGAGATCTACCTGCTTCGGGAGAACCTGAGCCGCGATGGAAAACTCATTTTCCGAGACAACGCCCGGTTTATGCTGGAGGGGAAAAACGTGCTGCTCCTGCTCGCCTCCGTCACCACCGGCAGCACGGTCCGCAAGGGGATGCGCTGCGTTCAGTACTATAAGGGGAACGTAGCGGGGATCACCTCTATCTATAGCCATGTGAAGGAGGTAGACGGGATGCCGGTCGTGTCCCTGTTCAGCACTGACGATCTCCCCGGCTATGCCAGCTACCGCCCCGACGAGTGCCCTCTCTGCAAGATGGGCCAGCCCTTGGATGCCGTCATCGACAAGTACGGCTACGACGCGCTGTAGCCGTCGTCCTTCCATGACCGCAGGGGACGCACGGCCGCAGGACGCGCAAAAAAATTCCTACTATTTTCCGATAAAGCGGGATTTTCCCGCTTTATCTTTTCTGTCAGGGGGAGAGGGTATTGCAAACAGATAGGCCCGCCGAGAGGCAATCAAATATAGAGCTGCTCCGGATCATTGCCATGCTGCTGATCATCATCTGCCACTTTTCCACCCATGGCGGCTTCCAATTCCCCAGCGGCGAGCTTACGGTAAACAGGCTGTGGACGCAGTGCCTTACCTTCGGCGGCAACCTCGGCGTGGATATTTTTGTGCTGATTTCAGGCTACTTTCTGATCGGCTCCGCCGCGTTCAGGACGGATAAGGCGCTGAAGCTCGCCCTCCAGATCTTGACCTATTCCGTCCTTTTCCTCGCTGTGTTCACCCTGGCGGGGGCCAACCCCTACGGCATCAGGATGGTGATCAACTGCCTTTTCCCCATTACATATTCCGGGTGGTGGTTTGCCAGCATATACTTCGTACTGTATCTCATCTCACCGTACCTGAACAAGCTCCTGAGGGGATTGGACAAGCAGGATTATCAGAAAATGCTGGCGCTGCTCACCGTCTGCTGGTGTATCATCCCAACCGTTTCCGGCTCCGCCTATGGAAGCAGCTATCTGCTGTGGTTTGCCTACTTGTACGCGGTGTCGGCCTATATCCGGCTTCATGTCGAAACAATAGCCATCGGCCCAAGGGCCGCCTTCCTGGGCGCCCTTGCCGCCGCGCTTACGGCAGGTGTGGCCTTCGTTATTTCCGATCTGCTTGAAACCAAAATTCCATCTGCCGCCAATTTGGCCGTTTACGTGATCCATATGCAGCGGCTGCCCACCGTGCTGACGGCCCTGTTCCTGTTTTTGGGCTTTCTGCAAATCGATATTGGCCGCAGCCGGGTTGTCAACCGCATATCATCGGCCACCTTCGGGGTATATTTGATCCACGAGAACAATTTTGTCCGCCCCTTTTTATGGGGCACGCTGTTCCGAAACGCGTCATTTGCCCACAGCCCGGTATTGATCCCCTATTCTCTGATGGCCGCCCTCCTTGTATTCTTGTGCTGCACGCTCATCGAGCTGTTCAGGATGGCCGTGCTGGAACGGCACTATATGGGGTTGGTCAAAAGGGTCGCACGCCGCGTTGACAACAAGGTCGAACGGCTCTTCGCGTCCACTCTGTCTCATAAATCATCCTAGTCCCGATGCTTGAAACACCCTGTCGTTCTTTTGCGGCGGCGGGCCGGCGGGGCCGTTTATCCTGATCTTCGCCCAAGGCCGACGGTTTATTTAGATTTGTTAAAAAATTGCGAAAGGATCAATAAAGAATCCACAAAATGCCGAAAAAGACGGTTGCGGCGGCGGAATATTTATAAAATGGCCATCAAAAAACCTGTTGACAGCCACTGGAAAGCGCGCTAAACTAAACAGCGACAATATCCCAAGCGAAGTGGCGAAGCGTGCCGCCGGAGGCGGTCCGCTCCGCTGACAAAGCGCAGAATGGAATGAGATATTTTGATTCAACTGGCCATTTTTATCAATCTTTTCTTTGCCCCCATGCTGTCCATCTATCTGTATTTTAAAAGGCGGGGGAAGCCCTTTGAGCCGTCTCTGGAGTTCCTGGTCCAATACGGCATCACCGTCTGCTGCAACTACGCGCTGGCGCGGATGCTGCTGACGGTCCCCCAGAAGGTGCTGGGCCTCTCCTATTCCGTGGATTCCGCCCACTACACCCTGGCCGCGCTGCTGGCCGCCTGGCTGCTCACCCTGCTCTTCAGGGCCGCGAAGCACATTCGGATCAGCCTGGACATCACCCGGCTGGACAGCGGCAGTGAAGCAGACGCAGGACAAATCAGCAAACCAGAAGAGGAGCCCTACAATGAAGAAGCAAAAAACCGGTAAAAAGCACGTCGGGCGTGTGGTGGAGCTGGTCATCAGCTGCATCCTCTTCGCGGTGGCGGCCATATTCTTCGGCGTCACCGCCTGGGTCAACGCCACCTTTGATGTGACCCTTCAGCAGATTTTGTACACCATGGCTTCCCCCCTGGACGGCAGTGAGCTGGGCGTCGTGGTGGACGGGGTGGTCGCCTGCATCCCCTCTCTGATCGTGCTGGCCTTGTTTATCCTGGCCGGCACGGTGTGCCTGCTCCTCCAGCGGCGTGTTGTCATCACGGCGAATGTCAGCGTGTTCCGCTGGCGCCGCGGCGTCGATCTGCTGAGCCTTGCGCGGCATCTGATGACGCTGTTCGCCCTGCTCTCCCTGCTCAACACCTGCAAATTCGTGAACGACAGCCTGGATGTCCTGGGCTATGCCAAGCTGCGCTCGGACGCCTCCACCCTCTATGAGCGGCACTATGTCGATCCCAACAGCGTGCGCATCACGGCGCCGAGGCGGAAAAAGAACCTGCTTTGCATCTACCTGGAGAGCATGGAGACCACCTATGCCTCCCGGGAGGCGGGCGGGATGCAGCCGGTCAATTATATCCCGAACCTCACCGCGTTGGCCCAGGAGAACTGCTCCTTCTCCAACTCCACGCTGCTGGGCGGCTCCCACTCGGGCACCGGGACAAACTGGACCATGGCGGCTCTGCTGTCCTCTACCTCCGGCATCCCCTTCTCCTTCCCCATCGCGGACAACGACATGGGCGAGCAGGAGTATTTTGCCTCCGGCTGCGTCAGCCTGGGCGAGATTTTGGAGAAAAACGGGTACCGCAATCTGTTCCTGTGCGGCTCCGACGGGGAGTTTGCCGGGCGGAAGAAGTATTTTGAGCAGCACGGCAATTACGAGGTCTGCGACTACTTCAGCACCAGAGACGAGGGCTATTTCCCGGAGGATTACCGCGCCTGGTGGGGCATTGAGGACGAGATCCTGTACGAAATCGCCAAGGACAAGCTGCTGAAGCTGGCCGAGGACGACCAACCCTTCAACTTCACCATGCTGACGGTGGACACCCACCACATCGGCGGATATGTCTGCGAGTTGTGCGGCAGCGAGTATGAAAATCAGACCGCCAACGTGGTGGCCTGCGCCGACCGGCAGATCGCCGAGTTCCTTGAGTGGTGCTCCCAGCAGGATTTCTATGAGGACACCGTGATCGTTGTCCTGGGCGACCACCCGAGAATGGACACCAATCTGGTGGAGGGCCTGGAGTATTATAACAGGACGGTGTACAACTGCTTCCTGAACCTCGCCTGTCCGCTTCCGGACGTGAGCCGCCGCCAGAACCGGGAATTCTCCACACTGGACTATTATCCCACCATTCTGGCCGCCATGGGCTTTGACATCGAGGGGGACCGCCTGGGCCTTGGCGTAAACCTGTTCTCCGATCAGGACACCCTCTCCGAACGCATGGGCTTTAAGAGCCTGGACTACGAGATCGCCAAATATTCTCCCTACTACGTCGAGCACTTTGCCTGAACCGCGCTTGGGTTGACATCCTCCGGCATTGAGTGTATATTAATGTATCAATGTAAACCGAACCGTTGGGAGGAACCGATCCTATGCTCCAAGAGCTGAAAGCTTCCGTCGGCAGAAAATGGAGCGCGCTTTGGATGGACAAGCGGGCCTTTCGGACCCGCTTGTTCCTTGCCGCCGCCTGTGCGCTGAACTGCGTGTTCACGTTCATCTTCTTTGGCCCCTGTGAGCTGTATCTGCAAAATACCGGCGATATGACCTTTCCCTTCAGCCTGCTGGCGCCTGTCCTGGCGCTGGCGGGGCTGGGGATTTTTGCCGTTTTGCTGGCTGTTTTGCTGCTGCTCCGGGGCAAACCCTTCAATTACGCCGTGTCCCTCCTTTTCGCGGTAACCCTGGCGGGCTACCTCCAGGGGAACTTTTGGAACGTGGATCACGGCACGCTGGACGGCACCTCGGTGACGTGGCAGAACTACAGGGGGACCATGCTGAAGAACCTTGTGGTCTGGATGATCGTCATCGGAGCCGTGTTCCTCCTGCTGTACTTCAGCCGGAGGCTGTGGACGCGGACGCTGGAAACCGTGTCCCTGCTGCTGGCGGCGATGCAGGCGGTGGCCCTCTTTAGCCTGATGAATACCACTAACCTCTCCGCGCTCCAGGAGCGCTATCTCTCCACCCAGGGCATTTTTGAGCTTGCTCCCTCTCAGAATGTGGTGGTCTTTCTGCTGGACCGCTGCGACCGCTCCTATCTGGACGACCTGATCGCCCAGCACCCGGAGTGGGAGGCGGAGCTGGGCGGCTTCACCAGCTATCAGGACTTCACCGGCAGCTTCAGCCGCACCTATGCCTCCGTCACCTACCTGCTCACCGGCGTCCGGGACGATGACGCCGCCCCCTTCGAGATCCGCAAGCGGGACTATTTCCGCCGGGCGTGGGGGCGCTCCTCCTTTTTGTCCGACCTCCATGATACGGGCTGTCAGGTGGGGCTTTACTCCCACGTGGGCGACGTGGTTGGCGAGATGGACAACGTGGAGGGCAAGATCGACAACATCGGCCAGAGCACGGTGCGCTACAGCCGCCGGATCATGCTGACAAAAATGCTGGAACTGTCCGCCTACCGCTACGCGCCGGAGGCCCTCAAGCCCTATTTCCAGCTCTATACCGGCGACCTGGACGCGGTCCAGACCGCCCCCAGCGGAGATCTCTACCAGATCGACGACCCTGAATTCTGGGCCCGCTACCGCGCCCAGGGCCTGAGCGTCAGCGACCAGCTGACCGGGTGCTTCCGCTTCTACCATCTTCAGGGCGCCCACTACCCCTTCAACATGGGCGAGACGGCGGAGCGGGTGGAGACAAGGTGGGACTCCGCGGGCCAGCACGACCAGATGGTGGGAAATATGGAGATGATCCTCCAATACCTGGACGAACTGCGGGAAAAGGGCGTCTATGACGACACCACCGTGGTCATCACCACCGACCACGCCGCCGATTACCCCGACTGGTCGGCGGACGGCTGGACCACCACCACCCAGGGCCTGAGCCGCCTGGACGGCCCCCGGCTGCTCCCCCTGCTCATCAAGCCCGCCCACGCCGACACCAGCCAGCCCATGGCGCTGTCCCACAAGCAGATCTGCCAGGACAACCTCCGGGCCTCCATCGCCGGGTGGTTTGGGCTGGACACCGCAAAATACGGCCGGACCATCGAGTCCATCGGCGAGGACGAGGATATGACGCGCACCTTCTGGATGCTGCTGTACGACGAGGCCCTGACCACCCGGGACGCGTATATGGGCACCTACGTGATCCGCGGGGACGGCAACGACTTCTCCAACTGGAACCTGACCCAGCTCACCCCGCTAGAACCCCACGTCTGGTAAAATAGGAGGTCACTCCATGAACACACTTGCCCTGTTCACCTGCCTTTTGGTCCGTGGGCGGCCATTGTCCCCGGCGACGGTATCCGCCTATATCGACCCGTCCGCCATGACCTATATGATCCAGCTTATCGCGGGGGTGGCCATCGCGGCGGGCGCGGGCTTCAGCTTCTACCTGCGCAAACTGAAGCGCAAATTCTCCAAGGGCCGGAGCAGCCGCGCCAGCCTCCAGTCCTATGCCATGGACGACGATGACGACACCGGCTACGGCGATTACGAGCTGGAGCCCGCCGCCCCCCAGGCCCAGGCTTCCCCCTCCCCCGCCCCGGCGGCGGAGCGGGCATACGCGACGGAACCTGTCTCCCTTCCCGACACTCCCGCCGACCCCTTTGACGAGACGGGGGGCGAGGGCGGCCTGGCCGCTGAAAACCGGGAGCTGCGCCGCCTGCTGGCGGAGGAGCGCAAAAAGGTGGAGGAGCTGAAGCGGGCCCTGCACATCTGCACCGCCCCACGGAAATGAATGGGGCCGTCCCCACGGAAAGACGAGGTGTCGTCACAACGGTATGGAACTCATCAATACGATCATTGGGACGCCGCTTGGCTGGCTGATGTACGGCTGCTATTGGCTGTTTCGCAACTACGGGATCGCCATCCTGGCCTTCACCCTGCTGACCAAGGCGGTCATGTTCCCTATCTCCCTGCTGGTGCAGAAAAACTCGATCAAAATGGTGAAGATGAAGCCCCAGCTGGATATGCTCCGCTATCAATATGTGGACGACAGCGACGCCTTCATCGACGCCCAATCCGCCCTGTACAAGCAGGAGCACTATAACCCCATGGCGGGGGTCATCCCCCTGCTGCTCCAGCTGCCCATCATCCTGGGCCTGCTGGACGTGGTGTACAAGCCCTTAAAACACATCCTCCACCTGACCCCGGAGCTCCAGCGGGCCTTTGTGGCCCAGACCGCCCAGCTCATGTCGGTGACGGTGGACGAGCTGGGCTCCACCGCCCAGCTCTCCGTGGTGGAGCGGGTGCGGGCCATGCCGGACGCCTTTGCTTCCATCCCCGGCTCGGCGGAGGCCATTGCCCGGATCCAGGATCTGCGTATGACCTTCTTCGGCATCAACCTGGCCGAGACCCCCAGCGTCCGCACTCTGGATGCCCTGTTCCTCATCCCGGTGCTGGCGGGGCTGTCCGCCCTCGTCATGTGCTGGGTGCAGAACAAGGTGAACGTGCTGCAAATCGAGCAGAACAAGCTGTCCCAGTGGGGCATGACCCTGTTCATGATCGCCTTTTCCACCTTCTTCGCCTTTATCGTCCCGGCGGGGGTGGGGCTGTACTGGACCTTCGGCAACCTGTTCTCCATCGGGGTCATGTTCCTGTGCAACGCCGTCTACTCCCCCAAGCAGTACATCGACTACGCCCTGCTGGAGGAAATGAAGCGCTCCGCCGCCCAGGATCGGGAGCGGAAGAGGCAAAACGCCGCCCTGGCCAAGAAGTACTACAAGGAGTTCTTCTCCAAGGAAAACAAGGGGAACATGAAGATCATGTTCTACTCCGAGGGCAGCGGGTTCTACAAGTATTTCAGCGCCCTCATCGAGGCGCTGCTGAAAAACACCGATCTGACCATCCACTATGTCACCAGCGACCCGGAGGACGCCATCTTCCAGAAAAACGAGCCCCGCATCCGGCCCTACTACGTGGACGAGACCCGGCTGATCTCCCTGATGATGAAGCTGGAGGCGGACATGGTGGTGATGACCACCCCCGACCTGGAAAAATACCACATCAAACGCTCCCGGGTGAAGGAGAACGTGGAGTATGTCTTTATGGACCACGGGTGCAGCAGCGACAACCTGGCCTACCGCACCGGGGCGCTGGACGCCTACGACACCCTGCTGGTGGTCAGCCGGGAGCAGGCCATTGAGGCCCGGGCCATTGAGAAGCTGCGGCACGTGAAGAAAAAGCGGATCATCGAGTGCGGCTACGGCCTCATCGACGACATGATCGCCGCGTATACCGCCATGGACAAGGGGTCAAACGAGAAAACGACCATCCTCATCGCCCCCTCCTGGCAGTACGACAACATCATGGACTCCTGCCTGGACGACCTGGTAAACGCCCTGTGCGGCAGGGGATACCGCATCGTCATCCGGCCCCATCCCCAGTATGTGCGCCGGTTCCCCACGCGGATGAAGGAGATCATCCAGCGGTATCAGGACAAGGTGGGAGACGACTTTATCATTGAGACGGACTTTTCCTCCAACGTGACGGTGTACACCGCCGACCTGGTCATCACCGACTGGAGCGGCATCGCCTTCGAGTTCTCCTTCACCACCGATAAGCCCTCCCTGTTCATCAACACCCAGATGAAGGTGGTCAACGAGGACTGGCAGAAGATCCCCCTGGTCCCCTTTGACATCACCGCCCGCCCCAAGGTGGGCCGTCAGGTGGAAAAGGACGAGGTCAAAAACCTGGCCCCCGTGGTGGAGGAGCTGCTGGCCCATCAGGAGGACTACAAGGAGCGCATCGCCGCGCTGAAACAGCAGCATTTCTACAACCTGGGCCGCAGCGGCCAGGCGGGGGCCCAGTATATCATCCACCGCCTGGAGCGCCGCTATCCCGGCCAAATCGCCTCCCACAGCCCGTCCGGCGGGGAAATTGGGCGGTAGTAAAACGCAGACAAAGGCCCCCGGTCCGCTCTACTGGAACAGACCGGGGGCTTTCGGACATTGGAAGGAAACAGCTGAATGAACACACAAGCTCATGACAATTTCCGGGCCCCGGCGGATACCGCCCGGTTCGGCCTGCTCACCCCCCACGACTTGGAGGTGATCGGGACGGTGCTCCGCGCCGATCCGGAGGAGGTCACCGGCGTCTCCGCCCTGAAAAAGGGCATGACCAACCGCTCCTTCCTCTTCTCCTGCCGGGGGGAGAAATACATCATGCGCGTCCCCGGGGAGGGCACCGGACGGCTCATCGACCGCCGGTCGGAAGCGGCGGTGTACCGTCTCATCCAGGGCCGTGGGCTGTGCGAGGACGTGCTCTACATCGACCCGGACAGCGGCTACAAGATCTCCCGGTTCATCGAAGGCGCCCGCACCTGCGACCCCATGAATGGGCGGGAAACCGCCGCCTGTATGGACAAGCTGCGCTCTTTCCATGGGCTGGGGCTCCGGGCAGACCACGAATTCGACCTGTTCGGCCACATCGACTTCTACGAATCCCTGTGGGATGGCCGGCCCTCCGCCTATCCCGATTACCGGGAGACCAAGGAGCGCGTGTTCCGCTTAAAGCCCTTCCTGGACGCCCATGCGGGGAAAAAGGTACTCACCCACATCGACGCCGTGCCGGACAACTTCCTGTTCTTCCAGAACGGGCAAGGGCAGGAGGAGATCCGCCTCATCGACTGGGAGTACGCCGCCATGCAGGACCCCCATGTGGACATCGCCATGTTCTGCATCTACGCCATGTACGGCCGGGAGCAGGCGGACAAGCTCATCGACCAGTATTTCATTGGGGGCTGTCCCCCGCTGACCCGGATCAAGATTTACGGCTACATCGCCGTGTGCGGTTTGCTGTGGAGCAACTGGTGCGAATACAAACGCTCCCTGGGGGTGGAGTTCGGGGCCTATTCCCTGGCCCAGTACCGCTACGCCCGGGACTACTGCGAAATCGTCCGGCGGGAGCTGGAGCGTCTGGGGGAGGCATTGCCATGAACACCGCCAAGCGGGCCGTCATCGTAGCCGCCGGGGAGGGCAAGCGGATGCGGCCCGTCACCCTGACCACCCCCAAGTCCCTGGTGCGGGTCAACGGCACGCGGATGATCGACACCGTGATACAAGGCCTGATGGCAAACGGGATCCATGAGATTTACATTGTCGTGGGCTACCTCAAGGAGCAGTTCAAGGTCCTGGAGCGGGAATACCCCAGCGTAACGCTCATCGAAAACCCCTGGTACAATACCTGCAACAACATCTCCTCTCTTTACGCCGCCCGGGAGCACCTGGAGGACGCCATCATCACCGACGCGGACCTCATCATCCGCGACCCCCGGGTGCTGGCCCCAGAGTTTGAGCGCTCCGGCTACAACGCCGTTTGGACGGACGCTCCCACGGACGAGTGGCTGCTCACCGTGGAGGACGGCGTGGTGTCCTCGTGCAGCCGCACCGGGGGCGAACACGGCTGGCAGCTCTACAGCGTCTCCCGGTGGAGCGCCCAGGACGGCCGGCGGCTCAGGCGACACCTGGAGATCGAATTTGAGGGACGGCACAGCCGGGACATCTACTGGGACGATGTGGCGCTGTTCTGTTATCCCAAAGAGTACCGGCTGGGGGTGTTCCCCATGGAAGCCGGGGACATCGCGGAGGTGGACAGCCTGGCCGAGCTGGCGGCGCTGGACCCCAGCTACCGAACGTATCTGGACGAGGTGAAGTAACGTGGAGCGGAAGAAAATCGACTGGGCCATCACCCTGGCCCCCCTGGGGTGCATCCTGGCCCTGAGCGCGCTGTTCCTCGCCTTCCCGGAGCGCTCCAACCAGGTGCTGGGCCAGATCCGCTTCCTGCTGGGGGACACCTTCGGCGTCTGGTACCTCATCATCGGGCTGGGCGTGTTCCTGCTGTCCCTGTTCGCCGCCCTCTCCAAATACGGGGGCATCGTGCTGGGCGGGCCGGAGGAACGGCCCAAATACTCCTTTTTCACCTGGGGTTCCATGATGTTCACGGCGGGGCTGGCGGCGGACATCCTGTTCTACTCCTTCTCCGAGTGGATTTTGTACGCCGTGGATCCCCATATCGCTGAGCTGGGCTCTGTCCAGGACTGGGCCAGCGTGTTCCCCATCTTCCACTGGAGCCTCATCCCCTGGGGGTTTTACCTCATGCTGGCGGCGGCGTTCGGCTTCATGCTCCACGTTCGCCGCCGGGAGCGGCAGCGGTACTCCGAGGCCTGCCGCCCCATCCTGGGAAAGCACACCGACGGCGTACCGGGCCGGTTCATCGACCTCTTGGCGGTGTTCGCCCTGCTGGCGGGGACGTCTACCACCTTCAGCCTTGCCACCCCGCTGATGGCGGGCATTCTGGACGAGCTGTTCCACATCCCCCTGAGCCGGGAGCTGGTCACCGTCCTCATCCTGGCGGCCACCTGCGCGGTGTACACCTACTCCCTGCTCCACGGCTTCAAGGGCATCAGCCTGCTGGCCAAGTCCTGCATCTGGCTGTTCTTCGGCCTGCTGGCCTATGTGCTGCTCTTTGGCGGCAAGGCCCGGTACATCATCGAGACTGGCTTGGAGGCCCTGGGCCGGATGATCGGGCATTTCTTCGAGCTGGCCACCTTTACCGACCCCCAGCGCGCCACCTCCTTCCCCCAGAACTGGACGATTTTCTACTGGTCGTACTGGATGGTGTGGTGCGTGGCCGCCCCCTTCTTCATCGGCAGCATCTCCCGGGGGCGGACGGTGCGGCAGACCATCCTGGGGGGCTACGGCTTTGGGGTGGGCTCCACCATTGTCAGCTTCATCGTGCTGGGCAATTACTCCCTGGGCCAGCAGATGTCCGGAGCGGCGGACTTCATCGCCCAGTACAACGAGACGGGCGACCTGTACGCCCTCATCATCTCCATGATAAAGACCCTGCCCTGCCCGGTGCTGGTTCTTGTCCTGGTGCTGGCCGCCATGGTGGCCTTCTACGCCACCTCCTTCGACTCCATCGCCCTCATCGCCTCCTGCTACAGCTACCGCAGGCTGGGACAGGATGAGTCCCCCCACTGGGCGGTGAAGCTGATGTGGTGCCTGCTCCTCATCGCCCTGCCCATCGCCCTCGTGTTCTCCGACAGCTCCATGAGCAGCCTCCAGTCGGTGAGCATTATCGCCGCCTTCCCCATCGGGGCGGTCATCGTCCTCATCGCCGCCGGCTTTTTCAAGGACGCCGGGGCATATTTAAAGGAGCAGCCCCGGCGGGGGGGCGGGAGTCATTGAGTATTCCGGTAAACCAAAAATTTGAACCTGCGAGGCGCATCCATGGAAAGTATGCAAAAATCCGAACTTTTTGAGCGCATATCCATCCCCAGGGCGGTACTCACCCTGTCCATTCCCACCGTCCTCAGCTCGCTGGTGATGGTGCTCTACAATCTGGCGGACACCTATTTCGTGGGGATGCTGCAAGATTCCATCCAAAACTCCGCCGTCACCCTGGCCGCGCCGGTGCTACTGGCCTTCAACGCGGTAAACAACCTCTTCGGCGTGGGCTCCTCCAGCATGATGAGCCGCGCCCTGGGGGCAAAAGACTACGACACCGTGCGGCGCAGCTCCGCCTTCGGCTTCTACTGCGCCCTGGTCTGCGGCCTGCTGTTCTCCCTCTTCGCCACCGTTTTCCGCGCCCCGCTGCTGGTCCTGCTGGGCGCGGACCCGGAGACCACCGCCGCCACCGCGCAGTACCTGCTGTGGACCACCACCTGCGGGGCCGCCCCCGCCATCCTCAACGTGGTCATGGCCTATCTGGTGCGCTCGGAGGGGGCCACCCTCCACGCCAGCATCGGCACCATGAGCGGCTGCCTGCTGAACATCGTGCTGGACCCCATCTTCATCCTCCCCTGGGGGCTCAATATGGGGGCCGCCGGAGCGGGCTGCGCCACCTTCCTGTCCAACTGCTTTGCCTGCCTGTATTTCTTCGTGCTGCTGTTCGTCCGGCGGGGCAAAACCTTCGTCTGCGTCCACCCGGCCATGGCCCGGCCCCGCAGGGAGATCGTAAAAGGAGTATTCGGCGTGGGCATACCCGCCTCCATCCAGAATCTGCTCAACGTCACCGGCATGACGGTGCTCAACAACTTCACCGCCGGCTTTGGGCCGGACGCCATCGCCGCCATGGGCATCTCCTACAAGATCAACATGATCCCCATGTACATCTCCCAGGGAATGTCCCAGGGGCTGATGCCGCTGGTGAGCTATAACTACGGCAGCGGAAACGTCCCCCGGCTGAAAAAGGCCGTCCAGTTTACGCAAAAGGTGGCCCTGACCTTCATGGTTACGGTGTCGGTGTGCTATTTCTTTGCCTCCGGCGCCCTCATCGGCCTGTTCATGAAGACTGACGCCGTGGTGGCCTATGGCTCCCGGTTCCTGCGCCGTATGTGTATCGCCCAGCCCTTCCTGGCCATGGATTTCCTGGCGGTGAACGTGTTCCAGGCCTGCGGCCTGGGACAGTACTCCCTGCTGTTCGCCATCCTGCGCAAGATCGTGCTGGAGATCCCCGCGCTGTATGTCCTCAATTACTTCGTCCCCCTGTACGGCCTGGCCTGCGCCCAGGCTGTGGCCGAGGTGGTGCTGGCCGCCGCCGCGGTCATCATCCTGGCCCGCCTGTTCCGGCGTATGTCCGCCGAGGGCACACCTTTACGGCCCCGGGGCGAAAAAAAATAGTGGTTTCCCCCTTTCCTTCTCCCTGAATTTGGCCGATATACAGGTAGAAGGATTGGAAAGGGGGGCAGGATATGGCGATTCAACCGATCTCCGGCATCGGCCGGGATGAGCAGGCGGATCAGGCCGAGGGCCAGTACAGCGAGCTTTTGGCGCAGTCCATGAAGAAGCGGGAAGAGCGCACCTCCTCCCTCACCGAGATGATCCGGGACGCCAAAGAGAAGGCGGACGCCCAGCGGGAGAAATTCAAGCTGGCCAAGGCCACCCCCCGGTATGGCGACGCGCCCCTGGAGGCCTATGCCCGGATCAGCCGTGCCCGCACCCAGGGGCAGGCCAGCTCCGCCGCGGGCTATGCCCGCCGCCGCATCTCCCAGCTGGAGGCCGCCCAGCGCTCCGACCCCGACCACGCCGACCAAATCAGGGCCGCCGTCTCCCAGCTGAAAAAGGCGGTGACCCGGGCCAACAAGAAGAAGCTGGAGCTGAGCCGGGAGCAGCTGTCCCGGGCCCGCCAAAAGCGTCTGATCCAGGAGAACAAGCGCCGGGAGGCTCAGCGCATCCAGCAGGAGCTGCGCAAAAACGCGGCCATGCGGGCCATTCGGGAGTCCGGGTACTTCCAGGAGACGGAGATCGCCAACCGCCAAGCCGACCAGCTCACCGCCACCAAAATGGAGCTGCGTATGCAGGCGGAGCAGCTGGGCGTCACCGCCCAGAAATCCATTGACGCCGCCGTCCAGGGCTATTCTTCCACCGTGACCCAGATCGTAGCCGTGGATATGAGCGCCCCCGTCTCGGTTCCACAGGTGAATGTGCAAGCGTAACGTATGAAAAAAAGAGGGCCTGCCGCAGCGCGGCAGGCTCTCTTTTTGGCATTATCGCCTTAATTCCTCAATGAACTTCTCCATTCTCTCCGTCAGCAGCTCGTCCCGCCGCATGGCAAGCAATTCGTCTCGGCTCACCCATTTGAAGTCCACGGTCTCGCCCGCTTGCAGCGTCACCGCGCCTTTGTCCCAGCCGGTCATACACTGGAACTCCACATAAATGGCGTGGACCTCCTCGTCGGTCACTGTGCCCACTTCAACTAAATCCTCGGAGATGATGCCTGTCTCCTCCCGCAGCTCCCGCATGGCGCATTCTGCCGGTGTCTCCCCCGCCAGGGCCGAGCCGCCCGCCGTGGCCTCCCACAGTCCGCCGTAGTGCTTGCGCGGGTCCCGCTGCATCAGCAGATATGTCCCGTCGGTGTGCTTTACAATGATGTCGCACACCAGGTGGCATACCCCGTCGGGGACCGGCTCGCCCCTGACCAGGGTTTTGCCCTCGATCTTGTTGAAGTTCACGTCATACGCATCCCACAATTCCATGTTACAAACCTCCCGTACGAAATACAGTCTCCCGCCGCTTCGCGGCGGGAGACTTGCTTATTACGTTTATTTCCCCAGCACCTTCGCCGCGTTCTCCTCGGCGAACTGCTTGCTGTACAAATCGTGATAGTAGCCCCGGGCCCGCAGCAGGGACTGGTGGGTGCCCTGCTCCACGATCCTGCCGTCCCGCACCACCAGGATCATATCCGCCTTGCGGATGGTGGACAGGCGGTGGGCGATCAGGAAGGACGTGCGGTCCCGCAGCAGGTGGTCGATGGCGCTCTGAATATACTGTTCGGTCTGGGTGTCGATGGAGGAGGTGGCCTCGTCCAGCACGAAGATGCGCGGGTCGGCCAGCACCGCCCGGGCAAAGGAGATGAGCTGCTTCTCGCCGGTGGACAGGCGGTCGCCCTCCTCGCCCACGTTGCTGTCCCAGCCCTGCTCCAGCTTGGCCACCACCTTGTCCGCCGACACGGCCCGGGCCGCCGCCTCGATCTCCTCATCCGTGGCGTCCAGCCGCCCGTAGCGGATGTTGTCCCGGACGGAGCCGGAGAACAGATGGGGGCTTTGCAGCACATAGCCGATGTTGGAGTGGAGCCAAAGCTGGCTGCGCTCCCGGTAATCCCTGCCGTCGATCAAAATCTGACCCTCGGTGGGCTCGAAGAACCGGCAGGCCAGGTTCACCAGGGTGGACTTGCCCGCCCCCGTCTCCCCTACAATGGCCACGGTGGCCCCCGCGGGTATGTGCAGGTTGAAGTGCTCCAGCACGTTGTCCCCGCCGTCGGGGTAGCGGAAGGTCACGTCTTTGAACTCGATCTCGCCGCTGAGGGGCTCCCAGTTCTCCCGCTTGGGGTTGAAGCTGTCGCCGTACTTCTCGATGACTTCCGGCGTGTCGGTGATCTGGGGAACCTCGCCCAGCAGGTCGGTGACCCGCTCGATGGACGCCTGGAGGGCGATGAACTCCGCCAGGTTGCCGGCGATGCTCTGGACGGGCTCGAAAATGCCCATGGCGTAGGTGATGAACGCGGACAGGGTGGCGATGTCCAGCACCTGGTCCGCCACCAGATACCCGCCCCGCAGCAGCACGATGGCCACCGCCATGGTGGAGAAAAACAGGGTCACGGGGATATACACCGCGTTGAGCCGGGAGGCCCGCACGCCGGAGCCCCGCATGGAGTCGGTGAGCTCCCGGAAGGTCTTGATGCTCTGATCCTCGATGACCAGGGTCTTGGAGGTCTTGGCGCCGGTGATGCCCTCGTTGAATGCGCCGGTGATCTTGGAGTTGAGCTTGCGCACCTTGCGGTTCCAGTGGAGGATGCGGGGCTGGAACCAGCCCGTCAGCGCCGCCACCACAGGCACGATGACGATGACCACCAGAGCCAGACGCCAGTTGAGCATGGCCATGGCGGCGAACACGCCCAGCACATAGAGCAGCGCCCACATCATATCCCCCAGCCCCCAGGCGATCATGCCCGCGATACGGTTGGTGTCGTTCATCACCCGGGTGAGCAGGTAGCCCACCGGCGTGACGTTGTAGAAGGACAGGGACAGCTTTTGCAGGTGCTCAAACAGCTCCCGGCGCATATCCCGGCCCAGATACATCTCCAAATACATGGACATACGGCCAAAGCCGATCACCAGCAGGCTCTGGAGAAGGATGACCCCCAGGTAGGCCAGCACAAAGGGCGCAAAAGCCTCCAGTGCGCCCGTCTCGATGAAGTTGCCGATGGCGAAGCGCTGGAACAGGGGGATGACCACGTCCAGCAGAGCAGTGAGGCCGTTGAAGGCCATCAAGCCCAGGAACGCGAACTTGAACCGGCCCAGGATGGGCAGCAGGCGCTTCCAAATGGCCCAGTCAAAGTCCTTTGTATATTCTTTTTCGTCAAACGCGGCCATTACGCCTCCCCCCCTTCCTCAATGAGCGCCCTGTCGTCGCTGCTCATTTGAATGTCGTAGATCTCCTTATAAATACCCGGCCGGGCAATCAGTTCGGCGTGGGTGCCGATGTCCGCCACCTTTCCCCCGTCCAGCACCAGGATGCGGTCGGCCTGCATCAGGGTGGTGACCCGGTGGGAGATGAGGATGACGGTGGCCTCCGCCATGCGCTCCTTCAGCGCGGCGCGGATCTTCGCGTCCGTCTCCGCGTCCACGGCGGACAGGGAGTCGTCGAACACCATCACCGGGGCGCTTTGCAGCAGCATCCGGGCGATAGCCACCCGCTGCTTCTGCCCGCCGGACAGGGTGACGCCCCGCTCACCCACCACCGTGTCGTAGCCGTCGGCCAGCTCGGTGATGGCCTCGTCCACGCAGGCGATCTGGGCGCACCGGCGCAGCTCCTCCTCGGAGGCGTCCGGCCGGGTGGCGGCGATGTTCTCCCGGATGGTCTGGGAGAACAGGAAGGGCTCCTGGAGCACCAGGCCGATCTGGCGGCGCAGCTCCTCCCGCTCGATGTCCCGGATGTCCACCCCGCCGATGGTGATTTTACCCTGGTTCTCCCCCAGGTCATACAGCCGGTCCAGCAGATGGACCAGGGTGGACTTGCCCGACCCTGTGCCCCCCAGGATGGCGAAGGTGCTCCCCCAGGGGATGGTAAAGGACACGTCCTCCAACACCCTCTGGCCCTCGTAGCCAAAGGTGACGTGGTCGAACACGATGTCGCCGCCCAGCTTCACCCGTTTGGCACCGGGCTGGTCGGCCTCCTCCGAGGCGTTGAGGATGTAACCCACACGGTCCATGGACACGCCCGCCTTGCTCATGTCGGACAGCACCCGGCCCAGGGAGCGCACCGGCCAGGCCAGGGCGCTGTTGTAGGTGACGAAGGCCATGAAGTCCCCCAGGGAGAGGGAGCCGTCCACCGCCGCCACCGTCCCCGCCGCGATGACCGCCATGACCTGGAGGGAGGTGAGCAGGGTGCCGGAGGCCCAGTAGACGCTGAGCACACTGCCCAGCTCCACCCACAGGGCGGAGAAGTGGTCGTTTTTCTTGCCGAAGCGGTCGATCTCAAACCGCTCCCGCCCAAAGGCCCGCACCACCCGCACGCCGGTGAGGTTCTCCTGGGCGCAGGTGGTCAGCTCCCCCTCCGCCTCATCGGCCACCTTGAACCGGGAGGAGATCTTGCCGTAGAACACCCCGGAGGCGATACCCGTGATGGGGATGAACGCCAGCGACACCAGGGCCAGCCGCCAGTTCATGCGCAGCATGATGACGGTGTACAGCGCGATGAGGAACACCGTGCGGATCACCTCCATCAGCTGGTTGCAGACGAAGGTGCGGATGACCTCCACGTCGGAGGTGCACCGCTGGATGATGTCGCCGGTGGCGTGGGCGGTGTGCCACTGAAAGCTGAGGCGCTGGATGTGGCTGTACAGGTTGTCCCGGAGCGCCTTCACAAAGCCCTCGGAGCCCTTGGACAGATTGACCCGCATCCCGTAGATGCACACGCCCCGCACCGCGGCGGCCAACACCACCGCCCCCGCCGCCAGCCACAGGAAGGACCACGGGTCCGCCCGGAGCCGGTCCAGCGGCAGCAGCGCCCGGAGGAAGCCGGGCAGCTTGGGGTC
The DNA here is from genome assembly GCA_014799475.1 of Clostridiales bacterium. Classification (GTDB taxonomy): domain Bacteria; phylum Bacillota; class Clostridia; order Oscillospirales; family Oscillospiraceae; genus Enterenecus. The sequence continues at coordinate 149,643 of JAAVHX010000017.1, read as the reverse complement.
CTTGCCCCCCAGCACCGAATCCACGGTGAAGCTGATGATCTGGGGCACCAGGGCGTTGCAGGCGGTGTTCATCCAGGCCAGCAGGATGGCCCCGGCGAAGAAGCCCCAATTCCCCCGCAGATGGCGCAGGATCAGGTCGGTCTTTTCTTGCCGGGACAGTTTCGTCTGTGATTCCATACCGTTCTCCTTTCCTCTTCAAGCCAAAATCAATACAAAAGGCGTCCCTCTGGACAGAGGGACGCCGCGCACAAGCAGATACACATTGAGGAAGGGAAAAGCCTATCCCACCCCAAAGACGCGCGAAAATCCCAAGAGTCCCATGCCCTTGCCAGTCTTAAACCCGATCACAGTGTATACGGTCTTCAGCATATCGCGCGCCTCCTTTCATGATTTGATACAGCGTTGCCCAGTATATCCCTTTTGCTGGGAGTTGTCAACCCCATGTTTGGGAAAATTTCGGGGTTTTTTCGCTTCGCGTCCATAAACAGCGGGGAGGGCCTCCCCGCCGCGCTTAGAGCGGCTCAGCCGCCTAGCTTTTCGCCCACAATGGCCATCTGCTCTGGGGTGATGTCCCACTGAAAATCAAAGGTGATCTCCACAATGCGGTCCTGATAGCACAGCAGGAAAACGCTCCTGCCGCCCTTTGTGGGCGACCAGCGGTACGCCTCCGCCGCCCCCCAGGGGGCGGGGTCCACGGAGACATAGTCCCAGCGGCGGAGCAGGCTCTCCCGACACAGGCCGTACAGGGCCGACACCTTCACCCGGATGATGCGGTAGGACAGCTCCGGGACCGAGCCGTCATATTCCTCACCATACCGCTGGCCCTGGCGGATCACGTATTTGGCCGCAAACACGGACTCATCCACCTGCAGCTCCCGGATATAGCGGTCATAGCCCGGGCTCATCAGATCCTCCAGCGTCAGGGGCAGGTCGTCCTGATGATCCACATAGGTGTGTCCGTCCTCCTCATAGGTGGCGCAGCCGTCCCCGAACCAGTTGCGGCTCCTGCCCTCCTGCTCCAGCCAGAGCGCCGCCGTCATCACGACAATGGACAGGATGACGCAGCCCGCGAGGTAGAAGCGCTGGCCAGTGGAAACGGGCTTCTTCTGGCGCTTGAGCAGCTGCGTGCCGCCGTAGATCAGAAACGCAATGGCGCAGCCGAGCACGGCGCGCACCCCGATGATCGCGGCGGTGAGCCTGGGGACGGACAGGAGGCTTGCTACCAAGGAGGCTACGATCCATAGATGCGCAATCCGATTCATCTGTGCGTGACCGGGGCCGGGCAGCAGCTCCCCCCACTCCGCCGCCCTTTTTGCCCTGGCGTGCCAGAGGAAATAGCGGCCCACATCCAGGGTGCACACCACTAAGAGCCCCAGCAGCGCGATACAGGTCCAGAGCAGGCTGCCGTTGGTCAGGACGCGGACGGGGTCCGTGTTCCACAGGTCGGTCAACAGAAAGCCGTACATCAGGAGCCCTGCCATCACCGCAAAACGGTGGGGCAGGAAGCTCTTTTTCGCCATGCGGTGGATGGAATCCACCTCGGTCACCGGGTCGGTCTCGATGGGGACGGGGTCGGGCCGCTCGTTATAAAACACCTGGAGCTGGGCGCTGGCCGCCGCCAAGCTCCAGCCGGTCTGCCCGCAGAAGTCGTAAAAGGTCTGCTGTTCCTCCGAGGGTTCCGGGTCGAAGGACGACGCCTCGGGGAAATAACACACGGAGAAGGTCAGCTTTTTCGGCTCGATCCGGCGGTAGGTCCAGAAAACCTGCCCGATCTCATCCAGCAGCCAGCCTTTTTCCGCCATTTTGGCCAGCCTTTGCTCCAGCCTGGCGCGGTGGAAAATCGAAAACATTTCATACCTGCGTTTTGTCTCTTTCATGGGGGTCACTCCTTTCCAAACGCCGCGCGGTAGTCCTCCGCCTGGGCGCGGATGCGCTCATACTCCTTGTCCAGCATCTCTCTCCCCTTGGCCGTGAGGAGGTAGCTGCGCTTGCGGCCCTCCACACGGGTCTCCCGGATCATACCCTCCGTACAAAACTGCTCCAGCAGGTTGTACAGCGTGCCCGAGCCCACGCTGACCCTCCCCCCGGTCATGGCGGGCACCTTGTCCAGGATGTCCATCCCGCAGCACTCCTCCCGCAGGCACAGCAGGATGTAGAACATCTGCTCCGTCAAAGTCTGGAATTTCGCCCTGGGCATCTCCCACGCCCCCTTTCTCGAATATCGAGTATCATGTGTTCAGTATATTCTCGAATATCGAGTTTGTCAAGTCCCGATCGGTCAAATTCGCTTTTCAGGCATTCAGACAAAAAATCCCCCTCCCCATTGACAATAAAATCCCTTTCCACTATAATGATTGCCTTGTGAAAACATGATTTTAGAAAGAGGAGGCGTTTTTTGTTGAACCACCCAGAAGGCGAAAACAAAATGGGCGTCATGCCGGTCAACCGGCTGCTTTTGAACATGGCCATCCCCATCATGATCTCCATGATGGTTCAGGCATTTTACAACGTGGTGGACAGCTATTTCGTGTCCAAGATCAGCCTGGACCCTCAGATCAGCCAGAACGCGCTCAACGCCGTGTCCTTGGCTTTCCCCGTGCAAAACCTGATGATCGCGGTGGGCGTGGGCACCGCCGTGGGCGTCAACGCCCTGCTGGCCCGGAGCCTGGGCCAGGGCGACCGGGAAAAGGTGAACCGCACGGCGGTCAACGGCGTCTTTCTCATGGCGCTGAGCTGCCTGGTGTTCGTGGTGCTGGGGCTCACCTGCTCCCGGCTGTTCTACGCCGTCCAGACCGACATCCCCGGCATTATTGACTACGGCACCGACTATCTGACCATCTGCTGCGGCGCCAGCATGGGCCTGTTCTACGCGGTGCTCATGGAGCGGCTGCTCCAGGCTACGGGCCGCACCTTCTACACCATGATCGCCCAGGCGGTGGGGGCGCTCACCAATATCATCCTGGATCCCATCCTCATCTTCGGACTTGGGCCCTTCCCTCGGATGGAGGTGACCGGGGCCGCCCTGGCCACCGTCATTGGCCAGTTTTTGGGCTGCGGCGTGTCCGTCTTCTTCAACACCACCCGCAACCCGGACATTAAAATGTCCTTCAAAGGCTTCCGCCCTCACCCGCCCACCATCAAGGCCATCTACTCCGTGGGCCTGCCCTCCATTGCCATGCAGTCCATCGGTTCAGTGATGGTGTTCGGCATGAACCAGATCCTCATCGCCTTTACCGACACGGCCACGGCGGTGTTCGGCGTGTACTTCAAGCTTCAGTCCTTCTTCTTTATGCCCGTGTTTGGCCTGAACAACGGCATGGTGCCCATCGTGGCCTACAACTACGGCGCCCGCAAGCCCGACCGGATCGTCAAGACCATCAAGCTGGCCGTCATGTACGCTACCATCCTAATGCTTATCGGTCTGGCGGTATTCCAAATCTTCCCCGGCCAGCTGCTGGATATCTTCCAGTCGGAGGGCGACATCACCGGCGATCTGCTGGACATCGGCATCCCCGCTCTGCGGCTGATCTCCATCAGCTTCCTACTGGCGGGGTTTGATGTGGTGGCCACGGCGGTGTTCCAGGCGCTGGGCCACGGCGTACTCAGCCTCACCGTGTCCGTGGTGCGCCAGATGGCAGTGCTGCTCCCTGTGGCCTATATCCTCTCCCATATCTTCGGATTGCGGGCGGCATGGCTGTCTTTCCCCGTCTCCGAGCTGATTTCCGCCGTTTTGTGTGCCGTCTTTATGCTCCGGGTATACCGGAGGGAAATTTTGCCCCTGCGCGCCTGACACAAATTTTCCGTTTTTTCCAATTGTCCATTGACAGTGGGACACAGCGTGGTATAATAAGGACGAACAATTGAATGACCCTTATCAAGAGTGGTGGAGGGACCGGCCCGATGAAACCACGGCAACCTGCTTCGCAAGGTGCCAAATCCGGCGGAAACGCGAGATGAGGAAAGACTGACCATCCAAGCCCCGCCGAATTCCGGCGGGGCTTTCTCAGCCTCTTTCCATCCCAGAAGAAAGAAAGGAGCAAACATATCATGGCAAAAAGACTGTTTACCTCTGAATCGGTGACCGAGGGCCACCCCGACAAGGTCTGCGACCAGATCTCCGACGCCATCCTGGACGCCATCATCGAGCAGGATCCCAACGCCCGGGTGGCCTGCGAGACCACCGTGTCCACCGGCATGGTCCACATCATGGGGGAGATCACCACCTCCTGCTATGTGGACATTCCCAAGATCGCCCGCCAAGTGGTCCGGGACATCGGCTACGTCAACGGCCAGGGCGGCTTTGACAGCGACAGCTGCGCCGTCATCACCAACATCGACGAGCAGTCCGCCGACATCGCCCTGGGCGTGGACAAGGCGCTGGAGGCCAAGGAGGGCCAGCTGAACGACGGACTGGACAACGGCGCGGGCGACCAGGGCATGATGTTCGGCTATGCCTGCCGCGAGACGGAGGAGCTGATGCCCCTGGCCATCTCCCTGTCCCACAAGCTGGCCCTGCGGCTGACCCAGGTGCGCAAGGAGGGCAAGGTGGACTACCTCCGGCCCGACGGCAAGAGCCAGGTCACCGTGGAGTACGATGAGAGCGGCAAGCCCGTCCGGGTGGACACGGTGGTGCTGTCCACCCAGCACGCCCCCGAGGCCAGCCTGGAGCAGATCCGGGCCGACATGATCGAGCTGGTGGTCAAACCCACCATCCCGGCGGAGCTGCTGGACAAGGACACCCGCGTCCTGGTCAACCCCACCGGCCGGTTCGTGGTGGGCGGCCCCCAGGGCGACTCCGGCCTCACCGGGCGGAAGATCATTGTGGACACCTACGGCGGCAGCGCCCCCCACGGCGGCGGCGCTTTCTCCGGCAAGGACCCCACCAAGGTGGACCGCTCCGCCGCCTATGCCGCCCGCTGGGTGGCCAAGAACGTGGTGGCCGCCGGTCTGGCCGACAAGTGCCAGGTGCAGCTGGCCTACGCCATCGGCGTGGCCCGCCCTGTTTCCGTCCGGGTGGACACCTTCGGCACCGGCACCGTGTCCGACGACGCGCTGGAGGCCGCCGTGGACAAGGTGTTCGACCTGCGGCCCACCGCCATCATCAACCGGCTGAACCTGCGCCGGCCCATCTACCGCCAGACCGCCGCCTACGGCCACTTCGGCCGCCCGGATCTCGACCTGCCCTGGGAGAAAACCGACATGGCGGAGGCTATCAAGGCAGCGCTGTAAGGCGCTGCCTAGGGCCCCCATAAAGCCGCTCTCCAGGCTTATAGGGGAGAGGCGCCGCAGCAAAATGAGTGAGCTTCCGCCAAAGGCGGAAGCGAAGGATATGACGCTTGCGGCGATGAAGCGGCACTCTAATTGTTTCCATATTGAAATCCTGCCGCGCGTTGACGCGGCAGGATTTCTTTTTCGGCTTTGCAAAATGTTAACAATCTTTTTCGACATTTTTTATTGCATTATCCGCCACGCTATACTATACTATTGAAGTTGTTCCGTCAAACATACCGAGGGCCGCAGACAGGCCCCGTTTAGGTATTTGGAGGTTTTTTATGGCAAATCTACGCGCACGGGTCCAGGATTCTTCCCGCACCTGGCTGCCCCCGGTCCTGGCTGTCTATATCCTCTGCCAACCCTTGCTGGACGTGTTCACCGGCCTGGCGGTCCAGGCTGGCATACCCATCACTGTTGGCATCGTGATCCGCTCCCTGTTTATGGGGTTCGCCTTCCTCTACGCCGTGTTCATCAGCGATTTCCCGGGAAAAAAGCAGTGGATGATTTTCATCGGGGCGCTGATTGCCTATCTGGTGCTGTTCATGGCCTATATGTTCTCCCTGGGCGGACTGTCGCTGTGCGTGAGCAATATGAAGGACGTGGTCAAGACCTTCTTCTTCCCCTTCGTGCTGTTCTTTTTCTGGGCCATCTACCGGCAGTTCGGGATGCTGGTTTCCGTGCGGATCATCGCCTGGACGGGCGCGCTGTACGCCAGCGTCATCCCCATCTCCTATATCACCAACACCAGCTTTTTGTCCTACGCCAACTCCGGCTACGGGGTGGGCGGCTGGTTCTACGCCGCCAACGAGGTGGGCTGCATCCTGGCCATCACCGGCCCCTTCACCATCCTCCACTGCCTGCGGGTGCTGCCTGAGGTCACCAAAAAGACCTGGTGGAAGGGCGCCCTGGCGGTGTGGGGCCTGCTGGCGGTGTCCATCAGCGCCAACTTCCTAGGCACCAAGATCATCTTCGGCTTCACCACCCTGTACTGCGCCGCCGCCTTTGCCTGGACGCTGTGGGCCCTGCGCCGGGACCCCGGCCGGACGCGCAAGATCCAGGCGATTGCCATGGGTGCCATACTGCTGGTCACCCTGGTCATCTTCCTCATCAATTCCCCCCTCATGCGATACCTGCGTGAAGTCTATTTCCCGCTGCTGGACAATGAGCCGGAAATCACCACCGCCTCCTGGAACGAGGAACTCCAGACGGCCTGCCGGGGCACCTGGCTGTATGAGTTCATTGATTCCCACGCATTCATGAAGAGGGTCGACCAGATCCTCAGCCGCCGCTTTATCAGCGCGTCCCCCGCCGTCCAGGTATACACCGAGGGCGGCATCCTGGCCAAACTGCTGGGCATCGGCTACGCCGGCGTCTCCTCCTACAGCCGTAACGTCCACTATATGATCGAGATGGATCCCCCCTCCATCCTGATCCGCCACGGCATCCTGGGCTTTGTCCTGTATTATGTGCCCTATCTGGCCTTCATCATCTGGTCCATCGTCCAGTTCTTCAAGCGCTCCGCCCAGCGGCTGGCGAGCCTCTCCTGCTGCACCGCCCTGTACTGCACCCTGGCCGGCTGCGCCATTTCCGCCATCGCGGGCCACGTTTTGGTGGCCCCGGCGGTGGCCATCTTCATCATTATCGTGGGGATGCAGTTCTGGGATCAGCTTCAAGCACAAAACAAACTGCCAAAACCCACGCAAAAAGTACCGCCGGTCCTGTGACCGGCGGTACTTTTTGTGTTTTTTCACATTTATGCGCACTCGCTCCAGCGATCGCTCCGCAGCGCCCAGCAGAAAGCGTTTTGTCAAGTGTAATTTTTTCTTTATAAACGCAATCGAAACGGACATAGAACGGGAATTGTTTTCGGCTGGAAGATGTGCTATACTTAGGTCAGTAAGCTAACCGATAAATCGGCATATGACGTTAGGAGAAAAAGGGATGGAACACAAGCTCACCATAAGAGAAGGCAGACAGCTGGCACAGAAGCGGCTGAAGGCATTTTTGCAGCCCTTGGGGTTCCAGTCCTATCCGCGCCCTTACAAACGTTTTTTGCGTGTGCGTAAGGAGTGGATTGACGAAATATCCTTTGACACCGACCGCATCCACGGTGAGATTATATGCTACATCTTTCCACGTTTTGCACCTCTCACTTGGCTCCGGTGTGACAGGGAGAGGCTTTGGCGAGTAGAAGGAAAACCTGTTTCAGACTTAAACTGGAGCTATGTGCGGCTACTTGACGAGGGCTTGGACTATTTTGAAGCGGTGTGGCAGGACATCACCCATGCGATAGAACGCAAGGTTCTACCTCAAATGGAGCAGATGACAGCAGATACATTTCTTTCTCGGCAGACACAATTCAGTAACGATGTGAGGGACTTATTTCTTCCCTATCAAAATCAAGTCCTTAGTCTGCAAAATCAAAGTTTAATTTGTAATCCCATAGCCGCAGGTCACGGCATGGAACTTTGGCATTTGGGACGTTTCGATGAGGGAGTTCCCTATTTGCAGTTTGCACAAAAGGGTTATCACTCACAATTAGCGGGCCTTGCTCCAGAAGAACGGGAGGTTTTTCATAAACGGTTTATTGAGCTGGCTCTTCTGGAGGAACTGCTGGCATTGTGGGAGCATAAGGAGGGAGATTGGAAACTGGCAATTCGGAGAAAACTTGACCAGATTGCGGCGGATTGGTCTATGTATGTGTAGTTCCAGTTTATCGAGTTAATTCAAACCAGGGCGGCAGGAGTAGAGAGTGACTACCTATCCCGCCGCCCTGTTGGTTATCGCCCCATATCCTGCGCCCGCCGGTTATGCATTTGCCCTTATCCTGTTCTTTGGGACAGGCCGGGGGCGTATAGCACACCGCAGGACAAAAAGCAATCGCGGCGAGGACTTCCCCGCCGCGATTGCATATTACGCCAGCCCAAGCAGGCGCGCCGCCGTGGCCACACACAGGCACAGCGCCAGCCCCAGCGCCGTGGGCAGGGCGATGGCCAGCGCCGTCCACTTCACGCTGCCCGTCTCCTTGTAGACGGTCAGACAGGTGGTGGAGCAGGGCCAGTGGAACAGGGAGAACAGCATCGTGCACACCGCCGTCAGCCAGGTCCAGCCGTGCTGGGCCAGGAGCTGGCCCAGGGCGGTGAGGTCGTCGATCTCCACCAGACTGCCGGTGGCTAAGTAGGCCATGAGCATCACCGGCAGTACGATCTCGTTGGCGGGCCAGCCCAGGATGAATGCCATCAAAATCACCCCATCCAGCCCGAACAGCCGGGCAAAGGGATCCAAAAAGCCGGTGCAGTGGGCCAGCAGGGAGGCGCCCCCCACTGTGACGTTTGCCATCAGCCAGATGGCGGCTCCCGCCGGGGCCGCCACCGACACCGCCCGGCCCAGCACGAACAGGGTGCGGTCCAGCACCGAGCGGACGACCACCTCCCCCACCCGGGGCTTGCGGAAGGGGGGCAGCTCCAGGGCAAAGGAGGAGGGCATCCCCTTGAGCACCGTGGCGGACAGCAGCCGGGAGCAAGCCAGCGTCCCCGCCACCCCCAGCACCAACGCCCCCAGCAGCAGCGCCGCCCCCTCCGCCGAGGCCAGCAGTCCGCCCCGCCCGCCCACGAAGAACAGGGTAATGAGGGCGATGAGGGTGGGGAATTTGCCGTTGCAGGGCACCAGGGACGAGGTCAGGATGGCGATGAGCCGCTCCCGGGGGCTGTCGATGATGCGGCAGCCGGTGACGCCGCAGGCGTTACAGCCAATGGACATACACATGGTCAGGCACTGTTTGCCGCAGGCACGGCACTTTTGAAAAGCGTGATCCATGACAAAGGCCACCCGGGGCAGATAGCCCAGGTCCTCCAGCAGGGTAAACAGGGGGAAGAAAATGGCCATGGGGGGCAGCATCACCGCCACCACCCAGGCGGTCACCCGGTACACCCCGTCCAGCAGCACCCCGGACAACCACGCCGGGGCGCTGGACAGCCAGCCCTCCAAGCCCTCCCCGATCCAGGCAAACAGGGCGGTGAGCATGGCGGAGGGCACATTGGCCCCCGCCACCGTCAGCCACACCACCAATCCAAACAGCAGCAGCATGAGGGGGATGCCGGTGGATTTTGAGGTGAGCAGGCGGTCCAACCGCTGCTGGCGGCGCTGGCGGGCCGCTTCTTCGCTGCGCACCACCTGGGCGGCGTACCGCTCCGCCAGGGTGACCCGCTCGCAGGGCGCCCGTTTGGGGGCGGCGGGCGCTTCCTCTTTCACCAGTCCTGCAATGGCGGCTTTCAAATCAGCCAGCACCTCCTGCCGTCCGGCGGCGGTGCCCACCACAGGCACTCCCAGCCGCTTTGACAGGGCGGGCAGGTCAACCTCGATCCCCAGCCGCTCTGCCTCATCCAGCAGGTTGACGCACACCAGCACATTACCCGTCAGCTCCAGCACCTGGAGCACTAAGATCAAATTGCGCTCCAGGCAGGTGGCGTCGCACACCACCACCACCCCGTCCGCCTGGCCGCTTTCGATGTAATCCCGGGCCACCGCCTCTTCCTGAGAGTGGGCCGCCAGCGAGTAAGTACCGGGCAGATCGATGAGCTGGTACTCCTCCCCTTCAAACGTATACTGTCCCCGGGCGGTGGCCACCGTCTTGCCCGCCCAGTTTCCTGTTGGTTGATATGTTATTGGCTAAATAGAAAAGGGGCCGGGGAATGATCCCCGGCCCCTCTTTTGCTCAAAATCCCACGCGCCTGGGATTTTGCTCACTCTTTGTGCTGCATCCCCCGCAGCGCCATGATGGCCGCCTCTTCGCGGGTCACCAGATCGTGGGGGCGCGCACCGTTTGTGATGCCCGCCGCCACCGCTGCAGCCAGTTCACTCTCTGCCCAGCACTGATCGTGATCCGCCCTCAGCTCCTGGCGGTAGCGGTCCATGTACTCCTTCCACTGTTCATAGGTCTGCATATCATCGTCCTCCTCGTTGATTTCTTTCGCCGCAGTATAATCCACCCACGGCAGTTTTCCGTGCTTTGTCCACGTCCGGCTGCCCACCGTCCCGGGGAGCTTTTGCGACCCCGCCGTGTTGGCCAGCGTGGAGCACTGCACCCCGCCCTGCCACTTGGGCGTGGACTCCACCACCACGCCGCCGCCCACATAGATGCCGATGTGGCCATCCATCCACACGGCCTCGCCGGGGACGATCCGGGAAAAGTCAGTGGACACCTCCCGGCAGCAGTCGATCATCTTTTTGGCGTCGTAGTCGGGCACGCCGTTGCAGGCGTACCCCGCGCCGCCATAGGTGCGGGACAGGTCGCCGATCCAGCCCCAGAGGATGCCCTTGATGAGGCCCACGCAGTCGAACAGGAAGCCCTTCCCCTTGATGGCGTTGGCCTTAGCCAGCCACTGTTTGTTGGTCTGCGCGTTGGAGCCGTTGGTGGTGGCCCTGGTGATCATCTTGTCGGTGGCGGGCCACCCCCAGGGCCCCAGCATATAGCTGGTCATATAGTTCCTGGCGATGTCCAACGCTTTGGCGCACAGCGCCGCTGCGGTCATGATGAAATTCATGGTATTCCCTCCCGTGAATCTGTCATAGAACTCCTGGGCAATTGCCGCCCGACGGGCGCAGTTTTCCGTGCTCTGATTGGCGGGCCGCTCGAACTGGAGCAGCACGCAGTCGGACGCCTCCCGGACGCTGGTGGTGGTGCAGAGCTTGTCCCACACACTGCGGAATAGGCTTTGCAGCTCCTGAAGCAGATACCCCACCTGCATATCCAGGTCGCCGATGGAGCGGCCCTGGCCCTTTGCGTAGGCTAGCAGAGCCGCCTTGCGGGTGCTGTATGTCCACTGGGCGATGCCGTACCCGGCGCAATCTTTGGCGAAGTTGGTATAGGTGCCGTTATCCACCGCTGCCGTATAGGTGGCGTCGGTAAAGCCCAGCTTTGCCTCGTAGGTATTCTGGAGGTTCTGGGGGTTCAGCCCGCTTTCGGCGTACAGGTTGCCCAGGAGCCCCGCTGCCCCTGCCGGCGTCAGGCCGGCGGCAATGAGCTTGTCCCAGATGATCTTATCGTTGCTCATTGTCGTCACCGCTGAGCTTGTCCCCCGCACTGTCCACGGCGCTTTTGCTCATGGCCAGCAGCTTCACCAGCCATGCGGGCACCACCGCGCCCATGGCCACCGCGTTCTCCACAATGCTGCCCAGCTCCGTCACGATGTACCATACCAGCACAATGGGGCATACCAGCCCCGCGTATTCAAATGGCAGCGTCACCAGCGGCAGGTTGGCCAGCACTAGGGCAAGCAGCATATCCACCCCGGCGGCAACCGCAACCACCACGATCATGCCGCACTTGTGCCAGATGCCCTCCCGGGCTTTGCCGCTGGACCACTGGCCCTCCTTGGCCGCCGCCAGCGACCCAGTGAGATAATCCAGGGCCATGCAGCAGATCCAGCCCACCACCAGCCAACCCAGCCAGCCCCACAGGCCGGTGAGCAGGCCCATCACTGCGACAAGAGCCGCTTTGGCCTGATTGATTGTCTTTTCCATCGTAAAAATACCCCTTTCAAAAGATTTTGTATTTCGGCCTCTCCCCGCCGCAAAGCCAGTGGTCGATCCAGTCGAAGCCCACGATCACAGGCCCGGCCAGCAGGCACCACAGCGCCGTGTACAGCGGGCAAATCTGCCCCCAGAGATTGCCCCACAGCTCCGAGTAATCCCAGATGTCCAGCCCCAGCCAGACGTTGAGGATAAGCCCCGCCAGCAGCTCCCCGGCGGTAATGGCCAGCCCGCCCAGGATCGCTTGCACCCACAGGGGCAACGCCCAGGGCATATGCTCGTTGGCCAGATCCAGCGGGATGCACAGCGCCGCCGCCAGCACCATCATCGTCCAGTGGGTGTGGCCCCGCCACAGGATCTCCAGCAGCCCGTACAGTACGCCGCCGCACAGCCAGCGGATCACGTGCCCTTTCCAGTTACACATCGCCGCCACCTCCCGCCGCCGCCAAAATCTCCGCCATATTGGCCGCCAAATCCTCGGGCAGCGGTGCGCCATATGCAACGGCCTGCACCTCGCCCACGGTTCCGCACCGCCGCACCCAGGCGGCCAAGTGGTTGTAGTAGGTGGTGTGGTAGAGCTTGTGAGCTGTGGCCGCCTGGGCCATGGCCATGATCTCCGCCGCCGGGTACAGCGTGCACAACTGGCCGTCCAGGTGGTAGGGGTAGCCTGCCGCCCCCTGCCCTACCGCCTGCGTGGCCGTGGAGAGGTTGATCTGATCCTCCGCCGTCAGGGAGATATGCCCGGTGGAGCCGTCCGTCAGGGTCACGTCGCACCCAGCGGTGATGGCGGCATTGCAGGCGGCGGAGATCTCCTGAAGCTTGGCCGCCCGCACCTGCTCCACGTCACCCCAGTCCCTGGGCGGGGTGATGCCGCTGTTTGCCAGCGCCCGGTCGCGCACGCTGTCCGTCCTGATGATGTTCAAGCCCATTACTGGAACCCCCCTTGGATAGATGTTAAATATCCGCCGATCCCGCTCTCGCCGCGCTCAACATTCAGCCGGAAGTTGAACGCGAAGCCGTTGGCGGCGGTCTCGTTCTCAAAGACGTGGTTGATCCCTGCCCTCACGGCGGCGGTGCAGTCCTCCCACACCGGCTCCTCATCCAGGGCGTTGTTGGTCACTTTCACGCTGTATTCCGCGTCTGCCGGGATGAAGCCGGACACCGACAGCACGCACACGCTGATCGGCCCGTCGGCCTCCATGGGCTGGGCCAGGGTGACGGACGCGGCGGTCACCAGCTTCTCAAAGCTCAGGCTGTGCACCGCGCTGGACGCATCGTCGGCGGCGGTGATGGACAGGGTATGCCGCCCGTTCAGCAGCTTCATAAACGCCTCGCCATCCAGGGTGAAGCGGTTGGCCTTCCCCAGCTCCACGGCGAACGTCCGCCACAACCCGCCGTCCACCGCCTCGGTGACGGTGACCGCGTCACCCTCCTCATCGTCCACGGAGTAGCCCACAGCGAAGCCCTCGGACTTTACCCCCAGGGGGGTATTTGCGGGGTACTCGCAGGTGATGGCGGGAGGCGTATTGTTGTTGACCTCCCTGGCCTCAGCGACGGCGAAGCCGCTGTAGGCGTTGGCGGTGTCATAGGCCCGCACCCGGTAGGCCACGGTAAGCCAGCCCTTTGTGATCTGGTCGGTGAAGGACAGCTCCGGCCCGGAGTAGACCGTCTCCCAGTCCCCGCCGTCCACCTGGCGCTCCAGACTGTACCCGGCCAGGTTGTTCTCGCCGTCGGTCGACGCGCCCCAGGAGATGGCCAGCGGCTGGCCGCCCTGGACCGCCTCCGGCACGGTGAGTCCCCCGGGGACGGTGGGCGCGGTGTTGTTGATGACGGTGACCTGGGCGCTGGTTTTCCAGTTGGACTCCAGGCCCTCGCTGTCGTAGGCTTTGGCCCTGTAGATCACGGAGTCAGTGCCGAAGGGCACAATGTTGGTGGTGCTGGTCAGCCCGCCCTGGTAAATCTGCGTCCAGGTGGTGCCGCCGTCCAGGCTGCGCTCCACCTTATAGCCCTCCAGGTTGTCCTCGGCGTCGGTGGCGGTGCCCCAGGAGAGGGTGATGGTGCTGCCGCCGTTGATCTGCGCGGGGATGGAAAGGCCGACGGGCGTAGTGGGGGGCGTATTGGTGGTGATGGTGCCGTCATCGTCGACCCACAAATCTGGGTCAAAAACTCCAGCGAAACAAATGCCGCTCAGCGACGTGACGTTATTACCGCTCATCATACCGCCAGCCATATTAACGCAAACAGCGCCGCCTTGGCTGTTGGTCCCGCCATAAGTGTCTGGGTCGCGCAGCCACCAATCGGAAGCCACCCCGCCAAATTTTACAACACGTTTTTGGGTCGCACCACCGCCAAGCCCCTCAAAATAATTAAGTTCTGCGCCGCATATTGCGTATTTTCTGTGATAGCCAACTTCATCAGTACACAATAAGAATAATTTGCACGACAAGCCGCTTGCCCCGGACGCAACGCTATAGGTGCCATCGGTTCCCGATATGGAGGAAACATGGGGGATTTTTACCTCTTTGATGTGCTTCTGGATGTCAGCGTCAAACAGTCCTATGACCGTGTTATTGAGGTATTTATTGACGTCAGCGCTACTATATATGTTGTACATGGAGTTATTCCACACACGTCTATCATAGGCGTCTTTAATCCACAGCCAGGTGCCATCACAGCTCGCGTCATACATCGTTCCCGGCAGGCCCTGGTGCACCACCAGGAACTCCCTGGCCACGACGCCCCCATTCAGCTTGACGGTGCTACCCACCGCCTTACTGCCCAATTTCACAATTGCCATATTCCCTCACCTCCTCAAAATTCCAACCGCGCCAGCGCGGTGTTCCACACGCCGGTGCAGATCAGACCCGTTAGGGTCTCGAACGTCACCGTGTACGGGTTGCCGGAGACGTCCGTGTTGTACATCAGCTCTACCAGGGCGAGCCTGGCATCTACGCCCGCGTACAGCCCCAGCAGATACGGGTGGGCCTCCCTGTCCACGTTGTGGGTCTGGATGGCCTCGGACAGATCCTCCCAGGTCACCCACGCCCCTGCCGGGTAGTCCAGCTTCGCCCCGGCGTCCGGGCCGATCTCCATCAGCACCGGGTATCGCCGGACGCACCCGCCGTATTTCAGCGGCACGGCGGTGTCCGGGCAGTCGCTCAAATCCCCGTAGAGGATCAGCGCCTCCTTTCCCTCCGCCCCGATGGCGAACACGCCGAACTCATTGATCTGGAAGGGTTCCTCGGTCTCGCTCAGGTCTGCGCGGTACTCGATTTCCAGGCTCACCGTGCAGTCCCGCCGCAGGGGGTCGGTGGAAGTGGCCGTGGCGCGGGACTGCACCAGCCCTGTCAGCGTCCGCCAGTCCGCGTCCTCCGGCAAGACGCCGGAGCCCACCTCCACCCGGGTGATCTCCAGCTCACCGCCCTCGGCGAACAGTTTCGCTTGGAGGGCGTACCCGGCCTTTGTCATGTATACGTTATAGCCCATCGGCTTTAGCCTCCTTCAAAGGTAATGTGACTGTACTGTACCGTATGCCCAGCGCGGCCGCCGCATGGATCTTCCCCGGGGGCAGCTGGGCGCGGTACGCCGGCGGCGCGGAGCGGCCAATGCGGGGGCCGAGTGCCGCGCGGATGGGGATGAAATTCCAGGTGGGCAGCACCAGCCCCCAGTCCAGATGTGCGGGCATAATTTCCCGCAGCCGTTCCTTCAGCTGCGGCACTCCGGCAGGCAGCATTCCTCCTGAATCCACTTCCAGCTCCACCCGGTACTCGCTGAAATACTCGATGACCTTCACCTTAAACCCCAGGAGGGTCTCCGCCACGGTCTGTATCACAGCCGGCGTCGTGGTGGCCCGGCCCTGGAGCTTGGCCACCACCTGCCGCCGTCTAGTGTCAAGTAAAAGCCCCTGACAGGCTCTAAGCCCCAGCGCGTCCTCCCAGTAGTTCAGCCCCCAGGTAGCCCTGTACGGATTCAGCTGAGCCAGAAAGTCATCCCTAGTTTCCCAGAGGATATTCACCTCCGGCTGGAGGGCCTCCTGAAAGGCAACCGTCTCCCGGCTGTCCGGATAGTTTTCCGGCAGGTAACTCATGAGCTCCCTCACGTCAGCGTCACCTCCCCCGTCACTGGCACGCTGTCCGTGTCCAGTTCCAGGTTGCCTGCCTCGCCGTTAATGGTCAGCTCCCGGTAGTCCACCACCCCGTTGACGCCCATCAGCAGCGCTCCCACCCGGTGGGCATAAACGGTAAACTCCTCAAAGGCGGTCTCCGCCAGGTATGTGTCCAATTCGGACACAAACGCCTCTTCCACCGCCGCCAGGGACGCACCGGCCTCCAGCACCACCCGGGCGGACACGTTCACCTCCACGGCCTTGGCGGAGGCCACGGTGACGTTCGCCCCCACAGGCCGCTGACTCTCGATGTACTTGGCGCAGGCATCTGTCACCGCCTCGTCGACCGGGCGGCGGTCATAGCCCGCGATGAGCACCTTGACGGTGCCCGGGCCTTTCCACAGCGGGGTGACCCGCACAGCCCCCACCCCGTCCACACTCAGCGCCCATTCCCGGTAGTGGCCGGGGTTGCCGCTGGTGGGAGGGCGCTTGCGCTTCTCGTCCAGGCGCTCGTACAGGGCGGCGTCAGTCTCTGGATCGGTGCCGCCGTCCGCTGCCTCGCTTTCAAACCGTTCCAGCCCGGGGAGGGTGCGCAGGATCT
Organism: Clostridiales bacterium; assembly: GCA_014799475.1. Lineage (GTDB taxonomy): Bacteria > Bacillota > Clostridia > Oscillospirales > Oscillospiraceae > Enterenecus. Next base: position 133,132 of record JAAVHX010000017.1, on the reverse strand, counting down.
GACCGATGTCACCGGCGGGCACGTTGTACCGCTGGCCCACCTCTGCCGCCCGCAGGTACCCTGCGGCAGAACCGCCTCGGATGGTGGCGTCCGCCGCCATCTGGAACTCCAGGCCGCTGCCGGTGTAAAAGGCTGTCCCGGCGGGAATCGTCGTCCCATCCCGGCCAAAGAGATTGATCTTCGCCGCCGCTTTCGTGCCCTCCCGCCGCGCCATAGCAAACAGCTTGGCGTGAGCATCCAGATACTGACCGCTGTTCTCGTTGACGTAGAACGCCTCGATCAGCTCATCCAGCGTCATGAGCACCCGCCAGATCTCAAAGGCGATGGGCGCGGCCTGGTCGTAGGCATAGGAGCCCTCCCGGGTCTGGAGGTCGGTATCCATCCGTCCTAAAATGCGCTCCAGAATGGTTTCCGGCGTTGTGCCCTCAAACAATGGCATAGAAATTCACCTCCCCGTAGATAGTCACCGCCGTCCCCTTTACGGTGAGCTTGGCGGCTTCAAATGTGACCGAGATGTCCTTGACCTCTTTGATATACGGATTGATGATGAGGCACTCTCGAAGATACCGGGGGGCCTCGGCGGTCTTGACCGCGTCGCTGTAGGCTTGTCCCAGCAGGCTTTCAAATTCCGAACCGTAGGCCCAGGTGTGGATCTCATACTTGAACCTGGGGGTGCGCAGCGCCCGCCAGATCCACACCTTCAAGGCCTCTTTTTTGGTAACTACCACCGGCTCGCCGCCCCGGAAAATAGGCACGTCGTGCTCAAAATCCCAGGCTACCTCTTTGCACAGCGGCAGGGTCTGGGACTGCGCCTCCTGGGCCGCCGGCGGAGAGATCATGGGGAAAATGCTCATACGGCCTTCACCACCTTCATCGCGATGTAAAACACCTGGTCATCCTCGGTAAACATCAGCAGCTCGTAGAAATTGCGGGGGTCGTCGTCAATGCGGTCGATGTCAATGTACTCGATCTGTTCACGGGCAGCCGGCAGACTGTCAGTTGTGTCCGAATCGGACACATTTCCAATGGCCGGCGCCTTCGGTTGCGGCCGTCTGCTTATCAGATTCATCACCGTCGCGGTCTTGGCGGTGTTTTTACTCGATGTTCCCACGGTATGTACCTCCAAATCAAATCTTAGTCTGTAAAGGGAATATCCTTATCCTTTACCTTCACTTCTTGGTATGCCTTGGCCCGGTTAGCCTGCTGAACGGCCCGCCCCTTGGCTGCCAACTCCGCCGCCACCGAATAATCCGGTTCAGGTGCCAGCTCCACCATGGTCTGGGTGTCGCCGTAGAAGGCCAGCTCCACCGATTCACGGGATCCTTCCTTGTTTTTGCCAATCTTAAACATTCGGTTAGATCTATTGTTGTTAGGATCCGTCGCCCAAACCAGGAAGGCCACGTCCGCGTCCTGCTCTAGCTGGCCCGATTCCTTGAACGAGTGCAGGGTGGGCGCAATATAGTCGCCGCTCTTCTCCTCCTTAGGCGGGCGGGAAAGCTGGGCCAGGGCCACCACCGCTGTGCCGGTGCTTTGAGCAAAGCGCTTGAGCCGCTGGCTGACCTCCGTTACCACGATGCGCGGATTGTCGGTGCGCATCCCGGCCACCGTGAGCTGTTGGACATAGTCCACGTAGACAATCTGGTATCCGTGCCCGATGGCGTCGGCGGTGACATCGTCCACCGTGGAGCCCGACGCCCGGATGATGTCAAAGGGGCAGACCGTAGCCACGCGGTTGGCCGCATCGGCGAACTTCTCCCACTCGTATGTACTAAACGTCCGGGATTTGATTTGTCCCATGGGCACCCTCGCCAGGGAGGAAAACATTCGATCCGCCATCTTCTCCGGCTTGGTCTCCAGACTGTAGTAGCCCACCTTGTACCCGGCCCTGGCCTGAGCCATGGCCATGAGGATGGACAACAGCGTCTTGCCTGAGGAAGCGTACCCACCCAGCAGGATCATGTCGCCCAGCTCTGCGTAGGTGGCCCGGTCTGCGGTGGGGATCCCCCAGGGCAGATATTTGGGCTTGTCCTCGCTGCTCATCCGCTCCAGGAAATTGGCGGCCAGCTCCGGGCCGGTCATGCGGGGCATACGATCCGTGGCGGACAGCGCCGAGGACATTTTGCGCACCAGCGGCTCGGCGTCCTCCAGATCCACGCACTCGAGGATCTTGTCCGCCATCTCCCGGATCCGGTACAGCGTGGCGGAGTTCCGCACCATGGGTATGTAGGATTCCACATTGGCGGCGGTGGGCGTGATTTCCATGGCATCCCTCACCCAGCCCGTGTACTTATCTCCGCCCTTCATGGCATCCACCACCGTCACCGGATCGACGGGCCGCCCCTCTTGAACCAGCTTACGGATAGCGGAAAAGGTGGCCCGACAGGTGCCGTCCACAAAATCATCCGGGGCGAGCTTGGACAGCACCAGCGGTATACAGCGGTCGTCGATGAGCATGGAGCCGATGACGGACAGCTGGGCGCTGAACCCCCCAGTGCGGGCCAGATCAAGCTTGTCCACGGCAATCCACCCCCAACTCACGCAGAATCGCAATCACTGTATTTCTACAGCACCCCAGCCGCCGCGCGACCTCCGCCTGGGAAAAGCCCTGGCTGTACAGCCAGGCCACCTGGAGCGAACTCACTTTTCGTTCCCTCTGCCGAGGCGGTGGGCCCTCTTCCCAGCACTTGCATCGACTGGGGCTGTTCTGGCACCGGGCCTGACAGGTCTTGTCGGAGCAGTCTGTACAGCAGAGCTTGTCCGCCCTTTTGCAGCCGACCGAAATCTTGCAGCGCCTCATCACAGCACCTCCAGATCCTTCACCCGGCCGCTGGAGCGCTGGGGCTGGGTGGCCTGGAGCAGGGACAAGTCCACGCCCTGATTCTCCCACCGGCGCTGATTGAGCCAGGTGGAGAACATCGGGATATACTTGCCGCCCTCCTCCGCCCACTGCGGGTTACAGCACTGGCGCTTGAGCGCGTCATACATGATCCGGCAAAGCCTTTTATCCGGCTTGAGCTTGTCCCACGCCTCGATGGACTTCTTGCGGTTGTCCTTCCGGGGGTACGCGGACCAGAACGTTTCAAATGCCTCCGGGTCGTGGGCAGGCGCGGACTTTTCCCGGCGGGTGCGCCTGGTTTTAGGGGCGGGCTGTCCGGTCAGCCCAGGCTCAGGCACAGAGCCGTCACCTGGAAAGTCCGCAGGACTGTCTGGGGACGTCATTGGACTTTGCCCAACGACTGTCCCGTCAGCCTCCGGCTGACTTGGGGGACTATAGGGGGTCATGTAAGTACACTCATGGTTAATACATGGTATACCATATATACATTTGCCCATTTGGGCACACTCATCTGCCCCTTTGGGCGCTTGCATTTGCCCATTTGGGCAAGTGCATTTTCCCGTTTGGGCAGCTAGTCCATACAGGGCCAGCAGCTCGTCTCCAGGCGTGTACCAGAGAGAACGATCCCGCCGGTCTTCGTTGTACTCCCCGGCAATGAGCGCCCCCTGATCCCGGCAGCTGTTTGCGATGCGCCGGATCTGCTTGGCGCTCCACCAGGGGAAGATATCCTCGAACGCCTTGATGCTGTTGTACGTCCACCAGCGGCCATCTCGGAAGTTGCGGTTGTTCGCCCGGTTGGTGCGGTACCAGTACACAATGGAGTCCAGGAAAACGGCCTCCTCGAAGCCATACCGCTCCGCCACATGGGCATAGCCGCTGATCTGAGTTAATGCCGTCGCCACACCAACACCCCCTTGCAAACTGGACATTCCTGTGGTATAATACTTACGTTCTCACGGTAAGCTTCTTGGCTTACCTGCCCTCGGCGGGGCCTCCAACCCGCCGGGGGCTTTTTTATGTCCTGCGATCTCATGCGCTGGCCTCCTCTCTGGGCGCTCCCCGGCTGGATCAGCCTCGGCGCCGCCTCCGATTGGCAGTCGCAGCGCTCCCCGGGATCCAGTGCCGCACCGCACTCTTCGCAAATTCGATATGCGCTCATTGTGATCGCTCCTTTGCGTGTTGATACTCTATGGGCTTGTCCACCAGGCGGGATTTACCCGCCAGAGCCGTTTGCAGGGGCTTCCACGGGAGGCTCCTTCGGGGTCAGTTCAATTGTGATCTCACGGCCCCGCTGGCGGCTCAGCAAATCGGACAGCACCTCCGCAACATAGTACGGATCGAATATGCCCTTTTCCATGGAATCACCTCACAAATAGCTATGTTTCACATAGATTGTCCTATCACTAAGGGATATTTTGCGATCAGCCCCGCGGCATAGACGCCAGCGCAATGGCCGCGGCGGCAATGGCCCGAATGCGCTGCACCACATGGTCAAAACGCTCCCGCTCATCCTCCGAGATCACGCCGTCCCGGGCAATGTCGATGAGCTCCCGATCCAACTTGTCATCGGCGAAAGCGTACACAGCGTCAATCAAGGTGAGTACCGCCTCCGGCAGAATCATGGTCTGGACGTCGGGCAGCAGATCCCGGGCGAGCTGGGTGGAGTTGCGAAGATGCTGAACCGCCAACAGCTGGGAGTTATACACCGTCACCATGCGGTCGGCCACATCGTTGGGCGGCAGACGAAGGCCGGCCTCGTAGTCCGCCAGGGAGCGCGGCGACAGCCCCAGCAGCTCCGCCGCCCGCTCCTGGGTCAGACCCGCAACTTTTCGGGCAGTTTGGTAGATATTTGTGCAGTCGTTCTGCATGGTAAAAACCTCCTTGGGGTGGTATGCTTAACTCAGGGGTCAGCCGACCTCCTCCAACGGCACAAACAGATCGTCGATGGAGCAGCCCAGCACTTTAGCCAGCCGGGGAAGTTCGCGGGCCTTGGGCAAAGCCACCTCGGTTTCCCAGTTGGACACCGCAGTTTGGAGCACACCCATATGCGCCGCCACCTGCTTCTGCTGGAGGTTTGCCGCCTCCCGCAGTTCTCTGATTCTCATGACCACGTCGGTCACCTCCTTTCGCTGTTGCCCCTTCCCCTCCGATATGGTAAAATTTTGGCGGAGAAAGGGGGTGAAATTATGCAGGTATCTGATTGGATCAACGTTGTCCTTTGCATTCTGTCGTTCCTATTGGCCCTCATTTCGGTGGTCACTGTCATAATTACTTTGCGGCAGAATCACAAAATGATTGAAAACGCAACCAGACCCTATGTTTCGGCCAAATATGAAGCAGTTGCTTTCCCCGATGGGACGGAAAGATACATCGTAGTGAAGAATTACGGGCAAACTAGTGCGCAAATTTTAGAAATGGATTGCTCTGGAAACGCGAAACAAAGCTATATGGACCGTGTCAGTAAGCTCAATGGCTTTACTCTCGCCCCCGGGCAGCACATAGTCTACTACTTTGGCAAAGCAAATCCTGCTACGCCAGAAACTATCACACTCTTTTGCAGATATAGAAGTATTGAAGGAAAGGAATATCAAGAAAAACTCACTTTACAACTGTCGGTCGGAAGACGCTCTAGGCGATGTCGAGACGAAGCCGCGATACCATTTGCACTCCAAGAGATTACAGAGCGACTATTCTAACGGTTTTTAAAATAACTCCAAATGATGGATACCATAAAGACAATGGCCAATAATTCAACCACTATCAAGCCCACTTTGATCCAGTCTAATGCCGTCACGCATAGTTCATCCCCCTTCGGTATGTGTCGCTTCTCACGCGCTGTCCCTCGGCTCCCGGCCAAAGAGCTCGTCGATGGTGCAGTTGAGCGCGTCGGCAAGACGGGGCAATGTCATGCAGGGCGGATGACGCTGCCCGCTCTCCCACATGGCAACTGTACTAGAGCTTTTCAGCCCCAGCATTCGGGAGAGCTTCGCTTGGCTCATTCCTTTCATCACGCGAAACTTCCGCAGACAAAATTCGTTATTGATAGTAATCACTTCCTTTCCTGTTGCCCTTTCACAATCCGTGTGATAAAATGCTTGTCGAAAGGGGGTGAGATTATGTTCGATTTTGAATTTGAGTACAAAGACAAGCGCTCCATATCCATAAGCGGCATAAATGAAGTTGTCTATTATGCAGCGGGATTTGGAACAACGGTTTCTAGCGAGGAAATCCTTACGCATAAGTTCCCTGTCAACGTAGATTTAACGCTCAAGGGGAAAGACTGTAATCATTCAATCTCCCATGATGGCCTGGTAAGAATCAGCATCGTGCGCAGTGTAGATTAACACTCGAAGACCACCTCGACTTGCTGGAACAGGTCGGGGTGGCTCCCCTTTACTTCTTCCACCAGTTTCAATGCCGAGTCTATATAAGCACGCTCCATATTTCTGATTGTTATTTTCAGTATTGCATTCACGGTTCTCACCCCCTTCCAGTATGTGTCGCTTCTCATGCGCTGTCCTGGCTCTTGTCATCGTCATAGAACCGCGTCCAGTCGAAGCCCAGCACCGCCCCGATCTTTTTTGCGGTCGAAACTGCGGGGGAAGTTTTCCCCTTCTCAATGTTGCAATAAGACGGCGGAGCAACACCGATCAGCTCCGCAACGTATTTCTGGGGGTAGCCTTTTTCTTTTCGAATAGTTATAAGCCAATTTCGCAAACTTATCACCTCAATATTTTAAGCTAAAACTAATTACCCTTGCCCCTGCCCCGCCTATGTGATAGATTTAGACGAGGAAGGGGTGAACCTAATGACACACGAGATAGTAGAAAGGCCGTTTTCAGCCTTTTGCCCTGAAACCGGGAGAAATCAAACCATCGAAATTAAATACAAAAAAATTAAGATGTGCGGAAATCCAATTCCTGGATATGCAGGCGATAAGTACCGTTGCCAGCATCATCTTGAGCATGGATGCGCGAGTCGTGGAGCTGACGGAAAAAATTGTCCAGTATTCCAAGCTGGCGAACTCAGTATGAATCAGGGCCATATAAAATGAGCAACACACACAAAGCAGGGAGTAATCCAGCCCGCTATGGCTGATCTGGAGAACAATCGTCCAAAGCTTCATAACCGCCGTGTATAATGATCGGATAGATGCCAGCTGCTGCAAAAAGGGGCTCCAGCATTGCATACCAGTCAAGTACGTTGTCGCACATCGCCAAGTCCCGCCGGCAGGGAGTAGTACTGCAGTCTGGCTGATATTCATTCGCACAGCAAGCATCACAAAATTCCATGGGTTTCCCGGTACACGAGCTTCTATGTGCGGCCACGATGTGTCGGGCCGCACAGATTGCGGTGTCCATAGAGATCGTCAAGGTTTTTTCGCCATCCATGTTCTTCACCTCTCAAATTAGTTTATGGTTATTCTTTTCGCGATCATTAGGTTATAATTAACGTTATCATAGTTTCACCCAGCTGTCAATAGGTATTAATTAATTTTTGCTTTCTTTAAATAGCTATTGACTATTTTGTAGCTAAATGTTATGATTAGGGGGAAATAGCTATGCTTGAGAATATGAAGAAAGCTCGCGAAGCTGCGGGACTGAATCAAAAGCAAGTTGCATTGGCACTTCACGTTTCGGGTGCCACCGTGTCAAATTGGGAATCAGGGGAAATTAGCCCAAAAGTCGATAACTTAAAGGCTCTATCAGAACTGCTCGGTGTTTCCACAGACTATCTGATAGGCATCTCTGACAAGCCAGTGCTGGAGCCAAAAAAAAATATGCCCTCTTTCGGCGACACGGAAGAAGAGGGCAAGCTGCTTATCGCGTTCCGGCTGCTGAATGCTGACGGACAGCGGGAAGTTCTAAATTATCTGGAGTATATACTGACCAAACCCGAGTACAAACCTGTACTCCCATCAAAAGTGCCAGATCAACGCCGCCTAGCTCTCGAGAAGAATCGGGTGGAAAAATCGTCCCCATCGAGCGAGGATGGAAGTGAAACTGCGTAATTGCCTCCAAAAAAGAGTGCCCATGAACAGCGGCCCCTGGGAGCGGCAAATAAAATGTGTCCGAATTGGGCACAACAATGTATGGCATACATGATATAATGGACTGCGAAATCAAAAAGGAGGGCTCAGTATGGAGTTAGTAATCAACCTGACGTGGGACGCTGACGCCTGTGTCTGGATTGCGGAAAGCGACGATGTCCCCGGCCTGGTGATGGAATCCGGCTCCTTCGATGCGCTGATTGAGCGCCTGCGCTTCGCCGTGCCGGAGCTGCTGGAGCTGAACGGTCCCGACAAATCCCCGCTGCGGCTGAGTTTCATTTCTGAGCGTCACGAGCAGGTGGCAATGTAATGGCGGAATACGAGAAAGCCGTCCGGGAAATCCTTGCCGCCAACGCCTGCACCTTTGTCAGGCACGGCAAAGGAGATCACGATATTTGGTACAGTCCCATCACCCAGCGCCACATCACGGTGGATGGTAAGATCAAGTCTCGCCACACCGCCAACGCCATCATGAAGCAAAGTGGGATCGACCATCGCTTCCGCTGAAATGTGCCCGAATCGGACACAGAGAGGATTCCCTCATGACCACCACCATCCTGGATGAATACATCCTCCCTGTCCTCACCCGTTACATAGACCGATACCGCTGGAGCTGGAATATCGCCATGCGGCTCATCAATATGTACTATGGGACAGAATATACGGAAAAGCAGCTGAAGAACCTGCTTCAGCTGCAAACAAAAAGCTGAGGAGGTCTGCCATGCCGCCCAAAACGAACCGCATCAAATCCCCCGCCGTCCAGCGCGCCGCTCTATACATACGCGTCAGCACTGAGGAGCAGGCCATGCACGGCCTGTCCCTCACGGCCCAGCGGGACACGCTGACCCAGTACGCCCAGGCCAACGGCCTAAAGGTGGTGGGTGTCTATACAGACGAAGGGATCACCGCCCGGAAGAAGTACCGCAACCGCGCCGCCTTCATGCGGATGCTGGAGGACGTCCAGGCCGACCAGATCGACATCATCCTCTTTATTAAGCTGGATCGCTGGTTCCGTAATGTGGCCGACTACTATGAGGTTCAGCGGATCCTGGATGCCCACCATGTCCAATGGATCGCCACGGAGGAGAATTACGACACCACCACCGCCAATGGACGGCTCCATCTCAACATCAAGCTGTCTATTGCCCAGGACGAATCAGACCGCACATCTGAGCGTATCAAATTCGTGTTCGACAACAAGGTGAAGCGCGGCGAGGTAATCAGCGGGAAGGTACCGCTGGGCTACAAGATCGAGAATAAGAGACTTGCCATCAACCCGCAGACCGCCCCTATCGCACAAGATATTTTCCAGCAGTATACCGTGATCCGTTCCGTCCGTGCGCTCCGGGAGTATGTTCTAAATAAATACGGTCTGGTTTACGCGCAAACCGGAATTCGGGCCCTTCTTGATAACGAGCGTTATATTGGCCGCGCCCATGGGCAGGATGATTTTTGCCCCCCGCTCATCTCTCCCGAACAGTTCCAGCAGGTGCAGGAGTTACTTTCCCAACGGGCCCAGCGGAACCTCGCCCGCTCGGATCGGGTGTACCTGTTTACCGGCCTGGTTCGCTGCGCGGAGTGCGGCAACAGCCTGAGTGCCCATGTGGTGGGGCAGAAATATACATACTACCGCTGCACGAAATATGAGAAGCTCCACCTGTGTCCACACAAAAAAAGAACCAGTGAGCTGATTCTGGAACAATGGCTGTTGGATAACCTAATCGACAGCTTTGAGGCGTACAATCTCTCCATCAGGGAGGGTGCTTCCCTTGCCCGCCCCCAGGTTGATGAGCTCAAAATTAAGCGAAAGATGGAAAAGCTAAAGGATCTCTACCTCAATGATCTCATCGACCGGGACGCATATGAACGGGACTACACCGCCCTGCGCGACGAGCTTCGGGAGGCGAACGCTCCCCCGGCGCGCCAGCCGCAGCCGGTCAATATCCTGGCCATTCAAACAGCCCTGGCGGCTTACAGCGAGCTTTCCCGGCAGAACAAAAAAGAGTTCTGGGGCCGAATCATCGGCCAGATCACCATTACAAACGATGACCATTTTTTTGTAACCCCTGTTCGCCATATTTAAACTAACCTGTATGCTGCCTGAGTCCAGTCAGCGCGTTGAACAGGGTGGACTTGCCCACGTTGGGGTTGCCTGCCAGCGCCACCCGGTTCATGATGTAGCCACCGCCTGGGCCGGGACGGCCTGGATCTGCCGCTCCAGCGCCACGCCGTCCGCGTCCGCCCGGCGCAGGGCGATGAGCGCGCCCCGGATGAGATAGGCGCAGGGGTCCCCGGCGGGGCTGCGCAGCACACAGGTCACCCGGGTGCCCCGCACCAGCCCCAGGTCGGTGAGCCGCCGGTCCATGGCAGGCCCCGCGTTTACCTCGGTCACATAAGCGCTCTCCCCTTCCCGGAGAGCGGACAAACACAATGCTTCATACATGATTCTTTGCTCCTTTCCCGCGCGGGCCGCCCTGCGGACTGCCCGCAAGCTATCCTATGGCGGGAAAGGGCGAATGGTGAAAGATGCGGACACCCCCGCCGCTGGCGGGGGTGTCCTGCTTTCGTTCAATGGATATGGATATGGTTATTGATGTGATTGGCACAGTAGCAGTAATACCCATCGCACTTGGAGCAGTAGCGGAACTCCATAGCAGGGTCGTCCTCGTCGGTGAGGCCGCACACGGCGCACTTGTGCAGGTATCCGCCCGTTTCCCTCGCCTTTTTCTGGGCCTGCCTCTGGGCCTTTTTGAAGTTGATGACCTGGGGGTCCGCCCGGCGGCGGACAAAGCCCAGCTTCATGGACCAGAAGGACCAGGTGAAGATGAAATAGTTCAAAAAGCTGGCCAGCGGGGCCAGGGCAAAGAACCAGGCCCCCATCTGGGCGAACCGCACCACATCCACCAGGATCAGCACCACATCCAAAATGGCCAGCCACTTCATCTTGATGGGAACGACCATCATAAACAGCACCTGCATCTCGCCGTACAGCGTGGCAATGACCAGGAAGATGGACAGGTTGATGTAATAGATGTTGGCATAGCCCACCGCCAGCCCCAGCAGAATGGACAGCACCACGCCGCACAGGTAAAACAGGTTGAACTTGGCGGTGCCCCACTCCCGCTCCAGCATCTGGCCCGTCCAATAGTAGACATAGCAGCCCAGCACGAGATAGAAGGGGTTGCTGCTGGAGGGCACCACGGCAAAGGTCACCAGCCGCCAGACCTGCCCGGCAAAGATGTGGGGCGCGCTGAACATCATCAGCCCGGCCAGCCACCCGTCCATGATCAGATCCGCCAGACCCACCGCCACCTGGGCGATGGCCAGGTACATCATCAGGCTGGGGATGCCAAAGCGGGGGTGTTTGGCGCAGAAGCGGTCGATGGGGCCGTAGTGATCGTTGCGGTAAATCACAAAAACGCCTCCTTTACAGGCTTTGACAGCATTTTACCCCAATCCCACCGAAAAGTAATCAATAAACTGTAAATCATTTGCTGTACAGCGCCGCGATATTGACAAGAATGTCCACCACGGCGTCCATCTCCTCCACGCAGGCCAGCTCCAGCGGCCCGTGGAAGTTATAGCCCCCGGTGCCCAGGTTGGGACAGGGCAGGCCCATATAGCTCAGCCGCGCCCCGTCGGTGCCGCCCCGGATGGGCTCCACCGCGGGAACCAGCCCCACCAGCTCCGCCGCCTTTTTGGCATTGTCCACCAGGTGCATACAGTCCGTCAGCTTTTCCTTCATGTTGTAGTAGCTGTCCTTGAGGGTCAGCTCCACCTTGGCCGTGGGGTGGGCGGCCTGGACCTGGGCGGCGGCGCGCTTCATCAGCCCCTGCTTGACCACGAACTCGCCCTTGTCGTGATCCCGGATGATATACTCCATATGAGCGGAGGCGGTGGTGCCCGCCATGGCGTCCAGGTGGAAGAAGCCCTGATAGCCCTCGGTTTTCGCGGGGATGGCGTCCGGGGGCAGGAGGGCATTGAACTCCTGGGCAATGAGCAGGGCGTTCTCCATCACGTCCTTGGCGGAGCCTGGATGGACGGATACGCCGGTGATGTCCACCTTGGCAGAGGCGGCGTTGAAGTTCTCATACTCGATGGAACCGGCGGCGGAGCCGTCCACAGTGTAGGCGTACTTGGCCCCAAAGGCGGCCACGTCGAAGTGGTCCGGGCCCTCGCCGATCTCCTCGTCGGGGGTGAAGGCGACGCACAGCCGCCCGTGGGGGAGCTTCTCCTCGATCAGCCGCTGGCACAGCGTCATGATCTCCGCGATACCCGCCTTGTCGTCCGCCCCCAGCAGGGTGGAGCCGTCGGCGGTGATGAGGGTCTTGCCCTTTAACCCCGCCAGGAAGGGGAAGTCCGCGGCCTTGATGACCCGGCCCTCCTTCGGCAGCGCGATGTCGCCGCCGTCATAGTTCTCGTGGAGGATGGGATTCACGTTCTCCCCGGAAAAAGCGGGGGCGGTGTCCATGTGGGCCAGCAGGCCCAGGGCGGGGGCGTCCTCGCACCCGGGCGCGGCGGGCAGCCAGGCGGTGACGATGCAGTTCTCATCCACACTGGGGTTTTCCAGCCCCAGCTCCTTCAGCTCGTCCACCAGCACTCGTGCCAGATCCCACTGGCAGGAGGTGGAGGGGGTGGTTCCCGTCTGGTCGGACGAGGTAGTGTGGATCTTCACGTACTTCAGCAGTCTTTCGTAGGCGCGCATTAAAAAACTCCCTTTCGGTTTGAATTTCACAGCATAACAGGATTTGCCGTCCACTCCAGCCCGCAGGGGCCGGGTTCCTGGCGGCACAGCTGATAGAAGTCGGTGCACCGGGCCTCCAGCTCCAGCAGGGGGATCCCCCTGCCGTGGGCGGGCTTGGTGATAATGGGCAGGGCCGCCTTGGTTTTCATCTCCCGCAGCACTTCCCTGCCCCGCCCATTGGCCCCCAGCACCCGGAGATAGGTGGGATGGGCGGGCCGGTCGCACTCCCTCAGCCCCAACGCCCCCCACAGCGCCGCCCGCCGGATGCGGGAATGGGCGTAGCGCTTGGTCTTAGCCAGGTCATAGACCTCCTCTAGCATCCGCCCCTGGCGGACGGCACAGTACAGCCGGTGGGACAGCCCCTCCCCGCAGTCGGGCAGGGCTGCGAAGTCCTCCTCGTCCATGGCCCGCAGGACAGCCAGCGCCCCCCGTTCACCGTATTTCAGGCTGGCGGGATCGTCCGCGGGCAGCTCCCTCAACAGTATTTTCTCCCGCAGGAACGAGGCGGAGGGGTAGTTCGGGTGGTCTCCCCCGTCGTGGGCCGCCCCCGCCCGGGGGACGGTGACGGGCTGGATGGCGCTCTCCAGTGCGTTCAGCGCCCGGATATACTCCACGCCCAGGTTGTTGTTGGGCTGGGACAGCAAGCTTGCCAAATCCTCCCCCAGCAGTCCCCGCGCCACCGCCTGACGGCAGGCGGCAAAGGGCAGTCCCTCATCCAAAAACCGGCGCAGCCCAGCCCGGTAGGCGTCGCTGTCCAAGCAGTCCGCCAACTGCCGGAGCTTTTCCACATCGCCGCACTCGCTGCCAAAGGAGAGATGGGTCACCACGCCGGCAGCCGCCAAAAGCTCCGCAGCCCCCCGGGCAAAGCTCTCCGCCGATGACGCCGCCCACACCGTGGGCAGCTCCAGCACCAGATCCACGCCGCCCTCCAGGGCGGCCCCGGCCCGGCTCCACTTGTCCAGCACGGCGCAGTCACCCCGCTGGACGAAATTCCCGCTCATCACCGCCACGACGGCGCACTCCCCCAGCTGCCGGCGGGTCTCGGCGACGTGGAAGGCGTGCCCGGCGTGGAAGGGATTGTACTCGGCGACAACGCCGGCCATAACCATTTGACGGCCCTCCCCTGTCACGCTCGGATTGGCCGTGCTGCCGGGTCGCTTTCCCTCCGACTCGGACTGGTCTCCGGCCCGCTGTGCGGGCCTGCGCTCGTCCTCGCTCCAGTCCAAGCTCCCCTGCACGGCTATCCTCGCGCTTCTTTTTCGGCAAAAACGCAAAAAACTCTTGCGGCATTCTGTCCTTCGTAGTATAATATCTCCCGATATACGACCGCCACGCGGCCGTTCCTGCTTTTGGCCGGCTTTCATTATATTCCAGAAGCGGGACAAAGTAAATACCCAGTTGGCCTGTTTTCCAGGGACTGGGAATCGTGGCAAAGGAGTGCGGAACATGAAGGTTCTCGTCATCAACGCCGGCAGCTCGTCCTTGAAATACCAGCTGCTGGATACCGACAGCCAGGAGGTGCTCGCCAAAGGGCTGTGCGAGCGCATCGGCATCGACGGCAAATTCACTTATAAGGCCCCCGGCAAAACCACGGTGGACGCCCAGGACGTGGCCATGCCCACCCATTCCGAGGCCATCCAGGCGGTATTGGACGCCCTGGTGGATCCCGTGGGCGGCGTCATCGCCTCTATGAAGGAGATCGACGCGGTGGGCCACCGCGTGGTGCACGGCGGCGAGACCTTTGCCCACTCCGTACGCATCGACGGCGAGGTCATGGCCGCCATGGAGGCCTGCGTCCCCCTGGCCCCCCTGCACAACCCCGCCAACATCCTGGGTGTCAAGGCGTGCGCCGCCGTCATGGGGCCCGACGTGCCCCAGGCGGCCGTGTTCGACACCGCCTTCCACCAGACCATGCCCCCCGTGGCCTACACCTATGCCCTGCCTTATGAGTACTACGCGCAGGACAAGGTGCGCCGCTACGGCTTCCACGGCACCAGCCATAAATACGTCACCCAGCGGGCCGCCGATATGCTGGGCAAGCCCATCGAGGCCCTGAAGCTCATCTCCTGCCACCTGGGCAACGGCTCCTCCGTCACCGCCGTGGACGGCGGCAAGAGCGTGGACACCTCCATGGGCTTCACCCCCCTGGCCGGCGTGCCCATGGGCACCCGCTCCGGCGACCTGGACCCGGGCATCCTGGAGTACCTGATGAACAAGTACGGCATGGACATCAAGGAGATGCTCAATGTGCTGAACAAGAAGTCTGGCGTGCAGGGCCTGTCCGGCGTGTCCTCCGACTTCCGTGACCTGTGCGCCGCCCGGGACAGCGGCAACGAGCGGGCCGCGCTGGCGCTGGATATGTTCAACTACGGCGTGAAGAAGTATATCGGCGCTTACGCCGCCACCATGGGCGGGGTGGACGCCATCATCTTCACCGCCGGCGTGGGCGAGAACGACGCCCAGCAGCGCATGGCCATCGCCTCTGGGCTGGAGTTCATGGGCGTAAAGATGGACCCCGACGCCAACAGCATCCGGGGCAAGGAGGCCATCATCTCCGCCATCGACTCCAAGGTGAAGGTGCTGCTCATCCCCACCAACGAGGAGCTCATGATCGCGCTGGAGACTGCGGCGTTGGTGTAATTTTAAGTTGCAAAAGCGGCGGAGCAATGCTCCGCCGCTTTCTTATGGATTCCTCGCCCGAAAAGTGAGGTAGCCCTCCAAGATCAAACTCGCCGCCACCGCGTCCACGTTCTTTTTGTGGGCCTTCATCTTCTTCCCCGTGGCGTGGAGGATCTGGTGGGCCTCGATGGTGGTGCGGCGCTCGTCCCACAGCTTCACGGGCATCCCCGTTTTCTCCTCCACCAGCGCGGCAAAGGCGCGGTACAGCTCAGCCCTGGGCCCCTCGGTGCCGTCCATGTTCCGGGGAAAGCCCATCACCAGCTCCTCCGCCTGCCGCTCCGCCGCGAGCTTGGCGATCTCCTCCGCCACACGCTCGGGCTGGCGGGCGTGGATCACTGTGGTATACCCCGCCAGCATCCCGGCGGCGTCGGACACCGCCACTCCCGTGCGGGCATCGCCGTAGTCAATGGCCATGATGCGCATATTTGCCCCCCTTTCTTCATGTCAGTCCGATTTGGTACAAGTCTAAAGTAGACAGAAAGTCGGGGGCTGTCACCACCTCGCCAGTGGAACGCAGTGTATAGTCTCCTGGCGCGGCCGGAGAAACTGCGCTCAAATCCGGCGGCAGAGTAAAAACCTCTCCATCGGACTGCTTGATTTTAATTGCCTGGTCATCCGCTCGGACAACTGTCCCCCAAAACTGTTTCTGCTCAATCAATTCCCCTCCTTGGGTATAATAGGTTATCCTCACCAGCAAAACCTTGCCCAACAAATCCTCAAACGCAACTTTCATTGCAGTGCCTCCTTTTAACAGCACACATTATAATTGAAAAAAGAATGCTTGACAAGCCCCTCCCGGTGTGATAAACTATCAGCACCTGTGAGCAGGGCTTTCTTTTTGTGCGTATTTTTACGGGATAGGCATAAAAACCCTGACCTCTCTCATGAGAACCGCAGGGAGGCAATTGGCCGACCCCCCGTAGCTGTGGATGGGCGTATTCCGCCCGTTTGAAGCGCTGGAGTCGGCAAAGGCCGATCCGGCGCTTTTTCGTTGGACGGTCAAATTCAAAAGGAGGTGCCGAGAATGGCGAAAGCCGGAAACCGTGTGAAGATCGTGCTGCGCTGCTCCGAGTGCAAGCAGCGCAACTACAACACCAAGAAGAACAAGCGCAACACCACCGAGCGCCTGGAGCTCAACAAGTACTGCCCCTTCTGCAGGAAGCACACCAAGCACACCGAAACCAAGTAATGGGCGCCGCTCACTAAGGAAAGAAGGGTAAACGTAAATGTCTGAACAGGAAAAGCGGGATAAGGCCCCAAAGGAGTCCGTAAGCTCTGATAAGAAGGCCAAGGCCCCCAAGAAGAAGGAGAAAAAGCCCAACCGCATCCTGCGCTGGTTCAAGGATCTGAAGGGTGAGCTGAAAAAGGTCACCTGGCCCTCCGCCAAGGATACGCTGAAAAACGTGGGCATCGTCATCATGTGCGTCATCTTCGTGGGCATCTTCATCTGGGTGTTCGACTATCTGGCCCGCGCGGTGATCGACGCCCTGCTCCAGCTCTTCGGTTGACCCCTATGGCGGACGAACTGAAGTGGTATGTGGCCCACACCTACTCCGGCTATGAGAACACCGTGGCCGTATCCATCGAGCAGGCAGTGGAAAACCGCAATATGCACGACCTCATCACCGAGGTGACCATCCCCTTGGAGACCGTCACCGAAATCACCGACAACGGCCCCAAGACCGTGGAGCGCAAGGTGTTCCCCGGCTACGTGCTGGTCAAGATGATCATGACCGACGAGACCTGGCACCTGGTGCGCAACATCCGCGGCGTCACCGGCTTCGTAGGCGCGGCTAACAAGGCCATCCCCCTCACCGACGAGGAGATCGCCGCCTTGGGCGTGGAAAAGCGCGAGGTCGTGGTGGGCTACAACGTGGGCGACAGCGTGAAGATCACCGACGGCGCGCTGACCTCCTTCATCGGCACGGTGGAGGAGCTGGACACCGACCGGGGCAAGGTCAAGGTCGTGGTGTCCATGTTCGGTCGGGAAACTCCCGTCGAACTGGAACTGGATCAGGTGGAAACCATCTGAGAAAACAAATGGCGGGCCAAACCCGTCCGTGGGAGGGATTTCTCGAAATCCCGTCACCACCACATCTTATGTAGGAGGTGCTGTTTCAAATGGCACAGAAAATTACTGGATATGTCAAACTGCAAATCCCCGCCGGCCAGGCAACTCCGGCCCCCCCTGTGGGCCCCGCCCTGGGCCAGCATGGCGTGAACATCGCCGCTTTCACCAAGGAGTTCAACGAGCGCACCAAGAAGGACATGGGCCTCATCATCCCCGTGGTCATCACCGTGTACGCCGACCGCTCCTTCTCCTTCATCACCAAGACTCCTCCCGCCGCCGTGCTCATCAAGAAGGCGTGCAACATCGAGTCCGGTTCCGGCGTGCCCAATAAGACCAAGGTGGCCACCCTCTCCAAGGCCGACTGCCAGAAGATCGCCGAGACCAAGATGCCCGACCTGAACGCCGCCAGCCTGGAGGCCGCCATGAGCATGATCGCCGGTACCGCCCGTTCCATGGGCGTGCTGGTGGAAGAGTAAGGGAAGGAGGAAGCAGTTATGGCTAAGAAAGGCAAAAAGTATGTGGACAGCGCGAAGCTCATCGACCGCGCCGCCCAGTATGACGTGACCGAGGCGATGGAGCTGGTCATCAAGACCGCCACCGCCAAGTTTGACGAGACCGTGGAGCTCCATGTGAAGCTGGGTGTCGACTCCCGCCACGCTGACCAGCAGGTCCGCGGCGCCATCGTCCTCCCCCACGGCACCGGCAAGACCGCCCGGGTGCTGGTCTTTGCCAAGGGCGACAAGGCCGACGAGGCCCGCGCCGCCGGCGCTGACTTTGTGGGCGATATGGACATGGTGGAGAAGATCCAGAAGGAAAACTGGTTCGACTTCGACGTGGTGGTCGCCACCCCCGATATGATGGGCGTTGTGGGCCGCCTCGGTAAGGTCCTGGGCCCCAAGGGCCTGATGCCCTCCCCCAAGGCCGGCACCGTCACCCCCAACGTGACCCAGGCCGTCAACGAGATCAAAGCCGGTAAGGTGGAGTACCGTCTGGACAAGACCAACATCATCCACTGCCCCATCGGCAAGGTGTCCTTCGGCCCCGAGAAGCTGGGCGACAACCTGAACGCCCTCATGGGCGCCATTGTCAAGGCCAAGCCCGCCGCCGCCAAGGGCCAGTACGTCAAGAGCTGCGTCGCCGCCTCCACCATGGGCCCCGGCGTGAAGCTGAACCCCGGCAAGTTCGCCTAATCAACAACATAGAAAAGCCGCCGACAGCCGTCGGCGGCTTTTTAATATAAACCTTCAAAAAACGCGTTAAAATCCACGTCAAAAATCTGCTTTAGCGCAGTCAGCTCACTCACCTTGATATTCATCCGATTGGTTTCAATTTTGGCATAGGTGCTTTTTGATATTTCCAGCCCCATAATTTGCAACTTTGCCACCACCTGATCCTGCGTTAGACCGGAGGCTCTGCGCAGCGCTCTGATATTATGTCCAATATCTAAATCTGGCCTGACCTTCTGCATACTATCACCACAAAATTCGTTATGAAGAATTTTCCACTTGAGTTTAACGAATTTTCAGGATATAATGTTTCGTAATAAGGAAATATTATGCGAGGTCTGGCCAAAGATGAAGAAACTCCCACAGATTGTGCGTATACTTTTAGGCGGTTTTGCCCTTTTGGGTTCGGCTGTATTGTCGTGGGTCCTTGAATACTATATTGGGAACATCGCAATGCTGACTGTTGTCCTGGGTGCAATCGTTTTTGTGATTCTAAACCCGGAATTGATGGGAAGAGAATAAATCAAATTTATTCAAATTTTCCTTGACAAAAACGGGTTCCCGCTATATAATGCTTAAAGTGTTCAAAGACAGCGGGTGCGAAAGCGTAAATCCCGCCGAGAATGCAGCCGATACGCTAAGTTTGCGCTGTTTTCGTGTGGACACGAGGGCAGCGATTTTTTCTGCGAAAAAATCACCTGCCGCAACAAATTACCCGGAGGTGAATTCAAACAATGCCTAACGCAAAGGTTCTCAGTGAGAAGCAGGCCATCGTGGCCGCTCTGGTGGACGACCTGAAGGCCGCCAACTCCGGCGTCCTGGTGGACTACAAGGGCATCACCGTGGCCGAGGACACCGCCCTGCGCCATGAGCTGCGTGAGAATGGCGTGGAGTACGCCGTGGTGAAGAACACCCTGCTGCGCCGCGCGCTGGACGACGTGGATCTGGGCGAGCTGGATGAGGTGCTCAACGGCACCACTTCCATGGCCATCTCCAAGGAAGACCCCATCGCCCCCATGCGCATCGTCAACAAGTACGCCAAGCAGCTGGGCGACCGCTTCAACATCAAGGCCGGCTTCATGGACGGCAAGGTGCTCCCCCTGGACGATGTGTACGCCCTGGCCGAGCTGCCTTCCAAGGACGCCCTGCTGGGTCAGGTGCTCGGCATGATGCTGGCTCCCATCACCAGCCTGGCTATCGTGCTGAAGGCCATCGCCGAGAAGAACGGCGAACCCGCCGCCGAAGCCCCTGCCGAGGAGGCTGCCCCCGCCGCCGAGTAATGGCGGCACTGTCCCGCCATGGGACGCAACATATTTTAACATTTGAAAATTAGGAGGTAAATCATCATGGCTAGCGAGAAGATCACTGCTCTGATTGAAGAAGTTAAGGCCCTTACCGTTCTGGAGCTGAACGACCTGGTCAAGGCTCTGGAGGAGGAGTTCGGCGTTTCCGCCGCCGCCATGGCCGCTCCCGCCGCCGGCCCCGCCGCCGCCGCTGCTGAGGAGAAGACCGAGTTTGACGTGGTCCTGGCCGGTTTCGACGCCGCCGCCAAGATCAAGGTCATCAAGGTCGTCCGCGAGATCACCGGCCTGGGCCTGGCCGAGGCCAAGGCTGCTGTCGAGGGCACTCCCAAGACCCTGAAGGAGGCCGTGTCCAAGGACGAGGCCGAGGAGCTGAAGAAGAAGATCGAGGAGGCCGGCGGCAAGGTGGAGCTGAAGTAAGCCCCTTCTCCACTGTCCGCACCCCAATGTGCGATGAAGCGCCCAGAGTAATCCAATTACTCTGGGCGCTTTGGCATCGCAAAGCAATAAGGTAAGATTTGGAGGAATGCCGCATGAAAAAGAATTCCAAGCTGATGGTACCGCTGATGGCGTTGGCTATGATTTTGTCCCTGTGCGCTTGCTCCGGCAAGAATGCCGAGGGTTCCGCCGTCTCTACCGGCAATCTCGCCGCCAGCCCCGCCGCTGTTGCGGAAAAGACCGAGTTTGACGTGGTCCTAGTCGGCGTCGACGACGCTTCCAAGATCCAGCTCATCAAGGTCGTCCGCGAGATCACCGGCATGGGCCTGGCCGACGCCAAGGCCGCCGTCGATACCGCCGAGGACATCCCCCAGCCCCTGAAGGAGGCCGTGTCCAAGGAGGAGGCCGAGGAGCTGAAGAAGAAGATCGAGGAGGCCGGCGGCAAGGTGGAGCTGAAGTAAGCCCCCCCGCTGTCCGCACCCCAGTGTGCGATGAAGCGCCCAGAGTAATCCAATTACTCTGGGCGCTTTTTATGCTTTGATCACGACATCAGATCCAGCCGGGGAAGGAGCAGCGCCTTCTCCAGCGGGAACGCCTCCACCAGGATCTTGGCGACCGAGGCCCGGTCAATGTTGTTCTTGGGCATCAGCCTCCCGTTGCTTCCCCCCACCACGTTCAGCGAAACCAAGGTCTGCACGTGGTCATCCGCCCAGCTGCTCACCGAGGCGGCATCGGAGAACCGGGAGAGGTCATAGGGCCGGGAAGCCGCCAGCACCCGTCCCAGGAAGGTCATAGCCTCCTCACGGGTGATATAGCTGTTCATATTGGCGTACTGCTTGTTGCCGACCCAGGTGCCCTTGAGCACCTTCATGGAGTACATGGCCTTCACACTGGGCAGCGCCCAGGCCGGGATGGTGCTCGTGTCGGCAAAGGGCAGCGTGATGGAGTTGTAGGCGTCAGCCCGCACCCCCAGCAGGTTGGTGAGGAACACCATCATCTCCGCCCGGGTGACCAGTCCGTTGGGATCATAGACCCGCTGGCCGTTGACAGAGCCCTTGCCGGTGGTCAGCCCCAGCTGGTAGAGCTGGGTGACATACTCCTGGCTCCAGTGGCCCACCACGTCCACAAAGGGACAGCCGCTGTCCACCTTCACCGGGACGGTCACCGTCCTGCCGCCGGCGGAGACGGTGATGGTGCCCTCGCCGGAGGACTGGCCCGCCGTGAAGCTGCCGTCGGCATCAATGGTCCCAATGGCCGGGTCGGCGCTCCAGGTGATATTCTCCTTGCTCATGGCCACAGGCAGGTTCCACCACGCGCCGGTGGCCGTCAGGTCCACCCGGTCGCCCGGCTTGAGGTTCAGGGATGTCACGCTGGTGGAGCTGCCCTTCTGGGATACCGTCAGGCGGGACAGCTGATCCACCACTCGGACGGACATGGAGCCGTTTTGCCCGGCGGAGACGGTGTAGGTGCCCGCCGTCGTTCCGGCGGTGTAGGTAGCCGCGCCGCCGCTGCCACTGATGGTACCGCCGGTGGCGCTCCAGTTGAGGTACTGCTGGTCGGTCAGCTGTCCGGTGCTGTCATAGGCCGTGGCGGTCAGGGGCAGCTGCGCCCCGGACAGCACCACCCGATGCTGGGCGCTGACATACGCGCCCGGCTCAAAGACGGCGTCCTCCGCCCGGCACACCAGGAGAATGGTGTTGTTGATCCGCCGGCCCGCCGTCGACGGCTTGTTTACCACGCTGAATCCGCTGCTGCCCGGGAGGGTGGCCCCCAGGGTGGTGGAACCGCCGCCGTCCAACGCCACGGCGGACACACAGCCCAGCTCCTGGAGCCGCTCCGCCACCTGGGCGTAGGTGGCGCCGATGGAGTAGCCGCTCTGGCGGCCGTCAATGGTGTAGAACACAGCGGTGCCGTCCGCCTTGAGGCCCACGGCGGTGTAGGGGTTGGCGGCGGTGGGCAGGCCGCTGACGATCTCCCCGTTGCGCAGCAGGGTGTACAGGCCGCTGATGCCGTAGGCCGCATCCTCCCACCGCCTGTCGGCGCCGCTCAGATTGAGCGTCACCTCCGTCCCCGGAACCAGCGCCCGCAGGGCGTCCAGCAGGGCGGCGTTGTCGTGATCCTCGCCATAAAGCATATAGCAGCCCTCGGGGATGACCCCGTTGAAGGCTACCCCCTCCTGGGTGGTGTCGGTCACCGACTCCACCCGGAAGGTCATGGAGCTGTTCATCTTCAGCCCGTCCGCACCCACAGGGCGCAGGATGGCGGACACACAGGGGCCGCCGGAATTCACCTTGGAGGAAAAGTCCTTGTTATAGAGGAACAGGCCGCTCTGACGGGTGGAGTGTCGGTAGGCGTTGAACCCCGCCATGGGGAAGCTCCGGGGAATCGTAACGGGCGTCGGAGCCGTCCACAGATTGCCCTCCGACGGCTGCACCAGCTCCGTCCCGATCCAGGAGATGGTGCCGGTGGGGCGGCTCTCGTCAATGAACACCTGCCCGTCGTTGGTGAATCCCAGCAGGGTGTAGCTCTCCACGTCCAGGGAGCGGACGATTCCATCCGTCATGAGCATTCCCACGATGGTGCCGTCGGTGTTGAAAAAGCCGCCGTTCATGGCCGCCGTCACCCGGTAGCCCTGGGCCTCCCACTGGGACGCGGCGGTGGCCACCGTGTTGGTGCTGGCCACGTATGTACCGCTGAACACCACCGGCTTTACCTTGGCGTTCGGCGTGTAGGTCACGTAGTGCTCGGTGCGCAGGTCGCTTCTGGACGCCGACCACAGGCTCTGGGTGGTGAGCGTCGTCCCCGTCCCCAGCTCCACCGTCTGCTCCACCAGCTCACTGCCCAGCGCGTAGGACGCCAGGGCCGGCTGGGTCAGGGAAAAGGCCAGCGCCAGCGTCAGGATCAGCGCGGCGCATCGTCTGCCGTATTGTTTCATGGGGTTCCTCCTGTTTCGCGCGGGGCCTCGGCCCCTGAGTACAATTATGTTAACATAAATTTTGACATTTGTAAACGGGATATATTTCCTCGCCCAAAGGGAAAGGGCGGCTCTAGCCGCCCTTTTGGGGGAGCCGCCCGCCCCGGATGAGTTCCAGGGTGTTGGCCAGGGTCTCCACCTCCTGGAGCTCCAGCAGCTCACCGATGAGGCGGTTGGATAGCAGGAAGCCCTCCGGGGTAAAATGCCAGCGGCGGCCCGCGCGCGCCGCCCAGCCCTTCTGCTCATACTCGGAAAGCTTGGCGGCGATGGGGTCGAAATTCATATAGTACTCCCGGCGGTACTCCCACTCCTCGATGCCGTGGATGGTGCGCAGCCGGAGCATGAGGTACTCGTTGCCCCGCTCCCGCTGGGGGATCTCATCCATGTCGTCCAGCAGCCTGCCGTCCCCCATCACGCCCCGGATATAACCCTCCAGATCCCGGATGAAGGAATACCGGCAGCCGCCGAAATCGGAGTGGGCCCCCGCCCCCAGCCCCACGTAGGGCCGGCCCATCCAATACTTCAAATTGTGCCGGGACTGGCAGCCCGTGCGGGAAAAATTGGAGATCTCATACTGCTCAAAGCCCGCCTTGGCCAGCCGCTCCACCGTCCAGAGGTAGCGCTCGGCCTGCTGGTCGTCATCGGGAAGCTCCTCCCCCTCCGCCACCCGACGGGCCAAGGGTGTGCCCTCCTCCACCGTCAGGCCGTAGCAGGACAGATGCTCCGGCTCCAGCGCCAGGGCCGCCTCCACCGAGGCGCGCCAGCTCTCCTCCGTTTGGCCGGGGAGGCCGTAAATCAGATCCAGGTTGAGGTTGCGGATCTTGGCGTCCCGGGCGGCCTTCACCGCGTCCTCCACCTGTTGAAAGGTGTGGGGGCGGTGTACCGCGGCCAGCTCCCGGTCACAGGCGGACTGCATCCCCATGGACAGCCGGTTTACCCCCGCCTTGCGCAGATGCTTGAGCATTTTTTCGTCCACGCTGTCCGGGTTGGCCTCCAGGGTGAACTCCACGTCCTTGGACAGATTAAACCGTTTCTTCACCACAGCCAGCAGCTCCAGCAGCCGCTTCTCCCCGTACCAGGTGGGGGTGCCGCCGCCGATGTAGACGCTGTTCACCACCTGCTTGCGGGCCCTTGGGGCGGTCTCCATGACCTGCTGGAGCAGCGCCTTCTGGTATTCATCCATCCGGTCGTCCTGGCCCGCCAGGGAGTAGAAATCGCAGTAGTCGCACTTGCTGCGGCAGAACGGAATGTGCAGGTACAGCCCCAATGAATTTTCCATGGTGGTCCCCCTCAGGCGGCCGCGCTGGGCGGGCCGCGTTTCACACGTCAATTGTTGATATTATACTCTATTTTGCCAGAATATTCAATCCCCCATATTTCGCCATATTGCCGAGGCGCAGTCTTTGCGTCGCATAAAATAATTTTAATAATTATATTTCATAATTTTCGACTTGACGTGACAGACTACTTGCATTATACTATAGATACAAGAAAGGCAGGTGCTCAGAATGGAGCAGGTATTATATCACGATTCCTTTGCCAGTCTCCCCCGCCGCCGGGAACGGCCGATGGAGAAGGGGCGGAACCCCTACGACGGGCTGCGGCCCTGGTCGGCCATCACCCACGGGGTGGGCGCGGCGCTGTCCGTGCTGGCCACAGCGGTGCTGACGGCGGGCGCGGCGCTGCATGGAGCGGACGTGTGGAAGATCGTGTCCTTCGCCGTCTACGGGCTGTCTATGACGGCGCTGTACACCGCCTCCACCCTTTATCACTGCGTGAACACGTCGGTGGCGGGCCGGGTGGCCCTGCGCAAGCTGGATCACGCCTCCATCTATTTCCTCATCGCCGGGTCGTATACTCCCGTCTGCCTCATCGCCCTGCGGGGGGCCTGGGGCTGGTCACTCTTCGGCGTCATCTGGGCGCTGGCCATCGCCGGGCTGGTGATGTGCCTGACCTGGATCAACTGCCCCAGGGCGCTTACCTCCACCGTCTATATCGCTATGGGCTGGCTGGCGGTGGTCGCCATCTACCCCATTTGGCAGGTACTGGGCCTTCGGGGCGTGTTCTGGCTGCTGGCCGGCGGCGTACTGTACACCGTGGGCGGCGTGCTGTACGCGCTGAAGTGGCCGGGGCGGGACAATCCCCGGTTCGGCTGTCATGAGGTGTTCCATGTGTTCATCCTGTTGGGCTCCATCGCCCATTTTGTGATGATGCACAAGGTGCTGCTGCCGCTGTAAAACATGAAAGCCCCGCCCAGGCTGTCCGGCCTGGGCGGGGTTCTCACTATCAGCTACGGCTGGTCTGTCCGTTCCAAAAGATAATCCACGCTGACCTGATAGAAGTCTGCCAGCGCACACAAAACACGGGGCGGAACCATCCGCTGGCCGCTCTCATAGTAGGCATAGGTTCGCTGGGGCACATTGATGGCCGCGCCCACCTGTGCCTGGGTCAGGTCATGATCCTCCCGCAAATCTCGGATCCTACGATATTGCTCCATATTTATCACCGAACAAAGTATATGATTGAACAATTTGATCTATTGACTTTTTGAATATATTGTTCTAAATTATACTTCGTGAGGTGATCAAAATGCCAGACTACCAAAAAATGTACCTGACGCTGTTCCGCGCCACTGAGAATGCAATTGAACTCCTGATTGCCGCTCAGCGGGAGTGTGAAGAACTGTATATCTCCGCGACAGACTCAGAAGAAAATGCAATCTCCATCGTACAGGGGCAAACAAAAAATGCAGACGGGAAATAATTATCCCGTCTGCATCTCTATTATACACAGCGTTGGGCCAGACCGTCCACCAGCGGCACGTCGGGCAGGGCCTCCATAGTGCCCACACAGCGGTTGATGGGGGTGCCCAGGGCGTGGAATTTCTCCTCGTAGTCGGTCATAACCCCCTGGATACCGTGCTCGTGGAGGTTGCGGGTGACCTCAGACAGGGCGAAGCCCGCCTTGGGGAACTGGAACAGCGACCACTCAAACAGGTCGTGGTTGTCCGTTTTGAAGTGGATCTGACCTCCCTCTTTGAGCACACGGCGGTAGCCTCGCAGGAAGTTCACATGAGTCAGGCGGCGGCGGGAGTGCTTCACCGACGGCCAGGGGTCGCAGAAATTGATGTAGATGAGATCCACCTCGCCAGGGGCAAAATATTGGTCCAGCGCGGCGGCATCGCCGTCGATGAAAAACACATTGGTCAGGCCCAGGTTGCGGCAGCGCTCCATGGCGATGACCATGGCGTCGGGCACCCGCTCCACAGCCACATATAGATCCTCCGGATGGGCGGCGGCGGTCTCAGCAGTAAAGCGGCCTTTCCCGCAGCCCAGCTCCAGACGCAGCTTGGCGGCATCCGGCTTGCGCTCCCGCCAGCGGCCCTTCTCCGCCGCAGGGTCACGCACCAGCAGCTCGCCGCAGGCCTCCATCCGGGGCACCAGGTTTTTCTTTTTCCGCATCCGCATTTTCGTTCACCTCATTTGTTTTTCCCGCATATCATATCATAACCTCTTGCAAAGCGCAAGAAAATCAGGTATAATGATTTAGTTCGGAGCCTTGCTGTCGTCAGAGGGACAAAGATGCCGCCTCTCTCGCTTCAGGAGCGCAGGCGGGCTTGGGCCAAAACTTTATACCCGGGTGTTGCGCAGGGGTAGCGCGCCTGCTTTGGGAGCAGGAGGTCGCACGTTCAAATCGTGTCACCCGGACCAAGTTCATGTGGTGAAAATGCTATATCGCCCTCAAAGCCAGTGTTTTCAACACATTCAAGGCCCTCGGACAGTGAAATCCGAGGGCCTTGAAATTTTGCTATCTGGAGGCCATTTCCCCAAACTGGCAGGTCTCGAACCCACACCACCGAACCAATCGCACCATAACTGAACAACCCCGCAGAGGCCGTGATTTTTCGTAAGAAAGATCACGGCCTTTTTTTATTTTCATGGAAAGGCGTGATCCAATTGATTTTCCAAGCAGCAGTCAGCAACAAGGCCCACCCGGAATACGGGCTGGCCACTATCCCCTTCCCCATCCCCGACAGCGAGTACGACCAGGCCATCGAACTGCTGGAGGGGCTGGACATCGGTTCCCCCACCGGCCAAGACTGCCAGGTGGATTTCCTGGACAGCAAGTACCCCATCCTCAAGCGGCTGGTAACCCAGAGCGTCAACCTGGACGAGCTGGACTATCTGGCCAAGCGGCTGGAGAGCTTCTGTCCGGATGAGAATGCCCAGTTCCAGGCCATGGCCTCCAAGATGTGCCTGTCGGACATCCAGGACTTCATCAACCTCACGTTCTGCTGCCAGCAGGCCACGGTGATCACCGACTTCTCCAATCTGGCGCAGGCCGGAAGGTCCCACAGCCTGACGATCAACGGCGGCTCCATGCCCACGGATGAGTTCGACGAGGTAGACGGTCTGGCGGTGGCCCTGGATCTGATCCAGAGCGGTGCCGGGATGGTCACCCCCTACGGCGTGGTGTATGACAACGGCATGGAGCTGGAGCAGATCTACGATGGCCGCCATCTGCCGGAATACTATTACGGGCCTTGCGTGGCGACGGTCACACTTTCAGGGCAGAATCTGGTGCTCATCCGGCTGAGAAGCAAGGGATGCATCGATCCTGTCCTTGCTTTATCCCAGGCGGATGAGATGAGCCGCAAACTGCGGGATCTGCGCCGTCTGCGCCGGAAGGTGCTGGAGACCGCCGATGGCGACGAGCAGACCCAGTCCACCGAGGCGATCCTGGACTACCTGGAAACCGCCCAGTGGCAGGCCGAAGTCACGCCGGAGCTGTTCGAAAACCTGGTGGAGCGGATCATAGTGGTCTCGGCAGAGGAAGTGAAGTTCCGGCTCCTCAACGGGCTGGAGCTGGCGGAAGGGTTGGTGTAACATATGGCATGGCAGAGAAAAATCCCCTTTGGCTACATGATCCGTGACGGGCTGATCCAGCCCCACCCCCAGGAAGCCGATGCTGTGCGGTACATCTTCGGGCAGTACCTGGCTGGAGCGTCCCTCCGCTCCATCGCGGAGGACATGACCCGGCAGGGCGTCCGCTACCACCAGCATACTGCCGCATGGAACAAAAACATGGTCAAACGGATCCTGGAAAACGCTAAACACGTCGGCGAAGGCGGCTATCCCCGGCTGGTATCTGATGAGGATTTCGCCGCCGTCCAGCGCCAACGAGCGGAACGCAACATCTATGCTCCGCTATATGCCCAACGAGATGATCCTCACCTTTCTGATGAGCCAGGCCCAGTCGGAGAGCGAGTCCATGTCCTCCAACATCCGCTGGGGACACCAGGCCAGGTTCAAGCAGGGCATCGTCCACTATAACTACAAGAACTTCCTCGGCTATCGCAAGGGCTCAGACGGTGAGCCGGAAATCGATGAAAATGAGGCCCCCACCGTCCGGCGCATCTTCGCCCGGTACCTGATGGGTCAGAGCGTGGGCCAAATCTGCAAAGATCTGACGGCAGACGGTCTCAAGACCGCCCGCGGTGGCACCGATTGGAGCGACCATACGGTGCGCCATATCCTGCAAAATGAGAAGTACATGGGCGATGCCATCCTGCAAAAGACGTTCACGCTGGACTTGTTCAGCCGCCAGCAGGTGAAAAATGAGGGTCAGCTCCCCAAATACTATGTGGAGAACGCCCACCCGGCCATCATCGACCGGGACACCTTCCAGCGGGTGCAGGAGGAGATGGCGCGGCGCTCCAGCCTGCGCAAGACATCCTCCAAGGCCAAGACCGAGCAGGGTAAGCACAGCGGAAAATACGTCCTGAGCGGACTGCTGGTGTGCTCTGAGTGCGGCAGCCCATACCGCCGGGTGACCTATATGCCGGGCGGGCAAAAGCGGTTTGTCTGGCGGTGCATCAATCGGCTGGAGCACGGCAAGCGGATCTGCAAACACGCGCCCACCTTGGAGGAGCCGGAGGTACAGGCCGCTGTCACCGCCGCCATGAATGAGATGTTCCGGCATCAGACGGCGCGGCAGACGCTGGCGGACTGCATCGCCGCCGCCTTGGCAGGCACGGGCGATGATGTCTCCCTGCCCGCTGTGGAGGCCAAACTGAGGGCACTCCAGGAGGAGCAGATGAGACTATTCCACCTGGCGGCGGATGCTGGGCCGGAGAACACCGAGTATGACGACCGGCTCATTGAGGTGAGCACCGCCATAGCCGCCCTATTAACCCGCAAGGGCGAACTGGAGCAGGAAGGTATCGGCACCGAATGCGACAGCCGGGTGCGCTTTATCACCGACGCTCTGGAAACCACGGGCAGCGCCATCGAGGGCTTCGACGAGGGTATGGTGTGTCAGACGGTGGCCAGCATCACAGTTCTGGATGCAGAGCGGCTGTCCATCCGCTTCAAGGATGGGACGGAAATTGAGCAAATCATCGAATGTGTGGGGAGGGCCAGCGCATGAACAAATTATACATAACGGGCGACTGTCAACGCCAATTTGAAATTGTAAGAAAACGCCGAAGAAATTTTGTTGTTTTTCGGCGGGAGGGTAACAAAAATCAAGTGCTGCCTTGCTCAAAAAGAGTATTAACGATCTGCTGTTTTTGCCTCATAAATTTCTTGCGTTCTTTGAGGCGATAGGATTCTCCCTTGATGTTAATCACGGTAACATGGATACTGGTATTCCGTGTTCTTCACATCATTCGCTTACCCGCTGCCCGCTGTTCCGGCACGCCTCCACTCACCGCCCCCCACTCCACCAAACGACTGTGTTGATTTACTTTTTGCAGTCCTCGTTTCATCGTCTCGCCCCTCCAAAATTTATTCCACTACAAGCAGTGCCATGTACTATCCGATAGTACATGGCACTTTATCAGACACTATTGTATTTTCTCTCTCATCTCAGAGCAGCGCAAGACGCTGGTTTGCTTTACACTTACACTTGTTCTACACGGACAACTTGAAGGGGAGCGTAGAGACTATCGGGGCAGTCCATCCCCATAGCCAGGTACAGCGGTGCATTGTCCAGCAAATTCGTTCTTCTACCCAATTTGTCAGCAATAAAGACATCAAGCTATCATGATGGATCGGAAAAGGTCGATACCGCTGTTTCTGAGAACGAAATGCTGGAATGATAGAATTCAAAGGAGAGTGGGAGAAATCCTATCCCTCCTATACGAAAAGCTGGGAGGAAAATTTGGATATTTTAAGTACCCCTTTCCATATCCCACCGAGATTCGGAAAATCATACACACGACGAACATCATCGAGGGTTCCACCCGCCAGTTCAGGCAGATCATCAAAAACAAGCCCAGCTTTACCAATAACGATTCCCTACGCAAAATGCTCAATCAGGCCAGCAGAAAAATTGTGAACACTGGATAGCTCAGTATTGAAATTGGGATGTGGGTTTGGTCCAATTCCAGCTCATGTTTCAGGATCGCCAGACTACCCTGATCCCCGCTTCACCACAGAGTTTTTGAGACGAGAAACAGCATTCTCGTTGCACACACATACCGTCTCCCGCCCCGGAACATTAGTAAGTAAGCCGCATTGGGCACAAACCTAATTTGCTCCCACTTCTTTGCCTGTTGCTTGTCCATGTTTACATAAGATTTTCTGTTTGGCCTTTCAATGCACTTTCAATCTGCATCACTTTTCAAAATCCCCAGTCTGTCAGCGTCTTCTTGCCCGAAGCTATGTTTGTTCTGCTACTCGGCTCGTCTTTAAAAAGCCCCGGGGATGTATCATATAGTCCCTCACACATAGAATAGTGATCAATAGCGGTATTACCGAGAAAGCTATACAGGCTTGTATCCATGGGGGAACTATCAGTAACGCTCTCCTTCATTCTTTTCATAAGACGCTGTGATAACAGCGCCATATAATAGCTGCTCAAGGCATGGATTTTGATGTTCTCTTCAGATATTTCGTAGCTAAGCTCAAAAAGCACATATGCTTCACATAAGAGCACATCTGAGTATTCCAATTCCCCACTGGTCGCAGCTATCTCCGAGATTCGCGTCAAAAGTTTTCCGACAATAAAGGTCACATAATCGGGTTTGACAAGTTCACTATTCTGATTATTTTCAGGTAAAAGCGCCAGATACTCCTCAAGGGCATTCATGGAATCAGCTGCAACCTCGAGATAAGTTTTCAGCATTAGCCCGTGGTATATCAGGCCAAAGTCAACTAGACATCTGCCATACTGATACAGCTGCGATAGACTGTGATCATTCTCGTATGCCTCTATATACCTGATAGCTTCGTGGATCGTTTTCACGTCCATATATGCATACTCACCTAGCCCTATATGCTCTAATGGGGAGGTGTCAGCGTCAGGCCTATAACCGTTTCGATAAATAGGCCCCAGCGACTCTCGAAACAGGTTGACCATTTCTTCGCTTATCCTCTGTCCGAGCAAATCTTTTGAAAAATGGAGCGCCTTCAGAACGCGGTTCTCCTGCTCCATTATAGGTGAAAAATTGTCCTCACTAAATAGATTGCCAACATTGCACTCACTTGCAATCCCATTTGGTAAATAACTGTAGCCCGAATCCGGCTCTGAAGGCAAAACCAAGGCAAGGGCATTCCCCGTTATAACGACAATGGCAGGAAACAGAAGGATTGTTGCTAAACCGTTACTGCGAAGCCATTTAACAAGCCCTGAATTCCAAAACAATTTCCAGTATTTGTATGCTGTAACATACTTTACTTTTTTCCAACCCTCGCGAAGGAAATTGCCACAAATGTTTAACAAAACGTAAACTACGACAAAACTTGCTAACGCAACTAAATATTGGATAAAAACACTTTTATATAGCTCCATAATTCTGTCCTATTGTCTCGACAACAGCCTGAACTATATTCTGAGCATACGGATTTGTCTTAATAAGTTCAGGATCATCTCCAAGCGTAAATTTGTACTCATGTAGTCTGTTGGATATTTCCTGTGATTCTTCCCCATATTCTAAGAATATTTCATTCTGTTCTACTATACAATATTTCACGAGCTCTTTTCCTCGCCTGTTTTTATAACTTACACCACCAACAATACTTGGAAATACCTCCAGATCACCCTCAATCTCTTTGGAGGCCTCGTCCCCCAACTGCGCACGGAGTTCATCAATAATGTGCTGCCTCACCCAGAAAAGCAAACTGTTACAATATTCCTGACGGGTCTTAGTAAAAGTCACAGAATTCTCAGTCATTGAGAGAAATTCATACTCATAGTAACCCTCCAAATACACACACAAAACTATGTATTCTTTATATTTTATTAGCATTTGGGGATGAAGTCGTATGCTTATACCGTTAAATTTATCCTCTACAGAAAAAGTATCAGTGTCATCCGTGGACAAATAGATGAGTTTAGGCGTAACTAAATAATTATCATAAAACCAAACGGATATCGATACCACAGCCGTAAGCACAACCGCCGAGGTAATTACTTGTGTAAACCAACTATTCTGCTTTTTGTTATCTTTTGTCACGCCCATCTCTTTCATCCCCACTTCTTATGCTATAGGAGCTTCTGCTTAAAGCAGCCTTGGAAAAATTTGTGCCTGCAAAAGTTTGAATTGTCGCAGAAATAGGGCGAGTTTTCCATGCTGCAAATTGCAGAAATATCTGGAATCCGATTTAATCAGAGGTTTCTATACACCTTTTTCCTTCTCTTTCTGCACAAACAAGTTGAGTTAGGCTGTAGTTTAGTGCGTTCTGATTCAAAAATAGTACGCTGAAATAATTATAAATTATCTCTTCGTCTAACTGGGAAACACACGTTTTTATTTCTATCGCCGCTTTTTTTAGCTTGCCGTACCACTTCCTATCAAGCGTAGCTTTTTCAAGCAGATTGTCAGGCAACTCAGCTTTAGGATCTGAGAAAGCAAGCATCACAAGTTTACACAATGCAAGAGATTTGCTGGCTTGCCCAAGCCCATTTATTACATCGATAAACGGCTCAAACAAATTCAGATATCGTTCTACTTTTCTTTTCAGAAGGTACTCCTCAAGAATATCAAGCGCCTTACTGAGTGCATCTTCACATCTCTCCAGTGTTAAACGCTCTACGCATATAAGGTATCTATCAACAATTTCCTCGCTGGCATGATCAAGGGTTCTTGCCCCTCCAATCGCGCGCCAAATCATAGCTGCATCCATAAGATCAGCCCACTCCACGATGTTTTCGTCCGAGGACTGCTTCTCCGCCTCCACTTTCAAATCTTCAATACACTTTTGAGCCTCCAGCAAAATCCTACCACTATCATTAGCTCTACTTTTCGGCTTCTCTTCCCTTCTCACTTCATCCGTTGTTTCCATAAACTCATGTCCAAGATCTGTAAGCGAGTATATTCGATACTTTCCTGAACATCTATACTTCACAAGTTTATGCTCAAACTGGCCGAATTTTGCAAGTATGTTTGAAACAGAAGCGGCGGAAGACCCTAAGGCAGATACCAACTCACTTTGAGACATTTCTATACTATTATAGAGTAGGAGCATTAATGCAAGCCTGAGCTTAGTCCGAACAAATCTGTTTATCTCATTTCTAACCTTATCATCCATCCGACTCAGCACCCTCAATGTTTTTTGCAGTCTTACAAAAATGGCACAATCAAGAACTTTTACTAATTCTATTTTATTATACGTTTATTTATGTCCTTTGTCAATACTCGCTTTATTTAACAGTACATTTTTTATGCCAAGTTTGACATTCTATGTTTTTTATTTCATTTTTCATTTTGCATTTTTGTTGGATGATTCTACTCAATCTAAACAAATCTGTGAGACTCCCGGATTGCGTGAGATTGCTTTATGCTTGAACCTCTTGCAATACGACCGGTTCAGAACATTCTACGTCTATAAGGAAAATAGAGCAAAAATTTCAAACAGCTCAAATTTTGATTCCAAACAGTCTAATTTTCAAAATTTGAACCCCGGAGTCCCTTCTGGTATAACAACTGACCCATGTCAGACCAGGGGGGCGAATTGCATCACCTATTTTGCAAAAAGAGAAAAAAAGAAAAGGCATCAACTCCGCAATCCATTGTGGCGCAACGGTTACGGGGCTGCATCTTTTTTGTCAACACAATATAACGACAAAAATCGACAGGTTTCGGCAAAGGAACCTGTCGATTTTGTTTGCCTCATCATTGAAGCACAAAGAGCACAACAATTCTTTCGGCAAGACATGAAATAGGACACTGGACAGAAATTTGTCGACTCCCCTTTTCTGAGATATTTTTCTATGGTATCGAAAACGTTCGGTTCTATCAGTTTTACACATTTAAGGCCCTCGGATCGTAAAATCCGAGGGCCTTATAATTTTGTTGTTGAATTTTAACGGTTATACTTGTACTTTTCCAGGTATTTATACTATAATTTGTAAGCAGCATATTTGACCTGTATCCAGACAATCAAATCCCCTGCTCACCTGGCAGGATCTTAAAGGAAGGAAATGTGAGATGCAAGAATACGGTGAAAAGAAATTTTTGGCAGATGATATTCTGGACGCCACATATATTCACCGCACCCATGAGGCCGATTTTTCTTCGATTGTAGAAAAAATATGTCCGAAAAATGGTTATAGCTCGCGTTCGGGCAAGGGCTATGACGACTGTCTTTGGGGCAAACTCGCCAGGAAGTCTGTTGTAGCCCTCCTGTCACAACTTAGTATGCTAATAGGAGAGTTTAAATCCTGCGACGAGTGCCTGCCCCTTGCCCTTGTGTGTGATATGAAAATAATCTCCACGTATATTATTAAGGAGTCCGCCGGTCAGTTGAACGTGACGGACTATTCCCCTGTCGAATTCTGCCTGTCTGATATGGGGGAATCTGACAATATCGCGGTGCAGCGGCTGTTTCTCTCGTTGGCCACACATGCTGCTGCAGCGCAGACGAATGCACATATGTGTGAAGTACAGCGTAAAGCTCGTCAAATCATTTCTAGCTACTTACCTAGCGGTGACCAGAAGGCTGCTATCGAAAATGTCAAAAACATAGACCGTATGGCAAGCGAGACACTGACCGTAGCTGAGGTGGTTCGTCCCCTGCTGACCCTTGAAGTCCCTTCTAAGTATATAATCAAGAAATATTTCGGCAAAACTGATTCTGTATTGAATAAGCTCGAATGCTTTATCCACAACATTCCGTATTTGAGCGAGGAGTCACGGAAGAAATGTATAAATGACAGCAAAGCAGAAGTGGAGAATATTTTGAAAACTGCACAGCCGCGTCAATTGGTGGATTACCATTGGATTATTCCTTTGCGTGAACTCTCTATGGAGTTGAGTTCGAGGACGGAAGCCACATTCACTTTTGGCGTTCTCTTGAAATAAGTCGGAATTCTAAATCAGGATGTGAGGCATGGAGCCAGGAAATTTCGACAGAAATTTGTCGACTTCCCCTTTTTGTGGACACCTCGTCCGGCGCATCTTTTTCGTCAACACAATACAACGACAAAAATCGACAGGTTTCGACAAGAAGCCTGTCGATTTCATTTTTGTACAGTAGATGTTCTTTGCTGAAACTCTGATGAGGCCGCAATCGTCCGTTAGGTCATATGTGTCAACACAGTGCAGTCAACCGCATTCCCGTCCCCGCATACCCTGATAAGAGAATCATTTCGGTAAGGAGACCGTTATCATGAAACGATGTATTCCCTTGGAAGCGGCAGCCGAAGCCGTCTGCAATCAGAGCGCTATCCCGCCGCTGATTTTTCAGCTGCCGCCCGAGCAGGGCCGGAGGGTTCTGGAAAGGGCGCAGGACGCCCCAGTTCATCTGTATCCGGCGGCCATTTCAACCATTGAGGTCAATACCGGAAGATGGGGCGCGATCCCGGTCTATTTCGTCATGCCCCTGGGCTCTTCCCCTCAGCACGCGATTTTCTATATCCACGGCGGGGGCTGGGTGTTCGGCAGCTTCCACACTCACGAGAAACTCGTCAGGGAGCTGGCGGCCAGGACGGAATCTCTGGTGGTGTTTCCGGAATACTCCCGCTCGCCGGAGGCAAAATACCCCACCGCCATTGAACAATGTTATTTTATCCTTTCACATCTCTGGGAAATTATTGGAGACCGCTGTCCAAGCCTTATCCGCGGCACCCTGACGGTGGCCGGGGACAGTGTCGGCGGAAATATGGCGGCCGTCATGGCGCTGATGGCAAAGGAGCGAAGCGGGCCGAACATCCAAAAGCAGCTCATGTATTACCCCGTGACCAACGCCTGCTTTGACACCCCCAGCTACCGCCAGTTTGCGGTGAACTATTACCTCTACCGCGCCGGAATGCAGTGGTTTTGGGATCAGTACACCTCCTGTGAAGCTGACCGGGCCCAAATCACCGCTTCGCTGCTGCGGGCCGGTACTGACTGCCTGCGGGGATTGCCGGACACGATGATCATCAACGGTCAGGCGGACGTCCTGTGCAGCGAGGGTCAGGCCTTCGGGGAGCGGCTGCGCTGCGCAGGCGTGGAGGTCACAGCGCTTCGCATACAGGGTATCATCCACGATTTCGTGATGCTCAACGCCCTTGATCAGACAAACGCCTGCCGCATGGCAATGGATGCTTCCACCGCATGGATTAACCGAAAGAATCAACGCCCCGCTGTATAAAACAGCGCTGAGTATCCAGCCTGTTTCCTCGCCCCAACTGTGGCAAAATTGCTGGTCATCGGTTCATATTTTGCTGCTGCGCCGCAAATACTTCATCCATCATACCATCAGGTCTGCCGTCCCGCAGACCGAGAAAGGAACACGAATGAGCAACCGCCTGAGCACAGAGCGTTCCCCCTACCTCCTCCAGCATGCGGAAAATCCAGTGGACTGGCGTCCCTGGGGACCGGAGGTCTTTGCGGAGGCAAAGCGCATGGATAAGCCGGTCTTTCTAAGCATCGGTTATTCCACCTGTCACTGGTGCCACGTCATGGCCCACGAGTCCTTTGAAGACGAAACAGCAGCTCAGGCCATCAACGCCGCCTTTCTCCCTGTAAAGGTGGACCGGGAGGAGCGGCCTGACGTGGACGCGGTGTATATGGAAGCGTGCCTGGCCATGAACGGCTCCGGCGGCTGGCCACTCACGGTGCTGCTCACCCCGGAGCAGAAGCCCTTCTGGGCGGGCACCTACCTGCCAAAGCCCCAGCTTTTGCACTTAATCCATGAAGCGGCCCGCCTGTGGCGGGAGGACCAGGCGGGACTACTGGCCGCCGGGGAAGCCCTCACCGCCCAGCTGCGCCGGAAGACGGAAAACCGGCCTGATGTGCCCAGCCGGGAACTTGTCCAGCAGGCAACCAGCCAATTTGCCCAGAGCTTTGATGGGCAGTGGGGCGGGTTTGGCCCCGCGCCCAAGTTCCCCACCCCGCACAACCTGATCTTCCTGCTGCGCTATGCCCGCCTCTCCGGAAACGGGCGCCCGCGGGAGATGGCCCTGCATACCCTGGATGCCATGTACCGGGGCGGACTGTTCGACCATGTGGGCGGCGGGTTTTCCCGCTACTCCACCGATGAACGCTGGCTGGTCCCCCACTTTGAAAAAATGCTTTACGACAACGTCCTGCTGGCGCTGGCCTATACGGAGGCGTTCCAACACACCCGCCGCGCGCTATATGAACAGGTCGTCCGCCGCACGCTAGACTACGTGCTGCGGGAATTGTCCGGTCTCCAGGGCGGCTTGTACTGCGGTCAGGACGCGGACAGCGATGGTGCGGAGGGCACGTACTACATGCTGGTTTCCGATGAGCTGGCCCAGGTGCTGGGCAGCTCAGGCGCAGAACGCTTCTGTAACTGGTACGGTATCACCCAGGCTGGCAATTTTGAGGGCAAAAGCATCCCAAATCTGCTCAACCAGGCCCGATTCGACCAGGAGCCGGAGGGGATGTCTGCCTTGCGGGAGCGGGTGTACACCTATCGTCTGGGCCGGACAGTGCTCCACCGGGACGACAAGGTGCTCACCGCCTGGAATGGGCTGGCGTTGGCGGCGCTGGCCAAGGCGGGACTGATACTGGACGAGCCCCGGTATCTGGACGCCGCCCGCCGGACGGCTGACTTCCTGACGGAAAAGCTCACCGCCCCGGATGGACGGCTGCTGGCCCGCTGGCGGGATGGGGACGCCGCCTACCCAGGCAAGCTGGACGACTACGCCTTTTATGCCTATGGTCTGCTGGAACTGTACAGTGCAACCTTTGACCCAGTTTATCTCGCCCGCTCCACGGAGCTGGCGGATCACCTGCTGGAGTTCTTTTTTGACTGGGAGCACGGCGGCTTCTACCCCTACGCTTTGGACGGGGAGCAGCTGCTGACCAGGACAAAGGAAGCTTACGACGGCGCCATGCCGTCAGGTAACTCCGTGGCAGCGCTGGTGCTCTCCCGGCTGGTGCGGCTCACCGGGGAAACGCGCTGGCGAAAGGCGGCAGACCTGCAGCTGTCCTGGCTGGCGGGGGCGGCGCGGGAAACACCGGACGAATTGCAAGCCTTCCTTCGGGAAACGTCCCACCCGGGACTGACGGTATTGGTCAAAACTTCGAAAAGCGCCGGTAAGCTGGCAGCACTGGCTCCTTTTACCAAAGATTACCTTCTCCCAGGGCGGAGGGCACAGTACTATCTATGCCGAGGTGGGGCCTGCGCCCAGCCAGTGGACAGCATATCGGAGCTGGAAGCCCTTTTATGCAGAACAAATGAATCGGAACGGCCATGGCAAAACGAAAGCCACCCCGTATGAGGGTGGTTTTCGTTTTGCTTGTCAGTCGTCGCCCCGCAGAAGGTTCTGGGCATAGTCTTTCAAACTGGCAAGGGAATTAACGCTATTGGATCGACTGCTGATCTGTTCTCTGGCGTAGTCCGGGAGGGTCTCAAAATAGTGTTTGGCCTCCGAATCGCTGTGCAGCAGAACGTTTAAGTTGGGATATTGCATCGATAAATCACCTCGGAATATGGTTTGCGGGCTGAGGGAAAAGTATGCGGCCTATTGAAGCTCCCATAAATCGGCGGCAGGCAGATCGTTCTCTACATTATCCCGCGCCAAGTCGTTGTCAATGACTGGGTTCCGGCGGAATAGGGCGTTCGGCCTGATCTGGAGCCGACTGTGAAATCCTTGCCTTTTTCTTATCCATAGAAGATCACCTCAGCAATAGATTGCCCGAAAGGATGGGAATCATGCCTATCGAGGGTGGAGTAGTTGGGCGGATAACAAGTCCCTGATTCTGAATTGCCTATCTACAATCGAGAACCAAGTGTCATAGACCTGTTGTGCTGCAACGCTTTTCGAAAAAGCATTTTTGCAACATTTGGCCATGTTGAAAGCTACATTTTAGCCTTGTTTCTGGGCTAAAGTGTAGCTTTTCTACTATAAACCCTCCATGATATACTGAGGTTCAGTATTGTTATGGAGGGTTTGTTATGTCCCGAAAAGTGATTAAGATCCCACAAGCGAAGCAGAACGCCCCAATTGAAAACCAGCAACTCCGGGTCGCGGCCTACTGCCGGGTCAGCACCCGTCATGAGGAGCAGTATCACAGCTTGGAAACACAGATTACCTACTATACAAATAATATCAAACGCAATCCAAACTGAAAATTTGTTGCGGTGTATTCGGACGTTGCATCTGGTGTCCGTACTGCCAACCGTCCTGGCTACCAACAGCTCATGAGAGACTGCACCAGCAGAAAAGTCGATTTGATCCTGGTGAAGTCTCTCAGCCGTTTTGGTCGGGATGCGTGGGAAACTATCCGTCAAATCAGGAGGTTAAAGAAAATGAATATCGGAGTTTACATCGAAAATGGAGGACTGAACACCTTGAATATCAGCGATAGTATGATCGACCAGCTCGCGGCCCTTGACCAGGCTGAGAGCCATTTCCGCAGCGAGAATATCAAATTCGGCATCCGTCACCGCATGAGGAGCGGAAAAACTGTGCTGAACCACACGCAGTTTCTTGGCTACACCAAAGGGCCGGATGGCATCCTGCAAATCGTGCCGGAGGAAGCTGAGATTGTGCGCAAAATCTTTGATCTCTACATCCAGGGTAACGGGGTACGCAAGATCAAACGGTATCTGGAGGAACATGGGATCAAAACGGTGACAGGCAAATCGGAATGGAGCACCTCTACCATTGACCGGATGTTGAGCAACGAAAAGTACGTTGGCGAGGTGCAAATGCAGAAAACGTTCACAGCCGATTTCTTGACTGGCAGGAGGGAAAAGAACGAGGGTCAACTGGACGCGTACTTGGTGGAAAATGCCCACGAACCAATCATCGACAGGGAAACGTTCGAGCTGGTGCAAAAACTGAAAGGGCAGATAAAGCCAAAATAATGTGCTAAGGTGCTTTACGCAAATACAGACTTGAACTTTCCAGTATTATCTCTTATAATAATTTCTAATGGATCTATGCGCTCTAAATGTTGCCGCATGGTACGTTTTATTCCGAGTTTAAAGCTGGGTGAAGGAAAAATGACACCAATAAGTAATCAGGTTTCCTACTTACCATATGATGATTATGCACAGAGCGCAAATACACTTTTTCATTTTATGAAAGAACCAGAATACCTAAATGCCATTCTTCGCCGAAGAGCCCTCGTTCCGCGTTACTGCGTTGAGACTATTGACTACTTAAATATTCACAAGGGCACACGTGCATTTAACGAAGCTGCCATTTTGCAAAAGTGCTTCTGCGATATACCTTTCCATAAACTTGCAGACACTTTTTCTGTGAATGGTGTTGGAGAAGTCTATGACTCGTTAAGCAAAGACGAACGAGCAGAGCTTGAGAAGAACAATACTCATTTTGCTTATTATGGGGAATATGCAATAGCTTTTTCAAAAAGTTGGGGGGAAAGGAAAAATCTTCAACCCGTTCATTACCTTAACAAGGATTCACAATACGCCAAGGATTTCTCTGCGCTGTTTGAGCGTGTCTTCAGAGATGATGATATCCCAGACGAGTATTCTCAGGATGTAATCAATCGTTTGGCATACATCAAACCATTGCGGGGAATTATGCAAAGAAAAATAATACTTCATAGCGATTCAAACTCTGCCACTGTTAATATATATAAAAACTTTCACGATGAACGCGAATGGAGATATGTTCCAAATGCTGACATTCTATCTTCTCTAAAGACAGAAAGCATAATAGCAAATCCCTATATAATTCCCCTTGCTAACGAAATCAGTGATGGATTAGAGAACGAGCGCTACAAGGCACTCTGGTTGAATTTTTCGTATGATGATATACGATATATCATTGTTCCCAATATCCTTGCTCGAATTGATACTATTAAGACAATAACAGAGTTGCCAAACAGTTGTTTTGAAGATCAAAATGATATCTCCATGCAAAAGAGCGTCCTAATCAGTAAAATTCTGGTGTTGGCTGAAATCAGAAAGGATTGGTAGTATGCCAAACAAAATTAAGGACATTTTTTCTGATGACATGTTTGATATGGGGGGTAATATACGTTTTAGAGATCATGAAGCATACAAGAATTTCCTGGCAGCTTTGGAAATTGTGCATACCGAGGGACGCACCGTTCCTGTAGAAGGTGTCATTGCAGTCTCTACGAAAGTTAGTCATGAGGGAACAACGTTCCCGTTAGGAGATCATGACAATATATCAAAATTTGTTGTTGGTCCCGCAGTAGAACCAGTCGCTATTCCTCTCAATGTTAGAGGAGACGAAAAGGTAATCACACTTTGGCGCAGTCAAGTAAAAGACAAAGTTATTTTACGGTCTGAGCCTGATTCCATCGTTTCTTTCCGTTTTACCTTTTTACTTAGTGAACACAAGCTCAACATTAATTATATTGTACAATTTGAGAAAGCAAAAAGCATTGAGGATCTTGCTGATAGCTTTGGCCTTGCTGAGGCACTTCTCACATTCTTTTGTAAGCATGAAAATGGGAAACCATCCGAGGAAGATGCGGCTTCCCTATCCAATATAAAAAAATACTTTCGCTACTATGAAGCCTTCTTTCAACGATTACAAATGGTTGAGAATGAACTCGACCTTTCGGTTTCGCCAAGTTTGCTGAAAAAGTTGTCTCGTGAAGAACAGCAAGATATTGATGAACTATATTTGCTTCTCTGCAAAAAACGAGTTTTGCGTTTAAATGCCCAGCTGACTGCTACTGATTCAACAACCATAGACATGGACCATAGCAATAGTACACTCAATATAGGTAGTAAAATTTCATTAACCTTTTTAAGCACTATAGAGTTCAACTTTTTGGAACAAACTGTTTTACTGCATACTGCCAATCTGATAGTAAATGCTCTCGTAAAAGATGTTCAAAAAAGTGATGATGGAACAGTAAAAATCCTGTATGGTGATACTGATAGTAAGCCCATGTATATAGCCTTTTCTGCATTTAAAACAGAAGAAGAAGCGGAACACGAGATGAGTGATATAATGGAGCATAATGAGATGTATATAAATGCTTTGATTAGCAATGTATATATTAAGCAATTCTATTCTGAAAAAGATTAAGGTCATAAAAGCTCTACACTCCTGTCACACTTTTCCAGACGCTCAGATAGCGATTTTTCCGCATTGAGCTAACGACAAAAATCGACAGGTTTCGACAAAGAAGCCTGTCAATTTAATTATTGTATAGCCAAGTACCGGGAATCGCTTACGGATAGATTGTCAACGAGCCACCCATCCTTCTCGAATCCTGTTACCTTGCTTTTGGCAGAAAATCAATTTTAACTACTCATTGCAATCATAAAGACAGGCCGCCAAGGAGGCGGCCTGTCTTTTTAGCACATCAAAAATGATACAACAACCAATAACACACCAATAAAAGCAAACACGGCATAGATAAGCGGGTAGAAATTCATACTCTTCATAGAACACATGTAGTCAATGAATTCCTTGCTGGAAGAAGAATGTATTGCTTCATTGTCATAATACCATGGTGGGAGTAGCGCTTCAGCTCCCCATCTTTGAGGAAGGGTACATTTTTCTGGACACGTTAAACCAAGCATGTCCTCGATCTTGGCTTGTACAGACAATATTTCCATCTGATATCTATAATCAAGTTTAAAATGAAAAAAAGCTATTATTGCAAGAATAGTAACAATTCCTCCCCCTATCATGAAACAATACTTCTCTGTACCTGTGTGTGATTCAGATAAAAAATTGGCAAAAACAAAAACTGCGCTTATAATTGATAAAAGCATCGTTAAATAAACATTAAAACTACTCCGCCATTTCGTTCTTATTTCATTCTCACGATCAATTTCCAATTTATATAGAGCAAATAATTCTTCTTTAGAAAATTTTTCTTCACTATTCATTTATGTACCCCTCTATGAGCAATATACATGATATGCGTCTATTTTATGTAATTATAACAGATATCTTATCAGAATGCAACCTGTGAAATGATGGTCCTACCCAGTCTGAACATATTGTTGACACTTGTTTGGATTTGGTAGGGTTATTCTTTGCCTGTAGCCCTTGTAGTTCAAGGGTTACAGGCTTGGGGAGTTTGAAAGGCCATACCTCAGTCTCCAGACACAACGCAATCATGGTACTTGTAACTGGAACAGGTGGTCAAACCGGGCAAGCGGTAATCAAGGCGCTTGCGAAAAAGGACATTGAGGTCAGTGCATTGGTTCACAGAGAAAACCAATCAGAGCAAATAATGGCCATAGGCGCAAAAAAGTGGTTATGGGAGATATGTTGAACCCGTGTGGCCTTCAAAGCACAGTGGATGGGGTGGACAGTTGAGCTGTGCGGCCCGGAAAATTTGTGAATGAATGACATCCGCCGTATCCTGGAAACGCGGTATCACAGGGAAATCACCATACACTATACTTCGGATGAGGTTATTCTGAATGGACTGAGAAAATCCGGGGCAAGCGAGTACTGGCAAGATGCCATGCTGAAAATGTTCCACCACTATAATGAGGCTGATTTCTTGAGCAGTGACGTTGTCCTCGCCAGTCTCCTGGGAAGAAAGCCGCATACGTTGGCAGAATATCTGGAACAGGAAACTCTTTAGTCGCAGAACAGTTGACGCGAAAAGGGCCGACCTTGACTCAAACTGGCAAGATGAAAACCACCCCGTGTAAGGGTGGTTTTCATCTGTCGTATCAATCGTCGCCGCGCAGAAGGTTCTGGGCATAGTCTTTTAAGCTGGCAAAGGAATTGACGCTGTCGGATCGGGTGCTAATCTGTTCCTTGGCATAGTCCGGCAGTGTGTCGAAATAATGTTTGGCCTCTGGTTCACTGCGCAGCAGGGCGTTCAAATCCGAATAATGCATAAAAAATCACCTCAGAAGTATGGTTAGCAGTCTATGGAAAAGAATACGGTCTATTGAAGATCCTGCAAATCGGCAGCGGGCAGATCATTTTCCACATTATCCCGCGCCAGATCGTTGTCAATGACCGGGTAGATCTCTGGTGGAATGGGGCGCTCAGTCTGGCCTGAGACCAACTGTGAAATCCTCTTTTTCTTATCCATAAAGGTCACCTCGGCAATAGATTGCCCAAAAAGATGGGAATCATGCTAATCACGAGTGGAGTAATTCAACGGATAATAAACCCCTGTTTCTGAATTGTCTGCTTACATTTGGGCAGTAAGTGTCTTAGAACCGCTCTGTTGCAACGCTTTCCGAAAAAGCATTTTTACCACATTGAGCCAACGGAGTCGACAAATTCCGACAGGAATTTGTCGACTCCCCCTTTAT
This sequence comes from Clostridiales bacterium, assembly GCA_014799475.1. Lineage (GTDB taxonomy): Bacteria > Bacillota > Clostridia > Oscillospirales > Oscillospiraceae > Enterenecus. Next base: position 88,157 of record JAAVHX010000017.1, on the reverse strand, counting down.
CGAGATGTTTTTCTGTGGCATCTAACGTGTTTAACCTTTTCAACGACAAAAATCGACAGGCTTCTTGTGGAAGCCTGTCGATTTAATTTTGCATAATGGGCTCTTTGCAAAAGCTCACGCAGTAAAGCGTGTTCTCTGTGGGAAACCTCTCTCCGAAATGTTCAGGCCTGTTTTGCCTTATACTCTGTGCCCCATGCCCCCATAGCATCCAGAACAGGCCTCAGACTATAGCCCAGCTCTGTCAGCGTATATTCCACCCTGGGAGGAACTTCGGCATAGACCGTGCGGATGACCAGTCCGCTTTGCTCCATTTGCCGCAATTGGGTGGTCAGCACCTTTTGGCTGACAGTTCCAATCGACTTTCTCAATTCCCCAAACCGCTTTGTGCCAAGGAGCAGGTCCCGCAGGATCAGGACCTTCCACTTATCACCGATCAAAGTCAAGGTAGTCTCCACCGGGCAGGCCGGAAGTTCCCTTGCTGTAACCGCCATACAAATTCCCTCCAGTTTCCTATAGTTTCCAATAGGGATATACAGCGTAATTTTACAGCATGGAGCAGGAGTGCGTCAAGCATTTCAAAAATTTTTGGGACAGGACTGGCCGAAAAGCATTGAAATCTCCCAATAGTTACCTCAAGGTGCCTATACTACAAAATTGTGCGTACTTTACGATGACGGGATTTTGCGCTATATTGACACAATGGATGGGTGAGCATGATCTCCCCGAAAATCGGAGGTTCCCAGTATGAACGAAACCGCAAAGAAGTACATCGATCTGTTCCGGCAGGTGAAAATCGCCACGGCAGCTACGGTGGACGCCCAAGGCCGTCCCCACGCCCGCATCATCAACGTGATGCTGGCCGAGGACGACGGGATGTATATCGTTACGTCGAAAGGCAAGCCCTTCTACAAACAGCTGGTGGAGACTGGTGAGATCGCCCTGGCCGCCATGTGCCCCGACTGCCAGTCCCTGAAGTTCACCGGCAGGCTCCGGGTGGTTGGCAAGGAGTGGGTGGACAAGGTGTTTGAGCAAAACCCCGGCATGAACGAGGTCTACCCCGGCGAGAGCCGCTACATCCTGGACGCTTTCCATATCTACGAGGGCCGCGGCGAGTGGTTCGACCTGCTACACTACCCCATCAGCCGGGAGAGTTTTGCCTATGGCGGAGCCGAGGTGGAGAAAAACGGCTTTGCCATCTCGGACAAGTGCATTCGCTGCGGCGCGTGCGCCAAAGCCTGCCCCCAGCAGTGCATCACCCCTGGGACGCCATACATCATTGACCCGGCCCACTGCCTCCAGTGCGGGCGGTGCGTGGAGTTCTGCCCCGCCGGCGCCGTTGACCGGCTGCACCCGTGACCGCCATGGGAGAGCTGATTCAAGAGATCTTTGCGCTCTACAACCAGCGCAGCGACTGGTTCCTGGGCCTGCTGTGGGACCACTTCCTTCTGTCGGGACAAGCCATCCTGCTGTCCGGGAGCATCGGGCTTTTGCTGGGGATTTTCATCGCCCAGCGCCCAAAGCTGGCCACCGCGGTCATGGGGATGTGCAATGTGCTGTACACCATCCCGGCCATCTCCCTGCTGGGCATCCTGATCCCCTTCACCGGGATCGGGAATAAGACGGCGGTGATCGCCCTGACCATCTACGGGGTCATGCCCATGGTGCGCAACACCTATGTGGGCCTGACCACCCTGGACCCGGACATATTGGAGGCCGCCAATGGCATGGGCAGCACCGCTATGCAGGTGCTGCTGCGGGTCAAGCTGCCCATGGCCGCCGGGGTGATCCTGGCGGGTGTGCGGAACATGGTGGTCATGACCGTCTCCGTGGCGGGCATCGCCTCCTTTGTGGGAGCCGGGGGCCTGGGCGTGTCCATTTACCGGGGTATCACCATTTACAATCCCGCCATGACCGCGGCGGGGAGCATTCTCATCGCGGCCCTGGCGGTTTTGCTGGATTTTATTCTGGGACGCGTGGAAAAACACTTTAAAAAATACGGGAGCTGATCACAATGAAAAAGAAAATCCTTGCTTTGACTTTGGCCCTGGTCGCTGTTCTGAGCCTGTCCGCCTGCGAAAAAAAGCCCGCCGCCAACGCCGGGCCGGTGAAGATCGCCACCAAGCCCATGACGGAGCAGTACATCTTGGGCGAGATGCTGGGGCTCATCATCGAGGACGCAGGCTATGAGGTGGAGATCACCAAAGGTATCGGCGGCAGTACCAGCAATATTCAGCCCGCCATGGAGAAGGGGGAGTTTGACCTCTATCCGGAGTACACCTCCACCGGCTGGGTGATGGTGCTGGATCACGAAGCCATAGGTGTGGACGACACCAAGATGTTCGACGACCTCAAAGCAGAATACCAGGAAAAGTTCGACATGACCTGGGTGGCGCTTTATGGATTCAACAACACATATGCTGTCGTTGTGCGGGATGATATTGCCCAGCAGTACAATCTGAAAACCACCAGCGATTTGGCCGCCGTGGCCGGAGAACTGAACTTCGGCGGCAACCCCGACTACCAGGAGCGGGCGGACGGATTCCCCCTGCTGTGCGAAACCTACGGACTAAAGTTCAAATCTGTCAGCGACATCGACATCGGACTGCGGTACACCGCCGTTCAAAGCGGGGACATCGACGTCACCAACGCCTTCACCACCGACGCCCAATTAGGCAATCCGGCCGCCGGTCTGGTCACCCTGGAGGACGACTTGCACCTCCAGGTCAACTACTTCTGTTCCACCGTGGTCCGTCAGGACGCGCTGGAGAAATACCCCGAACTGGAGAAGGCGCTGATGAAAATGGACGGCCTGCTGTCCGACAGTGAGATGGCCCATCTGAACTATCTGGTGGAAGTCGAGGGTGCGGATGAAAAAGAGGTCGCCCGGGATTTCCTGGTGGAAAAGGGCGTTTTGAAGGGCTAAGCCATGGCGGAAACCATCATTCAATTTGACCATGTGTGCAAGTCCTTCGATGAGCACCCGGTTTTGCGGGATTTCTCCCTTTCCATCGAGAAGGGAACCTTCCTGACGGTGATCGGCCGCTCCGGCTGTGGGAAAACCACCGCCCTGCGGCTGGTCAACGGCCTGATCTCCGCCGACTCGGGCCGGGTGCTGGTGCAGGGCAGGGACGTGGCGGAAACAGACCCCGTGGCCCTGCGCCGGGGCATCGGTTACACCATCCAGAACGTGGGGCTGTTCCCCCACATGACGGTGGAGAAAAATATCGCCTATGTACCCACCATCTCCAAGTCCCCCTTCTGGAAGGGGGAGGAACGTCGGAGGCGGGCGGCGGAGCTGCTGGAGAGCGTGGGGCTGGAGCCGGGTCTTGTGAGCCGCTACCCCCGGGAGCTGTCCGGCGGCCAGCGCCAGCGGGTGGGCATTGCCAGGGCGCTGGCCGCCCAGCCGGAGATCCTGCTGATGGACGAGCCCTTCGGCGCGGTGGATGAGATCACCCGCCGCCAGCTCCAGGACGAGATTTTACGCCTCCACCAGGAGCGGGGCATCACCATCCTGTTCGTGACCCACGACATTGAGGAAGCCCTGAAACTGGGCACCCGGGTTCTGGTGATGGAGGAAGGCAAGGCGACCCAGTTCGGTCCCCCCAGCATGGTAATGGCCAGCCCCGCCACCCCTTTCGTGGCCCAGTTGGTGCGCCGGAGCCGGGACTTTGCCCCCAGGCTGTAGAAGGAGAGGCCATTCCATGAATATCACTCATTTTAAGCTGGATGAGAACAAGTGCATCGGCTGCGGCACGTGCACCAAGGTTTGCTGCGGGGAAATATTGTCCGTGGACGAGCGGGGGAAGGTCCGCATCGCCCCGGTGACCGAGTTCGGCTGGGCAGGCTGCTGGGAATGCCAGCACTGTCTGGCGGTGTGTCCCACCGGGGCCATCTCCATTTTTGACCGCAGGCCGGAGGACAGCCTGTCCACTCCAAAGCCGGAAACGGCGGCCCCGGTGCTGGACGCCCTGCTGACCACCCGCCGGGCCTGCCGGCGTTACCTCCAGAAAGACGTACCCATGGAGGCCATCGAGGAGATGTTTGCCGTCCTCCAGAACCTGCCCACAGGCAGCAACAAGCGGAAGGTGGAGTACACCTTCCTGGACCGGGAGCAGACCCGGCGTTTCCACGACCTGGCCTATGCCAGGATGGACGAGTTGGCCGCCCAGGGCGTCTACCCCAAAACCTTTGACGCCCACTACTACGGCCAGATGAAGGGCTGGGAAACCAAGGTTCGGCCCGATATGCTCCTGTGTTCCGCCCCCTATCTGCTCATTCCCCACGAGCAGAAGGACGTGACCTGTGCCTATGAGGACGTGAACATCGCCTGCACCTGGTGGGATCTCCTCTGCGCCTCCCGGGGCTTGGGCAGTGTGATGATGACCTTCCCCCGCAGCGTGCTGGAGCTGATGCCCGACATTTATTCTTTGCTGGGCATCCCCAATGACCATTATGTAGGGTCGCTGATGGGCTTTGGCTGGCCCGAGCTGCACTACCCCAGGGGCGTCCAGCGCCAGGGCTGTGCCCAGCTCCAGCGGCCGGTCATCCCGGAGATACCTCCATCCGAAAGGTAATCTTTCATCTGTTCAAGGATATCGACACAGGACTTCATAAAACTGGTTTCGATAAAGTGGAACGGCTGCTTCCGGCAAATGTATTTGAGGACTGCCGAATTATATCATTTGGATGAGCCGCAGAGCTGATTTGTTTCAGCGCTGCGGCTCATCTATGTCCTGACCGATTTGGCACTTACATTGATCTGCCCAGCTCACGGGCGCCGTCCAGTTCTTTTCGGTTGTGCATTGCCCACGTCCATCACGCCGCCGCACAACATCTTGCCAAGATTTTTCCACCGCAGATACTCCATCAAGTGGTCGAAGTAAAGAACCGCGTCCTCAAATCCGTGGCCCTTCGTTTTCTCAGAACTTATCCGCCAAAGCCGCCGCCTGGGCACAGCCATCCGTTTTTTCGATGTCGCCTACGCTGAGGACGCCGGGAACCAGCACCTCGCCGACCATATGCCATTTCAGCAGCGCGGCCGAGCGCTCCAGGGGAATACGCACCCCGTCCATCACGGACATATCATCTTCCTCGCAGCAGACGATCATGGCGCACTCCTTGCCCGCGATGTCCTTGCCGCCCACCACGAAAGAAAACAGCCGGTCAATGACGCCCTTGACCTGCGCGGGGATGGAATACCAGTAGACCGGCATGGTAAACACCACGGCGTCCGCCTCCAGGATATCGGAGGTAATGGTGTTGAAGTCGTCGTCAAAGGAGCAGGCCTTTCCGGTCTTGAAGCAGGTCTCGCAGGCGTGGCAGCCGCCCACATCCTTCATGGCCGCGTCGAAGCGGGTAACCGTGTGGCCCTTTGTCTCCGCCGCTTTGATGAACGCGTCCGTCATAGCAAAGCTGTTGCCGTTCTTCCGGGGACTGCCGGTGATGACTACGATTTTCTTACTCATGATGTTGTCCTCCAGTTCTGCGGGCTTGACTTTCCCCGCGTCTGATAGTATTATCATAGCAAGAACGACGAAAACGTCAAGTACGCACATTGAGGTGCGATACTTACCCGAAGGAGAGTGTGAAATGAGCAGCCGCTGTATCTCAAATGAATGCCTCAGCGGAACAGGGTTCAGCTATACCCTGTCGCTGATCAACGGGAAGTACAAAATGACCATCCTCTACACGCTGATGGAATTTGGAGTCGTCCGGTTCAACGAAATGAAAAAGTACATCGGTGAGATTTCCTACAAAACCCTCAGCGCCACACTGAAAGAGCTGGAGGCGGACGGGCTGGTCCACCGCGAGGAGTACCCCCAAATCCCACCCAAGGTAGAGTACAGCCTGACGGAACGGGGAAAATCACTCATTCCAATTTTGGACGCTATGTGCGAGTGGGGAAGCGACAACCGGGTTTCATAGGGGTAATCAATATGAACTTTGATATCAACAATTTGAAGTGGGTCCGGGAGCCCGAGCAGTACACCATCCAGAGCGAAAAAATCGAAATCACCACGATGCCCGGAACCGATCTCTGGCAGCGGACTTACTACCATTTCCGAAATGACAACGCCCCTGTCCTCCAGATGGAAACGGACGAAAAGTTTTTCTCATTCATCGTGCGCACTGATTTTACCGGCGCCCACCACCGCTTCGATCAGTGCGGCATTGTGATGTACCTGGACAGTGAGAACTGGCTCAAAGGGTCTGTAGAGTATGAAAACGAGGAGTTCCAGCACCTGGGCAGCGTGGTGACCAATCATGGCTGGTCGGACTGGGCCACCACCGCCATCCCTGCCCAAGTGAAAACCATGTGGTACCGCTTCAGCCGCCGGGAGGATGATTACTGCATTGAATGCTCCCAAGATGGTGAGCATTTTTCGCAAATGCGGGTGTGCCATATGCAGGAGGGAGCGGGCAAGATCAGGTTTGGCATCTACGCCTGCAGCCCGGAGGATTCGTCTTTTGTGGCTGTCTTTGACCATATGGAGCTCACTGAGTGCAAGTGGCTGCGCCATAACGGGCAGGCTCCTGACAAAGACCAAACCGAGCGGCCTTGAGGGCAGATTTTTCTGTTCAACAGAGCGAAAACCGAGGTTTGTTATTGAAAGCCATTACGCCGCAACGCTTTCGAAAAAGCATTTTTGCCACATTGAGTCAAGGCAGTCGGCAGACTGCCGGGATGGCGTTGACCCTCTATTTGACCCACTACCGGATAGTTCCTCAGATCAGGGCACCATCGCTTGAAAATCCGGGTTGGTTTTGTTATCATAGAAGCACTTTAAAAGAATCGAGGGACGCTATCATGAAAATTACCTGGCTGGGCCATTCCTGCTTTACCGTTGAATCTCAAGGCTACCGGATCGTGCTGGATCCGTACAAGGACGGCACTGTGCCGGGGCTTGCGCCGGTCCGCGTCGAGGCCGACCAGGTCCTGTGCAGCCACGGCCACGACGACCACTGCGGCACCGAGGGCGTATCCCTGCGCCAGGGCGGGTCATCCCCATTCACGGTGAAGACCATCGACACCTGGCACGATGACAAGGAGGGCGCAAAGCGCGGCCCCAACACCATCCACATTCTGAGCGACGGTCAGTACCGTGTCGCCCATCTTGGCGACCTGGGCTGTGACCTGACCCCGGAGCAAAAGGAGAAACTGCGCAACCTCACCGCCCTGCTGATCCCCGTCGGCGGCTTCTTTACCATCAACGCCGCCCAGGCCAAGGAGCTGGCCGTCGAGCTTGCTCCCACTGTTGTCATCCCGATGCACTATCGCGGTAAGGGCTTTGGTTATCCCGTGATCGGAAAAGTGGACAAGTTCACAAAACTGTGTGACGACGTGGTCGCCTATCCCGGCTCCGAACTGGAGCTCACCCCGCAGATCAGCAAACAGACCGCTGTGCTGAAACCTCAAAACGCATAATTGGGAAGGAGGAAATTGTTTTGAATGTGGCACATTTGAAAATCGCCCTGCTCCAGATCGCGCCTTGCGGCACGCTGGAAGGGAATCTCGAAAAAGGGATCGCGTCCTGCCGGAAGGCTAAGGAACTGGGCGCTGATATCGCGCTGTTCCCCGAGATGTGGAGCAACGGCTANNNCATTTANGACCGGCCCGTCGNCCAGTGGNANGCGGAGGCGATNCCNGCCGACNGCGAGTTTGTCAGCGCTTTNGGGCANCTNGCCANGGAACTGGATATGGCCATCGGGNTCACCTTCCTCGAGCAGTACGAGGGCGGCCCCCGCAATTCAATGGTGCTGTTTGACCGACANGGGGATCGAAAAATCACCTATGCCAAGGTTCACACCTGCGACTTTGATGTGGAGCGNAACCTGNCNCCNGGNGAGNANTTNTANGTCACCACGNTGGACACNNNCTGNGGCNAGGTNAAGGTNGGNNCCATGATCTGCTANGACCGGGAATTCCCNGAGAGCGCCNGGATNCTGATGCTCAAGGGCGCGGAACTCATTCTCGTTCCTAATGCCTGTCCCATGGAAATCAACCGTCTCTCCCAGCTNCGGGCCAGGGCATATGAGAATATGCTGGCCNTCGCCACCTGCAANTACCCGGATCCGGTGCCCGACTGCAATGGCGGCTCCAGCGTCTTTGACGGCGTGGCGTACCTGCCCGAGCTGAATGGCTCCNGGGATATGTGCATNTTACAGGCGGATGGAGCGGAAGGGATCTATCTCGCGGAACTTGATCTGGAACAGCTCCGCNGCTACCGNGAAAGCGAAGTACACGGCAACGCGTTCCGNCGGCCGCANAAATATGGGCTCCTGCTNGATNCGAANATNGAGNCNCCGTTTATNAGGANCAGTTATCGCAAATAGCNCTGGGCGTGACTGAATTGATCNCTTCCTTAACTCTGTTTNCCGGNTTNCTTCATCACATGAACTGTAACAGGAAANTCCTCATTNCCAGGCATCTTCCCGGTCAACGTTTCCTCAATNACAAATCCAAGNGATNAATAAAGCGCAATTGCAGGGTCATTCCCCGCCAGAACCTCAATACTTACCTCATCATCGGTAAATTGCATTGCGTAACGCAGCAGNCTTGTGCCGATCCCCCGGCGGGAATAGTTTGTATCGACATATAACCATGCAATTTCATCCTCCGAAAAGGCAACAAACCCTGNTNCGATCCCATCGTATTCAGCCACNTATACACGATAGTCAAACAGGCTNTCCCGCTCGGCCGCNATGGAAAGCGGCAGNAAAGCGTCTGCCANACCTGCTAAAGTGAGTTCGCTTTGGCGGGCNGGGTCATGGATTTTACATAGATCCGCAAAATCAGTATCCTGATAAGGGCGGATGCGGATATGCCGCTCCCATGTCATGGTATATTCACNGTGTCCCGTATCCTCATCCATACCTTCGTTTGTAATGATCAGACCTTCCCGCTGATAAAACGCTATGGCACGTCTGTTTTCCTGATAAACGTTCANAAACAAAGGGGAGTGGATTTCTTTTATATAGTCAAGAAGCTGTTTCCCGATTCCCGTAGATTGGACAGATTTCTCGATAAAAATGCCCGCCAGATAGTTNCCNTGCANCCCTGCAAACCCTTGTATGATNCCGTTCTCCTCATNCACNTANACCTCAGCCTCTAAAAGCTGTTCCCGANCCANCGGNGCGTTNGACTTCCAGTATTCTGCCGATATGAAGCTATGGGTNTCTANATTNCCTTCCANCCAAAGGCNCATGATCTGCTCTATATCGGAAGGTTTCATTTCTCGAATCACCGTCTGTTCCTCCTCGCCGCATAATTTGTTCCGATTATATCACGGCCAATGANCGATTTCAATTTTCGATCAGTGAAATCGTCGATGCTTTGCGCCATATCTCTCTTTTTTGTGCAGAAACTGCGAGGAAAAGAATTGATTTGTATGGTACACTAAAANNTGCCGGGAGGTTTTTGCAATGGAATGGATCGATCGCTTAAATNACNCAATTGCTTATATCGAGGAACATCTGACGGAGAAAATNGATTATGAACAGCTTGGNCAGATCGCCTGCTGCTCCTCCTACCACTTTCAGNGGATGTTCGCCTATATGGCGGGAGTNCCTTTGTCCGAGTATATCCGCAGGAGAAGGATGTCCCTTGCCGCCGTTGATTTACAGAGCANAGGGATTCAAGTCATTGNTGTGGCAGNAAAATATGGNTACAGTTCTCCAACCGCNTTTANCNGNGCGTTCCAATCCATTCATGGCGTCGCTCCTTCCGCNCTAAAAAGCGGAGGCGTTACCGTAAAATCCTTCCCGCCTATCAAATTTCAAATCANGATCAAAGGGGCNGAAGAAATGGAGTATCGCATTGAAACAAAGGNAGCTTTNCGTATCGTAGGCGTATCGGTCCCGCTGGATAAAGACATNGAGAAAAATTTTGCGGTCATTCCCCAGAAGTGGCAGGAGATTTCCATGGACGGGACCTTGCAGAAATTGATCGGCATGATGGACACGCCGGGTGTGCTTGGTGTCAGCACGTGCAATAATGCGGAGGCTTGGCGGTATTATATCGCGGTAGCGACTTCGCGGGATCAAGACGGACTGGAAGAATACATCGTTCCGGCAGCTACATGGGCGGTTTTCTCCGGAGCGGGCGCCAATCGATCCATCCAGGAATTAGAGCGGCGCATTGTAACAGAGTGGCTTCCGACTTCGGGATATGAATATGGAAATGCCCCCGATATTGAAGTCTACTTGAATCCAGACCCGCAAAATGCGCAATATGAGGTTTGGATCCCAGTCGTGAAAAAGTGAGCATATTGGAGCGCAATCAACATCTGGCCGATTCTGCCTCTGCCCTGCTGGCTGTTTACAACGGAGAGAAACACCGTTGGTTCGATTCCAACCTGAGCCATCAGAGAAGCCAGCAAATTTCAATCAGAAATTTGCTGGCTTCTGTCCTATTTGTCCATATTTCTGTCACGCGGGTCTGGAGCGATACCACCAATCAAACGTGCATAGATCACATAGGAAATCACCACATTGACCAGGTCTGCTGTCAGCTGCGTCCACACGATGCCGCTCATACCAAAGAGCACGTTCATCATCAGCAGGATCGGAATATTCAGGCAAAGCTGCCGGATCACGGCAAGCTGGAACGAAACTTTTCCCCGATCCACCGCCTGCATAAAATGCACCATGTGAAAGCTCAGAAACATGAAGGGCGTGGCAAAGCAGCGCGATTGGAGGAATTGCGTCCCAAACCTCACCGTATCCGTGTCTGAGATAAAGGCGCCGATAATGTACGGCGCACAGATCCGGTAGAGCGCCACACAGAGGACTGAAATGACCAATCCCGCCCGCCGCGCCGTTCGGAAGAAATCTTTCATCCTCTCATAATTTTTTGACGCGCAATTGTATGCCACCAATGGCGTCATCCCGAGACAGATCCCAATGCCGATATTCAACGGAAGACGCTCCACCTTCAATACAATTCCAATGGCCGCCAGCTCGATATCTCCATGGCCCGACGCCAGCCGGTTGATCACCATATTGCACAGGTCAAAGAGAAGCAGGCTCATGGCGGCGGGGAGCCCCACCGAGAAGAGGGACCCCATAGATTCCCGCCGTATTTTTTCAATGCTGTGCGGCAGGGCAAGGACAGTCTTACCCTCCAATCTTTTGTAAATGAAAATGAAGTATAAAAATGTGATAAAATTAGACAGCATAGTCGCGACTGCCGCTCCCAGCACTTGATAGCCGTCGGGGAGAACCACGAACATGAAGATAGGATCCAGGATCACATTCAAGATCCCGCCCATTCCCAAGCCGAATCCCGCCTCTCTGGAATAGCCGATGTTTCGCACCATGGAACTCATGGTATTGGCCAGAACAGTCGGGAGGCAGCCGATCACCACCACGAACATCAGATATTGCCTGGCAAACCCGATGGTCTCAGCGCTGGCGCCCAGGAGCCGCAGCAGGGGGTTCATGAAAAGGAAGCACAGAATGGAAAAGGCAAGGGAAGCGGCGGCCGCCATCACCAGGCTCAGAGACGCCACCTTTTTCGCCTCATCTTCATCATTCCTACCCAGCAGGCGGACCACCAGGCTCCCGCCGCCCACTCCAAACAGATTGGCGATACCTGTTGTCATCAGAAAAACGGTCAGCACCAGGGCCGACGCCGCCACCATGTAGGGATTATCCGTCTGTCCAATAAACCAGGTGTCCGCCACGTTGTAAACCAGCGCGATCAGCTGGCTGATAATGGTCGGGATCGCCATCTTCGCCAACGCACGGGGGACAGGCCATGTCTCAAAAACCTCTTTTGCGGTTTCATTTGCAGCAGTCAATTTCATCTGTCTTGTACGGTTCCTTTCTGTAAGTCCTCTTAAGCCATTTCAGGAACAGTATGAACCCTGCCGCGGATAAAAGCAAGACCATTTGTCAAAAACATGGCGTTCACTCGAATCCAAAAGTTAGTGGCCGCTTCCCTTAGGAAACGGCCACTATCCACCCCAGTCACCCCACTCGCTCAAACGGGATGACCTTCCCTTTCGGCGGCTCAGGCTCCGGCGCGCTTTCATTCGGCAGGGCGTTCTCCATGAACCCGCCCATCTTGTCCGCCGCGGCCCGCTGCATCTGCGCGGTCACATGGATGTAGGTACCAATCCTATTGGGACGCCGTCTCCGCCAAGTGCCGGGAGCTGCTGGACATGATCGTGAAGCCCGTAACCGCGGTGCGGTATGTGGCGGCTCTGGACAAGCGAGGGCTGCTGTGGGAGCTGCTGCCGGACACCGTTCTGCCCAATGTGCTGGAGGTGCGCCATGCTGAATGAGTGGCAGGAGTTTTTGGACTACACCGGGCCGGTGGTCTACAAAGCCGACGGCAAAAAAGATACCGCCTGGCTGGGGCACTTCACCTTTGAGGCCCTTCGGGAGTTCGGCGGACTATCCCGGATTCTGACCATTCTGGCCCGGGGCTTCCTGTTCCACGGCCCGGACGGAGCCGTACCGGACGGCCAGCCCAGAGAACGGATAGACTACGCCCGCCGGGGGCTGTGTGCCTGGTGCAGTGTGCCGGAGCGGGCAGGCACGAAGCCGGAATGGCAGTATCTGACGGATTTCGGCCTGCTTCATGAGGAGTTCCCGGCGCTGGTGGACGAGGATGGCCGGGGATGGTTCTGCCGGCACTTCCATGCGGCCATGGCTTTCGCCCGGGATAACCCAAAGGTGGTACGGAAAGCGTATTCCGAGGCCGCTGGGGAGCTGGACAAAAAGTTCGACGCGGAGTGGCGCAAAAAGATACGGCAGTTCCAGATGCCGCTGTTTTCCTCCAACGCGGACGCCGCGTGGATCATCCGCTTTGACGATGTGATCGCCGACGCGCTGGAGCTGGGGCCTCTGCGCCGGGATGAAATCAAGCTGCCGTCGGAACTGCAGACGAAGATCGAGGATGTGAGGCCGGCGAAGCTGCCCGCTGAAGTGATCCACACNCTNATCGCCTANTATATCGCCAACCGGCCCGAGGACAGCGANNGGGNNGTNNTGCCNGTNGCGAATTTCGACTGCNGGTTCGGGGACACCAACTTCGGNCGGAAGTANCTCAGCCANATCCCGGAGGAGATCATCCGGCGGAGCAGCAGCTTCGGCGTCAGCCGGTANCGGGTGCTGCCGGAATTTCTGCCATAAACGGGANGAAGTGCTGNGCCGNNNNCGGCTCAGCACTTTGTTTTTCTCCCAATTCGACTTTGTGTTCCCAGTAAAATCGAATGAATAGGTGTATCAGAAAGAAAACTTTCGAAANCCCCTTGACCTTACACCTGGTGGAAGGAGTATCATCGCATTACAAATCAGGCCGCAGTCATCCGCGGCCAAAACAGGAGGACTATATTATGCCAATCGGAACCATCGCCGCCATTGTCGCGGTAATCATCCTCGTCACCGTAGGCCCGCTGGGAATTATGTATTTTCTGCATAAACGAGGCGGGGCCTGGACTACCTTCCTGATCGGCGCGGGGACCTTCATCCTTTTTGCATTCGCTCTGGAAAACCTTTTCCATGCCTTGGTCTTGTTGGTCTTGTTCCCCAACGCCGAAACGGTGATTCGGGGGAACATCTGGCTCTATGGCCTCTACGGCGGTCTGGCGGCGGGCCTGTTTGAGGAGACCGGTCGCCTTCTGGCCTTCCGGTTTGTGCTGCGCCGCCAGCAGAATCGGATCACATCACTTGCCTATGGCATCGGACATGGCNGCATTGAAGCCTTCCTGATTGCTGGTCTGACAATGGTCAACAACCTGATTCTGGGCCTGACCTACGCCAACGTCGAAACGCTTCCGCCGGAAATCGCCCCATTGGTGAAAACGCTGCTTACCACCCCGGCAGATACGTTCCTGTGGAGCGGCTTCGAGCGGCTGTATGCCGTGGCGGCGCACATGGCACTGTCCGTANTGGTATTCGCTTCTGTGCNAACAAACCGCCGGTGGCTGTACCCTGCCGCTATCCTGATCCACGCGGGGATAAATTGCACAGCGGTNGTNTTAAACGCCTACCTGCCNATCGCGGCCACCGAACTTCTGGTGGCGGCGCTCACAGCCGCATCGGTTCTTTGGGCAGCGCGAATTTATAAAAACCTTTCCCAGTATACATCAGGAACATGAAAGCGAACTGGGATTTGTTTTTCAACAGGGCGCCACAGCGGTCAGCAAGGTTCCTGATTTTATATCTTACCTGAAACNCTCCACTGCATCTCGTCCACCAGTNCCNCCGCAGCCTTTTGNATCCGTTNNGGCTGAGAGNNNAAAAACTCCACCGTGGGCTTGCCGCTTTTNAGGTTCCAGATNCCCGCCACCTGTCCGTTGACAGCAATCGTAGGAAGGCAGATGCCGGATTTCAGGATCACTGCGCGCTTGTACTCCGTGGGCAGGACNGNCTCCCGCTCCTTGTAGGACACGATCANGGGATCAAAGCCNGACAACAGCGTNAGCTCCGGNATATCGCCGATCTCTGCGCCATCNTCNACATAGTAGTAAACATTNCGCTGATATTCCANCCGGGAGAACATCTCCAGCTCCGGCAGCCCTTGAACCACCTTTTTATCCAGCCCCAAAAACCACATCGCGTCCGCAATNGTCGCCGGTCCGTAAGCCGTGAAAAAACGGCGCAGCAGCTCCAACAGCACCTGGTCGTTCATTTGCAGCGGCTGGGCNTCGATCAGATCAAAATCCCGGCTCGCCATATTCCGAAACGCNACCTTTCCCTGNCAGGCCAGNGAGACAAAAATNCCGCCCCAGGAGGAGAANAGNTNGTCGATCACNTTCGGATCGTAGTCATCGGCAAANATCTTCCGCATTTCNGTGCGGGAGTACACGCCNTCCTCCATGAGGCTTATGACCCTGTCNACNGCTTCCCGCAGCTGCGTTTCGCTGAGAANATCCCGGAGCATCCACTGCTCAAAAGATNGATCTCCCGCNTGGGGCGCCAGCAGCAGCGGNAGATCGTCATAGNCCACGCCATGCAGCGTACCCCGATAAAGCCAGGTTTTGGTGAGCGCGTGCTTCCAGTTCATCAGGNCCGCGCCGCGGATNACCGCGGAGAAANCCACGTTTCGATGAAACCAGCANTGCAGTCCCATCAAATCCCGGGANAGNTGGGTAATATCCTCGCATTTACGGGAAAGATACAGCCCNTGCATCCGTCTTCGTTGNATCTGTTCGGCAATGGTATCCATATATGTATCTCCTACAATAAAGTTACGGTGAAGGGCACAGCAGCCAGATCCCGGACGAGATCATCCGACAGAGCAGCAGCTTCGGCGTCAGCCGGTACCAAATGCTTCCGGAATTTCTGCCATAAGCGGGACAAAGGGCTGGGGCGTTCCCGGCTCAGCCCTTCGCGTTTCCAACAGGGGGCCACAGCGGCCACACAGCGGCCAACAAGGGGCGGCTAGGGCCTTGTTCATGCCGTCGCCTCCTCGCAGCACAAACATATACCACAGAAGGGCGGAAATATCCAGAGAAAGAATTGCACCCGTTTAGGAAATCATTCAAACCAGGCTCCACTCCAAAATCTCCCGCACCAGACGGCTCCCCACAGTGGTGCCCTCCGGCAGCAGGAACATCGCCACCTGGTTCTCCACGCCACTGTCGCTGACCATATGGGCGTAGTCCCCGTCGATGGAAATCACGGTATAATAAACAGGTTCCATTGAGATTTCCTCCTCTCATCGGGCGGCATTTCCGCTCCGCAATTTCTTCAAGATCGTCTCATCCGCCGGACAGAACTCATACTGCGGGATCTCCTCCACCGTGATCCAGCGGATGTCGTTGTGTTCCAGCATCCGCGGAGTTCCCTCGCGGATTTCGGCGTTGAACAGCGTCAGATGCACATTCAGATCCGGATAGTCGTGGTCTACCTCCATGAACACTCCGCCCACCGAGAGCATGACGGCCAGCTCCTCTTGACATTCCCGGATCAGCGCCTGCTCCTTTGTCTCACCCGGCTCCACCTTGCCGCCTACAAACTCCCACAGCAGGCCCCGGACCTTGTGGGCGGGGCGCTGGCAGATGAGGAATTTGTCTCCCTCCCAGATGAGGGCCGCCACCACTTCTGTCACTGTTTTCTCCATGTCCGCCACCGTCCTCACATCAATTCGTCGATGCGGTCTTCCACCTCGCTGAGCAAATCCTCCAGGCTCTCGTGGGCGTCCGCCCACTGCTCGAACTCCTCGCCGGCCATGTCCTCCGGCTCGTCGTCGTCCATATCGCACAACCGGGCCTCCAGCTCCGCACGGTACTCCTCCAGCTCCTCCGGGGACAGGCTGTCCAGCTCATCGCCCAGCGCCGCGAACCACTCCCCGCCCCGCTTGGTGAAGCGGACGGTCAGCTCCAGATCAAGCGCCTGTTCCATCAGCTTTTTGAAAAAGTCGATCATGATACCACTTCCAGTTTTTATCTCCGGCCCTGCCGCGCTCAAAACAGCCTTTCCAGCTCGTGCTGGATCTCCTCCGCGCGGGCGATCTGCTTATTCAGGTTCCATGTGCCGATATTCACCCCGTCGCGCAGCAGCATGCTGCCGCTTTGATGGAAGTAGAACTCGATGCCGCGCTCTTTCGCCTCCAGATATAGGTCCCTCACCCACTCCCACTGGGTGGGCCGCACGTCATGTTTCGGCGCCATTTCGCCACCAACATTCACGCATTTGATCAGCCCGGTATCCAGATATTTCCCCAGCGTGATCGGCCCGATCAGCGGCGAGCAAAAGACCTCCCGGTGCTTCAGCGGCGCGTCCAGAAAATGCGGGAGCCGCTTGTCCGCCAGCTCCTGGTTTTCGATGGATATGCTCATATGGACGTGCTCCCAGCCGTCCCCCCAGCCCTCAGGCAGGCACTGCCGGATGCGCTCCGGCCGCTTGGTGGTCAGGACAAAAATGCAGTCGCTCCGCCGCCGAACGGTGTCCCACACGCCGTCGCGCCACGGGTCCGCGTCCGCCAAAAAGAAGTCGGAGGAAAAGCAGAGCTTGACCAGGGAGCCCGTCGGGCAGTCCTTATCCTTCAGCTCGTAGGTCGTTTTTCCCTTCGTCACAACGTTGGTGTCCCTGCCGTAGCGCTTGTCCATCTTGAAAACAAAGCAGTTTTGGCACCCGGGACTGCACTTATGACAGCCGTGCCACGGGTTCCAGGGGATGGCTTTTTCGATCTGCGCATTTTGCATATTTGATTTCTCCCTCGATTCATGGTATTTTAATTGGAGTATATCATAAATCCATCGCCGGGGAAAGTACCGGCGGCGATATTTTGGGAGTTGATTTCCATGGTTCGTGAGATCATGCACGACGAAGCATTTTTAGCTCAGAAAGCCGAGCCCGCCACAACCGAAGACCTGCCCGTCGCCCAGGATCTGCTGGACACTCTCGCCGCCCACAAGGACGGCTGTGTGGGCATGGCGGCCAACATGATCGGTGTGAACAAGCGCATCATCGCCTTCGACAGCGAGGGCGACTACATGGTTATGTTCAACCCAGAGATCATCAAGAAGTCCGGGCCCTACCAAGCGGAGGAGGGCTGTCTGTCCCTCTCTGGCATCCGCAAGGCCAAGCGTTGGAAGTCCATTAAAGTGCAGTACCAGAACGAGAAGTTCCAGACTCGCTTCAAGACATTTACCGGCTGGACAGCCCAGATCATCCAGCACGAAATCGACCACTGTGAGGGGATTCTGATATAAATTACACTGTTATCCACGCTGACAGCCATGGAAAAAAGTGAGAGGAGATCTTTGTATGGGTTCTTTACTGCAATCGACAAGAAACACACGGGTACTGCCCACGGGCACCATGCGATATATTCGGAGTGACGTCCCGGAAAGCCTGACTGCCGGGGAAATACAGTGGTTATTGGATCATAATGTAACCACAATCGTAGACCTGCGGTCGGATGAGGAGGTCGCCAGAAAGCCGTGCTGCCTCAAAGGGCGGGACGAATTTCGGTATGTTCACCTTCCGGTGACAGGCGGCGGCGACACTCCAAAATCACGGGAGCATTTGCATATCGTATACCGACAGATGCTGGACGAAAAAATGGAGCAGATCATTGATACAATCATGAATGCGGAATCCAATGTGATGTATTTCTGCACCGCAGGCAAAGACCGCACCGGCGTAGTATCGGCGGTCATCTTGAAAAAGCTCGGATTTCCAGATGAAGTAATCATTGATGATTATATGCAGTCCAAAGACAATTTGATGGATATGCTCCTGGCATATGTGGACGCCCATCCGGAAGTGGATATAGACATCATCATTCCCCACCGGAAAAACATGGAGAACCTGCTGAAACAGCTATAACGTTCCGTCTGTCAGGCGCTTCAGCTTCACCTGCAGATATAGGGAGAAAGAGCTATGACATTAACAAACCTTTGCGATAAAATAGATTTGCAGCCCAAAATTAAAAACCGTGTATTGACATTTGCCGATGGCTTTGATTTTGGAACTGTAGCTCAGCAGCTAGAGGACTTCCTCACATACGAAAAGCTGAACGCAGCTCAGTTAGAGCTGCAGGCGATTCTTGGAGATGACGAGGATCATATCAAAATACTTACTTGTATGCTGAAAGCGTCTGCCGATGCTTATGACATTTACAAAGCTAAAGAGATTGGCGACGAAATCTATTTTGCCACGATGAAATGCTACACTCGTTTTATCAATGAAACCTACAAAATGACGGGCAAGCTGTATTTCGACAGATTTTGGTGGACTGCTCGGCAGGCAGGCTGTCATCTTTTTAGAATCGGCGAGCTTGAATATGAGATGAAGCACCTTGATGATAAAATAGTACTTGAAATCCATATTCCCTCGGACGCTGATTTTTCCCCGTCCGCTGTGGATAAATCGTTGGCAAGTGCAAAAAGGTTTTTTGCGGAGCATTATCCCGAACTGGCAGATGCAGAATTTCGCTGTCACTCCTGGCTGTTGGATCGTCAGCTCAAAAATATGTTAAGTGACAGTTCTAATATCGTCAGCTTCCAAAAACGTTTTGAAATCTTCAGTGAGGGAGAGACAGATACAGAATTTATTGAGTGGCTTTTCAGCACAAAATCAATCGATCTTGCAGCCTTGCCCGAGAACACATCTCTGCAGCGCAATATGAAGAGACATCTTCTTTCAGGTGGGGTTATACGAAATGCATATGGCAGATTAAAATAATTGAACATTAGATTTTGGGGTGGGGTGCTCCAAAAAATGTAGACAGAAAGGTCGGTAAATCATGCGGATCATCATTGCACCCGCCAAGAAAATGGTGGTGGACACGGACAGCTTTGCCGTAGACGGACTGCCCGTATTCCTGGAGCAGACGGAGCGGCTGAAGGCCGCGCTTCAGGGAATGTCCCCGGCAGAGTTGCAGGCCCTCTGGAAGTGTAACGACGCCATTGCCAAGCTGAACGTGGAGCGGCTGTCCGCCATGGATTTGCGCCGGCATCTCACCCCCGCTATCGTCTCCTATGAAGGCATCCAGTACCAGTACATGGCCCCGGGGGTGATGGAAACGGCCCAGCTGGACTATCTCCGGGAGCATCTGCGTATCCTGTCCGGGTTTTACGGTCTGCTGCGGCCCTTCGACGGCGTGACCCCTTATCGGCTGGAGATGCAGGCAAAGCTGTCGGTGGGTGGAAACCGCGATTTGTATGACTTCTGGGGCGATACCCTGGCCCACCGACTTGCTACTGAGACGGATTTCGTGCTCAACCTGGCCTCCAAGGAATACAGCCGCGCAGTGGAGCCCCACCTGCCCAAGTCCGTCCGCTTCCTCACCTGTACCTTCGGCGAACAGAAGGACGGCAAGGTCATCGAGAAGGGCACCATGTGCAAAATGGCCCGGGGCCAAATGGTGCGCTGGCTGGCGGAAAACAACGTCACGAGCTGGGCAGATGTCCGGGCCTTTGACCAGCTGGGGTATCGGTTTCAGCCGGAATTGTCCAACGAAAGTCACAACGTGTTCCTCAAAGGCGGTACATAAAAATGAGCGCCCGCGGCTGACCGCAGGCGCTCGGGCCATATTCATTTGTCCCCTTTGAGATAGGCCAGGATTTCCGCCGCGTTGGTGTCCGGCTTCACCTTGGGCATGGCCTTCTCGATGACACCGTTCTCATCGATGATGAAGGTGGAGCGCACCACCCCCATGCTCACCTTGCCGTACAGCTTTTTCTCCTGCCACACGCCATAGGCTTGAATGGCAGTCAGTTCCGGGTCGGAGAGCAGGATGAACGGCAGATCATACTTTTCCGCGAACTTCTTGTGAGAAGCCGTTGAGTCCTTGCTGATTCCGATAACCACCGCATCGATCTGTTTAAACTCCTCAAACGCCCCGGCGAATGCGCAGGCCTGCCGGGTGCAGCCGGGCGTATTGTCCTTTGGATAGAAGTACAGCACCACCTTTCTCCCGGCGAAGTCCGACAGGGAAACGGAATTTCCCTCTGCGTCCGGCAGCGTGAAATCAGGCGCTTTCGCGCCAACCTCCAGCAGCTTGTTTGTCTCCATACGCAACAGCCTCCAATCCAAAATTTCCCGCACGAAGTGGCACCCCGCCGTCATGCCCTTTATTCATTCCCATCCAGCATCAGGGGAAGCTGTTTCGCAGGCCGGATGCTTACCGCGATCAGTTCCAAACCCAGCAGGACGATATGTCCCACAAATTTTTCCATCGGGTACAGGAGCAGCAGGACGGAGAGGGTCATCCTCACTATGAACTCAATGAGCGAGGTCACACACGCCATATTCGCCCCGAATTCCTGGATGGCGCAGGACAAGGATCTTGCCGCCTTTCGGATGCCGATGATTGCCCAAACGATCCCCATAGGGCCGATGAACCCCGCCCCATGGACGACACAGACGATTCCCACCACCAGCAAAACACATCCACTGGCCAGCTCTGCGGAATGCTCTGCCCGTGCTTCGCGGCTGCGGAAATAGGGCAGACAGTATAGAATACCCGTCCCTACCATAGTGATCCCCAGCACATAGGGTAGCGCTGCGGTGATCTGTTCAGGAAAAATAACGCACAGCAGGCCAATGATGGCAAACAGGCCGCAGGCAATCCGCTTCATGGCTTTCACAGCTCCTTTTCAATAACGTCCGAAGGATCTACATCTGTTCAGCAGTATAGCGGAAATACCGGCCAATTTCAAGCATAGCCAGTGAAATCTCTTACCCCGATTTGACAGGAGTGGATATTGGTGAAGAAGTATATCTTAATTGTCCAAGGCGGCGGCCGTCCCAAGGGCAACACCGCCCAGCTTGTTTCCGCGTTTGCCCAGGGCGCCGAATCTGCGGGCCACACCGTGGAAACGGTCTCCCTTCTCAAAAACGAGGTGAAGGGCTGTCTGGGCTGCAACGCCTGCCGCTACGGAAAGCCCTGCGTCCAGAAGGACGCGTTCAACGACCTCGTCCCCAAAATCAAGGCGGCGGATTGCATCGTGTTTGCCTCGCCGCTGTATTTTTGGACTATTTCCGCCCGGATCAAGGCGTTCATCGAGCGGTTCTACTGCATCGCAGCAGAAGACCCCGCGCCCCCGCTGGGCCGGTACGAAAAGTACCCGGTGAAGGACTGCGCCCTGCTTATGACAGCGGCGGACGATTTCTTCTGGACATTCCAGCAGGCGCAGTCCTACTACCAATTCGCCCTGGTGAATTACATCGGCTTCCATGACCGGGGAATGCTGCTGGCGGGCGGCTGCGGGGATACCAACGGCCCGCCCCAGATCGGCAAAACCGGGCATCTGGAGCGGGCCTATGTCTTTGGACGTGATCTATACCCCACCGAAGCCGAAACACCCTAATCCGGCTCATCCTGGTGCTCAAAATCGACCAGCCGAACGGCGTCCAGCGGCCCAACATCGAAGGTCATCGTTTCCAGTCCATAAGCAAAATTTAATGGAATTGTGTGTGCGTTTGCGGTAAAATAATAGCGCTGAATCATTTAACAAATCAGAATATTGTGGAGGAAAAAATGTATCAATCTAAGCAGAAATCATATGGGATCATAGCTGTGATTTACTACTGCACATATTTCGGGGGGTTATTTCTGGCTGGAATATTATATCAAAAAGGGATCACGTTTGGCATGGACATGATATACTGCTCATTGTTTGCGGTGGGTGTTTTGATTGCTTTGATCAAGGATAGAAATATTGATAACTTAGGTTTCGGAAAAGAAAAATTACGGATGAACCTCATCATATCTCTCATGATAGTAGTAATTACTTTTGTAGTTATTTGGATATTCAGTGACCTCGCTTTTCATAAATTGCTTCAGCAAATGCTTTACTATCTTTTCTATATTGCCGCCATAGAAGAGATTCTATTTAGGGGACTGATACAAAATTATTTATTTGGTTTTAAGCTTAATAAGTATGTGATATTTATAATCGGAGCATTGTTATTCTCGTTTATGCACATTCCGTTTCAGATGGTTGTTCACAACAATGTGTCTTTGCATTATTTAGCAGAAGCATTGCCTAACTTGATTGAAACATTTATAGCCCATTTTGTATTCTGCCTTATCGCTTACAAGCGTAAGGACATTACAATATCAATCGCAGTGCACTATGCCTATGATTTTCTAGGAGTTATCATATAAAATAAAGGAAAATTAATCTGTTCTTAAGAAAATATGGTGTCCTATTGTGATAAAATACATAGCCGATCAATCACAAAGGGGATGGCCATATGAAAAACGAGGGCTCCAAAAAAGGCATACAGGCGTTGATCATGACGGTGCTTACATGGGGTGTGATAGAATGTGATTTTATTCCCCTGTTCATCCCAAATCAAATATTGGCGTTTGGGATAAGTCCCGTTATCTGGGGCATTGGGGCATTCTGCATTCTGGCCGGACTGAAACGGCAGAATATGGGGGAGCTGTACGATGCAAATGGCCATTTAGCAGGCAGGGATTGGTTGCTCCTCTTTTTTGTGGTCACGGGCGGGGTCTCTATCGCGGTGAAGAATTATTTCTACGCCGGAATGAAGCCCTTACTTATCCGGGAGTTCTTCTCAGGCTATCCATTATATACGATTCGAAATATCCTCTATTATCCGCTGGAAGTGCTGCTGATGCTGGAACTCCTGATATGCGCCCAGCGGGCGGGGGAATGCCTGACCAAAAAGGAGGGCATTCCCTGGGGGGCGTTGGCGCTGTTTTTCTTGTGGGGCCTGCCCCATTTCGCGCACGGATTTGAGGACGGCATGGTATCCGCGCTGAACGCCTTTGTTTACGCCATTCCTTTTTACGCCTCGAAAAAGAAGGCAACGATAAGCTACGTCAGCATGCTGATACTATGGCTGCTGGTATAGGCCAGAGCATCAGCAACGAAATATTTTCACCTAAGGCGGCGATTTGTCTGAACAGAAAATCAGCCGCCTGATGATGGGCCGCGCCTGTCATATGGGTTAAGCCGGCAAGGGCTGAAGCCCTTTGGTTACGCGGTTTGGCGGAAATAAAAAAGACACGCTTTGCGTGTCTTTCTTTTTGAGCACCAAGGCAGCCGGGACGTCATCCGCTGCGTTTCAGATAGAATCACAATTGCGCCAGGGCAAAAAAGCGTATATAATAGCATCCACAGACGACGGGGCCTGGAAAGGGCTCCGTTCGCCCTTTCAAGAGGAGTGTCGGCACAGAGAGCCGTTTATGAACATAAGCGGAGCGGCCATTTCATGTTTTTTCTTAGGAGGAATCGTTATGTGTGGTATTATTGGATTCGTTGGCGGCGAGGAGGCCGCGCCCATTCTGCTGGACGGTCTGAGCCGGCTGGAATACCGGGGGTACGACTCGGCGGGGATGGCCGTCTTTGACGGGGAAAAGCTGGCGGTGGCCAAGGCCAAGGGAAGGCTCCGGGTGCTGTTCGACATGACCCAGGGAGGGGCCGCCATCCACGGCGCCCTGGGCATCGGCCACACGCGGTGGGCCACCCACGGCGCGCCGTCAGACGTGAACTCCCACCCCCAGGTGAGCCGCAGCGGGCGCATCGCCGTGGTGCACAACGGCATCATCGAGAACTATGCCCAGCTCAAGCAGTTCCTGGTGGATCAGGGGGTGCCCTTCGCCTCGGAGACGGACACCGAGGTGGTGGCCCAGCTCATCGAGTATTTTTACGAGGGCGACATCCTCAAAGCCGTGGGCCGGGTGCTCCACCGCATCGAGGGGGCCTATGCCCTGGGCATCATCTGCGCCGACGAGCCGGAAAAGCTCATCGCCGTGCGCAAGGACAGCCCACTGATCCTGGGGCTGGGGGAGGGATTCAACTTCCTGGCCTCCGATGTCACCGCCATCATCAAGCACACCCGGGAAGTCATCTACATGGAGGACGGGGAGCTGGCGGTGCTCACCCGGGACGGGGTCGCCTGCTACAACCACCTGATCCAGCCGGTGGAAAAGGAAATCTCCCATGTGGACTGGGAGATCGACGCGGCGGAAAAGGGCGGCTACGAGCACTTCATGTTCAAGGAGATCATGGAGCAGCCCGAGGCCCTGCGCCGGGCCATCTTCCCCCGGCTCAAGGACGGGGAGGTGGTGCTGCCCGATTTCTCCCTGGACGACGGGTTCATCCAGAACATAGACCGGCTGTACGTGGTGGCCTGCGGCTCGTCCTATCACGTGGGCATGGTGGGCAAGTACAATCTGGAGCGGCTGCTGCGCCGCCCGGTGGAGGTGACGCTGGCCTCCGAGTTCCGGTACATGGAGCCCATCGTCACCGAGCGCACCCTGGTGGTGATGATCAGCCAATCCGGCGAGACTCTGGACACCATGGCCGCCCTGCGGGAGGCCCGGCGGCTGGGCGGCAAGATCCTGTCCATCGTCAACGTGGTGGGCTCCTCCATCGCCCGGGAGTCCGACGAAACGCTGTACACCTGGGCGGGGCCGGAAATTGCCGTGGCCACCACCAAGGCGTATTCCACCCAGCTGGCGGTCCTGGACCTGCTGGGGCTGTACCTGGCCCGTCGGA
Source organism: Clostridiales bacterium (assembly GCA_014799475.1). Classification (GTDB taxonomy): domain Bacteria; phylum Bacillota; class Clostridia; order Oscillospirales; family Oscillospiraceae; genus Enterenecus. The sequence continues at coordinate 63,216 of JAAVHX010000017.1, read as the reverse complement.
TGGGCACGATTGGGGAGGAGCGGTACCGCGCGGTGGTGCGGGAGCTGCTGCTGCTGCCCTCCAAGCTGGAGCAGGTGCTGGAAAAACGGGAGGACATCCAGTATTATGCCTCCCAGTATTTCAACCACGAGTCGATTTTCTTCATCGGCCGCAATGTGGATTACGCGTTGGGGCTGGAAGGGTCGCTGAAATTGAAGGAGATCTCTTATATCCACTCCGAAGCCTATGCCTCCGGCGAGCTGAAGCACGGCACGATCTCCCTCATTGAGGACGGCACTTTGGTGGTGGCGGTGGCCACCTACGGCAGGCTCTTTGAAAAGGCTATGAGCAACGTGGTGGAGGTGAAGAGCCGGGGGGCGGACGTGCTGGCCCTCACCACCCAGGACCATGTGGACGACATGGGCAAGGTGGCCAACGGCCTGTTCGCCATTCCGGACACCGACGAGCTGCTGCTGCCCTCCCTGGGGGTGGCCCCGCTGCAGCTGCTGGCCTATTACATTGCCCTCATGCGGGGGTGTGACATCGACAAGCCCCGGAACCTGGCCAAATCGGTGACAGTGGAATGAACGGCCTGCCGCAAAGCGCCGCGCTCATGGGCCGTGGCTGTGCCCCTCTTCCCCATCGCCGCGGCCTTCCAGCCGCTGGGCCCAGTCAGCGGACAGCTTATCCAGCAGACCCTCCAGCGTGCCCTGCTCCTCGAGCGTGAGGGCGGAGAACAGCGCCGCCCGGCGGCGGAGGATGTGTTCCTCGTCCCGCTGGGCGACCCAGCTCCGGCCCTGCTCCGTGATGGACAGGGATACCTTTCGGCGGTCCTCTTCACTGCGTACCCGGGTGATGAGGCCCTTGTCCTCCAGCTTGGCGGCGATCTCGCTCATGGAGCCCGCCTGAATGCCCAGCAGATCCTGAAGCTCCTTCTGGGGCATTTCCCCTCGCTGGCACAGGGTGCGCAGGATCCGGCCCTGCCCCCGGCGCTTTCCCAGGCCGTGGGAGAGCAGCCGCCCGCACCGCTCGAACTTCCCCGCCAGGTCGTCCCGCTCCATGTGGGCCTCATGGCAGCATCTGTGCCCGTGATCCCCGCCCCTCATTTGCCGTGTCCCCCGCACTTGTGGTGTTTTCCGACTTTGCGGCCGCGCTGAGGGCGGGTCTGCGCCTGACTGCTTTTCATTGCCTCGTTCATATTGAGAAAACTCCTCTACCATTTTCGTTAGGCACCTTACGTTCATCTTACAGCATGGCCGATAAAATGTCAAGGGAAACGTTTCGGTGCCTTAGTTTATCCTCCGCCGCTGTATATCATTTCCTTGCCTGCGCCAGGTACGCACAAATCAGGAAAATCATCATCAGCACCCAGGTAACAGGCTCCGTGACACAGGTGCCCAGCTATCCTGTCTCCACAGACTCCTGGGCGACGTGGGCGTGGGGCTCATGACGGTGTTCAACATCATCGTGATCCTGCCCATGTTGGGGCAGGCGCTGGACGCCCTGCGGGATCATGAGGACAAAATGAGGACGCGAAAAAAAGAATAAAAAAGCGCCCGGCTTCCAATGGAAAACCGGGCGCTTTCTTTATTTCATCAGCCCCTGGATCAAAATCACCAGGATCAGAACTGGGAGCACAAACTGGAAATAGGGCTTCAGGGCCCGGGGCATTTTGATGCCCTTGCCGGTGTTGGCCTCCTCCAGGTATTTGTCAAAGCCCCAGCCCCACCTGGTAACGCAGAACAGCAGGTAGACCAGCGACCCCAGGGGGAGCAGCAGGTTGCTGACCAAAAAGTCCTCAATGTCCAGGATCTGGCCCACCGAGCCGTTGGGCAGCGGGGCCTCAAAGTACCACAGGTTGTACCCCAGCACACAGGGCAAACTGGCGATGAGGACAAACACCCCGTTGGCCAGCGCCGCCTTTTTTCGGCTCCAGCCGAAGCTGTCGATGCACCCGGCCAGCAGGTTTTCAAATACTGCGATGACTGTGGAAAAGCTGGCAAAGGACATGAACAGGAAGAACAGGGAGCCCCACAGCCGGCCTCCCGCCATGTTGACAAACACCTTGGGCAGGGTCACAAAGATGAGGCCCGGGCCTTGCCCCGGCTCCACCCCGAAGGAGAAGCAGGCGGGGAAGATGATGAGCCCGCTCATCAGCGCCACAAAGGTGTCCAGGCCGCAGATGCGCACGGCCTCCCCGGCCAAGGTGTTGTCCCGGCTCATGTAGCTGCCAAAGATCTCCATGGCGGCAATGCCCAGACTCAGGGTGAAAAACGCCTGGTTCATGGCGGCGGTAATCACCTTGCCGAGGCCCTGTTTCACCGCCCGTCCAAAGTCGGGCAGCAGGTAGAACCGTACCCCCTCCCCGGCCCCGGAAAGGGTCAGGCTGTGGGCCGCCAGCACCATAATCAGCCCCAGCAGGCCCAGCATCATCACCTTGGTCACCCGCTCCAGGCCGCCCTGGAGGCCCAGGGAACACACCAGGAAGCCCGCCAGCACCGTCACCGCCATCCAGACGGTCATCTCGGCGGGATTAGCCAGCATGGCTGGAAACACCGCGTCCACCGCCTCGCTGGAGATGCCGGCGAAGGCTCCCCCGGCAAACTTGAAGAAGTACCCCAGCATCCAGCCGGACACCGTGGTGTAATACATCATCAGCAGATAGCACCCGGCCATGCAGAACCAGCCGTGGATGTGCCACTTGGAGCCCTTGGGCTCCAGCGCTTGATAGCCCAAAACGGCACTGCGGCGGCTGGCCCGGCCCACGGCCAGCTCCATGGTGAGCACCGGCACCCCCATCAGCAGCAGGAACACCAGGTAGAACAGCACGAACACCCCGCCGCCGTTCTCCCCGGTGACATAGGGGAATTTCCACACGTTGCCGATGCCGACGGCACACCCGGCGCTTACCAGCAGGAAACCTAACCGGGAGCGGAAGCCTTCTCGCTTCATCTGCCCCCTCCTCTCCATAAATTCGCATCATTATATCGAAAGATGGAATAAATGTCAATTGCCTGCACCCTGTCAAACTCCTCCGGTCCGATGATGGACTGGTGGCTCTGCTCAATGCAATACTGCGGGACCTCACCCTCGCTGATCTTCATCTTTTTGTCCAGAAAGCCGGTGGTGAGTTTCTTTTGGCAAGGCCGAACGCTTTAGATGCCATAGAAAAACACCTCAATAAAACAAAAAAGGACCGTCATTCACCCTGCGGGTGAACGACGGGTCCCGGCGGTCTGCCGACCGCCTTGGTGCGGATGACGGGACTCGAACCCGTACGGCCGTGGGCCACTAGCACCTCAAGCTAGCCAGTCTACCAGTTCCAGCACATCCGCAAATCACAGCGCCGCCTCCATGAAAGCACCTTTTGAAGTCAGCATAGCATATTATAGTGCGCAAAGCCCAATTTGTCAAGAGCGCAGTTTTTATTTTCCTCTTGCCTTTTGCGTTCACAGCTTCACCGGCGGCCCCCCTGTTGGAACGCTTCACAAAAAAGCTAGCTTTTCCTGTAACATTATGCTATAATGCCTAGGCGGTCAGCGCCCTGACGGGCGGTGGGCCGTCTATCTAAGACCGTATGGGAGCTATGACGCATGGAAAAACAGACGATAACGATCGGCCTGCCCAGGGCCTTGCTGTATTACCGTTACCGCACCCTCTGGCGCGCCTTTTTTCAGGAGCTTGGGATGGAGACGGTGGTCAGCGCCCCCACAGACCGAGACATCCTGGAGCGGGGCACGGCTCTGGCCATTGACGAGGCCTGCCTGTCCCTGAAAATCTACCTGGGCCACGTGGCGGCGCTGGTGGGCAAATGCGACTACATCCTGGTGCCCCGGGTCAGCAACTTCGGCCGCCAGCGGAGTATGTGCACCCGGTTTGAGTCCACCCCTGATCTGGTGCGCAACGTGTTCCGCAACGACCGCCAGAAGTTCCTGTCCTATGAGGTGGACGAGGAAATGAAAAAACAGAATGAAGAGGACGCTTTCCTGGAGATGGGCCGCGCCCTGGGCTGTTCCGCCAAGGCGGTGAAAAGGGCCTACAAGCAGGCGAAAAAGCTGGAGCTGGCCCAGCACAAGGAGCGGGCGCAGAAGTACGAGCAGCTGTACAAGCGGGAGGGCATGAAGGTGCTCATCGCCGCCCACAGCTATGTGGCCGAGGATCCGTATATGGGCAAAGCGGTCAGCGACTACCTCAAGCAGGTGGGGGTGATCCCCGTCCGGGCCGATCTCGTGGACCGGGAGGCGGCGCTGAAGCACAGCCGGGAGCTGTCCCCCACCTGCAAGTGGGAGATCAACCGGGAGATTTTGGGCGGCATCGCCATGCACCGGGACGAGGTGGACGGCATCATCCTGCTCGGCGCCTTTCCCTGCGGGCCGGACGCCATGGTCAACGAGCTCATCACCCGCCGGGTGAAGGGCGTGCCTATTTTGAACCTGGTGCTGGACAGCCAGACCGGCACCGCCGGGGTGGAGACCCGGCTGGAGAGCTTCATCGACATCATCCGCTTTAAGGAGGGGAAGCTGTAATGGCCGAAGCGAAAAAGAGAAACGTCTCCTTCCCCCGGTACGCGGAGTATAACTGCGCCTTCAAATACATCGTGGAGCAGGCCCTGGGGTGCAAGTACGTCATGCCCCCCGCCCTCACCAAACGCACCATGGAGCTAGGCACCAAGTACAGCCCGGACTTCGTGTGCACCCCCTTTAAGACCATGCTGGGCAACATGATCGAATGCCTGGAGGCCGGGGCGGACACCCTGATCATGACCCATGGCCTCTGCCGCCTGGGGTACTACGGGGAGCTGCTGGAACAGATCCTGCGGGATCTGGGCTATCAATTCGACTTCATCAACCTGTCCGACTATGATATGGAGAAGAAAAAGGAGTATATCCGCATCGTCCGGCGGTTCAACCCCAAGGTGAACCCCGCCCGGTTCCTCACCCAGTTCATGGAAGGCGTGCGGATGGTGGAATATCTGGACGACATCACCGCCGAATACTACCAAAACTGCGGCTTTGACGCCACCCATGGCCAGTACAAGGGGGCGTATCAGGACTTTTTGACCGCCATGTACACCGCCCAGAGCAAGAGCGACGTGGAGACAGGCTACCAGGCCGCCAAGCGGGCGCTGCGGGCCGTCCCGCTGGACAAGCCCAAGCACCCCCTCCGGGTGGGCATTGTGGGCGAGTTCTACACCGCCATGGACGCCTTCTCCAACCTGGAACTGGAGCAGAAGCTGGCGGATATGCGGGTGGAGGTCCACCGCTGGATGAACGTGACCAACCAGTTTTTGCGCTACGGCAGCGGCCAGAAAAACCTGCGGGTGAAGATCCAGGACCTCTGCCAGTACGACATGGGCCCCACCTCCACCGCCAACATCTGGTACGCCCGGGAGTGCGCTGACCGAGGCTTTGACGGGCTCATCCACATCAAGTCCGCCACCTGCACCCCGGAGATCGACGTGATGCCCGTGCTGCAAAACATCAGCGCGGATTACAAGATCCCCGTGCTTTACCTGACCTATGACGCCCAGACCAGCGACGTGGGCCTGATGACCCGGCTGGAGGCGTTCTACGATATGATCGATATGAGAAAGAAGGTACTTTAAGTTGGAACACGCGTATTTAGGCATTGACGTGGGGTCCATCTCCACCAAGGGCGTCATCATCGACAAGAAAAACAACATCCTGTCCAGCCAGTACATCTGGACCCAGGGCGACCCCATCGGCGCGGTGAAGGAGCTGGTGCGGCTGCTGGAGCAGGGCTTTGACAAGGAGAAGTACAAGATCGTGGCAACCGGCACCACCGGCTCCGCCCGCAAGCTGGTGGGCACCATCCTGGGCGCCACCATGGTGAAAAACGAGATCACCGCCCATGCGGTGGGTACCACCACCTTCTACCCCGACGTGCGCACCATCCTGGAGATCGGCGGCCAGGACTCCAAGATCATCCTGGTGGAGAACGGCGTGGCAGTTGATTACGCCATGAACACCCTGTGCGCCGCAGGCACTGGGGCTTTCCTGTCCAGCCAGGCCAAGCGGTTGGGCATCGAGGTGGAGGAGATCGGCGACTACGCCCTGCGCTCCACCCACCCCACCCAGATCGCCGCCCGGTGCACCGTGTTCGCCGAGTCCGATCTCGTCCACAAGATCCAGATGGGCCATCCCCGGGAGGACATCATCGCCGGCGTTTGCAACGCCGTGGCGGCCAACTACCTCAATAACGTGGGCAAGGGCAAAAAAATCGTCTCCCCGGTGGTGTTCCAGGGAGGCGTGAGCAAAAACGAGGGCGTGGTTGCCGCCTTCGAGCGGACACTGGGCTGCCCAGTCATTGTGGACCCCAACGGCCACCTGATGGGGGCGCTGGGCGTGGCCATCCTGGCCCGCCGGGGCAGCAAACGGCAGGAGTTCGACTTCGCCATCGAAAACATGGAATTCCGCACCCGGGAGGCCAGCTGCGGCGGGTGCTCCAACCGCTGCGAGATCATCTGCGTCTACCGGGGGGACGAGCTCATCGACTCCTGGGGTAACCGCTGTGAGCGGGGGGCCAGGGTTCGTTCCTGACCCCCGCCCCGCTCCGGGGATCGCGCGCGGCGCTATTCCCGGAGCACGTCCGACTTGTTGTGGCGGGCCAGACCGGCCACCACACCGCGGCGAATGAGGTCGTAGATGACGGCAAATATGGGCACGCCGATCAGGATGCCAATAAAGCCAAACAACCCCTGGAACAGCGTGATGGCGAACAACACCCAGAACCCGGTGAGCCCTACGCTGCCGGCCAGCAGCTTTGGCCCCAGCACGTTTCCGTCAAACTGCTGCAGGATCAGGATGAAAATCAGGAAGATCAGGCAGTTCCGGGGGCTGTTGATGAAAATCAGCAGCGCGGAGGGCACCGCCCCGATAAACGGCCCGAAATACGGGATCACGTTGGTCACCCCGATGATCACGCTGATGAGCACCGCGTTCTGGAACCCCGCCACGACGGACATGACCACGCAGAACACGTAGCAAATCAACCCCACAATGGCGCTGTCCAGGATCTTCCCGCCGAAAAAGCCCACAAAGGTCTTGTCGATGAAGCGGAACTCCTCCAGCACCTTGTCCCCAGCGGCCGGCTTCAGCAGGGCGTACACCACCGCCTTGCCGTGGCGGGCCAATTTTTTGCGCCCAGCCAGCAGATAGATGCAGATGATGATCCCCAGCACGATGTTTTTCAGCACGGTGATCACTGAACCCACCGTGTTCACCACGCCCCCCATCATCCCCTGCATGGTGGGCAGCAGGTCGTGGGTGGCCCAGTTGGTCAGCCAGCTCTCCAAATTCTCAAACGCGGTGTTCACGTAGTTTTGCAGCACCTCGTTGCCCTCCAGGTGGGCCAGCACCCACTGGGTGAGCTGCTCGATCTTCGCCGGGATGGCATTGGCCAGGACAATGACGCTGCTGGCCATCTCCGGGATCACCATACTGGTCAGCAGATAGAGCACCAGCACCGCCAGGAGCAGCACCGTCACCACCCCCAGCGGGGTGGCATACTTTTTGTATTTCGCCGGCAGGTGCGTTTCAAACAGCCCCTCCAAAAAGGCGCAGGGTGTTTTCAGCAGATAGGCCATGGTGCCGCCGTACACAAACGGCGTCAGCACCCCCCTCAGCCACTGAAGGCTCTGGCGCAGCCCCTCCGCCCGCTGGATACAGAAGTACAGCACAATGGCCAGCGCCAGCGAGAGGAACCCCGACAGTGAGCTGATAAAAAGCTTCTTCAGCGATTCCTTGTTCATCCTTCATCCTCCTTGTTGAAAAGGGGCCCGGCCAACTGGCCGGGCCCCTTTTGTGCCGTTTGCGTTATGCGATTTTACTTGCTGAACGCGCGCTGCAGGAACGCCGCCATCTGGGCACGGTCAACGGCATAACCGGGACGGAAATACGTGTTGCCGCTATAGCCGTTGGTCAGGCCCTTCTGGCGGGCCCAGGTCACGGCCCTGGAGTAGGAAGCGTTGCTGGCCACATCCGCGAAGCCGCTGGTGCCATACACGGTGGGAGAACCGGCGCGCTTATAGAGGATCTCCACGATCTCCGCACGGCTGGCGTTGGTGTACGGGTTGAAGTAGCCCGTGCCGGCACTGATCAGGCCCTGGTTGTACGCCCATACCACGGCGTCATGGCCCCAGTAAGTGGCGTTGCTGGTGCCGATGTCCACAAACGGGTTGCTCATACCGACCACAGAGGGGGAACCGGCGGCCTTATACAGCATGGTCACCACCTCGCCGCGGCTCATGGGGTTATTGGGGCTGTAGGTGAAGGTGCCGGTGCCCTCAATGTACTTGTTCTGGTAGGCCCAGGTGACGTAGCTGGAAGCCCAGTGGGTGGACAGCACATCGGCGAAGGGCGTGCCGGTGTTGTAGTCGAAGCTGGGGGCCACAGTCACGGTGGTGGCGCCGGCGGGGACGGTCACGTTGAAGGTATTGGTGCCGGTGCGGGTAACCGAGGCGCTGGCGCCGTTATTGCCCCGGGCGGTGAGGCCCACGGTGCGGTAGCTGCTGCTGCTGGGCACGGTGGTGACGGTCACGGTGCTGCCCTGCTGGGCCGTGCCATCGGCGGTGCCGGTGTTCACCACGGCGGTGCCCAGGTTCTGGTTGGTGCTCACCGCGAAGTTAGCCGTGGTGACCGCGAAGTTCGGGGTCACGGTAACGTTGATCGCGTTTTTGGGCACCACGAAGCTGTACTCATTGACCTTGCCGGTGGCAGTCGCGGGGACGAGCGTGCCGTCATTGGTCTTGACGGTGACGCCCTTGGCGACCTGGCCGGCAACGTTGGGGACGACGGTCACGGTGACGGTCTGGCCCGCCTTGGCCTTGGAGACGTTGGGGACGACGGTGCCGTTAAGCGTGGGGGCCACAGCGATCTCAACCGTGCCGTCCACGGTGGCGACGCTCTGCTGGAGCTGCACGGTGTACTGATGGCCGCCGGCGTCCACGCCCACCAGGAAGTTCTCGTTGGCGCGGGTGATGTTGGTCTGGCCCTTGGTCTCGATCTTAAAGGTACGGGCCGTGCCGGTGACGTTGATCACGCCGCTGTCGGTATAGGCGGCGGTCACAGTGATCTTGTCCTGCTTGGCATCGTCAGCCTGGGGCAGGGTGTCGTCCACGGCGGCCTGGAGGTTGTCGTAGTAGTACGTACCCGCCTTGCCGTTGCTCACATTGGTCGCGGCAGAAGCACGAACAAGCTCCACCAGCGGAGCGGTGGTGTTGAACACCACGGTGCCCAGGCCGGTCTTGCCCGCGCGGGTGATGAGATAAGAACCGGCAGTTGCGGTCTTATAGGCATAAGTGCCGTCCTGGTGCATGACGGTGCTGGTGCCGAAGCCGGTGGGCAGGTCGTGGAAGGTGACCGTTACGCCGTTGTCACCAGTGCTGTCCGTCAGGTCGGTGATGGGGGTGCCCAGGGCGCGGCCCTGCTGGGCGATGTAGTAGCCCTCGCGAGTGAAGCCGTTCTTATTCGCGCACTTGGCCATAAGGGTGGTATCGGTGCTCACCACGACCACGCGATAGGAGGGTACCAGGGTGGCGGTCATCACGCCGCTCTCGTTGTAAGCGCTCACGTTCACAGCCAGATAGGGCTCCAGCACCACCTGGGTATAACCGGTGGTCGTCAGCTCATCAGGAGTGGGGGTCTTGCCGCGGTTCTCCAGGTTCCAGGCGGCCCGCTGGGCGGCGGTGGCCCAGTTGTCGATCTGGTTGTCGGTGGTGATGGTGGTCATGGCCTGGTTCACCAGCTGCCGCATGGCGGGGGAATCCGCCCAGTCAAACTCCGCGTTGTTCGTACCAGTGGCGGGGCCGGCGATCTTCTCGATCAGCTCCTCCTTTTTGGTGTTGCCCATGCTGGCGGACACGTTGGCCACGATGCTCTTGCCGGTAGGCGCGCTGCCGGCATAGGCGTAGGTCGCGCCGGCGGGAAGGCCGGCGACCTTCAGCTCGGGAGCGGGCTTGACCAGGCCGGCAACGCTCACGGTATAGGTGTTATTGCCCACCCGGATGGTGTTGGTGGCATTGTCGATGATCACGCCCGCCGGCACCCCACCGGTGCCGGGGCCGCCGATGGTGGCCACCTTGCTGGTGGTGTTGAAGGACACGGGCACATTGAACTGAAGCGGATTGCCGTTGGGGCCGATCACATCGGTGGTGCAGGTGATCACAATATCCTCATTGGCGTACTGGCCCACCGCGCCGGACAGGGTGATCTGGTTGTTGTTCAGGGTGACCGTCACATTGCTGTTGGTGGAGGTGCTGGCGGTGACGTTGGTCAGCTTGCTCACCGCCGCGGCGCTGCCCTGAAGGACAAACTTGACATTCGAGGAGGTGGAGAGCAGGGGGACCAGCTCATTGACGCTGTAGGTCGTGGCGGTGGTGTCGCCGTTGCCGCTGCCGCTGCCGACACCGTCGCTATCGGAGGCGTTGGTCCAGGTGGCCACCTGGGTGCCGTTGATCTTGTCGGGCAGGTAGATGGCGGTGGACGCGCCGTAGGTCAGCGATGCCACTGCCTGGGTGCGGTCGCCCACGTCCACCATGGAGTTGAAGAACAGGGCTTCCTTGCCAGTCGTCGAGCCAGGGGCCTTATAGCCGATGACAGAGATCTTGCCCGCGGTCTTGGCGTCGGTGGCTCCCGCGTCCGCGATGGCGGTGGCCAGCTCGTGGATGCCGTAGTAGGCATACACGCCGGAGCCGACTTCGCGCATGAACTGCAGGTCGCCGCTGAACCAGGCGGACTTGCCCTCGCCGGTTCCGTCGGTGGCCTGAGTGGCGAAGATGCCGCCCTTGATGCCCTTGCCGGCGTAGTTCTTCAGGTCGATGGTGCCGAAGGTGTTGCTGCGGCCAACGGGCCAGTTGGAGCCGATGGTCAGGATGGTCGCGTCATTCGCCACGGTGATGTTCTTGCCCACATAGCCGGTGCCGGAGAAGTTCAGGGCGACCCTGGTGGCCTTGGTGCTCGTGCCCAGGATGATGTTATCCAGGGTGCCGTTGGCGCCGTCGATGTTCAGGGTGCCGGACTCCACGGTGACGGCCTTCACATTGGCGGAGTGGATGGACACCGTGCCGTTCGTCGTGCTGATGGGGCCGCCCACGATGCCCTGGGCGTTCACGGTGAAGTTGCTGGCGCCGGTGACCGTAGAACCGCTGATCGTGTCCGCGCTGTAGGAAATGCCGGCCACGGTGGCGTCGTTGATGGTGACGGTGGCGGGCGCGCTGGTCAGGGTCAGGGTCGGGTTGACCGTCGTGCTGTTGCCCGTCGCCACGGTGACCGTGCTCAGGTTGGTGCCGTTGCTCGCCGTGACGGTGCCGCCGATGCCGGTGACGGTCACGGTGCTACTGGCGCCGACCACGCCGTTCAGAGCGACGGCGCTGCTATTGCCGGTAACGGCAATAGCGCCGGCGATGGTGGACTTGGTGTAAGGCACGGTGGACTTGGGGTTGATGGTGAGGGACTGGCGGTCATAAGACTTGGTCGTGACCGGGTTCGACCCGCTGGTGGTCGACGAGGTGGTGCCGTCCAGCGTGATGCCGCCTGTTATGTCCACATCGGTGAGGGTCACGGTGTTGCTCCGGCCCGTCAGGCTGAGGTTATTGACAGTCGCGCCGGTGACGTTCAGGGTCAGGCCGCTGGTGCTCACGGTGGCGGTGGCGGGAGGAGTGGGGGCAGTGTAGCTGCCCACGTCGCGGCTGATGGTCACGCTGCCGCGGGCCAGCCCATACTGGGTATAGGCGGTATCCGTGACGGTCAGGCTGTTGATCTTCTCAGGGGCGTCGGAAGCGAAGGTCAGCGTGCCGCCGAAGGTGTTCACCTGCAGGCTGGCGCCGACATTCAGCACATCCGCGGGCACCTGGATCGAAGTTTTACCCACGATGGTGAAGCTGGTGCTGCGCAGGGACTTGGCGCCGTTGGACGCGGTATTGGTAAAGTCGGTCATATCCGCGTAATAAGTGCCGCTGGCGCCGGTGCCGGTGACGATACCGGTCAGGCTGGTACTGCTGGCCCAGAAGGTCTTGTTCTGGGTAGTATCCGTATACTGCCAGGCCCAGGCGTCGCTGACGGGGGTTCCGTCATCCTTCAGCTTGGTCCAGTCGGTGCCGTTGACATACTGCACCTGGGTATAGCCGCTGGACGGGCCGCTTTTGGTAGCCTTCGCGGCATCCGTGCCGGGCGCGGCGATTGTCGCGAACACGGTCATCGGCAGCAATGTCAGCACCATGGCGAGGGCCAGAGCGGCTGACAAAAGTCGTTTCTTCATGTTTTCTCTTCCTCCTGTTCTGGTTTAAGTACGCTTAGGGTGTTTGAGCTGCGCCGGGAAAATACCGGCTTGTGTTCGGTTCCCCGATACGGGGCGTGGCCGGGCATACGGCCCTCCTTCCATCGGAATGATTGGCTGTCGCCTCCGACGCCACAGTTATACAGCTACTATTATACTCTATCGGCAAAATTTTGCAAGGGTTAACCCAAATTTTTTACAAAATAAAATGGAAGGGCTCCCAGACCCTCCCAGCGCTTGCATTCCTTATTATAATGTGGTACAATCAATCTGCAACCAACTAGAAAAGGAGGCCGGGAAAATGCCCACCGAAAACGAGCGCAAGGACATTCAGAAGGCCATGGCCTACGACTTGCTTCGCATCTTGAAGCAGGAGCCAGGTAAAACCTACACCGCCGAGGAATTGGAAACGCTGATCGACGCCTATATTTCAGGGCTGAAGCAGTAAGCCGCAAAAAGGGGCCGGTTTTCCGGCCCCTTTCCCTTGTCAGGAGGATCAACATGGACTACGACCTGCTTTTATCCGGCTGCTGCGAGGTAGCCCGCCAGCTCCTGCGCCACGGCGCGGAGATCCAGCGCGCGGAGGACACCGCCCGCCGCATCCTGGCGGCCTACGGTCTGGAGGGGGACGTATTCGCCATCCCCAACTGCGTGTGGGTGAGCGCCCCCTGCCCCGACGGACAGATCCGGACGGTGATGCGCCGCGTCCCCCCCTCCTCGGTGGACATCGAGGGCATCGAGCGCTTCAACGACCTGTCCCGCCGCCTGTGCGCCGCGCCCCCCGCAGATCCGGGTGAAATCCCGGCCCTGTGCCGGGAGACGGAAACGGGGCTGCGGCGGTATCCGGCCTGGCTGTGTGTGGCGGGATATTTTGTGGGGGCGTTTTTTTTCGCGCTGTTTTTCTCCGGCGGGCTGGCGGAGGCGGTAGCGGCGGGGCTGGCGGGGCTGGCCTGCGGCGTGTGCCTGACGGCCCTGGGCCGGATCGGGGCCAACGGCTTCCTCACCACGCTGGCCTCGGCCTTCGTGCTGGGGGGCGCGGCCTGCGGCATGGGGGCGCTGGGCGCGCCCATCAGTCTGGAGATCACCATTGCCGGGGCCATCATGGTGCTGGTGCCGGGGCTGGTGTTCACCAACTTCATGAGCGACCTGTTCACCGGGGACATGGTGGCGGGCCTGGCCACCTTTGCCCGGGCGGTGCTGTCGGCGGGGGCCATCGCCCTGGGGGCCGGCATCGCCATGGCGCTGTTCCGGGGGATGGCGTCCGCCCCCGCCGGGGCGGCGGAGGAGTACGGCCCGGTGCTGTACTGCGTGTTTGCCTTCGTGGCCTGCCTGGGCTTCTGCCCCGCATTCAATGCCCAGGGCGTGGGCGCGCTGCTGTGCTGTCTGGGGGGCGCGCTGGGCTGGGCGGCCTATCTGCTGGCGATGGACCTGGGGGCCAACATTTTCGCCGCCAGCCTCATCGCCGCCATGGCGGTGTCCGCCTGGTCGGAATGGATGGCCCGGCGGCGGCGGTGCCCGGCCACGTCCTATCTGGTCATCGCCATGTTCCCGCTGGTGCCCGGCCTGACCATCTACCAGGCCATGGACCACGGCCTGCGGGGGGACACGGAGCTGTTCCTGGCGACCTTCTTCCGCACCGTGGGCATCGCGGGCTGTCTGGCGCTGGGGCTGCTGCTGGTATCGTCGGCGCTGGGGCTGCCGCGGCGGGCAAAGCGGTGAGCCTCTTCCCTGTTACAATTTGGTTCCACTTCGTAACCCTTTTTCCCTTGACGCTCCCGGTACGCGGTGCTATCATAACCGGGAAGTCGAAAAGAAGGAGCTCCTGTCGAAATGCACCACAAGAAACCGTTGATCCTCTGCGCCCTGGCGCTGACCCTGCTGGCGGGCTGCGGCAGCGCTTCGGGCCATTATCAGCCCACGCCGCCCCCGGACACTCCCTCGCCTGAGCTCACCGCCACACCAGAGCCCACCCCGGAGCCTGCCTCCACGCCGGAACCCACGCCCGAGCCCACCCCCACCCCGGAGCCGGTGGAACCCTACGAATTCGGCACGCCGCTGGAGGAGATCGAGCCGGTGGAGGACGACAGTTTTTTCGACAACTCCGTGTTCCTGGGCGACTCCCGCACCGAGGGCTTCCAGCTGTTCAGCGGCCTGAAGCACGGGGACTTCTACTGGGCCCGGGGCCTGTCGGTGTTCCGCGCGGACGACGAGGACTTCCGTTTCATCGAAAAAGACGGTCAAACGTACAACCTCCTGGAAGCACTGGCCCTGAAGCAGTACGACAATGTGTACATCATGCTGGGGGTCAACGAGCTGGGCTATTCCGCCGAGACGTATGAGGGTGGATTGAGCGAACTGCTGGACAAGATCATCGCGCTCCAGCCGGACGCGGTGGTGTATTTGCAGGTCATGCCCCCGCTGAACGACGCCATGTGCCGGCGGAACGGCCTGGCGGCGTACATCAACAACGGGAACCTGGGCAAGTTCAACGAGGCCATCGTGCGGGTGGCGGCGGAGAAAAAAGTGGTGCTGCTCAACACCGCCGAGGCGTACGCCGGGGAGGACGGCCAGCTTCCCGCGGAGCTTGCCAACGACGGGTGCCACTTCGCCTACAGCGCCTACACCCGCTGGGCGGACTATCTGCGCACCCATACCATCGACCGGGATCGGTACTTCGCCAACCGGGAGCTGGCATTGGAGCAATAAAATAAACGGCGGTCGACCGGAGGCGGTCGGCCGCTTTTTCGCAAAATTTTCCGGGGACGTGTGATAATCCGGCCCCCTCAATCGTTTTATGGACGTAGCTACAAAACACAGCGGCAAGAAAGGGGGGTACCGCGATGGACGCTGAACAGCTGGCGGACCTGTTCCGCCAATACGGCGACGACGTGTTCCGGCTGGCGTACAGCTATCTGGGGGCACGCGCCGACGCGGAGGACGTGTGCCAGAGCGTGTTCCTCCGGCTGGCGGAGGGCAAAACGGCCCTGCTGCCCGGGCGTGAAAAGGCGTGGCTGCTCACCTGCGCCGCCAACGCCTGCAAAAGCCAGCTGCGGTCCTTCTGGCGCAGGAACGTGGGGGAGCTGGACGAGTCCCTCCCCTTCCGGGACGAGTCCGACCGGGAGGTGTGGGACGCGGTGATGGCCCATCCCCCCAAGTACCGGGCGGTGATCCACCTCTATTACTGGGAGGGTTACGACCAGGGGGAGATCGGGGACATCCTGAATATCTCCCGCACGGCAGTACAGACGCGCATGGCCCGGGCCCGGACCATGCTGAAAAAGGAGCTGAGCGATGATGAAGGATTACAGACATATGATGCGGCAGGTCATGCTGAGCGATGAAAAAAAGGAGGAAATCATGGATATGTTGGAAAACAAGAATACTCAGAAGCGGCGTATGCCCGCTGTGGCAAAGATCGCGCTGGTGGCGGCGCTGGCGGTGGGGTGCGTGCTGTCCATCGCGGCGGGCCTGCCCGCCCAGGTGTACAACCTCATGTCGGGCGGTCAGCTCGTTATCGAACCGGGCAGCGCCTCCATCACGTTTAACGACGATGAAGCCGCTCCCTTGACGATAGAAGACGGACGGCTGTGGTTCACCGCCGACGGCGAGAAGGTGGACATCACCGGCAAGGTGGACGAAAACACCCCCTATATCTACGAGCGCACCGACCCCGCCACCGGGAACAAGGGCTACGTGATCGTAGGCGGCACCATCGACGACCATGGCTGGGCCGAGATCTTCATGACGGAAGACGGCACCTGCGCCGTGATGGGCGAGAATTTCTCCACCTCGATTGTGGCCATCGCCGGGGAAAACGTCACCTGGACCGAGCTCACCGAGGCGCAGCTGGATATGCTCAACGAGGGCAGCGGCACGATCACAAGCGTGAACCACCCCTGGCTGGACAAGGCTATTGAACAGCTGGGTCTGGAGCTGGACTGACCCATACAACCACTCCAAACGTAAAAGAAGCCCGCCCGGAGCATGGCTCCGGGCGGGGCTTCTTTTACTCTTTGGGCTGTTCGGGCGGCTCCGGCCCTTCCCCTTCCGGGGCCTCCCCGTCCCCTTCCGCCGGGGGCGGCATCGGGATGGGCTCGTTCACGATGTGGACGTGCTTGGCCGGAGGCTCGATGTCCCCCTCCAGCTTGGGCTTGGCGTGGGTGGAGGTGTAGGCCCCCTCCACCAGCGCGGGGTCGCGCCCCTCGATGATGGCCACCATCTCGCCGCCGGTGATGGTCTCCTTCTCCAGCAGATAGGCCACGACTTTGTCCATATCCTCCCGGTTGGCGCGGATGACCTCCACCGCGTCCTTGTAGCACACGTCCAGCACCGCCTTGACCGCTTTATCCATCACGGCGGCGGTGTCCTGGGCGCAGTCCAGGCCGTAGCCGCCGTCCAGGTACTGGTTCCGGACGGAACCCAGGGCCATCATGCCGAATTCCTCGCTCATGCCGTACATGGCAACCATGTTCCGGGCGATGTTGGTGGCCTCCTGGATGTCCTGGGAGGCGCCGTTGGTCATGGTCTCCATCACCACTTCCTCGGCGGCGCGGCCGCCCATGGACACGGTGATCTTGGCCATCAGTTCTTCCCTGGTGCGCAGGTTGGTCTTGTCCTCCTCAGGCATCAGCAGGGTGTAGCCCAAACTGCCCTCGGTGTGGGGGACGATGGTGATCTTCTGCACCGGCTCGGCGTTCTTCTGCTTATACGCCACCATGGCGTGGCCCACCTCGTGATAGGCCACCAGCTTGCGCTCGAACTCGGTGAGGACGGAATTTTTCTTCTCGCTGCCCGCGATGACGAACTCGAAGGAGGCCAGCAGATCCTCCTGGGTGACCAGGCGGCGGCCCTTGCGCACCGCCCGGAGCGCCGCTTCGTTCACCAGGTTGGCCAGATCCGCGCCCACGCAGCCCGCGGTGGCCAGCGCGATCTTGTTGAGGTCCACGTCCTCGGCCAGCTTGATCTTGCGGGTGTGCACCTGCAAGGTGGCCAGACGTCCCGCCAGGTTGGGCCGGTCGATGGTGATACGCCGGTCGAAGCGGCCCGGCCGCAGCAGGGCTTTGTCCAGCACCTCGGGCCGGTTGGTGGCCCCCAGCACGATGACGCCCTTGCCGGGGTCGAAGCCGTCCAGCTCGGCCAGCAGCTGGTTCAGGGTCTGCTCCCGCTCGTCGTTGCCGCCCATGCGGTTGTCGCGGGACTTGCCGATGGTGTCGATCTCGTCGATGAAGATGATGCAGGGGGCCATCTTGCTGGCCTCTTTAAACAGGTCGCGGACACGGGACGCGCCCACGCCCACGAACATCTCCACGAAGTCGGAACCGGAGATGGAGAAGAAGGGCACGTTGGCCTCGCCGGCCACGGCCTTGGCAAGCAAAGTCTTGCCGGTGCCCGGCGGGCCCACCAGCAGCGCGCCCTTGGGCAGCTTGGCGCCGATCTCGGTGTACTTGCCGGGGTTGTGGAGGAAGTCGATGATCTCCTCCAGGCTCTCCTTGGCCTCATCCTGACCCGCCACGTCCTTGAAGGTGACGCCGGTCTTTTTCTCCACGTACACCTTGGCGTTGGACTTGCCCACGCCGCCGATGCCGCCGAAGCCCCCACCGGAGCCCATCTTCTTGAACATATAGCGGTAGAGGAACATCAACCCCACTACCATGAGCAGGATGGGCACCACATTGCCCACGATGATGGAGATCATCTGCTGCTCCTGGGTCACCGGGTCGGTGCCGAAGTGCTCCACGCCGTGTTCCGCCAGCCATTCCACCAGATCCGGCCGGCTGATGGGGCCCACCTGGAACTTGATGGAGCTGCTGGCGGCGGTCTCCACGTCCCTGCGGTCAAACGGGCCGAAGATGCTCTGCAGCGCCCCGGTGCCGTAGGTGCTGGACATCTCGTCCACCAATTCCTTCAGCGGCGGGGCGTCCTCCTTCAGGGTGAAGGTGTACACCGTGGACTCCAGTCTCACCTCTTCCACGTAACCCTGCTCCACCCACATCTTGAAGTCAGAGTAGTCCACCTCATGCACGGTGGCCTTTTCCACCGAGCTTCGGCACATATTCAGCAGGAACACCAGCATCACCGCCCACAGGACGATGCTGAAAAACCCCAGTGGAGCTCGCTTTTTGTCGTCTCCACCGCTGTTGTTCTGGTCGTCTCGGCGGTTGGGGTCGTTGGGTTTGAGCGGGCCGGCCATAGGCACAACCTCCTTTATCAACGGGGCAAAGCCCCGGACCAGTATCGTTTTTTGAGATACCGCTATGGAAGTATACCACACCTTGCCGACAAAAACAAGAAATGTTCTTCGCCGGGGTGTAAACTTTCTATGACGAAAAAAGGCGGAGAAAAAGATGGCCTTTCCCCCCTTTCGCCCCGGCGGAAATTATGGTATACTGACTTATTGCTGATATTGTAACCCAAAACGTCACAGAGCAAAAGGAGTTTTTCCCATGCGTGAGGATAAAAACCGGCGCAAACCGCCGGAAGGGTCGGCCGACGGCCTCATCGAGGGGCGCAACGCCGTCATCGAGGCCCTGCGGGCCGGAACCGCCATCGACAAGATCTACATCGCCCGGGGGGAGACGGACGCCACCCTGGGCCACATCGCCTCCACCGCCCGGAACAAAGGGATCGTGGTCACCGAGGCCGACCGGCGCAAGCTGGACGGCATGAGCCGTACCAAGAGCCACCAGGGCGTCATCGCCGTGGCCGCCGTCCGGGAGTACGCCAGCGTGGACGACATCCTCACCGCTGCCCGGGAGCGGGGGGAGGCCCCCCTTATCGTGGTGTGCGACGAGCTGTCCGACCCCCACAACCTGGGGGCGGTGATCCGCACCGCCGAGTGCGCCGGGGCCCACGGGGTCATCATCCCCAAGCGGCGCTCCGCGGGGCTGACCGCCATCGTGGCCAAAACCAGCGCCGGGGCGGTGAGCTACCTGCCCGTGGCCCGGGTACCCAACCTGACCGCCGTACTGAAGGAATTGAAGGACGAGGGGCTGTGGGTGTTCGGCACCGCCGCCGACGGCGGGACAAGCCTCTACAATGCCGACCTGAAGGGCCCCGCCGCCATCGTCATCGGCAGCGAGGGGGACGGCATGGGCCGCCTGGTGCGGGAGCAGTGCGACTTCCTGGTGTCCATCCCCATGAAGGGGCGGCTCAACTCCCTCAACGCCTCCGCCGCCGCGGCTGTGGTACTCTATGAAGCCGTTCGCCAGCGCGGTTAAAGGAGGTTTCCCATGTCCGATGAAACGAAAAAGCCGGGTGAGCGGGAGTACACCGTAGACGAGATCCTGGCGGAATACGGCTCCAAAGGCCAGATGGTCAAAACCGAACCGGCCAAGGGCGAGAGACCCAAAAAAGTGGTGGATTTCCCCACGGAAAAGCTCCCCGTGCTGCCCCCTGACGAGGAGGACACCCCCCAGCCCCCCGCCCGGACGGCGGTAAAGAAGCCCCCCGTCAAGGCCAAGGCGGACAAGCCCATCCCGGAGATCGTGCCGGAAAACGTGGGCCGCACCATCGGGGCCCATCTCCACACCCTGCTGCGCCGGGCGGACAACTACGCCGACCATATGTATGACCAGGCCGAGCCGGACGAGGAGACCCGGAAGGCGGAAAAGTACATCCCCGGCGTGGACAAGGAGGAGCTGCCCGACGAGGACGCTCCCCCCCGCCGGCCAAAGCTCCGGGTGGTCAAACCCCGCCAGCTCCCGCCGGACACCCCGCCCGCCAAGCTGGCCGCCCGGTACCAGAAGGGGCTGAAGGGCCAGAGTGTCCGGGTGAGATTTTCCATGCTGCTGGCTTTGGCTGCCGTCTTGTGTTCGGTGGAGCTGCCCTTCCTGCCCTGGGCCTCTCTGGCCGGGGAGGGAGTCGGAGTGTTCCAGCTGCGCTGCTGGGTGCTCACCGCCCTGCTGCTTTTAGAGGGCGCGCTCTGCTACGAGATCATCGCCGCCGGGGGCAAGCAGCTCTTCACCCTCCGCCCCCGGGGGGAGACCATTTTACTGTTCTCCTGGGTATTCACGCTGTTGGACGGCCTCACCGCCCCGAATATGGACGGGCGGGACGGTTTCCTGCCCTTCTCGGCGGTGGCGGCCCTGGGGCTGGCCTTCGCCCTGCGGGGGGAACACGCCCGCCGCCGGGGGGACCGCCTGTCCGCCAAGGCCGCGGCCCACGTCCGCGCCCCCTATATGGTATCTATGGCGGACAAACTGTGGTCCAGCAAGCCTACTTACACCAAAATCTCCGGCTCCGCCCTGGGCTTTGGCAGCCAGCTCCAGATGGAGGACGGGGGCCATGCCGCCTACCGCGTGGCCGCCCCCCTGCTGCTGCTGGGGGCGCTGCTGTGCTCAGTGATGGCCTCCGCCGGTCAGGGCGCGCCGGAGCGGCTGGCCTGGGCGGCTTCCGCCTGCTTCACCGCCGCCGCCTCCTGGTCGGCCCTGCTGGCCTTTGCCATCCCTTACCGCAAGCTGGCGGAGCGGTTAAATAAGGTCGGCGCGGCGCTGGCCGGCTGGACGGGGGCCGTCCGGTGCCGCCAGGGCGGCGTCATCGTCAGCGACCTGGACCTGTTCCCCACCGGCTCGGTGACGGTGGCCCAGGTGAAGGTGTTCGGCGGCGCGGCCACGGAGAAGGTGGTGGGCTACACCGCCACCATACTGCGCTTGATGGACTGCGGCCTCACCCGCCCCTTCCACGACCTGCTACGCACCCACGGCGCCCTCTACCGGGAGGTGTCCGGCCTGGAGTGGCACGAGGGGGGCGCATCCGGCGTCATCCGGGGGCAGGAGGTGCTGGTGGGCACCTCCGCCTATATGCACCTGATGGAGGTGCCCCTGCCTCCCGGCCACAACATCAAAAACGCCATTTTCTGCGCCATCAACGGGCAGCTGTCCGGGCTGTTCCTGCTGAGCTACGCCATGGGCGATGGGGTGAACCCCAGCCTGTCCGCCCTGCTGAAGGCGGGGGCCGCCCCCGTGCTGGCCACCCGGGACCCCAACCTGATCCCCGCCCTGCTGGAGCAGAAGTTCAAGCTGCCGGTGGACAGGATGGAGTTCCCCCCGGTGGACCGGCGGCTGCAGCTGTCCAAGCCCGACCCGGAGGAGGTGGGCGGCCTGGTGGCCCTGCTGAGCCGGGAGGGCTTAAGCGTCTACTGCGACGCGGTGGTAGGTGGCCGCAGGCTGCGCCTGGCCACCTGGTGGGGGCTGGCCTTCGCCCTGGGCGGGTCGGTCATCGGGCTGTGCCTCACCTTCTACCTCACCTCGGTGGGGGCTTTCGCCTCGCTGACCGTGGTCAATTTCCTCATTTTCATGGCCGCGTGGCTGGTGCCTCAGTTTTTGATCGCCAACTGGGTCAACCAGTACTGAAAAAATTCATGGGCCCGACGCCCACCTATCATTTAATTACTAAGGAGGAACCATCAAATGGTTGACAAGCTGTTCGAGGAACTTTGCGCGCTGGACGAGGTGGAGGCCCTCGCCCTGGGCGGCTCCCGCGCCGGGGCGCTGTATGACGAGGCCTCCGACTACGACGTCTATCTGTACTGCACCCGCCCCATTCCCGAGGATACGCGGAAACACATTCTGTCCAAATACTGCCGCGTGATGGAGATCGGGAACCATTTCTGGGAATATGAGGACAACTGCCGCCTGAACAACGGGGTGGACATCGACATCCTCTACCGGGATCTGGACGGGTTCGCCGAAGGGATCGCGGAGGTGGTGGAGCGGTTCCAGCCCCACAACAGCTATACCACCTGTATGTGGCACAACCTGCTCACCTGCAAGGTGGTCTACGACCGTGACGGACGCCTTACCCAAATCAAGGAGCGCTTTTCCGTCCCCTACCCCCGCCAATTAAAGGAGAATATCATGGCCCGCGGCTGGCAGCTGCTCCACACTGCCATGCCCGCTTATGACGCCCAGCTCGCCAAGGCGGTCAAGCGGGGGGATCTGGTCAGCGTCAACCACCGGACGGCGGGCTTCCTGGAGACCTATTTTGACCTGCTGTTCGCCATGAACGAATTGACCCATCCGGGCGAAAAGCGCCTGATCCAGATCTGCCGGGAGCGGTGCAAGCGCCTGCCCGCCCATTTTGAGGAGAATCTGGAGCGGCTGTTCGGGGATCTGTACCAGGCCCCCGGCCGGGTGGCGGAAGATATTGCCGCCATCCTCTCGGAGCTGGAGCAGGTGGATCCCTGGGGCTGACGGCGCCGCTCCAAGCGCGCGGCCCTCACAGCCGCACGGGCACCGGCCTGGTCATGGTCAGGCTGTTTGGGGTGACCGCACACTCCACCGCCAGCACCTTGACCCCCGCCCGGTGGGCCTCCCGCAGGGCCGCGCCGAACTGGGGATGGGTGCGGTCGTTGGGGGAGAACGCCGTCATGCCCTCCATTTGGATCACCACGCACACCGCCGTCTCGTACCCCGCCCCATGGCAGGCGGCCAGCTCCCGCAGGTGCTTCACCCCACGCTCGGTGGGGGCGTCGGGGAACAGGGCGAGGCCCCCCTCTTCCAGGGTGCAGCCCTTTACCTCCACAAACCCTCGTCGGGGCGCGGGCGTTTCACATGAAACATACGTTTCATTTTCTGGCAATTCAGGCAAAGCCTCCCAGTAAAAATCAAACCGGGAATTCCCCCAGGTCGTCTCCGGACGGAGCAGCGACGGTCTGGGCAGGCCCAGCTCCGCCCCCAGTCCCGCCGCCATCCACTCCCCGAACACCTTGTTGGGCGCCTGGGCGTCCATATTGATGAGCAGGGGCGGCCCGTCCGGGCGGAGCTTTTCCACCGCCACCAGGTCGAATTTCGTCTTGCGCTGGGGGTTGGCGCTGCCCTCCAGATATACGGTGCAGCCGGGAACCAGAAGCTCCCTGCACCGCCCGGTATTCTTCACGTGGACGGTCTCCTCCCTGCCGTCCACCTCCACCCGGGCGATGAAACGGTTGGGCCGGGCGATAAAGCGGGCCGGGTGAATGTCCTGATACGTCACCTTTCATCCTCCCCCTCATCATCCGGCGCTCCGGCCTGGGCTGCCTTCTCGTATGGCAGCAGCACGTCGATGCCGCAGGCCAGCGCCACCCCCACCGCCGTCTCAAACACCCGCTCGATGGAGTCGATGGCGGGCTTGTCCCCCGGGTCCACCACCAGGCACATGATCACCATGCACGCCATGCCGGCGCAGCCGGGCTTTTTGATGATCAGGCACAGCTCGATGACGGGAATGAGGAGCAGGGACATCAGCAGATAGCGCAGCAGGTCAATGTGCAGGATATTCAGGGCGTCCATCGTGTGCACCGTTACCACCCCCACCACGCCGCCAACCAGGGTGCCCAGCACCCGGTCAATGGACGAGTGAACGGTCTTGCCCGCGGAGTTCTGAACACAGAACAGGGCGGCGAACATGGAATAGAGGGCGGATGTGTTCCGCAGAAAGGCCAGCACGCCGCACAGGAACACCGCGATCACCGTCTTGATGATGCGCATTCCCACGCGGCGCCGGCGCTCCGGGGTCATGGGCCGGATATTTTTTTGTTCCATCGCCGTACCTCCGTTGACTGAAATTGATTCCGTTATCATACCACAATGCAGGATTTCCCGCAACGGGCTTTTGTAACATATCCAATGAGGTGATTTTATGCACATTCCAAGCGGTAACACCGCCCTGCTGGAGCTGATCCCCTTCGATCACGCCCTGGCCCAGGCGCTGGCCCCCTCCCCTGATTACGATATTACGAAATGGCTTTATGTGCCCAATCATTACGGAGAGTATCGGTATATCCTGGGCACCCGGGGGGAAAAGCCCCTGATCTGCGTGGGGGTGAATCCCTCCACCGCCGCCCCCGGCGACCTGGACAACACGCTGAAATCGGTGGAACGGGTGGCCCTCCACAACGGCTACGACAGCTTCATCATGTTCAACGTCTACGCCCAGCGGGCCACCCGGCCGGAGGACATGGAGCGCTCCCGCAACGCCGCCCTCCACGCCGAGAATATGCGGGCCTTTGACTACGCGCTGTCTTTGGACAAAGAGGGCGCGCCCGCGGTGTGGGCGGCCTGGGGGGCGGTCATCGAAAAGCGGGACTATCTGCCCCAGTGCGTCCGGGACATGATCGCGGTGGGGGAAAAGCACGGCGCACGGTGGTTCTCCGCCGGGAAGCGGACAAAGGCGGGGCACCCCCACCATCCGCTGTACTTACGCAAGGACAGCCCGCTGGAGCCTTTCGACGTGGGGGCGTATCTGGAGGGGCTGTAGGTTCCCGCCCCCGGGGGATGCCCTCCGGGGGCCTACTTTCTCTCACGCGAGAGAAAGTAGGCAAAGAGCGCGCCTAAGGGGCGAAGCCCCTTAGGTATCCCTGGACTTCCCCAAGGGCATCCAGACTCGATCCCGGCGCCCTGAGTCGGGACTGATTTCCCCCTATTGGTGCTGCCGCTTATCTGCGGGCACTGATTTAAGGCGGGTCCATGTTTCTGCGCCTCCCTGCGGCGGGCTGGCGGGGCATGGCGGAGGATCATGGGCGGTGGAAACAGAAATACCAAGTTTTCTTTGCAAAACATATTGACAACAAAACTTGGCAGTGCTATGATAGCAATACCAAGTAAACTTGGCAATCTGATTTGGAGGTCTGCCCTTATGGATAAAGACGAAATTTTAGCGAGAAGCCGGAAGGAAAACCGGGATCAGGATCTGGTCGAGCTGGAAGTGCTGCACAAGGCTCACTCCATTGCCTTGGGCATTGGCATGATCGCCAGCGGGCTGCTGTCGGTCCTCCACGCCATCTTCCAAGACAAGCCGGACTACAGTGTCTGGATCATAATGTGGGCTATGTTGGCTTCCGTGTTCTTTGTCAAATTCCACCGGCTCCGTAAGCGCCATGAACTGCTGCTTGGCCTGCTCTACCTGGGCTTCTGCATCTTTTTCTTCGTGCTCTATCTGCGTGACGTGCTGGGGGTCTTTTGATGGACGAGAGCCTGATTCTGAAAAACCGCCTAAAGGAGGCCCGGGCGGAAAAAAAGTTGTCTCAGGGTCAGCTGGCGGAGCTGGTGGGCGTGTCCCGCAACACCATCAGCTCCATCGAGACGGGGCAGTTCAACCCCACCGCCAAGCTGGCGCTGATTTTGTGTGTGGCGCTGGACAAGAAGTTTGAGGAATTGTTCTACTTTTAAGGAGGTATCACCGTGGAAAAAACATATGCGGCAAGTCTGTGCTGGCACGGCCTGCTGGGCGGATGGCTGATCCTGGACGACGAACGGGTCACCTACCGCACGGGGAAGCTCCAGGTGCCGCCGGAAATTCGGAACCTCCAGCTCCCCTTCTGCCGCATCAAGAGCGTGGAGAAAAGCAAGGCGCTGTTCCTGCCCACCGTCACCATCGGGATGGAGGACGGCAAAGAGTGGAAGATCCTGGTCTTTGGCCGGAACGGCTTTCTGACCCACTTGAAAACCGCTATGGACGCCTACGCGTCCGGCGATTAAGCGAAAAAGTCCCCCGGCGCGCCGCGCCGGGGGACTGCTTAATTACTTCGCCAGACAAGCGGCGGTCTGAGCCGCCACCTTGGCGTTATTGAACACCAGCTGGATGTTGGAGTCCAGGCTGTCGCCGCCGGTGAGCTCCTTCACCTTGGCCAGCAGGAAGGGGGTGGTCTCCTTGCCGTGGATGCCGTTTTCCTTCGCCTGCCGCAGGGCCTCGTCGATGGCCGCGTTGATGACCGCCGGGTCCATGGAGTACTCCTCCGGGATGGGGTTGGTCACCAGCATACCGCCCTCAAAGCCCAGCTCCAGGCTGGCCCGGAAGGCCGCCGCCAGCTCCTCGGGGGTGTCCACCTGGTAGTCCACCGCAAAGCCGCTGTGCCGGGTGTAGAACGCGGGCAGCTCCTTCGTGCCGTAGCCCAGCACGGGCACGCCGTGGGTCTCCAGGTATTCCAGAGTCAGCCCCAAGTCCAAAATGGACTTAGCACCGGCGCACACCACCATGACGGGGGTATGGGCCAGCTCCTCCAGGTCGGCAGAGATGTCCATGGTGGTCTCCGCGCCGCGATGGACACCGCCGATGCCGCCGGTGGCAAACACCTTGATGCCCGCCATGTGGGCGATGATCATCGTCGTGGTCACGGTGGTGGCCCCGTCCTGGCCCCGGGCGCACAGCACGGCCAGGTCCCGGCGGCTGGCCTTGGTGACCCCGGCGCCCGTTTTGCCAAGATATTCGATCTCCTCCTTGGTGCAGCCCGCCTTGAGCCGCCCGCCGATAACGGCAATGGTGGCGGGGACGGCGCCGTTTTCCCGAATGATGTTCTCCACCGCCAGGGCAGTCTCCACATTCTGGGGATAGGGCATCCCGTGGGAGATGATGGTGGACTCCAGAGCCACCACGGGCTTGCCGTTGGCAAGGGCCTCAGCCACCTCGGGCGAAATATCAAGATACTTGTTCATGGTCAGTTCCTCCTTATTTATTCATTCAGAGCGAAACACGGTTTCGCGGTCAAAGTTTTTCTTTCAGCGCCTCCGCGCTCATGGCGCCGTTGATGGTCTCGCCGCTCTCCATGGCGATGGCCGCGGCGGCAAGGCCCGCCCGGGCGGTGTCCTCCAGCGCGGTGCCCTCCAGGTAGGCCCAGGCCAGCGCCGCCATGAACGCGTCCCCGCAGCCGGTGGTATTCACCATATTCCCCTTCATGCAGGGCAGGCGCACCCGGCCGCTGTGGTCGGCACACAGCACACCATCCCCGCCCAGGGAGATAAACACCCGGCGCAGGCCCGTGTCCAGCAGCACATCGGCGGCGCGGTTCAGGCTGTCCTCGTCGGTGATGGTCACACCGGACAGCAGTTCGGCCTCGATGCGGTTGGGCTTGAGGGTGTGGAGCCTGCCCAGCACAGGCCGCAGCTTTTCCGCCTTGGCGGTGGACACCGGGTCGGCAAAGATGGGGGGCTTGACGTGCCGGGCCAGCCAGGCGATGGCATCGGCTGGGATGTTGGCGTCCACGATGACCAGTTGGGCGTTTTGCAGCAGCTGGGCCCGGGAAGCCAGGTACGCCGGAGTGATGTGGCGGTAAATGTCCATGTCGGACAGGGCCAGGGCCATCTCCCCCCGCTCGTCAGCGATGAACAGGTAGGTGGAGGTGCGCTCCCCGGGCACCACCAGCGACCGGCTGATGTCGATGCCCAGCTCTCCGCAGGAGGCGGCGATGCGCTGGGCGTGTCCGTCGTCCCCGAAGGCGGTGAGCAGCCGCACATCCAGCCCCAGGAGCGCCATGTTGTGGGCGATGTTCCGGCCCACGCCCCCCAGGCTCATGCGCACCACACCGGGGTTGGAGTCGGCGGGGATCAGGGCCGCGTTGGACACGCCGCCGATGTCCATGTTCACGCCCCCCACCACCACGGCATAGGGCGCGGTGGACACGATGTAGCCTTTCCCGGCGATGTGTCCCTTTTTCATCAGGTTGGAGATGTGCACCGCCACCGACGACCGGGCGATGCCCGCCTTGTCCGCCAGCTCCTGCTGGGAGATCAGGGGGTCCTCCTCGATCCATCGGAGGATCTGGCGCTCCCGCTGGGTCATGGCCGTCACCTCTAAACTTTTCTGTCTTTATTAAGCATATGCTTATTCTGTGCCGTTGTCAAGAGGATTCCCAAATTTCGCGCAAGAAACGACCGCCGGTCTCCCGGCGGGCGGCTTCGGCCGGTAAACATTACAATTCATAATAATAAGGACAGATATTTTTATATTGCTCTTCCTTGATCCGGAAGCCATTGGGAATCGTCCCCAGTTGAATAAACCCGAGCCTTTCATACAAATGTCTGGCGTGGATATTGCTCTCAACCACTGCGTTAAACTGCAATATCTTAAACCCATGCTTTCTTGCTTGCTCCAAGCAGTCCAGGACCAGCTTCTCCCCGGTATGCCGGCCCCTGCCCTCCGAGCCCACCGCATAGCTTGCGTTACAAATGTGCCCGCACCGCCCAACATTATTGGGATGGAGAATATAAAGCCCATGTATCGTATGGCTATCCTCATCCTCTGCCACGGCGGAATAGGTTTGCGACGCAAAGAACTCAGTCCCGGTGATATTATTCAGCAGGTCCTCCTGAGGGAACGCAACACCCTCTTCTACAACCTCATTCCAGATCTGAATCATTGCACCCAAATCTTCCTTTTCATAGGCCCGCACTATCATTATAAAATCCTCCAAATCAGTGATTTTCCACACCTTATCAAAGCACAACAACGGCGCACAGCTTTCCGTGCGCCGTTGCCTATTTTCCTTTCAGCCCAACAGCAGCTTGTCGTCCGCCTCATCGGAGCCGGTGGCCTGGCCGAATTTGGCCAGCAGCTGCTCCACGGTGAGCTTTTTCTTGTCCTCCCCGGAGATGTCCAGAGCGATATTGCCCTCATACATCATGATGAGCCGGTTTCCGTGGACGATGGCGTCCTTCATGTTGTGGGTGATCATCAGGGTGGTGAGATGGTCCTTCCGCACGATACGCTCGGTGGCGTCCAGCACCTTGGCCGCCGTCTTGGGGTCCAGGGCGGCGGTGTGCTCGTCCAGCAGCAGAAGCTGGGGCTTTTGCAGGGTGGCCATGAGCAGCGTCAGCGCCTGCCGCTGCCCGCCGGACAGCAGCCCCACCTTGGACGTGAGCCGGTCCTCCAGCCCCAGATCCAGGATCTTCAGCATCTCCCGGTAGTGCTCCCGCTCGTCCCGGGTGATGCCGGGGCGCAGGGTGCGCCTCCTCCCCCGCCGGGCGGCCAGGGCCATGTTTTCCTCGATCTGCATGGTGGCGGCGGTGCCCATCATGGGGTCCTGGAACACCCGGCCGATGTGGCGGGCCCGCTTGTGCTCCGGCAGATGGGTCACGTCCACCCCGCCGATGGAGATGGTCCCCTCGTCCACCGGCCACACCCCCGCCACCGCGTTGAGCAGGGTGGACTTGCCCGCGCCGTTGCCGCCGATGACGGTGACAAAATCGCCGTCGTTCAGCGTCAGAGACACCCCCCGCAGGGCGGTCTTTTCGTTCACCGTCCCGGGGTTGAAGGTCTTATAGATGTTCTTCACGTCAAGCATTGGTGCTACCCTCCTTCCGCGCGGGCTTCACGGCTTTGGAGAAGTACTTCTCCTGCCAGTAAGGGACGGTCAGGAACACGGCCACAATGGCGGCGGAGATCAGCTTCAGGTAGTTGGCGTTGATGTTGCTGAAGGACACCACCGCCTGGATGACCACATAGTACACCACGCCGCCCAGGGAGACGCCCAGCAGCTTCAGGGCGAAGTTTTGGAAGAGCCGGGCGAACAGCACCTCGCCGATGATGACGGCGGCCAAACCGATGACGATGGCGCCCTTGCCCATGCTGGCGTCGGCGAAGCCCTGGTACTGGCTGAGCAGCGCCCCGGACAGGGCCACCAGCCCGTTGGAGATGACCAGGCCCAGCACCTTGTTGTACTGGGTGTTGATGCCCTGGGCCCGGGCCATGTGCTGGTTGGTGCCCGTGGCCCGGAGGGAGGCCCCCAGCTCGGTGCCGAAGAACCAGTACAGGATGGCGATCAGCGCCGCCGTGAACAGGCCCGCCACGAAAATGGGATGGCGGTAGAGCACATAGTTGCGCAGGAAGCGGGAGCACACCAGCAGCCGCTCCATATTCTCCTTGTCCAGCAGGTTGATGGCCACATTGGAGGTCATGCCCATGACGGCCAGGTTGACGGACCACAGGCCCAGCTGGGTCAGGATGCCCGCCAGGATGGCCGGGATGCCGCACACCGTGTGGAGCAGGCCGGTGGCCAGCCCGGTGAGCATACCCGCCAGCAGGGCCGCCAGCAGGGCCAGCCAGATGTTGACCCCTTTGCCGAACAGGACCACGAAAACCGCGCCCCCGGTGCAGAAGGAGCCGTCCACCGTCAAGTCGGCGATGTCCAAAATCTTATAGGTGATATACACGCCGATGGCCATGATGCCCCAGATCAGGCCCTGGGATATGGCGCCCGGCAGCGCGCCGATGAAATTCATCATATGCGTTCCCCCCGTGCTCTTTCTATATTCTTACTGTGGCAGTGTAACACATAACAGCGGGAAAGGAAAGACCCTTTCCCGCTGTTTTTATGCGTGTTTGTGTTTCCCGAAGCCGATCAGTCCTGCGCCAGGGCCTCGTAGCCGTCGGGCACGGTAATGTTCAGCGCCTCACAGATGGTGGGGTTATACTTCTTCACGAACTCGGGGGCGTACTGGATGGGCATGGTGGAGATGTCCGCGCCGTTCAGCAGGATTTCGGCGGCCATTTCGCCGGTCTTATAGCCGATGTCGTAGTAGCTGATGGACAGGGTGGCCACGCCGCAGCCGGAGCAGATGCCCTCTTCGCCGCAGAACACGGGGGTGACGCCCCGGCAGATGTTGTCGATGATGGGGGTGTTGGCGGCGGCGGAGTTATCGGTGGGGACGTAGAGCACGTCGCTGTTGTCGCTGGCGGTCTGGCACACAGCCTGGATGTCGTTGGAATCGGAGAACGCGTACTGCTTGCACGTATAGCCCATGCCCTCCAGGTAGCCCTGGACGGTGTCCACCTGGTACTGGCTGTTGGCCTCCTTGGAGCAGTAGAGCAGGCCGATGGTCTTGGCCTCGGGGTACCACTCCTTGATCATCTCGGCCTGCTGGTCCAGGGGGGCCAGGTCGGAGGTGCCGGAGATGTTGCCGCCCACGGTGCCGTTGAAGTTCTCAATGTTGAAGGCCACGCCGTACTCGGTGACGGAGGTGCCCAGGATGGGGATGTCGCCGGTGGCGGTGGCGGCGGCCTGGAGGGCCGGGGTGGCGTTGGCCATGATCAGGTCAACGTTCTTGGCCACGAAGGAGTTGGCGATGATGCCGCAGGTGGGAATGTCCTCAGCGGCGTTCTGGAGGTCGTACTTCCAGCCGTCCTCGCCCAGCTTGTCGTTCATGGCGTCGATGAAGCCCTGGGTGGCAGCGTCCAGCGCGGGATGGGTGACGTACTGGGAGATACCCACCTGGAAGACCTTGCCGGCGGGGGCGGGCTCGTCAGGATCGTTGTCGGCGGGCTGGGACTCAGCGGGATCGCCGGTGGGGCCGGCGGAGTCCTCGGCATTCTTGCCGGAGCAGGCGGCCAGGGACAGGATCATGGTCAGTGCCAGCAGCAGCGCCAGCAGCTTGAAACTCTTTTTCATTCTGTATTCCTCCAAATCTTGCTTTATCGCTTTGTGCCGTCAAAGTGCTCCGGGCACAAAGAAACGAGTCTCTCAACTCACGAGCGTTAGTATAGCCCTTTGCCCTGTTCATGTCAAGGGCCAATTGTGCCAATTTCCCCAAAAGTCCCCCGGTTTCTCCCGTCATTCTGCCGGGGAGGATGAATGAACTGTAAATACTTCCCGCCATGGGTGGACTTTTTTCCAAAGCTGTGCTAGAATATCGGCAAAATGGATCGTTATGGCAAAGAGGAGGGAACACCATGCGGGTGGACGTGCTGGGCGTGGCCTTTGACAATGTGACCATGGACGAGGCGTTGGAAAAGGCGCTGGAGCTGCTGGAGCGGGACGGCCCCCACCTGGTCGTCACCCCCAATCCGGAGATCGTCCAGCGGGCCAACAAAGACCCCGAATTTGCCGGGATCCTCGCCAACGCCGACCTGGTCGTCCCCGACGGCATAGGCGTCATCTACGCCGCCAAGATCCTGGGCAGGCCCCTGCGGGCCCGGGTGCCCGGCATCGACCTGGCCACAGCCCTGCTGGGCCGCGCGGCGGAAGCGGGCAAGCGGCTGTTCCTGCTGGGGGCCGCGCCGGGGGTGGCGGAGCAGGCCGCGGTCAACCTCCGGGCCTCCTACCCCGGGCTGGTGGTGTGCGGCACCCATGACGGCTACTTCGAGGAGGATGGCCCGGTGGCGAACGCCATCCGGGAGGCCAGGGCCGACATCGTGTTCGTCTGCCTGGGGGCCCCAAAGCAGGAGAAGTGGATCGCCGCCAACGGCGAGGCCGCCGGGGCGCGGCTGTACATCGGCCTGGGGGGCGCCATGGACGTGTTCGCCGGCAAGGCGGAGCGGGCCCCGGAGAAGTTCCAGAAGCTGGGGCTGGAGTGGCTGTACCGGCTGATGAAGGAGCCCTCCCGCATCGGGCGGATGTCCAAGCTTCCGTTGTTCCTGGTGTCCGCCGCGGGCGCGCGCATCCGTGGAAAATAACACGGTACACAATACATTAACATTATAAATGAAAGGCAGATGCTCTATGGTCTATATTCTGTTGGGCACAGGCTTTGAGACGACGGAGGCCCTCACTGCCGCCGACGTGCTGCGCCGCGCCAGCCTCCCCGTCACCCTGACGGGCATCGGCGGGGACGCCGTCACCAGCTCCCACAATGTCACCGTCCGCGCCGACCTGCCCGTGGAGCGGGTCACGCTGGAGGAGGGCGACATGGTAGTCCTCCCCGGCGGTCTGGGGGGCGTGGCCTCCATTGAGGGCAGCGAGGCCGCCATGGCCCTCATCCGCCAAGCGGCGGGAGACAACAGGCTGTGGCTGGCCGCCATCTGCGCCGCCCCCACCCTGCTGGCCCGGGCGGGGCTGCTCCCCCCTGGCGCCCACTGCGTGTGCTACCCCGGCATGGAGGGCGCGCTGGCCGCCGCCGGGGCGGTTCCCCTGATGGAGCAGTCCGTGGTCACCGAGGGCAGGCTGGTCACCGGCCGGGGCCCCGGCTCCGCCTTTGACTTCGCCCTGGCCCTGGTGGAGGTGCTGGCGGGCACCGCCGCCGCGGATCAGGTCTGCGCGGCCCTGCACTACCGCGGATGACGGTCAAGGAACGCAAGGAGGAGCTGCGCCGCCACGCCGCCGGTCTGCCCCAAGTGGAGGCCGGAGCGCTGTTCGACCGCTTTCTGGCCCTCCCCCAGGTGGAGGGGGCGGACACCGTGATGGTGTTTTACGGCACCGGCCGTGAACCCAATACCGTCCCGCTCATCCGCGCCTTGCTGGACATGGGCAAGCGGGTGGCCCTGCCGGTGTGCCTGCCCCACCGGGGCATGGAGGCCCGGCAGGTGCTGGACATCGACCGGCTTGTCCCCAACCGCTTCGGCATCCCAGAGCCGGACGGCTCCTGTCCCGTCATTGAAAAGCATGAGATCGCCGCCGCCCTCATCCCCCACCTGATGGTGGACCGGGACGGCTACCGCCTGGGCTGGGGCGGCGGATACTACGACCGCTGGCTGGCCGATTTCCCCGGCTTCACCGTGTGCGTGTGCCGCCCCGGGCGGCTGGTGGAGCATATGCCCCGGGAGGAGTTCGACGTTCCGGTGCAGCTCGTCCTCATTGAGGAATAAGGGCGGGCGGAGGGTTGCCCCTCCGCCCGGTGGGCAGTGCAAGCACTGCCTCCCCATACTGGCTGGTTTATAAGGACTAGTCAGGCAGACTGCTCACGACGGCTCAACAGCAGCCATTTTCGTGCTTTGCCTGCTCACGACGCGGTTCTAAGCCCTCCGACTCCGCAAAAGCTGTCCGGCCCCTCCGGGCCCTCCCCGCTTTCGCTCCGCTTCGGTCTTAGCCCGCTGTTCGCGACGGCTCAGCAACAACCGTCGTTGCAGCCGCAGCCGTTGTTGCAACCGCAGTTGCAGCCGTTGTTGCAGCCGCAGCCACAGCCCATGTTGTTCCCGCCGCCGCAGCAGCAGCAAATCAGGAGGATCAGGATGATGATCCACCAGCAGCCCCCACCGAAACCACCATTGTTACCACAACACATGATTTTGTCACCTCACTAATAATATCCCGGCCACAGAGACCGGCCCCGACGCCGCCGCCGGCGGCGCCGGGGGCGAGCCCCGTTTTCCACCCCGTTTCTGCGTTATACTATGTGGGGGCCGAAAAATTGGTTCCCCCCTGCCCCAATCCAAAGGAGTGAGCTACATGGCAGATGAACATCGCGCCAGCGTGCGCAGCCAGTCCCAGCGTGAGC
This sequence comes from Clostridiales bacterium, assembly GCA_014799475.1. Lineage (GTDB taxonomy): Bacteria > Bacillota > Clostridia > Oscillospirales > Oscillospiraceae > Enterenecus. The sequence continues at coordinate 29,047 of JAAVHX010000017.1, read as the reverse complement.
CGTCCCAACCCCAGCCCCGGAAGAAGCGCCCCCGCCGCCGGCGCAGCGCGGCGGCCCGGGTCGCCGGCGCGTTTTTGTACGTCCTTTTGGTCATCGGTCTGTCCGGCGTCCTGGCCACCCTGGGCTGGACCTGGGCCTGCGACCTGCTGGGATTGAACAAGACCTATGCCTCCACCGTGATCACCATCGAGGAGGATACCGACTTCAATGCCATCGTGGACCAACTGGAGGAGGAGGGGCTGATCCAGTACAAGTTTCTCTTCAAGCTCTACACCCAGTTCTCCCACGCCAAGGACAAGATTGCGCCGGGCACCTACGAACTGAACACCGAGATGGACTACCACGCCCTGGTGTCCAGCATGGGTTCCTCCTCCGCCACCCGGCAGACGACGGACATCACCCTCAAGGAGGGCCTCACCATCGACCAGGTCTTTGATCTGCTGGCCGACCGAGGCGTGACCTCGGTGGAAAAGCTCCAGGACATGGCCGCCAACTATGACTATGCCTTCGACTGGCTCCAGGATCGTCCTCTGGGGGATTACCACCGGCTGGAGGGCTACCTGTTCCCCGACACGTATACCTTTGAGCTGGGGGAAAACCCCAAATACGTCATCAACAAAATGCTGGTGAACTTTGACTCCAAAATGGACGAGTATATGGCCCAGTACTCCGGTGAGGAGGCCCAGTACTCCCTCCACGACATCGTCACCATCGCTTCCATGATCGAGAAGGAGACCGACGGCACCAACACCGCCGAGCGCAACGACTACAGAAGCATCGCCTCCGTCATCTACAACCGGCTGGAGAACCCCGCCGCCGAGACGGCGGGCTATCTGCAGATCGACGCCACCCTGGTGTATCTCAACGGCGGCAAGGTCCCCACCGAGGCAGACAAGTCCATCAACTCCCCCTACAACACCTACCTGTACCAGGGTCTGCCCGCCGGGCCCATCTCCAATCCGGGTATGCAGTCGCTGCTGGCCGCCATGAACCCGGCGGACACCGGCTACTATTACTATGTGCTCAATCCCGAGACCAAGCAGCACGAGTACAGCCGCACCTTCGCCGACCACAACGTGCTGGTGCAGCGCTACGGCTCCGATGGCTAAACCGGAGGTACTGTCTCCGGCGGGGGATCGGGAGCGGCTGGACATGGCCCTGGCCTACGGGGCAGACGCGGTGTACCTGGCCGGGAACGCCTTCGGGATGCGGGCCTTCGCCGGGAACTTTGACCGGGAGGGTCTGGCGGGCGCCGTGGCCTCCGCCCACGCCCGTGGCGTGCGGGTCCACGTGACCTGCAACACCTTAGCAAGGAACCACGAGGTGGCCCAGCTCCCCGGGTATCTGGAGTATCTGGACGCCATCGGCGTGGACGCGGTGATCGCCGCGGGGCCCGACGTACTGGATCTCTGCAAGCGCCATGCCCCCCATGTGCAGGTGCATATGTCCACCCAGACGGGCATCACCAACTACGAAATGGCCCGGGTGTGGCATGAGCTGGGGGCCAGCCGGGTCATCCTGGCAAGGGAGCTGTCCCTGGACGAGGTGGCGGAGCTGAAAGCCAAGGCCCCACGGGGCCTTCAGGTGGAGTGCTTTGTCCATGGGGCCATGTGCGTGTCCTGGTCTGGGCGGTGCCTGCTCAGCAATTATATGACCGGGCGGGACGCCTCCCGGGGTGCTTGCGCCCAGCCCTGCCGCTATCAATACGCCCTGATGGAGGAGAAGCGCCCCGGGGAGTACTTCCCCGTGTTTGAGGAAAACGGCGAGACCTTCATCATGAACAGCCGGGATATGTGCATGATCGACCACATCCCGGAGCTGATTGCCGCCGGGGTGGATTCCCTGAAAATCGAGGGGAGGGCCAAGAGCGCCTACTACGCCGCCATGACCACCGCCGCCTACCGCCACGCCGTGGACGCGGCGGCGGACGGCCTCCCTATGGATCCCGCATGGCGGGCGGAGGTGGACAAGGTGAGCCACCGGCACTATTCCACCGGCTTCTGGTTCGGCCAGCCGGGGCAGTACACCGACTCCGCCCGGTACGTCCGGGACTGGCAGGTGCTGGCCATCGTCACAACCTGCGACGCCCTGAGCAGCGCCACCCTGTCCCTGCGCAACAAGTTCGCCGCCGGGGACGAGATCGAGGTGGTGGGGCCGGACGTGCCCGCCTTTTCCATGACCGCCCCCATGATGCGGGACATGGACGGCTTTGACCTGGCTGAGCCCAAGCGGCCCCAGATGGAGTTCCGGATGAAGCTGCCAAGGGCCGTGCCGCCATTGTCCATCGTCAGGGCCTGCCGGCCCAATTCATAAAAACAACTGCCTGGACGGAAGTCCAGGCAGATTGCTATTCGCCCCGAGTTGGGCATACTATGGCAGAAAGGAGGAATGCCCCATGCTGGACGCCATCCTGCGCCGCCTCATCCCTGATCACACACAAGCCCATGCCCCCGCCGCCCGGGAGCGCTGCGGCCTGCTGGCGGGCGGGGTGGGGCTGGGGCTCAACCTCCTGCTCTTCGCCGTCAAGCTCTGCGCCGGGGTGCTCACCGGGGCCATCTCCGTCACCGCCGACGCCTTCAACAACCTGTCCGACGCCGCCGGGTCGGCGGTGACCCTGGCGGGCTTTAAACTGGCCTCCCAGCGGGCGGACGAGCGCCACCCCTTCGGCCACGGACGGATCGAGTACCTGGCGGGGCTGGGGGTGTCCCTGCTCATCCTGCTGGTGGGGGTGGAGCTGGGCAAAAGCTCCATCGAAAAGATTTTCCACCGGTCAGAAACCGCCCTCTCCCCCCTGGTTGTCTGCCTGCTGCTGGTTTCCATCGCGGTGAAGCTGTGGATGGGCTGGTTTTACGCCGCCCTGGGCAAGCGGATCGACTCCTCCGCCCTGTGCGCCGCCGCCACCGACGCCCGGTCCGACGTGCTGGCCACGTCGGCGGTGCTGCTGGGCCTGCTGGCCTCCCGGCTGTTCCGGGTCCCACTGGACGGCTGGCTGGGACTGCTGGTGGCGGCGTTCATCCTGCGCTCCGGCTGGGGAGCGGCCCGCGACACCCTGGATCCCCTGCTGGGCACCCCTCCCGACCCCGCCGTGGTGGCGGACATCGAGGCGCTTATCCTCAGCCACCCGCAGATTTTGGGAGTTCACGACCTGGTGATCCACGACTACGGCCCCGGACGGCGGATGATGTCCGTCCACGCCGAGGTGCCCGCGGACGGCTCCCTGGTGGAGCTCCACGACGTCATCGACCGGGCGGAGCGGGAGCTGGGGGAGCGATTCAGCCTGGAGGCAGTGATCCACCTGGATCCGGTGGAGCGGGGCGATCCCCGCTCGGACCGGCTGCGCGCCCTGACGGAGGAGCTGGCCCGGGAAATCGACCCCGCCGCCACCGTCCACGACTTCCGCCGGGCTGGGGACGGGCAGGTGGCCTTCGATGTGGTGGTCTCTTATGACGTGACCCTGTCCGACGAGGAGGTGCGGCGGGCTTTGGTCGAAAAGCTGCTGGCCCGGGAGCCTGAGTGCTCCCCCGTCATCGGGGTGGATCGGTCGTATGTGCTGTAAATTTGGTTTATTTACAAATAACTATGGAAATCCGACACGGTTCGCACTATAATGGGAACGAGTTATTTCACTACCAAATGAAAGGGTGGTTCTGATGCCCCGCAGCATTCTCATCGTAGAGGACGACAAGAATATCGCCGACCTGCTCCGGCTCTATCTGGAGAAGGAGGGCATGACCTGCCATGTGGCCGGGGACGGCCTGGAGGGACTGGAGAAATTCCAGGCCGTCCAGCCCGACCTGGTGATTTTGGACATCATGCTGCCCTCCATGGACGGCTGGTCCGTGTGCCGGAAGATCCGGGAGACGTCCAAGACCCCCATCATCATGCTCACCGCCAAGGGCGAGCTGGAGGACAAAGTGTCTGGATTGGAGATGGGCGCCGACGACTACATCACCAAACCCTTTGAGACCAAGGAGGTACTGGCCCGGGTCCACGCGGTGCTGCGCCGGTACGGCGAGGAGGAACAGCCGGAAAAGCGCCTGAACTTTGACAAGCTGGTGGTCAATCTGGACTCCTATGAGCTGCTGGTGGACGGCAAGCGGGTGGACACCCCGCCCAAGGAGCTGGAGCTGCTGTTCCACCTGGCCTCCTCCCCCAACCGGGTATTCACCCGCAATCAGCTGCTGGACGAAGTGTGGGGCTTCGACTACTTCGGCGACAGCCGCACGGTGGACGTACACATCAAGCGCCTGCGGGAGAAGCTGGAGGGCGTGTCCGAGCGCTGGAGCCTGAAAACCGTATGGGGCGTGGGATATAAATTCGAGGTGGTAGACGCTTGAAAACCATGTATGGGCGGCAGTTCGCCACCATGGTGGGCATGGTGCTGCTGTCCTTCCTGATGCTGGGGGCCTCCTTCGCCACCCTGAGCTATCAGTACACCATCCGGGAGAAAAAGGACACCCTGGAGCGCAACGCCAAATACATCGCCCAGTTCACCTCCAACTCCCTGCGAACCGGGGATGAGACGGTGTGGAGGACCTCCGATTTCCAGAGCTACCTCAATTCGGTGGCCCTGGTGTCCGACACCCACATTATGGTAACTACTCCGGAAGGAGTGGTGGTCTACGCCACCCAGGGCGGCAGCGCCCTGCCCGCCCTACAGTACGCCACCCTGCCCCGGCCTCTCACCGAGCAGATCGCGGCGGGTTCCCGCTACGTGGGCATGACCACCCTGGACGGGCTGTATGACGAGACCCGATACCTGGTGGGCCTGCCCATCACCAGCGGCCAGGGATACCTTCAGGGCCTGGTGCTGGTGTCCTCCTCCGCGTCCACCATCAGCGGTGTGTGGCGGGATCTGTCCGGCATCCTGCTGGTCACCGCCCTGGCGGTCATCCTCATCGCCGCCATCATCAGCTCGGCGACCAGTATGCGCCAGTCCCAGCCCATCAAGGAGATCGCCGCCGCCGCCCGGCAGTTCGGCCTGGGCCAGCTGGACGTGCGGGTGGACGTGGGCAATCGTCGGGACGAGGTGGGCGAGCTGGCCGAGGCGTTCAACGCCATGGCCGAGTCCCTGTCCATCAGCGAGCAGCGGCGCTCAGAGTTCATCGCCAACGTGTCCCACGAGCTGAAAACCCCCATGACCACTATCGCCGGCTTTGCCGACGGCATCCTGGACGGCACCATCCCCCCGGATCAGGAGCGGCACTACCTGGAGATCATCTCCTCCGAGACCCGCCGCCTGTCCCGGCTGGTGCGCTCCATGCTGGACCTGTCCCGGCTCCAGTCCGACGAGCGGGCCGCCCAGCAGCAGTTCGACATCTGCGAGACCCTGGTGCGGGCCCTGGTCACACTGGAGCGCAAGGTGAACGCCAAGCACCTGGAGGTGGACGCCCAGCTCCCCGACGACGAGCCCATCCCCGTCTGGGGCGACCAGGACGCCATCACCCAGGTGTGCTACAACCTGCTGGACAACGCCATCAAATTCTCCAAGGAGGGCGGCGTGCTGGGGCTGGGGGTCACCGTTAAGGGCGGAAAGGCCACCGTCACCATCAGCAACCAGGGGGAGACCATCCCCCCCGAGGAGCAGCAGCTCGTTTTTGACCGGTTCCATAAGACCGACCACTCCCGCAGCGCTGACCGGGACGGGGTGGGCTTGGGGCTGTATATCGTGAAAACCATCCTCAACAGCCACAAGGAAAGCATTGTCTGCACCAGTGAGGACGGGGTGACCAAATTCGTATTCACGCTGACAAGAGCGTAGAAAAGGGGTGCTTCCCATGGACAACTATCTCCACTACCGCTGGCCCCAGGGCCCCGGCGTACAGCCGCCCCCGGTGCCCTCCCCCCAATCCGGCCCGCCCAGGCAGAAGCCCAGGCGCTGCATCCGCCGCTGGCTGGTATCCATCGTGTGCATCCTGCTGTGCCTGTCCATGCTGGGCGGGATCAGCTTTTGGGCGGTGAGCCGCATCGCCGCCCTCATCGCCGAGGCCGAACAGGAGCCCCCCTCCATAAAGGATTCCCTCCCCCGGCCCAGCCAGTCGGCGCACGTCGAGTCCGGCTGGACCCAGGACGATCTGCCCTGGGGCAAGCCCGACCCGTCCGTCTCCCTGTCCGTCCAGCCCGCCGGGGCCGTCCTGCCGCCCAAACAAATCTATGCGGAAGCGCTGCCCAGCTTGGTGCTGATAGAGGCCGCTCACAAGTCCGAGGGCCCCAGGCGGACTCAGGAATACAGCATGGGCACCGGGGTCATCGTCACCGCCTCCGGCTACGTGCTCACCAATTACCATATCATCGACGAGGCCGTCAGCATCCAGCTCCGGCTGCTCACCGATACCAACGACGCCTACGACGCCCTGGTCATCGGCTTTGACGAGGAATTTGACATCGCCGTGCTGAAGTTCGACCCGGACGGCGCGCAGCTTACACCCGCCCAGCTGGGCGACTCCGACAGCCTGATGGTGGGCGACTGGGTGTACGCCGTAGGCAACCCCATGGGCTACCTGCTGGGCTCCATGTCGGCGGGTATCGTGTCCGCCCTGAACCGGGACGAGGACGAGTCGGGCGGCGCCCTGGGCCTCATCCAGACCGACGCTGTGCTGAATCCCGGCAACTCCGGCGGCGCGCTGCTCAACGAGTCCGGCCAGGTGGTGGGCATCACCTGCGCCAAGATCACCGGCCTGGTCCGGGAGGAGGGCGAGGCCATCGACGACGCCGCGGTGCTGGAGGGCATGGGCCTCGCCATCCCCATGAGCGACGCCATCCCCTTTGTCAACCACATCCTGGCCACCGGCGAGAGCTGTCGGCCCACCATGGGCATCCTCTGCTTTGCCGCCACCGTGGACGGACGGCAGGGCATCCAGGTGTCCGAAGTGACCGGCGACAACGCCCGAGCGGCGGGGCTGAAGAAAAACGACCTTATCCTGTCCGCCAACGGCTCCCCCGTCACCTCCCTGGTGGAGCTGAGACGGGCGCTCTACCGCACCGGCGTGGACGGGGAGCTGACCTGCACCGTCCTGCGGGGGGGCGAGGAGCTGGAGATCTCCTTCCGCCTGGTGGACGGCTCGGAGCAGGATTAGGAGCGCGGCGGTATGGAGCGAGAGCAAGTAGCCGCCCTCCTGGCCCAGGGTTCGGGCTATCTCTCCGGCGAGGAGATGAGCCGCGCCCTGGGGGTCACCCGGGCGGCGGTGTGGAAAGAGATCGAGGCGCTGCGTCAGGCGGGCTGGCCCATTGAATCCTCCACCCGGAAGGGTTACCGGCTGACGGGGCCTCCCCCCGCCCTGTCCGCCCCCTACATCTCCGCGCGATTGAGCAAAGACAATCTGTTTGCCGGGAAGGTGCGGGTGGAGCCCATCGTGGACTCCACCAACACCCGGCTGAAGGCAGTGGCCGCCTCGGCGGCCACAGGCTCCGCCCTGCTGGCCGAGGAGCAGAGCGGGGGCCGGGGCACCCATGGGCGCTCCTTCCAGTCCCCAAAGGGGGACGGGCTGTACCTGTCGGTGCTTATCCGGCCCCATGTGGGTTTGAGCGACCTGCTCACCCTCACCGGCTGGGTGGCCGTGGCCGCCCGGGAGGGCGTGGAAAAAGCCTGCGGCGCCCCGGTGGACATCAAGTGGCTCAACGACCTCTACCTCAACGGGAAGAAGCTGTGCGGCATCCTCACCGAGTTCGCCCTGCTGGCGGAAAGCGGCGAGCCGGACTATGTGGTCATCGGCATGGGGGTCAACATGAATCAGACCGCCGCCACCTTCCATGACCAGGGGCTGGAGGGAGTGGCCACCTCCCTGGCCCTTGAGGGCTACCCGGTGGAGCAGAACCACCTGGCGGTGTGCCTGCTGGAGGCGCTGGATCAATTGAATCAGGACTTCCCGTCCAAGCGGGCGGACTACCTGGAGCGCTACCGCGCCCACTGCATCACCCTGGGCCGTCGGGTCAGCTTCGACGGCGAGGGGACGCTCCAGACCGGCACCGTCACCGGGGTGGGCGATGATTTCGCCCTGCTGGTGGGCGGGGACGATGGAAAAGCGCATACCGTGTCCTCCGGGACGGTGAAGATGATATGAAAAAGCACCCTCCGCGATCGCGGAGGGTGCTTTTTGATCTTATTCAAAGCTGTCCAGGAGGTTCTTAAGGCTGTCCGCCATCTCCTCCTGGGCGGCCGTCGTGCCTAAGGCGGACACGTTGTACAGAATGCCATTCTTGACAAAGTGGCCTGTGCAAGCGGCTTCGGGGTGCTCCTCCGATCCGAGATATTTGACCATTTCGGCAACGCAGCCGTTGGCCATGGAATAGCTCTCCATCGCTTCCACGCTGCCCTCGGCGATCCCGTATCCGCTGGAAGCCTCCTCGCCCCGCCAGTGCTCTGTTCGAACTTCGATATCTACCTCCGCCTGGCGGCTGATGCTGATACTATTGATATGGATGCCCCACAGCTGGTCCGTCTCCACATGGTACAAATCAACGTAAATGGGTTTGTCCCAACCCCGGCCCCCGTTCGGCCAGATGACGGGGATATCCTTCCCGATAAACGCCCGCACCTCATCCCAGGTGTCAAAGCTTAATTGTACCACGCCGGGGCCGTCCCGCCCCTCGCTGGCCCCGATAAGGGCGGGGCTGAACTCGTCAAGGGGGTACTTGGTCATCTGGCCGCCGCCCACATGATAACCGTCGTCCTCCACCTGGACGGTCAGCCGCGCGATCAGCCAGTCCACCGCCTCCGGGTTGGCCGCCATCGCCGTCCCCACCAGCGCCAGGCACAGCGCCGCCGCGATCAACCCCGCCCGCAGGGGGCGGATACCCCGCCGCTTCGCGGGGTTATGCTCTTTTTGCTCTGTTATGTTTTTCATCATACGCTCCTTTGCTTCATCCGAAAACCGCAGATCGTCCAGCGTCTCCCGGTAGTCCTGTTCAAGTCGCTTCATATTCCCTGCCTCCTAACATGGCCCGTAATTTTTTCCTGCCCCGGCTCAGGTGGGCGGACACCGCCGCCTCGCTCCGCCCCGTCAGGGCGGCGATCTCCTTGGCCGAATACCCCTCGTAATAAAAGAGGTAAATCGCCTCCCGGTATTTCCCCGGCAGCTCCATCACCGCGTCCAGAATGTCCGATCGGGGCGGTTCCGGGGCCGCCGCCTCCGCAGCCTCCTCCAGGGGCACGGCCTTCCGCCGGAAGGCGCGCAGCTCGTCCTTGCAGGCGTTAGCCGTGGCCCGGATGACCCACGCTTTCTCGTGCTCGGGGCTGTCAAAGACCTCGTCCCCGGTGAGCAGCTTGAGCAGCACCGTCTGGCAGATGTCCTCACCGTCCTGGGTGGACTTGAGGTAGGTATAGCTCAGCCGCAGGATCAGGTCGGAGTAGGTGTCCACCAGCCGCTGGGCCTCCTGTTCATCTCGTTTCATGTGGTTCTCTCCTTCAAAGGCGCCTTCACTGACAATACGAATGAGGGGGGCGAAACCTGACAACTCGCCCAAAATTTTTTCTGTGGGCGGATTCTCTTAACAAAACCTGCCAACCCTCCGATATGGTAAGTATACACCCAAAACGAGAGGAGCGGTGAACATGGAACTGCGCGCCACCCGGGAGATGCGGCGGAATGAACAGCTCTCCAAGGCCATGGCGAAGAAGGCGGAGACGGCGGACGGCCCCGCCAAGGCCCAGGCCCAGCCCGTCAAAGCCCAGACCCCCACGGACAAGGTGTCTCTGTCCCAACAGGCGCTGGCGTTTGTGCAGGAGCAAAACCGCAAAATGTGGGAGGCGGCCCAGCAGCGGGAGCAGCGGCGTCAAGCCCGCTTGGACGACAGCCTCAGCGCCATGGAGAGCGCGAAAAACGAGCTGGACATCATGGAAAAGCAGCTCGAGGTGATGAACAAGTGCCAGAAAATCGCCGCGTCCATTATGAAGGGCAACCGGGTGCCGCCGGAGGATCTGGAGTACCTGATGAACAACGACCCGGAGGGCTACAAGCTGGCCATGGCTATGCGCCGGGAGAATCCCGACCCGGAGGACGAAAAGAGCGTACTGGACGACGAGGATAAAAATGGCGGCTGCACTGACAGGGCCGGAGACAGCGGGGAAAGCCACCAGGTCTCCGCTCCTGAGGCAGCCGGCCGCGGCGGGGAAACCTCCGAGGCAGAGTAAAAAACAAAATATATTGGAGGAACGAAAAATGTGCCTGATCTGTGACCGGATCGAAATGATCAAACGTGGGGAAAATCCGTATTTTGTCAAGGAGCTTGACACGGGCTATGTGGTCATCGGCGATAACCAGCATTTTTATGGCTACACCCTGTTCCTGTATAAGTCCCACGGGAACATAACGGAGCTGTTTCACCTTGACCGCGCCGAAAAAATGAGATTCCTCGAGGAGATGTCCATCGTCGCCCAGGCGGTGTCCAACGCCTTCGGGGCGGAAAAGATGAATTATGAGCTGCTAGGGATGGGGGACGCCCACCTTCACTGGCATCTATACCCCAGGGTTGCCGGGGATATCGAACACTACGGAAACAACGGTAAAGGCCCTGTCTGGTGGTACCCCATGGAAAAAATGTATTGTGACGACAACCGCCCGACGGAGCATGAACTGTCGGAGATGAAGCAAAAGCTGCTTGCGGAACTGGATAAGCTGTTATAAACGTTCAACCCCCTGCCCAGCAAAGCTGGGCAGGGGGGTTCCTTTACTGCACTGTCAGCTCACCGTTCCGCGCGTCCACGGTAAGGACGGAATCGGGGGCGGTCTCCCCGGCGATGATCTTCCGGCCCACCAGGTTCTCCACGGTGTGCTGGAGATACCGGCGCAGGGGCCGTGCCCCGTACATGGGATCGTAGGCGGCGTCCAGGATCAGGGACTTGGCCCCGTCCGTCAGCTCCACGCGGAGCCGCTTGTCCGCCAGACGGCGGTTCAGGCCCGCCAGCAGCAGGTCGATGATGTGATAGATGTTGTCGCGCGTCAGCGGCTTGTAGAATACGATTTCGTCCAGCCGGTTGAGGAACTCGGGCCGGAAGGAGTGCTTCAAGAGCTCGTCCACCTGGACTCGGGCCTCGCCGCTGACCTCGCCGTCCACCCCGATGCCGTCTAACAGGAACTGGCTGCCCAGGTTGGAGGTCAGGATGATGACGGTGTTCTTGAAGTCCACCGTCCGGCCTTGACTATCCGTAATACGGCCGTCGTCCAAAACCTGGAGTAATACATTGAACACGTCCGGGTGGGCCTTCTCCACCTCGTCGAACAGGATGACGGAATAGGGGTGGCGGCGCACCGCCTCGGTGAGCTGTCCGCCCTCCTCGTAGCCCACGTACCCCGGAGGGGCCCCGATGAGCCGGGAGACGGAGAACTTCTCCATATACTCGCTCATATCAATACGCACCAGGTTCTTTTCGCTGTCGAACAGCGCTTCGCTGAGGGCCTTGGCAAGCTCCGTCTTGCCCACGCCGGTGGGGCCCAGGAACAGGAAGGAGCCGATGGGCTTGTCCGGGTCGGCGATGCCGGCGCGGCTTCTCAAAATGGCCTCGCTGACCAGCCGCACGGCCTCCTCCTGGCCCACCACACGCTTGTGGAGGATGTCCTCCAGGTGGAGCAGCTTCTCCCGCTCGCCCTCCATCAGCTTTGCCACCGGGATGCCCGTCCAGCGCTCCACGATGCGGGCGATCTCCTCCTCGGTGACCTTATCCCGGAGCAGATTGTCCTCCTTGGACTGGGCGGCGAAGCCCTCCTGCTCCTCCAGCTGCTTTTTCAGCTCGGGTATGGCGCCATACTGGAGCTGGGCGGCCTTTTCCAGGTCGTACTCCCGCTGGGCCTTTTCCAGCTGGGCATTGGCGGCCTCCAAATCCTCCCGGAGCTTCTGCACCTTTCCGATGGCGTTTTTCTCGTTCTCCCACTTGGCGCGGCCCGCGTTGAACTGATCCCGCAGCTCGGCCAGCTCCTTCTGGATGTCCGCCAGACGGGCCTGAGAAAGCTGGTCGTCCTCCTTTTTCAGCGCCGCCTCCTCGATCTCGCACTGGATGATCTTCCGGGAGATCACGTCCAGCTCGGTGGGCATGGAGTCCATCTCGGTGCGGATGAGGGCGCAGGCTTCGTCGATGAGGTCGATGGCCTTGTCGGGCAGGAAGCGGTCGGTGATATAGCGGTTGGACAGGGTGGCGGCGGCCACGATGGCCCCGTCGGTGATCTTCACCCCGTGGAACACCTCGTAGCGCTCCTTGAGGCCCCGCAGGATGGCCACCACGTCCTCCACAGTGGGCTCGTTCACCATGACGGGCTGGAAGCGGCGCTCCAGGGCGGCGTCCTTCTCGATATACTGGCGGTACTCGTTCAGGGTGGTGGCCCCGATGCAGTGGAGCTCGCCCCGGGCCAGCATGGGCTTCAAGAGGTTGCCCGCGTCCATGGCCCCCTCGGTCTTGCCAGCGCCCACGATGGTGTGCAGCTCGTCGATGAACAGCAGGATGCGGCCCTCGGACTGCTTCACCTCGTTCAAAACGGCCTTCAAGCGCTCCTCGAACTCGCCCCGGTACTTGGCCCCGGCAATGAGCGCCCCCATATCCAGGGCAAAAATGGTCTTGTCCTTCAATCCGGCGGGCACGTCCCCTTTGACGATGCGCTGGGCCAGCCCCTCGGCGATGGCGGTCTTGCCAACCCCCGGTTCACCGATGAGAACGGGGTTGTTTTTGCTCTTGCGGCTCAGAATGCGGATGACATTCCGAATTTCGTCGTCCCGGCCGATCACCGGGTCCAGCTTATTCTGCCGCGCCCGCTCCACCAGGTCCGCGCCGTACTTTTTCAGCGCCTCGTAGGTGTCCTCCGGGTTGTCGCTGGTCACCCGCTGGTTCCCCCGCAGGGCGGCCAGCGCCTGCATGACCTTCTCCCTGTCCACATTGTAGGTACGGAACAGTTCTTTCAAATTGCCCTCCGCCGTGTCGATGAGGGCCAGCAGCAGGTGCTCCACGGAGACGAATTCGTCCTTCATGCTGCCCGCGATGGTCAGGGCCTGGTTCATAGCCTTGTCCACCCCGGCGGAGATGTAGACCTTGTCCGCCGCCCGGCCGGAGCCGGACACCTTGGGCAGGATCTCCACCTCGTGGCGGACGGCGGCCCGGAAGGACTCCACCGTCAGCCCCATATGGGTGAGCAGCTGGGGGATGAAACCCCCCTCCTGCTCCACCAGGGCCAGCAGCAGATGGGCCTGCTCGATCTGCTGGTTGCCGTGCTGGACGGCGAGGTTCTGGGCGCTTTGGACGGCCTCCAGGGATTTCTGGGTAAATTGGTTCATGTTCATGAAGTTCACACTCCTCTGAGCCGGGGAAATCCCCAGCAGCTTGTATTTCTAACGTGTAGTATACCCCTCTTTTCCCGGAAATCATGAACTGGGTGTAAACAATTAGCACTCTCGGAAAGAGAGTGCTAAAAAGAAGCGTGAAGCCGTCGTGAGCAGCGCGGATGGAGCGCAGCGAGGGCAAAAGCCCAAGGCCCGCCCACGGCGGGACTGGGTTTTGTCCGAGTCGGAGTGAAGCCGCGCGTCGCGAACAGGCGCAGCGTGACAACAAGCCTATCCACACAATTCCAGAAACGCCCGGAAGATTTCCCCGCCGTCCACCGTGTCCGGCCTCGCCAGCGCCCCGGTCATCCGCTCCGGGTGGAACTGGACGGAGATGAGGGGCAGGGTGTCGTGCTCCACCGCCTCGATGACCCCGCCCTCGGAACGAGCGCTCACCGTCAGCCCCCGGCCCAGCCGCCCCAGCGCCTGGTGGTGGCTGCTGTTCACCGGGAACATCGGGCCATACAGCCGGTGAAGCAGGGAGCCCTCCGCCGCCCGCACCGGGTGAATCCGATCCCCCGGTTCGTCCTGCCGGTGAAATGGAACCAAATTCGGCCCCAGATCCTGGATCAAGTCGCCGCCCAGCCATACGTTGACCACCTGGTGCCCCCGGCAGATAGCCAAAACAGGCTTATCCGCGCCCAAAAAGGCGTCCAACAAGGCCAGCTCCGCCTCGTCCCGGGCCCGGTCGATCCCCCGGGAGCCCTGGTTCTCCTGACCGAACAGGGCCGGATCCATGTCGTCCCCGCCGGTGAGCAGCAGGCCGTCATAGGAGAGGTCAGGAGTGGGGAGATAGCGCGCCTCCCCCACGCCTCCGGCGGCCTCGACAGCGGCCAGGTAATTGGCGGCGTTCCCTCCGCCGGTGGAAATCAGAATGCGTGGTTTCATAGCGCTCTCCTCTTTCTCTTGAAATACGCCCCAAACCGGGCAAACAGGTCGGTAACGGACACCCCCTGGGCTAACAAGGCGGCGGAATAAACCGCGATCCCCAGCGCCGCGCACACCAGCGACGCCCAGCCATGGCCACACCCGGCGTCGATCATCACGCGGAACAGCAGCCCGCACCACAGCCCCATCAGCACCGCCGCCAACAGCGGACGGACAAACCATTCAAAGGCTTTTACTCTTAGCTCCGCCGCCCGGAGGACGGAGGCCAGGTTCAGCCCCGCCCCCACCAGGCCGGAGGCCACGAACCCCGCCGCGAACCCCGCCAGCCCGAACCGGGACACGGCAAAAAAGGTAAAGGCCAGCTGCGCCACATCGCTGAGGATGGCGTTGCGGGCGGCCTTTCCCTGGAGGCCCAGGCCGTTCAGCGCCCCGGACAGCACCGACTGCCAGCACCCCAGCAGAGTGCCCGCCGCCAGGGGCAGGATCAGCTCCCCCACCCGCTCATCCCGGAACAGCGCCGCCCCCACCGTGGGGCCGATCACCGTCAGCAGGGCCATAGCCGGGGCCATGAGCAGGGAGGTGGCGGACATCACCCGGTCCAGGAAGCCTGCCGCCGCCCGACGGTCGCCCTGGGCGGTGCGGCGGGCCAGGTCAGGCACCATCACCAGGCACAGCGCCCCGATGAAGCCCGTGGGCAGGGCCAGCAGGGGCAGGGTCATGCCGCACAGCACCCCAAACTCGGACATGGCCTCGGACAGGGTCATGCCCCCTTCCACCAATTTCGCGGGGATGAGCACAGCGTTGGCGGAGCCCAGCAGCGTCCCCAGCAGGGAGGTGGCCCCCACGGGAAGGGCGATGGTCATCAGCCGGCTGCCGCTCACCTCCGCCCCGGCGGGGCCGGGGGGAAACCGCTTCCAGTGCCGCCGGAACAGCAGCGTGAGGGCGCAGGCGGAAAACACCTCGCACAGCACCATGCCCAGGGCGATGATGCCCACCGTCTCCTCGGCGCTCCGGGGCAGCAGCGCCGCCAGGAGCAGCAGCACCGCCGCCGCCCGAATGAGCTGCTCGGCCGTCTCCACGGCGGCGGGGGGCCGCACCCGGCCGATGCCATAAAAGCAGTGCTTGTGGAGATTTTCCACCCCGGTGAGCAGCATACAGGGCACCATCACCACTACGCCCAGCCGCGTCCGGGCATCCCCCAAGAGGTAGACGGAGATGGGGTCGGACAGCGCCGCCACCGCCAACCCCAGCGGCACCGCCAGCATCAGAAAATCCCGCAGCGCCCGGCGCAGCACCAGCTTGACCGTGCCGCTGTCCCCCAGGGCGTGGTAGCGGGCCGACAGGGTGGACACCGCCACCGTCAGCCCCACGGCGGTCACCGACATAAGCATGGAGTACACCGGCATCACCAATTGATACAGCCCCATGGTCTCCGCGCCGATGAGCCGGGACAGGGCCATGCGGTACAAAAACCCCACCACCTGGGAAAACAGGCCGGTGGCGGTGAGCAGCAGAGTTCCGGCCAGGATCGCAGACAAGGGCTCGCCCCCCTTCATAGGATGAGTTCTCATTCATCCTATGAGGGAGGGCTTGTCAGACATGCTACTGGCCCGCCGCCCGCCCTGGGACGTCATTCGGCTGCGCCGAACGACTGTCCCGGCAGCCTGACGGCCGCCCCGGTGACGCAGTCCAGATAGTAATTCGCGGTGTCGGTGGTCACCAGCCACACAGGCGCCAGCCGGACGCCGCCGGACAGGGATTGGACCGTGCCCCGGTAGCCCGGCTCCATGGCGCGGATGGCGGAGCACACGTCGCCGGTGGCACCCAGCCCCTCGGAAAACCGCATCAGCGCCGTGGGCAGCGTGAGCGTTTGCCCTGTCTCCGCCGTCCCCTCCGCCGCCATCAGCAGCGTGCCCCGGAGGGTGGTCAGATACCCCTCCCGGTATACAAACTCCACCTCGCAGGAGAATACCGGCGTCCCGTTCCAGCTCTGGGTAAAGCGGAGGACGACGTCCTCTCCCTCATCTGTCTGTCCGGTCAGCGCCCCCTCCACTCCAAGCTTTTTCAGCAGGGAGGCGGCGTGGTCCTCCGGGCGGCCGGTCCGCCAGTGGTCATCCCGGAAGAATTCCACGGACAGCTCGCCCCCAGTCCGGAGGCTTGCCTCCCCCAGCTTGCCCCGGTAGAGGTATAACCCGCCTCCCCGGTTGTCCCCCTGGACCTCCTCGTCCAGCAGGGCGCTCATCAGCCTGGTCTCCCGCTCCACATCCCGTTCCACCGTTATGGCGGTCAGCCCGTCCGCGGCGGTGACGGCCTCGATGTCCACCTGGATGCCGCCCTGTTCCAGCACCTGGACGGTCCGCTCCAGCGCCGAGCGCTCATAGCGGGCGGAGTCCTCCCTGCGGATGCCCACCAGCACCAGCAAAAAGCCGTTCACCGTCAGCAGGATCAAGATGATCAGGTTTTTCAGCTTGCGCCATTCCACGCCACATACTCCCCTTTCACACCGCCACCCAGTCGGGCGATACGGCGGTCCCCCCGCCGTCCCGGTACTGGATGACCAGCTCCCGCCGCTCATCCGTCAGATCGGGCAGCATGACCGCCGCCTTGTCGACAGGCAGCAGCAGGGCCTGCTCCCCGTTGGCGGTGTAGCAGCGGAAGCGGAGGGTGAACCGGGTGATATAGCCACCCTCCACCCAGAACTCCGCCGCCCAGCCCTCACCGCCCAGGCGGACGGCGCAGCCGTCCAGCAGATAGCCAAAGCGCACCCGCAGCGCGCCCTCCTCCTCCTGGGCGGACATGAGGTACAGCCGGGCCTCGCCGCACAGCGCGCCCAGCGTGCGCTCCGCCAGCGCCCGGACGCCGTCCATCCCATCGGCGATGTCCTTGCCCACCGGGTACTTCTCCGGCTGGGCCGCCCGGTAGGTCACCGTGCCGTTTTCGCTCACCACCAGGCGGTCGCCGCCGTCCAGGTACACCTCGCCGCCGCTGACCGGGGCATGGTTCTGCGCGCTGTAGTCCAGGGCCTCCAGCACCGCCGCCGCGCCCGTTCCGCCCGTCAGCGGGACGGAGGCATCGTATCCCACGCGGCCCTGCTCCCCCTCGGTGATGAGGGTATAGGGGTCCACCAGCCGGGACAGCTCCTGGCCCTCAAAGGCAAAGTAGGCCCCATTGGAGGTCAGCCCCTCCGCCGCCGGATCCAGGTGGAGGCTCTGGGTCAGGGCGGTAGGGCAGGAGAAAAACTGGCCGCTGCCCGCCTCCTGCCAGCACAGCAGCACCTGGTCCTCCGCCCCGGCGCACAGCAGCACCCGCCGGGCGGAGCCGGACGGCGAAGCGTCCCCCGGCCCCTGGAGCCACCGCTTCAGGGCGGCCAGGGGCACCTCGCCCTGAAAGTCGAAGTACACACCCGTCCCGCCCAGATACCGCCGCCAGTTCCCCTCCGTGATGAGCTGGGGCGTCCCGGCGGAGGCCAGCGCGTCCCCCAGCAGGGCGCCCAGCGGGGGGAACAGCTCCTTCATGCGCTCCTCGTTGTACTGCACGCCATAGCGTCCCCCCTCCCCCGTGACGACCAGACGGGCGGGGAGCGTAACCATCCCCCGGCTCTCCTCGGACAGGCCCGCGCCGGGGCTCTCCTGGGGGGAGAGCAGATCCAGCACGCCGCTGTCCCGCACCAACGGCGTCATGGTCAGCAGGTAGATGGCGGACAGGGTGAGCAGGACGATGAGGACGTCCTTTCCCCATTCGATCCAGCGACGCTTATTCCTCATTCCTGGCCTCCTCCCGGGGGCCCCGGATGGGCAGCTCCATGCGGATGGTCAGGCCGGGCTCGGTCTTGTCCACCAGGTACAGCCTGCCCTCGTGCTGGTTCATGATCTCCTGGGCGATGGACAGCCCCAGCCCCGTGCCGCCGGACTGGCGGGAGCGGGCCTTGTCCACCCGGTAGAACCGCTCGAAAATGCGGTCCCGGTCGCCCTCGGGGATGCCGATGCCGTTGTCGTCCACCTCCATCCACACCTTGTCCCCCGCCTGCCCGGCGGACAGGACGATGCGCCCCCCGTCGGGGGTGTACTTGATGGCGTTGGACACAATGTTCATCATCACCTGCATCACCCGCTCCCGATCCGCCCGCACCTCCGGCAGGTTTTCGGGCAGGACCAGCTCCACGGTGTGGGAGTGGTTCTGGGCGTCCATCAAAATGGCCTGATAGGTATCGTCCACCGCCCCGGCGAAGGGGAACCGGGCCAGCCGCAGCCCGCTCCGCCCGGAGTCGAACCGGGACAGGGTGAGCAGATCCTGGAGGATATGGGCCATGCGGTCGGACTCGTTGAGGATGACCCCCAGGAACCTCTGCTCCATCTCCGGGGGCAGGTCCCCCACCCCGTCGTCCAGGGTCTCGGCGTAGCTCTTGATGTTGGTCAGCGGGGTGCGCAGCTCGTGGGACACGTTGGCCACAAAATCCTTGCTTTTCTGCTGCTCCCGCTCCAAATCGGCGATGGTGGACTGGAGCTGCCGGGCCATGACGTTGAAGCTCTCGGTGAGCTGGCCGATCTCATCCGACGAGGTAACCTCCAGCTTCCGGGAGAAATCCCCCCGGGCGACCTCCTCAATGCCGTTGGTCAGGCGCTGGAGGGGGTTGACCATGGTCTTGGCCAGCAGGAAGGACAGCAGGATCGAGATGATCAGGCCCAGCGCCAGCGCCTCTATAATGAGGGTGAACATCGACCCGTTCAGGCTGCGGGCGGTCTCCCGGCTGTCCAGGATATAGACGATGTAGGGCTGCCCGCCCCGGGTGATGGGGATGGCGGCGTCCATATAATCGGCGGTGACACTGCTGTCGTCCCCCGGTTCCCCCTGCAGGGCGGAGGCGATGTTGGGGGTGATGGGGATACCCCCCGCCGGCTCGGGGGCCGATCCGGCCAGATAGCGGCCGGTGGTCCCGTCCAGCACATAGAAGTTGCGGTGGCGGCGGTCCACGCCCAGCACGCCCTCGTAGGCGGACAGCACCGCGTTCACCATGAGCGCGCCGTCGGTCTCGTCCTCGGTGGCGGTCTGGAGATCCCGGACGAAGTCCGCGTTGTCCTCCCCAAAGGCGTCGGAAATCTGGCTGTAAAACTCGTTGATATAGTAGCCGGTGACCGAGTTCATCAAAAACGCGCCCACCACCACCATCAGCGACACGATGAGCAGCACCATGATGAGCACCAGCTTGATATGCAGGTTTCGGCGCATGGGCGCGTCCTCCTTTCTGAATCCTGTGCCCGGCGCGGAGGCCGGGATCTACTCCTTCATGAAACCGTAATAAGTACCGGTCGTCATATTCGCAATATCAAGGTATGTGCCGTCCAGCAGCAGGAAGCCAAAATAAGACGATACAGTTTCCTCGGAAAGCTGTTCCTTCCCGTCCAGCATAAAAGACTGGTTGACACAAGAAAAGCACACAAAATTATCAACGGTATATTCCGGCACTCTGGAGATCACGTCCCGCATCTCCCTTTCCGTCACAGCATACCTGGAAAGCTCGGTCGTCAAATAATCAAGCGCGTCCTGCCCGATATGGAATTCATAAGTGCCGGCAAAATAATTGTCGTCTGTTTCCCCTTTTGTCTGATACCAGTGGAATGTCTGATCCTCATGGAATACCCATTGGGAACCGTCATTGGCAGCGATCCAGGAGGTTCCCGCCAGCGAATCGGGAGACCGCGGCCAAAGCATGACTGCCGCCGCCGCGACACAGACCAGGACAAGCAGTCCGCACAGGATAAGGGGGCGTTTTGCTTTCTTGGCAGGTTCCATTTCTGCGGCAACCGTTTTCGGACCAAGCTCCAGCGGTTTTCCCTCCAATTTGTCCACCACCATGTTATCAAACCGCTCCACGTTTTCCATCCCTTTTGTTGAAACGGTGATCAATTTGGTGTCCCCACTGTAATAGGTGTAGGACATCTCTTTAGGCGACTGTAAAGCGGCGGAATGTCTTTGCTGCAGCGCATAGGCAAGCGCGCCGCCAAGCAGCATTCCGCCAATTGCCGCGTCTAATTGTTCGCCTGAGGTATCGCCCTTTTCTGTTCTTGAGGTGATCTCCCGCAGCGTGATTTTTTTGGATGGCCGCCACAATGGATAAATGGCGATGTTCCGACCGTTCACTTCGATGCGCGGACGTCTCTGCGCGTAGAACGAGTAGGCGAAAAGCAAGAGGAAAATTCCTATAAAGCCCATAAAAATGATGTCAACTCCCTCCTGCCGGAGGGCGTCCCGCACGAGATCCCAGTTGATGAACCACAAAATCGCCGCGATCATGAGAACGCATAGGACTCGTACCGCAATCATTCCGGGATTTTTCTTCTTTCGTACCTCAAAAGACACTTTATGACCTCCTGCTGATCAAAGTACAAGTATTTACTTTTTTACACGCCGAAGGCGTAACCCAGCCCCCGGCGGGTGACGATGAACTTGGGGTCGGCGGGGTCGTCCTCCAGCTTCTCGCGAAGCCGCCGGACGGCCACGTCCACCGCCCGCACGTCGCCCACATAGCCCTCGTAGTTCCACACCTGCTCCATCAGCGACTCCCGGCTCACCGCCTGCCCCCGGCTGGAGGCCAGCGTCTTGACCAGCTCGTACTCCCGCTGGGTCAGATCCAAAGCCTCGCCGTCCTTATAGACCAGCATGGCGTCCAGATCCACCTGGATCCGGCCCAGCTCCAGCCGGTTCCCCGGGCTCTGCTGGGCGGCATTGGCCAGCATCTCCGTGCGGCGGATGTTGCTCTTCACCCGGGCCAGCAGCTCCCGCATGGAGAAGGGCTTGGTGATGTAATCATCCGCCCCCAGCTCCAGCCCCAGCACCTTGTCCGTCTCCTCCTCACGGGCGGTGAGCATGATGATGGGGGTGGCCCGCCCCTGCTCCCGCAGGGTGCGGCACACCTGGAAGCCGTCCATTTTGGGCAGCATCAGATCCAGCAGGATCAGATCCGGGTCCTGCTCCAGGGCCAGCCGCAGCCCCGCCGCCCCGTCCAGGGCCTCCAGCGTCTCGTAGCCCTCCCGGGCCAGGTTGAAGGTGAGGATGTCCACGATGTTCCGCTCGTCCTCCACCACCAGGATCTTTTTACCCATTGGCTTCCTCCCGCATCAATTTCTCCGCCCGGAACAGGGCGGCCACCGTTTTCCCGTCGTTGATCCGCCCGTCCGCCGCCTGGGCCAGCGCCTCGTCAAAGGGCAGCTTGAAGGGCTCCAAAAATTCATCCTGATCCAGGTGCCGCTCCCCAAAGGTCAGGTCACGGGCCAGGTACAGGTACAGCATCTCGTCGGTATATCCCACGCTGGGCATGATATGGCCCAGGGCGTCCCACCTGCCCGCCTCGGCCCCGATCTCCTCCTTCAGCTCCCGCCGGATGGCGTCAAAGGGATCCTCACCCGGCTCCAGCTTGCCCGCCGGGATCTCGGTGACCACCTTATGGTAGGGATAGCGGAACTGCCGCTCCAAATAGACGTTTCCCTCGCCGTCCAGGGCCACCACCGACGCCCCGCCGGGATGATGGACAAACTCCCGGACGGACGTTTTGCCATTGGTCAGCTCCACCTCGTCCCGGTAGACCTTCAGCAGCCGCCCGTCGAAAACCCGCTCGCTGGCCAGCGTTTTCTCCTTCAGTTCCATATCAAAATAACCTCCCGGTGCATATCTTGTGCTTTTTACGTATTTAGATATTTTACCACAGCAGAGAAAAAATAGAAAGTCTAAAGTCAGATTTTCCCGGGAAATTGAGGGATTGTCATTTCCGCCGGGATGCCGTATAATATCCCCACCGAGGTGATTTCCATGAATGTAAAGACCATGCTGGCCGCCCTGCGGGGCGTGACCGCTTACAAGGACGTACTTACCCAGCCGGTGATGGAGCGTGCCCTGTCCCTGCTGGCCTGCGCCGCCCACGGGGACGGCCAGGGCGGGCTGGAGGCGTACACCGGCCTGTTCTACCAGCTCCGGGTGGAGGGGCAGCCCGGCCTGGGCCACTGGCTGGGGGAGGCCCTGCGGTGGTCGGAGGGGCCCTATCCCCTGCTGGCCCAGCGGGGGGATCGGGACCCGGCGCTGGAGCAGGCGGCCAAGCTGGACATCTCCGCCTTTGAGCTGCTGGCCAGCGTGGACTGCGACAAGTGGCTGGCCCACCTGGGGAAGTTCCTGGACAGCGACTACCAGGGGGTATTGACCTCCCTGCCCCGGTGGCAGCGGGGGGTGCCCTTCTCCTTTGAGCAGCTCACCGCTGCCTATCAAAAGGAGGGCGCGGGGCTGTTCGCCCGGTACCGGGCCTTTGTTTGGGACAGCGGCGAGCTGATCCCGGTGGCCCGCCCGGACTGCCCCGCCGACCACCAGCTGCTGGGCTACGACGAACAGCGGGCCGAGGTAGTGCGCAACACGCGCTTGCTGGTGGAGGGGCGGTACGTGAACAATGTGCTGCTCTACGGCGAGAGCGGCACGGGCAAGTCGGCCACGGTGAAAAACCTGCTCACCCTGCCCGGAATGGAGGAGCTGCGGCTCATCGAGGCGGACAAGGAGAACCTGGGCGGCCTGCCCGCCCTCATCCGCAAGCTGGACGGGCGGCGGCAGAAGTTCATCGTGTTCATCGACGACCTGACCTTTGACCGGGACGACCCCACCTACTCCGTCCTG
This sequence comes from Clostridiales bacterium, assembly GCA_014799475.1. Taxonomy (GTDB): domain Bacteria; phylum Bacillota; class Clostridia; order Oscillospirales; family Oscillospiraceae; genus Enterenecus. The sequence goes on along the minus strand of JAAVHX010000017.1, from coordinate 6,211 downwards.
AAAACCATCCTGGAGGGCGGCGTGGAGCGCCGGCCCCAAAACGTGGCGGTGTACGCCACCTCCAACCGCCGTCATCTGGTGCGCCAGACTATCTCCGAGCGGGCCGGGGACGAGATGGACCGGTCCGAGACCATCCGGGAAAAGACCTCGCTGGCCGACCGCTTCGGGGTGCGGGTGCTGTTCCAGGGGCTGAACAAGGCGGAATTTTTGGCGTTGGTCGATATGCTGGCCGATCAGAACGGAGTGGAGCTTCCCCGGGAGGAGCTCCACCGCCAGGCGGTGGCCTGGGAGCGGTTCCACGGGGCGCAGACCCCGCGCACCGCGTTACAATTTATCCTGTCGCTGTAAAAAGGCGTGGGAAATATAAAAAGCATAGGAGAAGTGTTTTATGAAGATGATGTTTGTCTCGGTGACCGTGCGCTGACCGGGAGGTTTGCGTCACAATTAACTCACCCAAACCTCCCAAAAGAATCACATCTTTTAGGAGGATTTTCCCTTGAACAGAGAAAACAAGCGCAAGCAGTACGAGAAAGGCTACTACAAGACCCATCCCTGCCATGACAGCTTCACCTGCAAGGTGTGCGGCTGGCTGGTGACCCCGGCGGGCGCCGGGAGCGACCATCGCAACCACTGCCCCAACTGCCTGTCCAGCCTCCATGTGGACATCGAGCCCGGCGACCGGGAGGCGGACTGTGGCGGCATCATGGAGCCCATCTCCGTGTGGGTGCGGAAAAACGGCGAGTGGGCGGTCATCCACCGCTGCCGGCGGTGCGGGACGCTGTCGTCCAACCGGGTGGCGGCGGACGACGACCCCATGAAGCTGATGTCCATCGCTATGAAGCCGGTGGCCTTCCCGCCCTTCCCCTTAGAGCGGCTGAAGGATCTGACGGGAGACGCGTAACACACAAAGAAGCCCCCGCTGTTTCTCCATGAAACAGCGGGGGCAAAACTATGCTCAGTTGTTATAGGCCCGGTAGAGGAAGCAGGCGATTTCGCCGCGGGTGCACACCCGGTCGGGGGCAAAGGTGTTGTCGCCGTCGCCGGAGCCGGTGGTGACCTTCTTCTCCAGCGCCCAGGACACCGCGTCAGCATAGGGGGCGTCGGCGTCCACATCGGAGAAGTCGGCCGCCTCCTTGGCCTCGGTCTCACCCAGGGCCTTCCAGATATACCACACCGCCTGGGAGCGGGTGCAGGGGGCGTCTGGGTCAAAGGAATCGTCGATCAGCCCCTTTTCGTAGGCCCAGTTGACGGCATCCTGGTAGTAGGACGCCACGGTAATGGGGGCCTCGGCGGTGGCGTCGGGCTTATCCGCCGCCCGCCACAGGAAGGTCAGGATCTGGGTGTTGGGGCACTGAATGCCGGGGGCAAAGGTGGAAGAGCCGCCGTAGCCGTTGGTGATCTCCCGCTCCGCCGCCCACTGTGCCTCCTTGGCGCACCAGGCGGGGGTGTCGGTGAAGGGGGGGACGGGGACCTGGTCAACGAACCAGAGCTGGACAAAGGTGTCACCCATCTCCAACGTCAGCATATTAAATTCTTCCGGGATGTACTCTTCAAAATCGGCCTTCGTCTGGACGTAGTTTCCCGGAGCATCTACGGTGAAGTACCGACTCCTATCCTCGACCACTTCCGTTTTCCAGAAGTGCTCGCCATCGCTGCTGCGCCGCTGGTAATACTCGGCGTTCCACCCATGGTAATAGACAGCGTCCCCCTCGCTCATGTGGAAGATGATGGAGGCGTCGGAGGGGAGGAAAAAGCACCAGAAGGTGCGGATCCCCACAAATTCGTTCTCCGGGGTGGAGGGGTCTTCGTTCCACCAGAGCATCTGGGTGCCCAGGGCATAGTTGAAGTCATTCCCCGGCTCCGTGGTCTCCCCCTCCGCTCTGTAAAAATCCCCTAAACTGTCATAGTAGCTTGTGGTGAGCACCTCACTGAACGTCATATTGCCCACGGTGACGGACTCCTGCGTCCCGGAGGCAAAGGTAGGCGCCGGGAGCAGGGTCAGGCACAGGGCCAGCGCAAGGAACAATGCCGGAAGTCGTTTTTTCATGTTCGTCTCTCCTTCTGCAAAATTGTTTGGGTACAGTGCCTTTATTTTACACCATTTGCGTGAGAGGCGCAAGCTGTTTTCGCGATAACATAGATTTGCGGGCGAGTCCCTTCTATGTCTCCTGGTCGGCCTCGTGATCCGCCCCGTACCGCTTGATGCCGTGGCTGTTCTCCACCGGGCCCCACTCGGGCAGGGGCAGGCGCTGCATGGCGCCGAACACGTAGTCCTTCAGCTTGGGGTAGTCCTTGGACAGGCGGGCGATCAGCTCCTTCACCTCCTGCCGCCGGGTGTTGCCGTCGGCGGGACAGGGGTTGTGGACCACGGGCAGGCGGTAGCGCGCGGCGGCGTTCCTCAGCGTCCCCTCCCCGCAGTACAGCAGGGGCCGGATCTGGGTGATGCCCGTGCGATCCAGGTAGGTCACCGGCTGGAAGCAGGACAGACGGCCCTCGTAGAACAAGGACAGGAAAAAGGTCTCCACCGCGTCGTCGAAGTGGTGGCCCAGGGCCACCTTGTTGATGCCCAGTTCCTTCAGGGCGTTGTGCATGGCCCCCCGGCGCATTTTCGCGCACATGGAGCAGGGGTTCTTCTCCTTACGGCAGTCGAAAATGATGTGAAAGATCTCCGTCTGCACCAGGTGGTACTCCACCCCCAGCTCCTGACACAGCGCCGCCACCGGCGTGAAGTCCATCTCCTCCGGGCCAGGATGGACAGTGATGGCGTGGAGCTCGAAGGGGGCGGGATAGAACTCTTTCAGCTTGGCCATGGCGTACAGCAGCGCCAGCGAGTCCTTGCCGCCGGACACCCCCACGGCAATTTTGTCGCCGGGCTGGATCATATTGTAATCCTCAACGCAGCGGCGCATATGGGATAAAATCAGCCGCATGGCAGCTTTCTCCTCTCTCTCAAAAGAAAAATATCAAAATGAGTTTACGCGAGTATTCTATTGATTTATCAAGAATAATCGAGCATTTCAAATTTATTTTGAAAAAAATCCGTTTTCCCGTTGACAGGGACGTTTTTCCGCATTATAATACACCATGCTCCCCGTTGTAAAGGGGAGCGTTCCCATGTTTCAAACAAATATGAATATAAATGGAGGAAACCAGAAATGTCTACCTTTATGGCAAACAAGGGTAACATCCAGCGCAAATGGTACGTGTTGGACGCTGCCGGCAAGCCTCTGGGCAAGACCGCTGTCGCCGCCGCTACTATCCTGCGGGGCAAGCACAAGCCCGAGTATACCCCCCACGCCGACTGCGGCGACTTCGTCATCGTCATCAACGCTGACAAGGCCGTCCTCACTGGCAAGAAGCTGGAGCAGAAGTACTACCGCCGTCACTCCGGCTGGGTGGGCGGCCTGAAAGAGACCAAGTACCGCCTGCTGATGCAGGACAAGCCCGAGCTGGCCGTCCGGCTGGCGGTGCGCGGCATGCTGCCCCGCAACATCGTCACCAAGGACTCCCTCACCCGGCTGAAGATCTACCGCGGCGACAGCCACCCCCACGCCGCCCAGAAGCCCGAAGCCTGGACCGTGGAATAAGGAGGTAACGGAATATGTATAAGAGCAAGAAGCCTTACCATTACGGCACCGGCCGCCGGAAGTCCTCCGTGGCCCGCGTCCATCTGTTTCCCACCGGCACCGGCACCATCACCATCAACGGCCGGGACATCGAGGAGTACTTCGGCCTGGAGACCCTGAAGATGGTGGTCCGCCAGCCCCTGAACACCACCGGCGTCATCGGTAAGGTGGACATCACCGCCACCGTCACCGGCGGCGGCGTCACCGGTCAGGCCGGCGCCCTGCGCCATGGCATCTCCCGCGCCCTGCTGGAGATGAACCCCGAGTTCCGCCCCGCTCTGAAGGCCGCCGGGTTCCTGACCCGCGATCCTCGTATGAAGGAGCGCAAGAAGTACGGCCTCAAGGCCGCCCGTCGTGCCCCCCAGTTCAGCAAGCGCTGATTTTATATCCGAAACACTCAAAAACCCCGGAAAATTGCGATTTTCCGGGGTTTTTTCTTTTGAAAATCTCTGATAGCCTTTGCCCCAATTTAGCCTGATTTGGCCCAATTTGACCCTGTTTTTTTGAGTTAAATATGGGCTAACCGGCCCTTTTGGGTTAAAAAATGGGCTAACTGACAGAGCAAGACAGTTCAGTATTTAGCGGGACATGAAAATTCCAAAGTAACTATGGACATTTATGCCAAGGTGAAGTACAATAGACCCAGCGAGTTATCGCCCGTGGTCAATGAAGCATTTGGACAAAGGCCAGCATGAACCATGCCTGTCCGCAATACATTGGCCTCTGTTCCTTGAGTTAAATAAGGGGCTAACTTAAAGCTGAGGTGCCGGAAACGCGGTAATATTAAGGGTTTGAGGTGCCAAAGGCATAAGAAGTACGGCCTCAAAGCCGCCCGTCGCGCGCCCCAGTTCAGCAAGCGCTGAGCTTTCTCTGTTTCCGAAAATGCCGCCCATCCGGGCGGCATTTTTCCTGCCTGCGGATCCCCTTGCGGGCGGGGCCGCTTCTATCGAAATTGGACGAAATTACGGGCGGTTCCCCGCCGAATATGAACGAGGAGTGAATTTTTGCCATGAGCCCCAAATTTTTTGAAATGAGGGGTTGATTTTTTCCGGCAAAGAGGGTATTATCATACTCGTGGTTAGCACTCGATGAATCGGAGTGCTAACCCAGGAAGCATCTACGTTGCGCCTGCTCGCGACGCGGCTCTAAGTCCTCCGACTCCGCAAAAGCTGTCCGGCCCCGCTGGGATCTCCCCGCTTTTGCTCCGCTCCGGCCTTAGCCCGCTGCTCGCGACGGCTCCACGCAATAAAACATAAGGAGGAACCAACAATGAATCTCAAACCCCTGTCTGACCGCGTGATCCTCAAGGCCCTGGAGGCCGAGGAGAAAACCAAGGGCGGCATCATCCTCACCTCCAACGCCAAGGAGAAGCCCGAGATGGCCGAGGTCGTGGCCGTGGGCCCCGGCGGCACGGTGGACGGCAAAGAGGTCGTCATGACCGTGAAGGTGGGCGACAAGGTGCTCACCAGCAAATATTCCGGCACCGAGGTCAAGGTGGACGGCGAGGAGTACACCATCGTCCGTCAGAACGACATCCTGGCCATCGTTGAGTAATTATATATTGGAGGTAATGCGATATGTCTAAGATCATCTGCTACGGCGAGGAGGCCCGCCACGCCCTGGAGCGCGGCGTCAACCAGCTGGCCGACACCGTCAAGATCACCATGGGCCCCAAGGGCCGCAACGTCGTCCTGGACAAGAAGTTCGGCACCCCCCTCATCACCAACGACGGCGTGACCATCGCCAAGGAGATCGAGCTGGCCGACCCCTTTGAGAACATGGGCGCTCAGATCGTCAAGGAGGTCTCCACCAAGACCAACGACGTGGCCGGCGACGGCACCACCACCGCCACCCTGCTGGCCCAGGCCATCATCCGCGAGGGCCTGAAGAACCTGGCCGCCGGCGCCAACCCCATGGTCATGAAGAAGGGCATCTCCAAGGCCACCGAGACCGCCATTGAGGCCATCAAGGGCCACTCCAAACCCGTGTCCGGCACCTCCGACATCGCCCGGGTGGGCGCCATCTCCTCCAGCGACGAGGCCATCGGCACCCTCATCGCCGAGGCCATGGAGAAGGTCAGCCACGACGGCGTCATCACCGTGGAGGAGTCCAAGACCGCCGAGACCTACAGCGAGGTCGTCGAGGGTATGCAGCTGGACCGCGGCTACATCACCCCCTATATGGTCACCGACACCGAGAAGATGGAGGCCGTGCTGGACGACGCCCTCATCCTGCTCACCGACAAGAAGATCTCCTCCATCCAGGACCTGCTGCCCATCCTGGAGCAGGTGGCCCAGTCCGGCCGCCGTCTGCTCATCGTGGCCGAGGACGTGGAGGGCGACGCCCTGTCCACCCTGCTGGTCAACAAGCTGCGCGGCACCCTGAACGTGTGCTGCATCAAGGCCCCCGGCTTCGGCGACCGCCGCAAGGAGATGCTGGAGGACATCGCCATCCTCACCGGCGGCACCGTGATCTCCTCCGACCTGGGTATGGAGGTCAAGGAGGCCACCATGGATATGCTGGGCCGCGCCCGCCAGGTGAAGGTCCAGAAGGAGAACACCATCATCGTGGACGGCGAGGGCTCT
>JAAVHX010000016.1 GCA_014799475.1 Clostridiales bacterium | reverse complement strand
GATGGAAACCTCTTCCGGTTTCACGGTGCCGTCATAGACCAGACCGGTCAGGTCTCTCTCATCCACGACAATGGCGATCGTATTTTCACAGAAGCCGCAGCTCCCGTTTCCGTCCTGGCCGAAGGTGAAGGTACACGCCTCCGTCTCCTCCGCGCCGCAGTATGGACAGGTCCAGGCGTGCGTCGTGGTACCGGAGGTGTGCGTGTAGGTCTTTCCCGAATGGCCAGGACACTGGTCAATGACGATCCTCTTGGCCTCCGCCGCGTCCGCAGGGAGGAGCAAGCTGCCGTTGGGGTCAAAGTAGGCATAGCCCGGTTCCAGGAGAGCGGCAAGATCCCCGTCCGCTGTCTGGATCGCGGTGGATTTTCCGATATATGTGCCGGCGGTGAGGTGTACCTTCGCACCGGAGGCGATGTCCAGGGCGCAGGTCGTACCGCTGATGGACGTCTCCGGCTCCGTGATGCTCAGAAAACCGCCGGACAGGACCTCCACCCCGGCGCCGTTTTTGGAAACGACCGTACCAGAGAGGTACAGTTCGCCTGTCCCGATGACCCGTATGGCAGTCGAGTTCGGCCCGGTGAAGGTATATCTGTTTGTGCGGAATATGTAAAGCTCCGATATCTCATATGGAGCGGGATAGCTGATATCCTCCGTCAATTCATAGGTCCGACCAGAGGCGGCGCTGCCGCCGGAGCCGTCGCTCAGCGTCTCCGGTTCCATCCCGCCCGGCTGGTCCTGCACCTGCCCGCCGTTGTTTTCCGAAACACTGTCAGACAGACTGCCGGTTAAGTCCTCGACAGGGCAAATCTGACAAACAAACGTACATGGCGCGTCCGGACTTCCCGGGACATACCCGCACTCATCCGTGTGTGCCGGATGATGCGAACACACGCCGTCTGCTGTCTCCTCGCCAGCGGCCAATGCCCCCACGGGGCACAGGTTCAGGCACAGCGCCAGCGCGATAATTAAACTTAGTATCCTGCGTTTCATGCCACAGCCTCCCAAAAGCATAATCTCCCATCTTGATATTTTAATTTTACTACCAGAACCTCGAATTGTCCACTAGTAAAACAGTGATTTCTACATTTGTTTTTTCAGAACACAGCAAAAATATTTGTTCCAATCGCCATTGTAAAATCGAGCATGAGAGCGCAACACGGATGGAGAGCGGCATCAGGAGCGTGTCTGCCGGATAATTTTGACGTGTAAAAGGAAAGGTACAGAGGAAAGCGAAAAACAAGTCAATACATATCCAGGCCGATTTCATGCAAAACAAAGAGAAGTCCCGAAATCAAAATGACTTCGAGACTTCTTCTGTATTAGGCCTTGTTTGATAAATGGCGGAATATCACAATATCTCTTCCACCTTCGCTTTTACCCGATCCATAGCTTCCGTCGGCTCAAACCGGGCGGCAATCCTTCCCTCTCGGTCGATCAGGAATTTTGTGAAATTCCACTTGATATTGCCATTGTTCTTATAATCTTTGTCCATCTTCTTGACAACGCCTTTCAGCACAAGGGACATCGGGTTCATGCCGAATCCGGCAAAGGAGGTGTTGGCAGAAAGATATTGAAACAACGGGCTGGCGTTTTCACCCAGCACCTCGACTTTGGAAAACTGCGGGAACGTAATGCCGAAGCGCCCGGTGCAGAAGGAGTGGATTTCCTCGTCACTGCCGGGGGCTTGCTCCGCAAATTGGTTGCAGGGAAAGTCCAGAATTTCAAGCCCATCTTTCTGATGCAGCTCATATAACTCTTGAAGTACATCATATTGAGGCGTAAAGCCGCACCCGGTCGCCGTGTTGACGATCAACAGAACTTTCCCCTTATACTCGGAAAGCGATACTGTATTCCCATCCTGTGTTTGTACCGTAAAGTCAAAAATGCTCATGAAATGCCCTCCTGTTGGTATTGATATAGTGAATCAACATATGTTCTAGCTCATCTTTTCTTCTTTACAACGGATTTCTTATTTGCTATCATTATATTGTAACCAAACCCTGTATGTCAATTACTGAAAAAAGATGAGTAAGGAAGAAAAAATTTACCGTTAGGAGGATTAAAATGTCGCTGAACCACTCTTGCCCCTGTTCTGAATCTTGCTTTTTGCAAAAAGCAATGAACACGATCGGAGGGAAATGGAAACTCCCCATATTGTGTTCCCTGACAGCGAATGGCGCCACGCGATATAATGATCTGCTTCGCAATATAAAGGGCATTTCCAATACGATGCTCTCAAAATCCCTGCGGGAATTGGAAGAGAGCGCGTTGATTGAACGCTTTGAATATCTGGAAATTCCCATAAGAGTAGAATATGCGCTGACTGAAAAAGCGATCCGGCTTCAACCTATCTTATTGGACCTGATCCAGTGGGAAATCGCGAGAGAGGCTGAGGTACATAGCAGCGAGAAATGAGATCACTCTGAAAGCGGAAACAGGGTCTCTCGCCTTTTGCGGGAGACCCAAACGGTTTTATAGACCGAGAGCCGCAGAGGCAAAACGCTCCGCGGCTCGTCAAATAAATGGATTACATAAAATCGACAGGCTTCTCGTCGAAGCCTGTCGATTTCTGGAGGTGACACCCGGATTTGAACCGGGGAATGAGGGTTTTGCAGACCCTTGCCTTACCACTTGGCTATGTCACCATATAGATAACAGGAGCAACCATGTCTTGCTCCTGTTATCCTTTGTGGAGCGGGCGACGGGGCTCGAACCCGCTACCTCCACCTTGGCAAGGTGGCGCTCTACCAGATGAGCTACGCCCGCGTGTATGTGGCAAAGCCACATACTTGGTGCCTCCGGTCGGAATTGAACCAACGACACGCGGATTTTCAGTCCGCTGCTCTACCAACTGAGCTACAGAGGCATATAGGGTACATCAATTGCACCCTATGGCGACTCAGAACGGGCTCGAACCTGTGACCCCTTGCTTGTAAGGCAAGTGCTCTCCCAGCTGAGCTATGCTCCCCAATCGTTCCTACCGTTTGTCAGACGGCGAAAGTCATTATAGCAAACGAAACCGACTCTGTCAAGAGTTAAAATCAAAAATTGCCGAAATGTTTTGCCGAAGAGGAATTGATTCCCTGAGGAGTTACCTGCCTTTGTGCTTTGCCCGTTTCTTTTCCTGCCGCAGAGCGAACTGCCGCTCTTTTTCCGCCTCTTTCTGGGCCCGGCTTTTGACCTTCCGCTCGACCTTGTGCTGTTCCTGCTGGAGCTTCAGCGCCTGCTGCGCCTTTGTGCCAATGCCGCCGCGCTCCAGCTGGCCGCTGATTTTCCGGCGCATACGCTTGGGATTGATTTTGCGCTCCACGATTTTCCCGACCGCCACGGGCGGGCTGAAGTTCAGCCGGCGCCAGTTGTTCAGCAGGAACTCATATACCTCATAGTCCTTCGGCTCCGCGCCAAAGGTGATCTTGCAGACTTCGCATTTGCCGTCGTCGATCCGCTCGTATGACCCGACCCAAAAGGGACCTTCAAATAGAATGGTCAGGGAGCTTTTCGGGGACATGGGGTCAGCCCCCCTTGAATTGGTGCTCAAAGGCATCCAGCCATTCCAAAAGGGCGCGGTAGAGAAGCTGCTGCTGTTCAAAAATAGTCCGTCCGACCAGGGGAATATCGGCATATTCTTCGGCGTGCTCCTGGTTGAGCTGAGCGGAGGCGGCGATGGCGCCGCGAAGGCGCTGAACCAGGCCCAGCGCCTTTTCCCGATCTATTTTATTAAGATTGGTGATGACAACATTGAAATCAAACAGCAGGGGCACCTGCTGCCCAGCGTAAGCGGTCATGAGCTGTTCAAAATAAGCGCGTCCCTGATCCGTGATGGAATATACCGCCTTGTCGGCAAACTTGTCCCCTTTCACGGTGTCGCTTTTCAGATGGCCTTTTTCGCTGAGCTGGATCACTTTTCGGTAAATAGATGGAGTGCTGATTCTGGTCCAGCGGGAAAAATGATGATATTCCACATCTTTTTGGATGTCATATGCGCTGCGCGGCTTTTCCAGCACGATACCAAGTATGGCTAGATCGATGGACGACATGGCGGCACCTCCATATTTACTATTGATAATAGTACTATTGATAATAGCAAAAGTCAAGAGGGAAACGTAGAGAAAATTCACAAAAAAGTGTGGTGCTCCCTTGCAATATCCGTACAAGATGCGCTATAATAACAATATATTTCGATGCAGTCCCGCGAGGAGGTGTCCCGGCATGACAAGCAAGAATCCGCTTTTGTCCTGGCTGTTTGGCGGCCGCGGGGAGGAGGAGCCCCAGACGCCCGACCAGCAGGCTGAGGCGCCCGTCCAGCCCGAGACTCCGCCCACTGAGGCCAAACCGGATCTTTTCCGTCTGGAGCTGTCCCCGGACCACGCGATGAATAAGCTGTGGCGGCTGTGGAGGGAGCAGGCGGGGTATGAAAGCCCGCCGTTCTTCCGCTTCGAGGATCCGGACGGGGAGGATGTGATGCCCGCCGGCCAGGCTAAACAGGAATTGGCGCGGCTGCTGCTGACCGTGAACGCCTCCGCCAACCAGCGGTTGGGCAGGGTCCAGCCAAAGAAGGCGGACAAGGCGCGGGAGGGGGAGGACCCGCCCCCGCGTCCCGATCTGGACGCCCAGGCGGTGGCCTTCGTGTCCAATGACCGGCTGACGGCATGGGTGTTCGTCTACCCGCCGGTGGGCGAAGGCGAGGAGCTGGACCGCGGGATGCTGTCAAAGGCCCTGGGGGAGAAGCAGGTGAAATACGGCCTGGACGAGGATCTGCTGGATGCCCTGCCGGACGATCCGGGGCGGTATTTCCGCCTGTTCTTAGTTGCCCGGGGCAAGCCCGTCGTCCACGGCAAGGATGGCCGGATCGTGGACCTGTTCGCCCGCAGCCCGGAGCGGAAGCTGGTGGTGGACGAGTACAACCGGGTGGACTATGCTTCCATCAGCTTCATCCAGAATGTGGAGGAGGGCGACATCATCTGCCGGATCATTGAACCCACCCCCGGCGAGGACGGCAAGACGGTGCTGGGCCAGGACCTGTCCGCCCGGGACGGCAGGGCGGCCACGGTGCCCAAGGGGCGCAACACCGCCCTCACCGATGACGGGACGGCCCTGATAGCCACGAAAACGGGCCATGTGGAGTTCAACGGCCGCACGTTCCAGGTGAAGCCTGTCATGGAGATCGACGGCAATGTGGATTACTCCACCGGCCACATCAATTTTTTGGGGGACGTCCATGTTCACGGGGACGTCTGCACCGGCTTCACCGTCCGGGCCATGGGGAACATCACCGTGGACGGCGTGGTGGAGGCGGCCTCGGTGGAGGCGGGCGGCGACCTCATCATGGTCAAAGGGGCCCAGGGGGACAACCGCGCGGTGCTCCGGGCCGGACACAGCGTTTTCGCCAAATACCTGGAGAACTGCTGCGTCTACGCCATGGAGGACCTCCACGCCGACTGCGTCATCAACTGCGACGTGTACAGCGACGGCCTGGTGGAGGTGCGCTCCGGCCGGGGCACTATCATCGGGGGCAGCATCCGGGCCGCCCATGAGGTGAGCGCCGGGGTGCTGGGCTCCCGGTCGGAGTGTCGCACCGATGTGGTGCTGGGCGGGCTGCCTTGCCAGGAATTCGACCGCGAGGTGCTGACACGGGAGATCGCCGAGTTGGAGGAGAAGCTGGAAAAAACGGAGCGCCAGCCTGAGAGCCCCACCAAATTTACCCGCATGGGCAAGCTGCGGATGCAGCTGTCCTTGAACAAAAACAAGCTGGATCAGTTTGACAAGGACCTGGAGGAGCAGCGGGAGGAGCAGCAGTCCCCCGGCGTCCGCCGCCTCACCTGCGGCGTGGCCTATCCGGGCGCGTCGGTGACCATCGGCCCGGCCTCCTATCGGTTCCATCAGGAAACCCGCCCTGTGGTCGCCAGTTTGGTGGAGGGGGAAATCAGCATCATCTGATGCGGGGCCCGTGCCCAGTGCCGTATGGAAGGGAGTGAGCGATGTGGATACAGTCATGCCGGAGGAAAAGCTGAGGGAGGTCTTGGATCAGATCGCCCGGAAGGTGACGGAGGACTCGGTGGGCATCCGGCTGGTTCAGAGGGAGCCGGAGCTGGGAAGCGACATATGCACAGTGCATATCAGCTTTCGCCAGGGCTTCCGCTCCAGTCTGTCCCTGCGGGCGGACACCGCCATGCTCACCCACTTGACCCAGTCCATGCTGAAAGAGGATAGCGTTACGTCCCAGGATCTGGAGGACGTGGCCAAGGAGTATCTCAACGTGCTGTGCGGCCATATCGCCGCCGCTCTGTATCGGGCGACCCGCGTTGTCGCCCGGTTCAGCGTGCCATCCTTCCACCGGGGGACCTACAGCCCGGAGGATCATAGGGAGCAGTTTGTGCTCAGCTACGTCGGTGACCGGGCGGGGACCGCCCAGTTGGTCCACCATGTCCCCACGGCCCGGGAGGGCGGCGAAGGGACCATATAAATCTAAAACTAATTTCGACAGAAAGAGGGATATTAAATCATGGCAAAGCGAGTGATGGTGGTAGACGACTCCCGGGTCCAGGAGGTCCAGATCCGCAAGCTGCTGGAGGGGAGCGACTACGAGGTGGTGAGCTACTGCCGCTGCGGCGAGGACGCCCTGGCGGTGTACGACGAGGTGAAGCCGGACGTGGTGACCATGGACATCATCATGCCGGGGATGGACGGCCTGGAGACCGCCCAGGCCATTTTGGAGGAGTACCCCGAGGCGAAGATCGTCATGGTGTCCTCTCTGGCCTACGACGACACCTTTGACGAGGCCAACGCCATCGGCGCCAAGGGGTTCATCGGCAAGCCTGTGGGGCAGGAGGAACTGCTAGCCGTTCTGGATCAGGCGCTGTCAGGCCAGTGACCGGGCGGCTCGGCGTGGATCAAATGAAGCGTGTGGTGAAGCCGCTGAAGGGGGAGGGAACACGATGGATTACGCGCAAAGGGCACGGGAACTGCGGGATGAGACTGTGGCCCACCGGCGGTATTTTCACACCAACGCGGAGGTGGGGCTGGAGATGCCCAAGGCCGTGGACTATGTGATGGGGCGGCTGGCGGAGTACGGCCTGAAGCCGGAGAAGTGCGGCCATGGCGTGACGGCCAGCATCGGGTCAGGTGGCAAAACGCTGCTGCTGCGGGCGGATATGGACGCCCTGCCCATGGGGGAGGAGAGCGGCGAGCCCTTTGCCTGCCCCACGGGAACCGAGGCCCACACCTGCGGCCACGACTTCCACGCCGCCATGCTGCTCACCGCCGCCAAAATGCTGAAGGAGAACGAGGCGGCCCTGGGCGGGACGGTCCGGCTCATGTTCCAGCCGGCGGAGGAGACCTTTGAGGGCGCCAAGGATATGATCGGGCACGGCATCCTGGAGGGCGTGGATGGGGCGCTTGCCTTCCATGTGTCGCCGGGGCGGATGCCGGTGGGGCTGGCCCTGTACAACAGCGGCGGGGTGATGATGTCCTCTGTGGACGGCTTCCGCGTCACCGTCCACGGCAAGGGGGCCCACGGGGCCTATCCCCACAGCTCCATCGACCCCATCAACATCGCCGTCCACATCTACCTGGCCCTGGAGGCGCTCATCGCCCGGGAGGCGGACCCGGGGAAGAACTGCGTGCTCACCGTGGGGAACTTTTCCGCCGGCTCCGCCCCAAACATCATCCCGGAAACCGCCGTTTTGCAGGGGACCATCCGCACCAACGACAAGGCCTGCCGGGAGCTGCTGGTGCGGCGGATGAAAGAGACGGCCGCCGGGGTGGCCCAGGTCTACGGCGGGAGCGGGTCGGTGGAGATGCTCTCCGAGGTGCCGCCCCTGATCTGCGACAAGGAACTGACCGACAAAATGACGGGGTATCTTCAGGAGATCCCCGGCCTGACGCTGTACCCCGGCATTGCCGCCAGCGCGTCGGAGGATTTCGCCGTGGTGGCCGAGCGGGTGCCCAGCGTGTTCATGTACCTCTCCGCCGGGTTCCAGGACGAGCGGGGCGACGTCCCGGCCCACAATCCCAAGGTGTGCTTCAACGAGGATGTGTGCGCCATCGGCCCGGCCGGGCTGGCCCACTGCGCCACGCGGTGGCTGGCGTAAAATGCCCGCCCTGTAGCCTGTCGCTTCCCCGTGTGAACCAAACATGGATAAAATCATAGTTTAAGTTGGGAAAGGAAGTGCCATGTATGAAGATCGTTACCATCAGCCGGGAATTTGGCAGCGGCGGCAGGGAGCTGGGAAAACGCCTTGCGGATACGCTGGGCTTCGACTACTATGATCGGGAGATCATCACGGCCATCGCCCAGGCCCAGGGCATGGACGAGAACTATGTGGAGAAGGCCCTGGAGGGCGGTATGTGGCAGCATATCCCGCTGACATACGGCCAGGCGTTTGCCAGTGGAGCCGTGATGCAGACGGCCCAGACCGGCCTGCTGGTGGAGCAGCGTCGGGTAATTGAAGGAATCGCCAAGGCGGGCCGGGACTGCGTGATCGTGGGCCGGGACGCGGACATCCTCCTGGCGGATCGGAAGCCCTTCACCATGTTTGTGTGCGCGGACATGGACGCGAAGGTCCGCCGCTGCATGGAGCGGGCCAGGGAGGGGGAGGACCTGTCCCGGAAGGCGATCACGCAGAATATCACGCGGATCGACAAGGCCCGGGCCAGGAGCCGTGAGATGATCTCGGGCAGCAAATGGGGCCATGGGGCCAGCTACCACATGACGGTGAACACCAGCGGCTGGGAGATCAAGGAGCTCACCGGGGCGGTGGCGGATTTTGTGACGCGCTGGTTCGCGCGGACGGAATAACAACGGCGTAAAGAAAGGCCCCGGGGCGCTGCCCCGGGGCCTTTTACGCTTGATCATGGATGGCGCGGAAGCTCAGCCTTCCTGGAAGAAGCTCTGGAAGGTGTTTTGCACCAGCCCGTTTTTCTTGCTGACGATGAGGACCACATACCGGCCCTCCCGGGTGATGACCGCGCCCTCGGTGAGGGGGACCTGCTCCGGGTCGTACTCCTCAAAGGTGCCCTGCCGTGATTTCACATGGTCGTGGAGGGAGTCCATCATGGCGGCGGCGTCGGATTTGCTCTTCAGTTTGACCACCGCGATCTCCTCCGCCGTCCCGGCCTCGGCAAAGGCGTAGAAGTATTCCTCCACCTTGCCGTAGTCGATGCTGGACAGGAAGAAGAAGTTGTCCTTGGCGTCCTCGTCCTCGCTGGATTTCACCACCATCTCGGGCAGGGTGGTATCCACGTCCAGCATGGCCTGGCGCAGCGCCGCCATGTCGATTGGACGCTCGTCCTGGTCGTTGCCGCCGGAGCCGCAGCCGAAGCAGGCCGCCAGTGTCAGGGCGGCCAGCAGGAGGCAGACCGCTTTTTTCAAGTACTTCATAACATATACCTCCAAATGCGGCGATCAGGTCAGGGAATGACCACGCTGCCGCCATTGGCGGTAGTGACGACCTCGATGGGGCCGTCGATGCCGCCGATGACCTCGGCAGCCGCGGCTTCTTCCCAGGGGAGATCGATGCCGTTCTCCTCGTCGTCGTACAGCCCCAGATCCGCCGGATCAAGCTCAAAGGCCTCGGCGAGGGCCTCGATGATCTTCTTGCCCTCCGGGGAGTCAAAGTCGATGATATCCGGATCCTCCTCGTTGTAGCTCTCCTTCTCCATCAGCAGGCCCAGGATGTCATTGCCCTGCTCGTCGGGATACCAATACGCCTGCATATAATAGTAGCTGTCGTCCCCCAGCAGTCCGCTGAGGAGCATGGTTCTGATCTGCTCTACCAGGAAGTCCGCCACGCCCATGTCCTCGTCGGCAAGGGGCGTCTTGAACTTGAAGTATATCGCGCTGTTTCCCTCGCTGTCCATGGCCTGTTTCAGTGCGGCGGGGACGTCATAAAGGCTGTCCACCTCAACGCTGTTCTGGACGGCGGGGGAGTACTTGACGCTCTTGGCCTCGGGCAGGGCGGACTCGTCCCAGCTGTGGCCGGTTCTGCACACGGCGTCCGTCATGTTGAAATTGCCGTACATAGTCCCGTGGGCGTCGCTGTAGATGTCCACGTGATACCAATCGCCGTCCAGCTGCACCAGATCCCAGGAGTGGTACTCGTTATGTACGATGTGGACGTCGATATCCATCATGTTCAGCAACAGGCGGAAGGTGGTGGCGTAGCCCACACAGACGGCGCTTTTGCTGGTGAGCACATCGTGGGGGGTGAAGGCGCTGTGCCTCATGCCCGGGCGGCTGATGACGCCGCTGGAGCTGCCGCCGATGTTCCTCACCATCCACTGATAGACGGCCCGCTCCTTCTCATAGTCGCTCATGCCGTCCTCGATGACTTCGTCCAGCACGGCCTTGGCCATTTTCAGCGTCTCTTTGTCCTCCGAGCTGAGCTGGCTGTCGTCGCCGGACTTGTAGGCGTCGGAGATATGGGTGGTGGAGCGGATCTCGTACTCGCCGCCCACTTTGAAACCATCCTCGATGTACTCGTTTTCCTGCTTTTCCTCCTCGGCCCAGCGCTCCCGCTGCTCGTCGATGAACCCGCCCACCGTGTCGGCGTACTGCCGCTGGGCGCATGCCTGGTAGATGTTCATGCCCAGGCTTGCCAGCAGACAGGCGGAGAGAAGGGCAACGGCGATGATTTTGACCGCTTTGCCTCCCTTTTTGGACTGCTTGGCCTCATTGGCTTCGTTGATCTCGGTGCTCATGATGTAAGAGCCCTCCATTCCTTCAAAAGATAACATGAATAAGATAGCACAATCCCTTTTGGGATACAACATCAAAAGTTTTAAGGTTGGCTTAAAAAGCGATGTCAAAGCGGTATCAAACCGGTAACAGCGCGTGGCAGGGCGGCGGGAGATCCCGCCGCCCTGTCTCTTTAGTCTGTTACGATGTTCAAATTTTCACCGTCGGCGGACAGGTTCACTGCGGTGATGGGATCGGCGTACCGCTGGATGAGCTTGGCCGCGATGGGATCCTCCAGATCCTTCTGGATCTGCCGGCGCAGGTTCCGGGCGCCGTAGGCGGCGGAGAAGGACTTCTTCACCAGGTAGTCCAGTACCGACTCATCATAGGAGAAGGTGATATTCTTATCCTTCAGGACCGCGTCCAGCTCGGACAGCATGATCCGGGCGATGGCCTTGAAGCTGTCCTCGGTGAGCTGGTTGAAGTAGACGATCTCGTCCACCCGGTTGATGAACTCGGGCCGCAGGAAGGACTCCAGCCCCTTCATGGCCTTCTCCTTGCCCAGCTGGTTGGCGGAGCGGTCGAAGCCCAGGGAGCCGCCCTTGATGTCGCTGCCCGCGTTGGAGGTCATGACAATGACGGTGTTCTCAAAGTTGACCACCTTGCCGTGGGCGTCGGAGATGTGGCCGTCGTCCAGGATTTGCAATAACACGTTGAGCACGTCGGGATGGGCCTTCTCGACCTCGTCAAAGAGCACCACGGTGTAGGGTTTGCGGCGGATCTTCTCGGTGAGCTGCCCCGCGTCGTCATAGCCCACGTACCCCGGGGGGGAGCCGATGATCCGGGAGACGGAGTGCTTTTCCATGAACTCGCTCATGTCCAGCCGGATGAGGGACTCGGGGGAGGAGAACAGGTCGGCGGCGAGGCGCTTGACCAGCTCCGTCTTGCCCACGCCGGTGGAGCCCACGAAGATGAAGGACACCGGCTTGTGCTTGGCGGAGATGCCCACCCGGCCCCGGCGGATGGCGTTGGATACGGCGTTGACCGCGTCGTCCTGGCCCACGATGTGGGCTTTCAGACGCTCGTCCAGCTTGGCCAGCCGCTCGAACTCCTGTTCCTGGATGGAGGAGGCGGGGATTTTGGTCCACAGCTCAATAACACGGGCCAGATGGGCGGCGGTCAGCGGGGGGTCGCCCTTGGCGGCGATGGCGCTGCGCTCCCCGGTGAGCTGGGCCTGGCGGCTCTTCAGCTCGGCCAGCCGCTGGTAGGCCCTGTCGTTGGCGGCGGCCTGCACCGCCTGCTTCTCGGCGGTGACGGCGGCCAGCTTCTGCTGGAGCTCGGCGATCTGCCTGCGGCGGCCGTCCTGGCGCTCCTGGAAGGCGGGGTCGTCCCGGTTGGGGGCCTCGACGTCATCCCGGCTCACCGCCATTTCCAGGGTGTCCCGCTGGCGCTGGAGGCGCTGCTCCTGCCGCTGCAGCTCCTGGAGGCGGGGGTCGTTCTGCCCGCCGGTGGAGGCCAGCACCACCTCCATCTCCTTGGCGTAGTCGGCCAGCTCCTTGTCGATTTCGGCCATCCGGGCCAGCTCCTTGTTGTGGAGGTTGACGTCGGAGGACGCCTCGTCGATGAGGTCAATGGCCTTATCGGGGAGGTAGCGGTCGGTGATATACCGCTCGCTCATGACCACGGCCTGGCGGCAGATGTCCGGGCTGATGGTGACATGGTGGAAGGACTCGTAGTAGGGCGCGATCCCCTTCAAGATTTCCACCGAGTCGTCGATGGAGGGCTCCTCCACGATGACGGGCTGGAACCGGCGCTCCAAAGCGGAGTCCTTCTCGATGTACTTGCGGTACTCGGTGAGGGTAGTGGCGCCAATGACCTGGATCTCGCCCCGGCTCAGGGCGGGCTTGAGGATGTTGGCGGCGTTCATGGAGCCCTCCGCGTCCCCCGCGCCCACGATGGAGTGGACCTCGTCGATGACCAGGATGATGTTGCCCAGCTTCTTCACCTCGTCGATGAGGCCCTTCATGCGGCTCTCAAACTGGCCGCGGAACTGGGTGCCCGCCACCAGGGCGGTGAGGTCCAGCAGATAGACCTCCTTGCCCAGCAGCTTGTAGGGCACGTCCCGGTTATAGATGCGCTGGGCCAGCCCCTCGGCGATGGCGGTCTTGCCCACGCCGGGGTCGCCGATGAGGCAGGGGTTGTTTTTCTGCCGCCGGTTCAAGATCTGGATGGTGCGCTCGATCTCATTGGCCCGTCCCACAATGCGGTCCAGCTTGCCCTCGTGGGCCTTGCGGGTGAGGGAGATGCAGTAGTTCTCCAAAAATTTCCGCTTCTGCCCCCGGTCGGCCTTACTGGCGGCCCCTTTGTCCTCCCGGGCGGCGCCGCCCCGCTGCATGGGGTCCCGGTCAGGCTGGGGGGTGTCGGAGCCCTGGGCGCCGAACAGCTTGTTCAGGAAGGGGAAGGTGGCGGTGCGGCCCTCGTCCTCCTCGCCATCGCCGTTCTCACCGCCGTCAGAGGGGGGGGTCAGGCCGTCCGCCTCCTCCGCGCCGCCGAAGGCGGACAGCATCTCAGTGGAGATGGACTCCAGGTCCTCGTCGGAGATGCCCATCTTCTTCATCATGTCGTCCACCGGCTTGATGCCCAGCTCCCGGGCGCACTTCAGGCACAGGCCCTCGTTTCTGGTCTCACCGTTTTCAATTTTTGTTATAAAAACCACCGCCACGTTTTTTTTGCAGCGGGTGCAAAGGGTAGGATGCATGGTGTCGCTCCTTTCAAGGGGAAAGTTTCCACGCGGTCAGGGGGCGTTTGCCCCCGTACGGGCAGTTTGGCAGTACCATATCAGATAAATATGAACGTGATATGAATTTTAGAGTGGTAATTTCCACGCGGGCAGGGAAAAGCTTCAGGCGGGAAAGCTGCCTAGCAGCTCCCACAGTTTTTTGACGGTGAACAGGGACAGGATGGGGGTCTCCGGCGGATTTGGTATAATACCCGCCACCTGGCCGATCCACACCAGCACGATGGNGAACAGCACGCCNTTGACCAGGCCCACGATCAGCCCGCCGGCCAGGTTNACNTCGGCCAGGATGGGCAGCTTAAAGGCCAGATCCAANGCGTGGCTCAGGAGGAACCAGGCCAGCAGCCNGCCGAAGAACACGATGCCGAACAGCAGCGTCCGGGCGANGGCCGNGGACAGGTAGCCCGCAAGGGCATTCAGGGGAGAAACCAGATTGCTTTCCTCCACCTCCTTGTTCTTCACGCCCTCCTCCANAAAGGTGGANAAGCCCTTGAACAGGCCCTCCTCCTGNATGGCGTCCAGCATATCGTCCAGCGTGTAGGAGTAGCCCACGGTAGATTGGTTNGGTCCGACNTCCACGACGGTGAGNGGGTNATCGGGCATCAGCTTCGAGAAGCTTTGGGTGATGATGGGCCGNANGATNNTGCCCACCGGNNNGCAGAACGTGTCGGAGATGAACTGGGCGGCGAAAAAGGCNACNAAGATGGCCNCCAGCCCGCAGAGGGACAGGATCAGCCCCTTGGCCGCGCCCCGCCAGGCGAACAGGGCCAGCACNGCGATNATCAGGATGTCAAACAGGTATGGCATAGGCTCCTCCTTTCCACGCGTCCGCGTGGGGGATGTGATGGNNATCTGCTCAGGGGANATAGAACCCGGCGNTGTCCGCCGANATCAGNATGGCCGAGCCGTCCGACATGAGCAGGACGGTGCGGGCGCCCTGGGTNCCCTCCAGCGTGTCNTACAGCTCCAGCTGGTCGGTNTAGATGTCCAGCCGGTCGCCGGTGAGGACGGCCAGATACCGCCCCGCGGCGGAGATGGACATGACCTGNTCATTGATGTTCAGNNNGCGGCGCTGGCCCTTGNNGTCCACCACCCACAGCTCCGCCTGGCTGCCCGCCCGGTANTTGCCCAGCAGGATGNCGGCGAAGCCNTCCCCTCTCAGCGTATACCGNCGCAGATGCTTGTCCGCCCAGCTCACGCCGGAGGTGCGGCCGTCNTGGCCGGTGATGGTGAGNCCCCGGTCGCCCAGGGCCCACACCGCGNTNGCGGTGTGCCGGGNCTCCAGCACNACGCTGCTCCCCAGCTGGCAGGTGAAGTCGGGCTTGTATTCNCCGCTGGAGTAGCTCATGTCGTAAAGCTCCAGGNTGGTGGCAAAGGTGCCGCCGGACTGGCCCAGGGTGAGTATGGCCAGCGTGTGCCCATCGTCGGACANNGCCGCGTCCATGANAAAGGCGGAGGACAGGTTGACGCTCATCACNGGGGAGTAGGCGGNGTCATACACGGTNACCGTCCCCCGGTAGCCGCCGGNCTGGGTCACCACGGTGAGCTGGCCGTTTNNNTTCAGCCGGGCGGACAGGATGGACTCCAGNNCCTCGCCCGTCCATACCAGCGTCCGCTGGCCCAATACGTACAGGGAGGAGCCCCCCGCGTCATACACCACCGCCAANGAGCCGTTGGTNTTCACNACAGGGTTTTCCATGTTNACCGACTGNNTGATGTACTGNGNGCCGCTGCCGGAGTAGAGGGAGATGGNGTTGCGGGAGCANACCAGCAGATCNCCGTCCAGCACGGCGAAGGNGCAGTTCAGGTCGCCGTCGTAGGGGAAGGNNTCCGCTTTGCCGTTGTCGCTGATGGTGAGGGANCGGTAGTGGAACCAGCGCTTGATNCTGTCCAGGTTCAGGCNGTCCCGGAAGGCCACNACCNCCACCAGGCACAGCGTGACCGCCAGCACCACCAGGGCGGCAATGACCCGCNTCAANAAGCGGGGCAGNTTGCGCTTCGGCTTTTTCGGCGGCTCCTGGCNGGGAGNCGANTGNTCCGGCCGGCCNTGNAGNGGNTGGATTTTCGGTTTTTTNTNGCNTTGTTCGTCCATAAAAAGCTCCGTTTTTACAGCACGTNTTCNTNATACCANAGGTTNGTCATATANAAACCNTCNGGCGGGATTTGAACAGCCGGGCGGAAATGAATTCCGCCTCGGCTNCGCCGCTTCGCGGCGGGCCTGCCGGNGGCAGGCCAACCGCNCCGCCACNGACAGNNTGNCNNNCTACAACACATCNTCNTCATACCACAGGTTNGTCATATANANNCCGTCCGGCGGCGCGGTNGGGCCCGCCAGGGTGCGGTTGCGGGANTCCAGGATGGCGGGGATCTCCGCCGGNTCCAGCTTGCCCTCGGCGGCNTAGATGCAGGTGCCCACCATGGCCCGCACCATNTTNTAGAGGAAGCCGTCGGCGCACACCCGGCAGTCGATGATGTCNCCNTGGCGCTCNATGTCAAAATAGTNGACNGTGCGCACNGTGGTGCGGGTCTCGGTGCCCACNNNGCGCACGGCGGCGAAGTCGTGGGTGCCCACAAACTGCCTCGCCGCTTCGGCCATAATCTTCTCGTCCAGCGGCTTGGGNTAGAACCACACCCGGTTGACGTAGAACGGNTCCCGGATGCGGGAGTTGTAAATNCGGTAGGTNTANTCCTTTTTCAGGCAGGAGCCGATGGCGTTGAACCCNTCGGGCACCACCGTGGCCTTGAACACCGAGATGTCGTCGGGCAGGCGGGTGTTCACCGCCAGGGGCAGCCGCTCNATGGGGATGCCGGAGGTGGTGCGGAAGTTGGCNANGTATACNTGGGCGTGGACCCCCGCGTCGGTGCGGCCCGCGCCGGTGACCTTCACCGGGTGGCACACCACCGAGGCCAGGGCTTTTTCCAGGGTTTCCGCCACGGACACGGCGTTTTTCTGCACCTGCCAGCCGTGGTAGGCGGTGCCGGTGTAGCTCAGCCGCAGGGCGATGTTGCGCGTTTCCATGGCGTTCCCCTCCTTACGTTAAAATCCGAAGTGCCCCAGCACTCCAATGAGCACCGCCAGCGCCAGCGCCCCCAGCATGAACAGGATGTCGCCGGCGCGGTAGTGGAGCTGCTTCATCCGGGTGCGGCCCTCGCCGCCGTGGTAGCAGCGGCACTCCATGGCGGTGGCCAGCTCGTCCGCCCGCCGGAAGGCGGAGATGAACAGCGGCACCAGCAGGGGGATCAGGGCCTTGGCCTTTTGGATCAGGTTGCCCGAGTCGAAGTCCGCGCCCCGGGCCCGCTGGGCGGACATGATCTTGTCCGTCTCCTCGATGAGGGTGGGGATGAACCGCAGGGCGATGGACATCATCATGGACAGCTCGTGGACGGGGACGCGGATCTTTTTCAGCGGCCCCATCAGGTGCTCCAGCCCGTCGGTGAGGGCCAGGGGAGAGGTGGTGTAGGTCAGCAGGAAGGTGCAGGTGATGAGCATGATGATGCGCACCACCATGAAGAAAGCGTGGACGATGCCCTCCCGGGTGATGGTAAAGATCCAGAAGCTCACCAGCGGCTCGCCGGGGGTATAGAAGATGTTGAGCACGGCGGTGAACACCAGGATGAACACCACCGGCTTCATCCCCCGCAGCAGTGCCTTTGGCTTGACGGTGGACACCGCCACCACGGCGATGAGCACCGCCAGCAGGACGGCGTAGGTGACAAACCATTTGCCCAGAAACAGGGCCACGATATAGCAGATCATGCCCACCAGCTTGGCCCGTGGGTCCAGGTTGTGGATGGGGGAGCTTCCGGGGAAATACTGCCCCAGGGTGATGTCTCGCAGCGCCATCACACCGCCCCCTTTTCGTCAGAAGCAGCCTGCTTCCGCTCTCCGGAACCCCGATGCAGGGCGGCCAGCACGGCCTCCCGGGCCTGGGGGATGGTGTACACGGACGCGGGCACGTCCACCCCCATGGATCGCAGGCGGGCGAACACCCGCGTCATGGCGGGTACGCCAAGACCCATGGCCTCCAGCTCGTCCCCGTGGGTGAATACGTCGGCGGGGGCGCCGGAGAAGGGGATAGTCCCTTTGTGGATGACCACCAGCCGCTCCGCTTCCCGGGCCACCTCCTCCATGGAGTGGGACACCAGGATGATGCAGGCGTTCTTTTCCTGATGGTAGGTGCGGATGTTGTCCAAAATGCGGGCGGAGCCGGAGGGGTCAAGCCCCGCGGTGGGCTCGTCCAGCACCAGCACCTGGGGCTCCATGGCGATGACCCCGGCGATGGCCACCCGCCGCTTCTGTCCGCCGGACAGGTCGAAGGGGGATTTTTCCAAAACGCCGGGCTCCAGCCCCACGAACCGGGCGGACTGCTTGACCCGGCGGTCAATTTCGTCCTTGTCCAGCCCCATGTTCTTGGGGCCGAAGGCGATGTCCTGATATACCGTCTCCTCAAAGAGCTGGTACTCCGGGTACTGGAACACCAGCCCCACCTGGCAGCGCACCTGCCGGGTGCGTTCCTTGCTCTCCCAGATGTCTGTGCCCTCAAAGAGCACCTGGCCGGAGGTGGGCTTCAAAAGACCGTTCAGGTGCTGGATCAGGGTGGACTTCCCCGACCCGGTGCGGCCGATGACGGCTACATATTCGCCGGGGTCAGCCGAAAAATCCACCGCGTGGAGGGCGGTGTGCTCGAAAGGGGTGCCCTGGCTGTAGAGGTGCGTCAGTTCTTTTGTCTCGATGATGGCTCCCATGGATCAAACTCCTTGGAATGGAGATAATGTGCGGAAATCATTGGCAGAGGAAAACAAAAAGGTAAGCTAAACTGGAATTTACTGTTCAGCATTTCTTATTTTTTTGATATTGCTATTCATCAAATGTCTGCCTAAATTTCGATACAAAAAAGCTTTAAAAAGTGACATTTCTTGATGATGTTCTTTAAGCAAATCATCAGGACAATCATAAATCCCAAAATCCTGATTAATTCCCTCACTTTGAATATAAGTATTGTTGCGCTCAAAATCAATGACAGGATTATGGAAGTCCTTTACAGCAACGCCATATCCACAAAAAGCGCCCATACAAGCTGAATTTATACTTTGTAATTGCGAAAGGTATTCTTTATCCAATATAAACGCCTCAAGTTCATACCATATCCCGTCCAAATACACCTCTACCCAACTGTGAAAAATATTTTTAGGGGCACTTTTATATACAATACCTGTCATTGCACCCTTTTGTAGCTTCTTATCAATCGTAAAGCCATGCACCCGACATGGAACATTTACTCCACGCAGCAGTGCCATAAACAAAGTCCCTTTTGTATTGCATTGTCCGTATCCATCAGTTAAAACTTTAGACGCTGGAATACTATCATCTACATTATAGCCGAACATGATTTCATCACGAACAAAATTATATATCTGCTTTATACGATTATACACATCTACATTTTTCCACTGCCTATCGTTTATCAACCTCTGTATATTTGCGGCTGAAAAGTTTAACATAGACGTTTCTCTTAAATATTGCTCCATTATTGATATCCTCCCAAATCCCAATCTATAGCGCTACGCCAGTAACTCCCTCAAAACCCCGGCGCACTCGTCCACCGTCAGCGCGGTGAGGGGCACGTCCACGCCGTTCTGCCGCAGCTCGTACAGCAGCGCCACCGGTTCGGGCACCTCCAGACCCAGAGAGCGCAGGCCGTCCACGTTCTGGAACACCCGCTCCGGCTTGTCGTCCGCCATGATGTGCCCGTCATGCATGACGATGAGCCGGTCCGCCTGGGCGGCCTCGTCCATGTGGTGGGTGATGAGCACCACGGTGATGCCCGCCTCCCGGTTGAGGCGGCGCACGGTGTCCAGCACCTCGCGGCGGCCCACCGGGTCCAGCATGGCGGTGGGCTCGTCCAGCACGATGCACCGGGGCCGCATGGCCAGCACCCCGGCGATGGCCACTCGCTGCTTTTGTCCGCCGGACAGCAGGTGGGGGGCGTGGTGGGCATAGTCCGTCATCCCTACGGCGGCCAGGGCACTGTCCACCCGCTCCCGGATCTCGGCGGAAGGCACCCCCAGATTTTCCGGGCCGAAGGCCACGTCCTCCTCCACCACGCTGGCCACGATCTGGTTGTCCGGGTTCTGGAACACCATGCCCACCCGGCGGCGGATGTCCAGCAGACGTTCCTCATCGCAGGTGTCCATGCCGTCCACATACACCTTGCCCCCGGAGGGCAGGAGAATGGCGTTCATATGCTTTGCCAGCGTGGATTTCCCGGAGCCGTTATGGCCCAGCACCGCCACAAACTCCCCCGGCTGGATGGACAGGGACACCCCATCCAGCACGGTGGGGGCCACGCCCTCCTCGGTGGTGTAGCGGAAGGTCAGGTTTTCAGTTTGGATGATGGCGTTGGACATGGCGTTACCTCTTTAAAAAGTCGCTGAACTCTTTTAGATCCTGCTTCGTATCTTCCGGCAGGCTGTTGAATTCCAGGCCCTGGATCGCGCCCTCCAGCGCGTACAGGTGCACCAGGCAGACCTGGGGAAACACCTCTTTCAGCTTGAAAAACGCGTGCTTCGCGCCCAGCTCTTTCAACGCTTCCGGGGAATCGACCCCAACCGCTGTCAGCTTCCGCTCCAGCTCTTTCCCGATGTTTTTCATGGAAGTTAATTCAGTCATACGCGGCTCCTTGTTGGGAGAATTTGGGGCCCCCGCAAAGCCGGCCTTTGGCTTTGTGGGGAGAGGAGGGGCAGCGAAATGAGCGAGACCCACTGCAAGCGGTGGGGCGAGGGATATATAGCTTACCCCGACGATGTCCACCTTCCCGTGGCCCCGCAGGGCAGGGCGAGGCCGGTCTGGGTGACGGGCAGGCCCAGTTCGTCGGACACCGTGCGCCCGCCGAACTTCCCGCCGATGACGGTCTGCAACATATAGGTCAGCACCGACGGGGCCAGCCCCGTGGTGTAGGAATTCAAAATCACAAACAGCGGCTCGTCGGACAGCACCCCCGCCACCAGCTCCACGAAGGGGTACAAATTCTCCTCCAGCTTCCATACCTCGCCGGAGGGGCCCCGCCCATAGGAGGGGGGGTCCATGATGATGGCGTCGTATCTGCGGCCCCGGCGGATCTCCCGCTCCACGAATTTAGCGCAGTCGTCCACGATCCAGCGGATGGGCTTGTCCTCCAGGCCGGAGGAGCGGGCGTTGTCCTTTGCCCACTGCACCATGCCTTTGGCCGCGTCCACGTGGCACACGCTGGCCCCCGCCGCCGCGCAGGCGATGGTGGCCCCGCCGGTGTAGGCGAACAGGTTCAGCACGCTGATCGGCCGACCGGCGTTTTGGATCTGCTCCCGGGCAAAGTCCCAGTTGGCGGCCTGCTCGGGGAACACGCCGGTGTGCTTGAAGTTCATCAGCCCCACATTGAAGGTGAGGTCTTTGTAATGTACCTGCCACCGCTGGGGGACGCTTTTGTCCGCCCATTGGCCGCCCCCGGTGTTGGAGCGGGCATACCGGGCGTCGTGCTTTTTCCAGCCCCGGTGGTTCCGTGGGGTGTTCCAGATGGCCTGGGGGTCGGGCCGCACCAGCAGCTTGTCCCCCCAGCGCTCCAGCTTTTCGCCCCTGCCGCAGTCCAGCAGCTCATAGTCCTTCCATTGATCAGCAACCCACACGAAGCTCACCCCCCGCAAGGAATATCTCCACGCCGCCCCTGCGAGGCGGGGTGGAATGATCTGGGAGCAGTGTGTAAAACCCACCCCCAAATACAGAGAATCAAGACATTATACAACATCGGCGGGCAATAGTCAAACCCTGGGCGGAACAAAAACCGCCGGAGGGCGGAGGCCCTCCGGCGGTTTTCGCGTGTTCAGGTTCCCAGCTGGATCCACAGGTCATTGTACAGCGCCCGGGTGGCCCGGGGGAGCACCGTGTACATCTCGCACCGCTCCAGAACGTCGGCGGGGGCGGCCATGATCTCGTACAGCTCGGGGTCAAGCTCCTCGTCGTACAGTTCCTCATAGTAGGCGGGGTACCGCTCCAGCGCCTCGGCGTTGGGGGAGGCGTACCAGATATAGTCCATGTTGGCCAGATTGGCGTCGGTGGAGGCGATGAAGTTGATCCACTCCATGGCGGCGTCATAGTGGGGGGCGTCCTTGAGTACGCACATGGCGTCCACAAACCAGTTGGCCCCCTCCTCGGGGATGACGTAGCGCAGGTCCACCCCGTCCGCCTGGTTTTCCAGCATGGACAGGTAGTCCCCGGCGTAGTAGGAGGCGATGGCGGCGTTGCCGCCCTCCATCTTCTGGAACACCTGGTCCATCACCTTGCCCTGGAACACGCCCCGGCGGCTGGCGTCGGAGATGAGGCCGAAGGCCTCCCGGATTTCGTTTTCATCTGTGGTGTTCACCGAGTAGCCCAGATGGATGAGCGCCGCGCCCAGGGCGTCCCGGGAGTTGTTGATGAGCAGCACACTTCCGGCGTATTCATCGCCGTACAGCGCGCCCCAGCTGTCCAGCTCCTCGTCCACCATGTTGGCGTTGTAGATGAGGCCCAGGGTGCCCCAGGTGTAGGGGACGGTATACTTGTTCTCGGGGTCATAGGGCAGGTTGCGGAAGCGCTGGTCGATCAGCTCAAAGTTGGGGATCTGGCCATAGTCCAGCTCCTCCAGCATATCCTCCTCGATGAGCTGGGAGATCATATAGTCGGAGGGGACGATCACGTCATAGTCCGCGCCGCCGCTCTTCAGCAGGGAGTAGAGCGCCTCGTTGCTCTCGGCGGTCTGGTAGTTCACCCGGATGCCGGTCTCCTCCTCGAACTGGGTAATCAAATCCTCGTCGATATACTCGCCCCAGGAGCACACGTTGACCACCGGCTGGGAGCTGGTGGCCCCGGTGAGCAGCACGACGATCACGATAAAGGCGCAGGCCATGGCCGCCGTCACGCCCCGGCGCACCCACTGGAAGGAGGGCTGGGAGAAGCGCATGGACAGCTTCTCGAAGAAGGAGGGCTCCCGTATGTCCTGGCTGGCGGCCCGGCGCT
>JAAVHX010000015.1:68983-184539 GCA_014799475.1 Clostridiales bacterium | reverse complement strand
CTTGGAGGCGCGGGGGGTTCTAAAATAAATTGGAATTGTTTGTGATAGGAGGGATATTCATGGCAAAGCCCCTGGTGGCCATTGTAGGCCGTCCCAATGTGGGCAAATCCATGCTGTTCAATAAGCTGACAGGCAAGCGCCTGTCCATTGTGGAGGACACCCCCGGCGTGACCCGGGATCGGTTGTACGCCCAGGCGGAGTGGCGGGGCCGCACCTTCGACCTGGTGGATACCGGCGGCATCGAGCCAGGCACCGACGACCAGATCCTGTCCTTCATGCGGGAGCAGGCGGAGATCGCCATCGCCGCCGCCACGGTCATCGTCTTTGTGTGCGACATCCGCACCGGCATGACCGCTGCTGACCAGGAGGTGGCCGGAATGCTCCAGCGCTCCCGGAAGCCGGTGGTGCTGGCGGTGAACAAGATGGACTCCACCGGCCACAACGACCCCGATATGTACGAGTTTTACAACCTGGGGCTGGGCGACCCGTACCCCGTCTCCGCCGTCCACGGCCACGGCACCGGCGACCTGCTGGACGCCTGCTTCGAGTTCTTCCCCCCCGAGGACGGGGAGGAAGAGGAGGACGATGTGGTGAAGGTCGCCATCATCGGC
This sequence comes from Clostridiales bacterium, assembly GCA_014799475.1. Taxonomy (GTDB): domain Bacteria; phylum Bacillota; class Clostridia; order Oscillospirales; family Oscillospiraceae; genus Enterenecus. The sequence goes on along the minus strand of JAAVHX010000015.1, from coordinate 183,928 downwards.
AAGCCCAACGTGGGCAAGTCCTCCCTGGTGAACCGCGTTCTGGGCCAGGAGCGGGTTATCGTGTCCAATGTGGCGGGCACCACCCGGGACGCGGTGGACAGCTACCTGGAAAACGACTGGGGCAAGTTCCTCATCATCGACACCGCCGGGATGCGGAAAAAGTCCAAGGTGGACGACCGGGTGGAGAAGTTTTCCGTCCTGCGGGCCACCATGGCCATTGAGCGCAGCGACGTGTGCGTCATCATGATCGACGCCCAGGAGGGGGTCACCGAGCAGGACACCAAGGTGGCCGGGCTGGCCCACGAGGCGGGCAAGGCCTGCATCATCGTGGTGAACAAGTGGGACGCCATTGAGAAGGACGGCAAGACCATGCAGCGCATGGAGGAGGACGTGCGCCGGGACCTGAGCTACATGACCTACGCCCCGGTGCTCTTCATCTCCGCCCTGACGGGCCAGCGGGTGGATAAGCTGTTCGGGCTCATCGACAACGTGGTCAACCAGGCCGCCATGCGCATCCCCACCGGCGTGCTCAACCAGGTGCTGAGCGACGCCCAGGCCAGGGTCCAGCCCCCCACCGACAAGGGGCGGCGGCTGAAGATCTACTATATGACGCAGATCGGGGTAAAGCCCCCCCACTTTGTCATCTTCTGCAATGACGCGAGGCTGTTCCACTTTTCCTATCAGCGCTACCTGGAGAACCAGATCCGGGCCACCTTCGGCCTGACGGGCACCCCGGTGCGCATCACCATCCGACAAAAGGGCGATAAGGAGGATTGACCATGAATTCTCAAATGCTTGAGGCCGCCGGTGTGAGCCCCGTCTGGCTGGCGGTGGCGGCCATCGGCGTGGCCGTGGTATCCTATTTTCTAGGGTGCTTTAACGGCGCCGTGGTGGTGTCCCGCTACATCCTGCGGGACGACATCCGGGAGCACGGCAGCGGCAATGCCGGCCTGAGCAACTTCTACCGGGTGTTCGGCGGGCCGCTGACAGCGGCGGTCATCCTCAGCGACGTGGTCAAGGCGGTGCTGGCGGTAATGTTTGCCACGTTTATTGCCGGGCACATCTCGCCGGAGCTGATCGTTCTGTCCAAGTACTGGGCGGGCGCCTTCTGCGTGATCGGCCATATGTATCCCTGCACCTTCCAGTTCCGGGGGGGCAAGGGGGTGCTGTCCGGCGGTGCGCTGACCGTAATGGTCGGCATTGGCGGAGGCGGTGTGCTCCCCAGCTGGATCATCCCGGCGGTGGCTCTGGGCGGATTTATTGCGCTGGCGGCATCAACCAAGTATATATCCCTGGGCTCCTGCTGGGGCGGGGCATCCTTTATCGTCACCTCCTGGCTGGTGTACCGTGACCCGCTGATCCTCCTGCTGGCCGCTGTGGCGGGCGGGCTGCTGCTGTGGAAGCACCGGGGGAACATGGTGCGCGTTGCCAAGGGTACCGAGTCCAAGTTCGTGCTGCACGGCGGCAGCCGTTCCAAGTCGGCCAAGGCCGGGGCGGCGCGGGAGACCGAGCCCGCACCCACGCCCGCGCCGGAGGCGGAGTCTGTTCCGGCGGATGTGGCCGTTGGGGACGAGCCCGCCCCACAGCCGGAGCAGAAGGACAACTAAGGGGGCGCGCGGCAATGGTTCTTGGGCATATGAAGCTGTACCGGAAGTGGAAGGACCGCTGGGCCACCGGGCTGAAGAAGCGGCGGTTCCGGCGGCTGATGGAGCTGGCCCCCCAGCGGTCGGATCGTCCCCTGCGGGTGCTGGAGGTGGGCTGCGGCAACGGCAAGGACATGATGCAGTTCATGTCGGACGCCTCCAAGTACCAGCTCTGGGGGGCGGACGTGCGCTACCAAGGGTTCACCCAGGACAACTTCACCTTCTGCCAGGCCGACGGCGAGGATCTGCCGTTTTCAGACAAGCAGTTTGACCTGGTGTTGACGGTGGGCGTGCTGGAGCACATCGAGCCCATGGAAAAGCTGTGCCGGATGATCCGTGAGATGGACCGGGTGGGGGAACACCTGATCTCCGTGGTCCCCTGTGTCTCCACCTTTGTGGAGCCCCACTGCGGGGGGATCCGCTGGCCGCTGAAGCTCCATCCGCGGTACATGGGGGAGCAGCCGGGCATTCCGCTGCACCTGAATTTCTTCTCCGACCACACCTGGACCAAGTTTGAGGGGTTTGCCGACTGCAAGGTAAAGCGTTTTTTCTATCTCGCGCCCTTCATCCGCAACACGGTGATCTATCGCTGAAAAAATGCGAACCCCGCGCCATGCGGCGCGGGGTTCGCTTTGCTTCCTTATGGAATCACACGGCGCGGGTGACCTTGCCGGAGCGGAGGCAGCGGGTGCACACATAGACGTGCTTGGGCGCGCCGTCCACCACAGCCTTGACGCGCTTGACGTTGGGCTTCCAAGGACGGTTGGAGCGGCGATGGGAGTGGGAAACCTGGATGCCGAAGTTTACGCCCTTGCCGCAGAACTCGCATTTGGCCATATTGACTAACCTCCTTGCTGGTTGGAATTCGTTCAAACGGTAACTATGATATGCTATCATAGGAAAGAGGAAAAATCAAGTGCGAATTTGCTGAATCCACTATTTTTTTCGGGGCCGAGATGTGGTAAAATATCAGAAGATCAATGATGACAAAGGAGCGTGGACTAACGTGGCGAGTAAGACAGGCATCAAGCTGGGCACCATCATCGACAAGTTCCATCTGGAGGTATTGTACGGCCCGGAGGGCTACCGGGACCGGCTGATCACCATTGAGGACGTGAACCGGCCCGGCCTCCAGCTCACCGGCTTTTTCGATTACTTTGACAAGGAGCGGATGCAGCTGCTGGGCCTGGTGGAGATCTCCTACTTGGAGGGGATCTCATCGGAAAAGCGGGCCTCGGTGTTTGGCACGCTGTTCTCCTACCACACCCCGGCGGTCATCTTTGCCCGGGGCCTGAAGCCCTACCCCGAGTGTATGGAGATGGCGAAAAAGCACGACCAGGTGATCCTCAGCACCCAGGAGAATACCGCCGCCATCATGAGCACCATGATCGCCTATCTGCGCACGGCGCTGTCCCCCACTATCACCCGCTCCGGCGTGCTGGTGGAGGTGTACGGCGAGGGCGTGATGCTGGCGGGGGAGTCCGGCATCGGCAAGAGCGAGACCGCCATTGAGCTGGTCAAGCGGGGCCACCGGCTCATCGCCGACGACGCGGTGGAGATCCGGCGCAGCCCCAGCGGGGGATTGGTGGGCACCGCCCCCGAGCTGATCCGCCACTATATCGAGCTGCGGGGCATCGGCGTGGTGGATGTGCGGCGGCTGTTCGGTATGTCCGCCGTCAAGTTCGACAGCGCCATCGACATGATGATCCAGATGGAGGTCTGGCAGGACGGCAAGGCATATGACCGCCTGGGCGCGGACGAGCATTTTACAACTCTGCTGGACGTGCGCGTCCCCACCATCACCATCCCGGTGAAGCCGGGGCGGAACCTGGCCGTGGTCATCGAGGTGGCCGCCATGAACAACCGCAACAAAAAGATGGGCTATAACGCCGCTCTGGAATTCTCCCGCCAGGTGGACAGCCACATCGACCAAAAATACCTGGAGATGAATCCCCAATGAGCGATAGAAAGCCGCAAACCGGCCCGGTGCTGTACCGGACGTACCCCATCGGCACGCTGGGCCTGATGGACGACGGGGAGGGTTTAAGCCGGGTGTCCCTTTGCCGGGAGGATGTCCGGCCCGGCGCGGGGGAAGGGGAGACCCCGCTGACCCTCCAAGCTGCGGCGGAGCTGGACGAGTATTTTGCCGGGAGACGGAAGTCGTTCACCGTGCCGCTGTCCCCCAAGGGGACGGAGTTCCAGCTGGCGGTGTGGCAGGCCCTGCGGGACATCCCCTACGGACAGACCCGCACCTATGGGGAGATCGCGGCGGCGATAGGCCGCCCCCGGGCCGCCAGGGCGGTGGGTATGGCCAATCACGACAACCCGCTGCTGATCTTTACCCCCTGCCACCGGGTGGTGGGGAAGGACGGCTCTCTCACCGGCTTTGCCTGCGGCCTGGAGGCCAAGCGCCGGCTGCTGGAGCTGGAACGGATGGACGGCATGGCACAGCGGAGTCTTTTCAAGACATAGGCATCAGGAAGTTTGCAGCTGCAAATATCAGGTGGCAAATCGCGAACGCCCCCACAGGTCGAAGTCCAGACTGTAGTGTTTGACGTTCCGCATCACGCGCTCCTCCAACGGCGGACATACATCCGGGACGGCTCATCTTCCCCGTCGCCCTGAGCCATGCACAGAAATTCCCAGCCATACCGCTCATAAAAGGACGTGTGGTCGGTGAGCAGATAGAGGGTGCCCACCCCCAGGCCCGCCATGTCCTCACTGACATGGTTCAACAGCGCCCCCGCGATGCCCTGACAGCGGCACGCCTCTTCCACATAGACGGCGCACACATTGGGGGCCAGGTCTTTGTGGTCGTGGAAGTCGTTTTCGATGACGCCCAGGCCGCCGACGATGGTGCCGCCGTCCATGGCCACATACCACTGGGGCACCGGGCCTTCGCCCTTGACGCACTGTTCCATGCTCTCCCGGTAGGTTTCCAGGGGCACGCCCCATTTGGCGTGGAACCACTCCGCGGCCCTGCCCAGCAGTTCGCTGTGTTCCCGCAGGTTCAAAATCTTATGGTCCATGTTCATGTTTCTCCTATTGGAAAATATTCGTTGACGAAATCCACGTCCTTCACCGTCCACTCACCCCCGTTCAGGTGCTCCAGGCACCCCGCGTCGGTGGTGAACGCAAACCGCAGCTTGTAGGAGCAGAGCGCCTGGAACCCGCGGCCAAAGCGCTTGTCGTCCCGCTCCCGGCCATACTTGCCGTCTCCCAGCAGGGGGTGTCCGGCGGCGGCGAACTGGGCGCGGATCTGGTGGGTGCGCCCGGTGATGAGGTCACATTCCATCAGCGACAGCCCATTCCGGGTGTCCAGCGTCTTATACAGCGTCACCGCCGTTTTCCCGCCGGGGATGGGATGGTCGTATACCTTCACCTGGGCCCGGTCCCCGTCCTTCAAAATGTATCCCTTCAGCTGGCCCTCCCGGGGCTCCATCGCCCCGTGGATCACGCACAGATACAGCTTTTGCAGCTCCCGGTCCCGGATCTTCTGATTCATGACCCGCAGGGCCTCGGCGGTCTTAGCGGCGATGACGATGCCCCCGGTGTTGCGGTCGATGCGGTTGCACAGGGCGGGGGCGAAGGAGTTCTCCCGGTAGGGCGACCACTCCCTTTTCTGGTATAAATACGCCTGGACGTGGGTGATGAGGGTGTTCACCTGTTCCTTGTCATCGGGGTGGACCACCATGCCGGGGCGCTTGTTCAGGAGCAAAATTTGCTCGTCCTCGTACAAAATGTCCAGCCGGGGCCTGTCCACCCGGAGGAAGGCGTTTTCCGGGGAGGGCGCGTCAAAAAACTCGTCGTTGATGTAGAGCTGGAGCACGTCCCCCCGCTCCAGCCGCGCGTCCCGCTTGGCCCCTTTGCCGTTGCGCTTCACCCGCTTGAGCCGGATATATTTCTGGGCCAGCGGGGCGGGGAGGAGGGGGACGGCCTTCGCCAGCCAGCGATCCAGCCGCTGGCCCGCGTCATTAGGGCCGATGGTAAATTCCTTCAATGTACGCGCCTCCTCCAGAGAATTTAGACTTTCCCAGTATACCAGAAAGCGGTGCAAAAGGCAAGGGAGTGCGGCGCCCGCCGTACTCCCTGTGCTTTAGAACCTGTATTCACGACCTCAATACGCCGCCTGGGACGTCACTCCCCCGGGACGTCATTCGGCTTCGCCGAACGACTGTCCGGGCGGCCATTGGCCGCCCGCATCCTCCGGTGCAGGCACTCCAGCGCGTCGGACAGGCCGCCCAAATGGTCGATAAGTCCCAGCTCCACCGCCTCTTTGCCATAGATGACGCTGCCCACATCGGCGGCCATCTCGCCGGTGTTGAGCATCAGGTGCTCGAAGTCCTTCCGGCTGATTCGGCTGTTGCGGGTGACGAAGTCGCAGATCCGGTCCTGGATGCGCTCAAAGTAGTGGAAGGTCTGGCTCACGCCGATGACCAGCCCGTTGAGCCGCACCGGGTGGATGGTCATGGCCCCGGAGGGGACGATGAAGCTTTCTTTCGCCGCCACCGCCAGAGGCACGCCAATGGAGTGCCCGCCCCCCAGCACCAGGGACACGGTGGGCTTGCGCATCCCGGAGATCATCTCCGCAATGGCCAGCCCCGCCTCGATGTCGCCCCCCATGGTGTTGAGCAGGATGAGCAGGCCGTCCGTCTCGTCGCTCTCCTCTACGGCGGTGAGCAGGGGCAGGACGTGTTCATATTTGGTAGTCTTGGCCCCCGAGCGCTCCTCCTGGTGGCCCTCGATGGTGCCCACGATGGTGAGCGTGTGGATGGTGCCGTCCTTGGTTTTGACAGTGCTGGAGCCCATGTCCACGATCTGCTGCTGAAGGTCGTTTTGCTCCTCGCTGTCGTTGGTTTCCGTCGGTTTGGTCTCCTCGGTCATGGAAAAACCCCCTTTTGCGGTGATTTTGCCGTTTTGCTCGCCCCGTTGGGGCAATCGCAAAACATGGCAAAACTACCAGATAAGCCGTGCTTATCTGGTAGTTTGTCCGCAAGAGGAGGTTTTTATCCGTCAGCCCTCGTATACTGCCTTAGAGGCGGCGTAGGTCATATAGCAGTCCAGCTTGGACACGGTCTCGAAGGGGGAGTGCATACTCAATACGGGCACGCCCGCGTCCAGGGTGTCGATGTTGCGGTTGGCCATGTAGCAGGCCACGGTGCCGCCGCCGCCCTGGTCCACCTTACCCAGCTCCGCCATCTGCCACAGGATGCCCTTGTCGTCCAGCAGGCGGCGGACATAGGCCACCAGCTCGGCCCCGGCGTCAGACGCGCCGCCCTTGCCCCGGGAGCCGGTGTACTTGCACAGGCCCACGCCGTAGTTCACCTTGGCGGAGTTGTTCTTCTCATAGACCTCGGCAAAGTTGGGGTCGAAGGCCGCCGTCACGTCGGTGGACAGGCAGAAGGACTTCTCCAGGCACACCCGCAGGGGCACCTTCTGGGTGGCGCACAGGTCGCCCACAAAAGTCTCGAAGAAGGCGGACTGCATCCCACTCACGCCCTCGGAGCCGATCTCCTCCTTGTCCGCCAGCACGCACACGGCGGTGCGGCAGGGGGCGCCCTCCAGATCCAGCAGGGCGCGCAGTCCGGCGTAGGCGCACACCCGGTCGTCGTGGCCGTAGGCACCGATGAGGGAGCGGTCGAAGCCGATGTCCACTGCGTTGAAAGCGGGGACGGCCTCGATCTCGGCGGAGATGAAGTCCGCCTCCCGGATGCCGTAGTGGTCGTAGAGCATCTTCATCACCGCCAGCTTCACCCGGTCGCTGCCGTCGTCGTCCTTGAGCGGGCGGCTGCCCACCAGGATGTTCAGGCTCTCGGCGGGAATGGCCTCGCCCAGGGGCTTTTTGGACTGATCCGCGCCCAGGTGGGGCAGCAGGTCGTCGATGGTGAACAGGGGGTCGCCGGGGTGGCTGCCCACCGCCACGTTGACGATGGAACCGTCCTTCATAGCAACCACGCCCCGCAGCTCCAGGGGGATGGTCACCCACTGATACTTGCGGATGCCGCCGTAATAGTGGGTTTTGAGGAAGGCCAGCTCGCCGTCCTCATACAGCGGAGTGGGCTTCAGATCCAGCCGAGGGCTGTCGATGTGGGAGGCGGTGATGGATATGCCCTGGTCCAGCGGCGCGGAGCCAATGACGGCCAGGTTGATGGCCTTCCCCCGGTTCACCCGGTACACCTTGGTGCCGGGCTGGAGCTCCATACCCCGCTCAAAGGGGACAAAGCCCGCCGCCTCGGCCAGCTCCACCGTGTGATCCACGCAGTCCCGCTCCGTCTTACCGCGGTCCAGGAAGGTCTTGTAGCCCTCGCAGTAGTCGAAGATGGCCTTTTCCGTGGCCCCATCCACCACGTCCCAGCCGTTCTTCCTCTGGTTCAGCAGCGCCTCCCGCAGCTGCTGGCCCGGTGTTTTTTCCTTCTCTTCCATATGTTTTATTCCTCCTTAGAATAGAATTTGCTCAAATAATGACCGCGCCTGCTGTTCCAGCGCCGCCCGCGCCCCGTTGTTGTGCAGGGTGTGATGGCAGCGCTCCTCAAACCAGGCGGAGGGCTTCTGCGCCGCGATCCGCGCCCGGGCATATTCCTCAGAAACGCCCTCCCGGGCCATGATGCGCCGCGCCCGCGTCTCCTCAGGGGCGGTGACCGCGATTGTGACATCGCACAGATCGCCCGCCCCACTCTCCAGCAGGGCGATGGCGTCCAGGGCGATGGCGGGGCGGCCCTCGGCCTGGGCCTGGGCGATGCGCCGTTCCAGCTCGGCCACGATGTGCCGGTGGGTGATGGCGTTCAGGTCGGCCAGCGCGGCTTCGTCCCCAAATACAATAGCACCAAGTTCCTTCCGGCGCAAGCCCCCATTTGTGTCAAAAATTTTCGGTCCAAACCGCCCTTTCAGTTCGTCCCGCATGGGGCCGTTGGTGAGCAGCAGCTCGTGGTACACCGCGTCGCAGTCCGCCACGGCCCCGCCCAGCTCCTTCAGAACATTAAGCACCGTGGTCTTGCCCGCCCCGGTGGGGCCGGTGATGCCGATGACAGTCACCCTTCCACCTCCCGGCCCAGAACGGCTTCGATGGTCTCCCGGCCCAGGCCCCCCTGCCGCAGGATGCGGTACGGGGCGACGGTCAGATCTAGGATGGTGGACTCCACCCCTACCGTGCAGGGCCCGCCGTCCAGCACGGCGTCGATGCGCCCGCCAAGCTGAGCCAGCACGTCCCCGGCGGACTTGGGACTTTCCCGCCCGGACAGGTTGGCGGAGGGACAGGCCAGCGGGCGGCCCAGCGCCTTGATGACGGCCAGCGTAGACCGGTGGTCGGGGCAGCGCACCCCCTGGGTCGCGCCCCCGGCGGGGACGATGGGGGGGAGGGAGCCATTCCCCCACAAGATCATGGTCAGCGGCCCGGGCCAGAAGGTGTCTGCTAGCGTATACGCGTCCTCTGGGATGTCCCGGCACACGGTCTCCACCATGGTCATGCCGTCCACCAGCACGTTCAGCGGCTTGGTTTCCGGGCGGCCCTTGGCGTCATAGTTGGCCTGGACAGCCCGCCCCTGGGTGGCGTCGGCGGCCAGGCCGTACACCGTCTCGGTGGGGACAGCCACCAGCTTGCCCTGCCGGAGCAGCTCCGCCGCCTGCGCCGCCTGTCCGGCGGTCAGCAGGGCCGTCCCGCTGACAACCGCCGCAAGCTGTTCCGGGCTGTCGATGATCCGATCCGCCCCGGCGTCCTCCAAATCGGGCCGGTCCCGGAAGCCCCACAGCACGCCGCACACCGTCAGCCCGCCGTTTTTGCCCGTGAGCACGTCCACGTCGCTGTCACCCACAAACAGGGTGGTCTCAGGCTTTGCCCCGATCTGCTCCATCAGGGCGCGGAGCAGGGTGGGGTCTGGCTTCAGCGGCGCGTCGGGGAGGGCCCCCTGCACATACTCGAATATGCCGGGGAAGTAGCCCTCCACCACCGGCCCGGCGAAGGTGTGGGCCTTGTTGGACAGCACCGCCATGTGGACCCCCGCCCTCTTCAGCGCCGCCAGTGTGGCAGGTACGCCGGGGTAGGGGGCGGTCTTGTCCGCCTTGTGGTCGTTGTAATAGGCGGAAAACTCCGCCAGCGCCCCGGCCACTTCCTCGTCGCTCAGTCCGTCCGGTGCGAACCGCCTCACCAGGGTGGGGATGCCGTTGCCCACCATGCGCTTGAACTGGTCCGGCGTGTAGGCGGGCCAGCCGTGGGCGGCGCAGACGTGGTTGCCCGCGGCCGTCAGGTCGTCGATGGTGTTGAGCAGGGTGCCGTCCAAATCAAAAATAATGTGAGTGTACATAAAGGGATTATCCTCTCTCGGCTAACTGCTCCGCCTGCCGCGCGGTGGTGAGGGCGTCAATGATTTCGTCCAGGTCGCCGTCCATCACCGCGTCCAGCTTGTACAGCGTCAGCCCCACCCGGTGGTCGGTGAGCCGGCCCTGGGGGAAGTTGTAGGTGCGGATGCGCTCGTTGCGCATTCCCGTGCCCACCTGGCTGCGGCGGTTTTCGCCGTATTCGGACTGGATGCGCTCCTGCTCCCGGTCGTAGAGGATGGAGGCCAGCAGACGCATGGCCTTTTCCCGGTTCTGGAACTGGGAGCGCTCCTGCTGGCACTCCACCACCGTGCCCGTGGGCCTGTGGATGAGCCGCACGGCGGAGGAGGTCTTGTTGATGTGCTGGCCCCCCGCTCCGGAGGAGCGGAACACCTGCATCTCCACGTCGGCGGGGTTGATCTCCACGTCCACCGTTTCCATCTCGGGCAGCACCGCCACGGTGACGGTGGAGGTATGCACCCGCCCGCCGGATTCCGTCTCCGGCACCCGCTGCACCCGGTGGACGCCGCTCTCAAACTTCATGCGGGACCAGGCGCCGTCCCCCTCGATGGTGAAGGAGATCTCTTTCACCCCGCCCAGCTCCGTCTCGTTGGCGGAGTTGATCTCCACCTTCCAGCCCCGGGCCTCGGCGTACATGGTGTACATCCGGGTGAGGGAGTGGGCAAACAGGGCGGACTCCTCACCGCCCACCCCGGCCCGGATCTCCATAATGACGTTTTTGCCGTCGTTGGGGTCGCGGGGGAGGAGCAGGATCTTGATCTCCTGCTCCAGCCGCTCAATGTCCTCTTTCGCCTGGGCCAGCTCCTGCTGGGCCAGTTCGCGCATCTCCGGGTCGCTCAAAAGCTCCTCGGCCCCGGCCAAATCGTTCTGAGCCTTGCACAGTGCCCGGTAGGCGGACACCAGCGGCTCCAGCTCCTTCTGCTCCCGGTTGAGCTTGGAAACCAGCTCTGGGTCAGAGTACGTCTCGTTGGCGGCCAGACGGGCCTCCAGCTCCTGATACCTCAATTCAATGTTTTTTAGGCTGTCCTGCATGGCGGCCCCCTTACGGATCGGCCGGGAAATCCCGGTCAAAGACAAAGGATTTCACCAGCGCCAGCGGCTCCCGGAAGAGCATCTGCACCCGGTAGGGGATATTGGTCACCGGGGCGGGCACGGTGGTCACATTGCCGGTCGTCCCAAAGCCCCGCCCCCACAGCATGAGGATGCGGGACAGGTGGAAATCGCTGGACACCAGCACATACCGGCCCGGCTCCTCCCACGTGCCGCTGTCCACTGTGCGCCGGAGCAGCTCCCGGGTGTAGAGGACGTTCTGGTGGGTGTTCCGGGACTGGTCCTCCATCAGGACGCTTTCCTCGTCCACCCCGTGGTCAACGAGGTAGTCGTGCATACACTGGGCCTCGGACTGGTGCTCGTTGTCCCCCTTGCCGCCGGACACCACGATTTTGACGTCCGGGTGCTCCTGCCAGTAGCCCAGGGCGGCGTCCAGCCGCTCCCGCAGCTGGATGGACGGCCCGTCCGGGCTGACGTGGCAGCCAAAGACCACCATGACCTCCGGCCCGTCGCCTGTATGAGCGGTTTGACCCTTGGTTCCCCGGAAGATGACAAATTCCAAAGCGGCAAAGGCCAGCAGGCCGGCGATGATAAGCGCCAGCAGAGCGGTGCGCCAGCGCCGTTTTTTACTCTGGGGGCTGTTTCCCCGGTAGCTGTTGTACTTTTTCACATTTTACGACCCCTTTGCTTCTTCCAATTCCGCCGCCAGCCGCTCCCACTGCGCATAGAGATGGGCCAGCTCGTCCTCCACCGCTTCCCGCTCCTTGTACACGTCCTGGAGCTTCAGGTAGTCCGACGCGGCGTCCTCCGCCTCCTGACTGAGCTCGTCCAGCCGCACTTCCGCCTTTTCCACCGCACGCTCGGCGGCCCGCACCTGCTTTTCCAGCTCCTTGGTGCCGCCGGGGCGCTTTGGCTGCGGAGCCGTCGTGAGCAGCGGGCTAAGACCGGAGCGGCGCGAGGGGTCTGAGGCCCCGCCCTTCGGGGCCGGAGGACACCTTGCAGAGTCGGAGGGCTTAGAACCGCGTTGCGAACAGGCGGAGCGCGACAACAACTCCTGCCGCTCCCGGAAGGCGCGGAACTCGCTGTATGTGCCCCGGAAGTCGGTGATCTGCCCATTTTCCAGCATCCACACCCGGGTGGCGAACTTCTCGATAAAGTAGCGGTCATGGGAGACGAACAGCAGGTTGCCGCCGTACTCCTCCACCGCTTCCTCGATCCACTCCCGGGAGTCGATGTCTAAGTGGTTGGTGGGCTCGTCCAGGATCAGCAGATTGATCCGGCTGTCCATGAGCATACAAAGGCGCAGCCGTGACTGCTCCCCGCCGGACAGGGCAGACACCTGCTTGAACACGTCCTCTCCCCGGAACTTGAAGGAGGCCAATCTATCCCGGGCCTCCTGGGTGGTGCAGTTCTGGGCGTACAGCATGGTGTCCACCAGGTTGCGGTCGGGCCGGTCAAAGTGGATGATCTGGGGCAGATAGCCGATGCGGATGGACGGCCCCAGATAGATGGAGCCGGAATCCGGCGCTTCCTCCTCCATGATAAGCTTGATGAAGGTGGATTTGCCGGTGCCGTTGTCGCCCAGCAGGGCGATGCGCTCCCCGCCGGCCACCTCCAAATTGATGTGCTCGAACAGGGTGCGCGCCCCGAAGGATTTTTTCAGCTCGGTGATCACCAGGGCCTCGTCCCCGTGGAACTCCCGCTCGCCGAACCGGGTGGCCAGCTTGCGCTCCTTTGTGGGTTTGTCGGTGGTGCGCATACGCTCAATGCGCCGCTCCATGTTGATGGCACGCTTGTATTGCTTGTCGTTGCCCTTGAAGGCCCATAGGCGCATCTGCTCCGCCGCGGCCTCCAGCTGCTCGATTTTTGCCTGCTCTTTTTCGTACTGCTTCAAACGCTCCTGGAACCGCCGCTCCTTCTCCTCCACATAGAAGGAGTAGTTGCCGGAGTATAGCTCCGCTTTGCCGTCCTGGATCTCGGCGACCCGCTTGACCACCTTATCCAAAAACCAGCGGTCATGGGAGATGGCCAGCACGGTGCCCTTGAACCGCTCCAGATAGCCCTCCAGCCACTCGGTGGCGTTCAGATCCAGGTGGTTGGTGGGCTCGTCCAGCAGGAGGATGTCGGTGTCCTCTAAAATGAGCCGGGCCAGATTGATGCGGGTCTTTTCCCCGCCGGACAGGGCGTCGAACAGGCGGGAGCGCATATCGGCCCCGATGCCCAGGCCGTTGCAGACCTTGTTCAGCCGTGTTTCTGTGTCGTAGCCGCCCCCCAGCTCAAAGGCGGCGGTGAGCTTGTCGTACCGGGCCATCACTTGGGGGTCGGTGGTTTCTCCCATCTGGGCGGCCAGCTCGGCCAGCTCCCGCTCCATGGCGTGGAGGGGGGCAAAGGCGGTGTCCAGCACGTCCCTCACGGTGTATCCTTCCGGATACACTGGTATTTGTGAGATCAGCCCCAGCCGCTTGCCGGGGGCGATGGCGATGGTCCCCTCGTCGGGGTGGACCTGCCCGGTCATCATGCGGAAGATAGTGGTCTTGCCCGCGCCGTTGCGGCCCAGCAGGCCCACCCGCTCCCCCTCCTCGATCTGGAGGGAGAAGCCGTCCAATATCCGTTTGCCGACCTCAAACTCTTTGACGAGGCCGGTAAGCTGTATGTCAATCATGAAAATTCTCCTTAGTTTTTGCGCTGGGGCAGGAGGGGCTTCACTGGGGGACGTTTGCCAGCAGGAAGTCCACGACCTTCTCAAACGCCATGGATCGGGACGCCTTGACCAGGATGGTGGCGCCGGAGCGCACCTCCCGGGACAGGGCGTTTTTGGCGGCGTCCAGGGTGGGGAAGTAGTCGGACTGCTCCAGCCCGGCGCTTTTCGCGCCCTCGGCCATGAACCGGGCCAGCTCCCCAATGGCGATGAGCCGGTCGGCCCCGGACTGGGCGAAGCAGCCCCCCACCGCCCGGTGGAACTGCTCGCTGCCGGTGCCCAGCTCCTTCATGTCGCCCACGATGGCCACCTTCCGGCGCTTCTGCCCGGAATCGCCCAAAACGGCGGCGGCGGCCCGCATGGACTGGGGGTTGGCGTTGTAGGCGTCGTTTAAAATGACGATGTCGCCCTTGCAGCGGATGATGTTCATGCGCATCTTGGTGGGCAGGAACGCCCCGATGCCCCGGACGATCTCGTCGGGGGCCATGCCAAGCGCCTCGGCCACGGCGGCGGCCATGAGGGTGGGGTAGATCATGTGGCTGCCCAGGGCGGGGATGTCCGCCTGGAACTGACTCCGGGGGGTTTTGATCCGGCAGCTCAGATGGCCCACATTGTCGCGGCTCAAGTCGCAGGCGGTGTAGTCCAGCCCCTCGCCGCTGCCCGCGAACACGGTGCGCTGGGGCAGTGTGCCCCGCAGGGTGGCCAGCATAGGGTCGTCCCCGTTGAGGACGGCCAGGCCGTCCTGTTTCAAATGGGGGAAGATCTCGCACTTGGCCTTGAAAATGTTCTCCCGGCTGCCCAGGTTCTCGATGTGGGCGTCGCCGATGTTGGTGATGAGCGCCATATCCGGCTCCACCAGTTTGCCCAGGTAGTCGATCTCCCCGGCGTGGTCCATCCCCATCTCCACCACGCACACCTCATGCTCCCGCTCCAATTTGAGCAGGGTGAGGGGCACGCCGATGTCATTGTTGAAATTGCCCTCCGTCTTATGGACGCGGAACCTGGCCCCCAGCACCGCCGCCACCATGTCCTTGGTGGTGGTTTTCCCCACCGAGCCGGTGATGGCGATGAAGGGGATGGGGAACAGCTTTTTGTAATACTGCGCCAGCTCCCACAGGGCGCGCTGGGTGGAGCGCACCTTGATGTAGAATTTGCCGGGGAGGTAGCTCTCCCGCTCCCGGGCGGTGAGGCACCCCGCCGCCCCGGCCTCCAGGGAGGGATTGATAAAGGAGTGGCCGTCGAACCGCTCCCCCTCCAGGGGGATGAACAGGCAGCCGGGCACGATGTTCCGGCTGTCGGTGGATACCTCGGCCACCGCGGCGTCCAGATCGTTAAAATCCCCCAGCAGGGTGCCGTTGACCGCTTCCAAAAGCTGTCTCAGTGTCAGTGCCTCCATAATGGCGCTCCTCTCCCGCTCTCTCGGCGGCGTTATTTACCGGCCTTCCGGGCAATCAGGGATGCTTCAATGATGCGCTCACAAAGCTCGCCGTAGCCGATGCCCGCCGCCGCCGCCTCCTGGGGAAGCAGGCTGGTTGGGGTCATGCCGGGCAGGGTGTTGATCTCCAAAAACCAGGGGGTGCCATCCTCCGTCACGATAAAATCGGCCCGGGAGTACACCGACAGGCCCAGGGCGCCAAACACGGCCAGCGCCGCCTCGCCCAGCCGCTGTTCCCACTCTGCCGGGATGGGGGCGGGGGTGATCTCCTCCGCCGCGCCGGGCTGGTACTTGTTCTCGTAGTCATAGAAGCCGGCCTTGGGGATGATCTCGATGGAGGGGAGGGCGCGGTCCTCCAGAATGCCCACCTGGATCTCCCGGCCTGCTATGTACTGCTCCACCACGCACATACCGCCGAAGGCGAGGCCGTCCGTCAGCGCGGCGGACAGCGCCTCTTTGTCATGGACGATGGACACGCCGATGGACGAGCCGGAGGCCACCGGCTTTACCACGCAGGGCGGCTCCAGCCGGTCGGTGAGGGCGGGAATGTCGTCCGCGCTATACCGCACTAGTTCCCAGTTAGGCGTAACCACGCCTAATGGGGCCACAACGCGCTTGGTCAGATCCTTGTCCATGGCGATGGCGCTGCCCAGGTAGCCCGCGCCGGTGTAGGGAATGCCCAGCAGGTCCAGCGCGGCCTGCACCCGGCCGTCCTCGCCGCAGGCGCCGTGGAGGGCCAGGAACACCACGTCCGCCAGCCGGCACAACGCCAGCACCCCCGGCCCGAACTGGCCGTCGCCGCCCTGGGGACGGGAGGCCCTTACCTGTTCCAGATCGGGCGCCTGGCGTCCGATTTTTGTCAGCTCCGCCGGGATGGGGGCGTGGAACAGGGCTTCAGGGGCTTCCCCTGTGCCCAGGTATAGATCAATGAGGGCGGCCTCGTGCCCCCGCTCCCGCAAAGCGGCGCACACCTTGCACCCGCTGGACAGGGACACGTTCCGTTCCGGGCTGAGCCCGCCGGCCAAAACAACGATTTTCATAGCAGCGCTCCTTGAATCATTCACCAGTTTTACACTATTTTATGCTTGAATGTGAATTTTGCCACAAATGCAAAACATTTGCGGCAAAATGTGCCATATTTTGCGGTTCCCGGCAAAGCCGGGGAGCAAAATGGCTTCAAATCTTGAAGTATAACAGCCACTTAATGGTCATTATACCACAACCTGCCGTTGGAAACAAGAGCCACAATTCAGCGCGTTCCGTGGGTATTTTTTTGACAAAAACGCGTTTGAAAGGGGTCTGTTGGCTCTTTCGCACTTAATATTATGGACTACGGCAGTAAGAATTTGGTGAAAATACTCTTGACGGTAGGGGCGAAATTTGGTATTCTAGTCAGGGTAAAAAGATTTGGATCGGACTGGGGGACAAACTGACGTGCCCATGTCCGAGGCCGAGCTTTATGATGGAGGGAATCGCTCATGTTCATGAAAGAGACTACGGTAAACAACCAGGTCGGTCTGCACGCCCGTCCGGCTACGTTTTTTATTCAGAAGGCCAACGAGTTCAAAAGCTCCATCTGGGTGGAGAAGGATGACCGGCGCGTCAACGCCAAGAGCCTGCTGGGCGTTCTGTCCCTGGGCATCGTGAAGGGCACGGCCATCAACCTCATTGCCGACGGCCCCGATGAGGAGGCTGCCATCAACGCTCTGGTGGAGCTCATCAATTCCGAGTTTGCCGAGTGATAGCAAGTCATCATGAAAAGCGCCGCTTAATTTGAGCGGCGCTTTTTTTGTAAGAAGCGCGGAGCGGACGGCTGCGAGGGAGCTTGGAGTGGAGCGAAGGCAAAAGCCCAAGGCCCACGCAGTGGGACTGGGTTTTGCCTGAGTCGCAGCGAAAGCGACCGAGCGACCAGCCGGCCGCGCAGCGTGACAACAGGAGGCGACCCCGTTGACATTCGATGAACTGCGGGACAAGGCCCACGCCCTGCCGCTGAAGCCCGGCGTGTATATCATGCAGAACGCCGCCAGCGAGGTCATCTACGTGGGCAAGGCCAAGGCGCTGAAAAACCGCGTCAGCCAGTACTTTCAGGACCAGTCCCGGCACAACGAAAAGACCCGGGCCATGGTCAGTCAGATCGACCACTTCGACGTCATCGTGGCGCAGTCGGAGTTTGAGGCCCTGGTGCTGGAGTGCGCCCTCATCAAGCGCCATATGCCCCGGTACAATATCCTGCTCAAGGACGACAAGGGCTACCCCTATATCCGCCTGTCCCCGGGGGATTACCCCCGGTTCTCGCTGTCCGCCAAGGTGCAGGAGGACGGGGCGCGTTACTTTGGCCCCTACGGCAGCCGAAATGCCAGCCAGGGCATTATCGACGCTTTGCGGCAAGCCCTACGGCTTCCTGCCTGTCGTCGCAAATTCCCCAAAGACATCGGCAAAGAGCGCCCCTGCCTCAACTTCCACATGGGTGTGTGCGACGGCTACTGCCGCCCTGAGATGGATCAGACCCAGTACAAGCGCTCCATCGACCAGGCGGTGCGGCTGCTGGAGGGCCGGCTGGACGAGGTGGTGGACGAGCTCACTGCCGAGATGGAGCTGGCGGCGGAGGAGCTGCGCTTTGAGAAGGCCGCCCAGCTCCGGGACCGCGTCCGCTCCATCCAGCTGCTGTCCAAGCGGCAGAAGGCGGTGGCCGGGTCGCTGGCGGACACCGATGTGGTGGGCTACCACCGGGGGGAGGCCAAGAGCTGCTTCGTGGTGCTGCACTACATTGGCGGGGAGCTGGCGGCCAAGGACTGGGAGCTGCTGGGCATTCCCATGGAGGACGAGCAGACCACCGTGTCCACCCTGGCGGCCCAGTACTACGGCGGCCGGGGCCAGCTGCCCCGGCAGATCCTGCTGCCCTGCGACATCGACGAACAGGTGGAGCTGGCCCGTATGCTCACCGAGGCGGTGGGCCGGAAGGTAGAGGTGCTCACCCCCCAGCGGGGGGCCAAGATGGAGCTGGTCAGGCTGGCCAACGAGAACGCCGCCGAGGAGGTGCTCCGGGCCACCACGGCGGAGGAGCGGCGCTCCAAGCTCACCGAATTGTTGGGGGCTGTGCTGGGACTGGAGGAGCCGCCCCACAGGATCGAGGCGTTCGACATCTCCAACACGGGCAGCTCGGACATCGTGGCCTCCATGACCGTCCACATCGACGGCAGGCCGCTGAAGCGGGATTACCGCCATTTCAAGCTGAAGGATATGCCCCACGCAGATGACTACGCCTCCATGGAGCAAGTGGTGGAGCGGCGGTTCCGGCGGTATCTGGATGGGGATGAGAAGTTTGCCGCCAAGCCAGACCTGCTGCTGATGGACGGCGGCGCGGGGCAGGTGAAGGTAGCCTGTGAGGCGCTGGCCCGCCTGGGGCTGGGGGACATCCCCGTGTACGGCATGGTGAAGGATAACCGCCACCGCACCCGGGCCCTGGTGGCCGGGGACGGGCGGGAGATCGGCATCCAGGCCAATCAGGCGCTGTTCGCCATGGTGGGCCGCATCCAGGAGGAGACCCACCGCTTCGCCATCGAGTTCCACCGGCAGCAGCAGGCCGGCCATTTGAAGGGCTCGGCGCTGGATGAGGTCCCCGGCGTGGGCCCCACGCGTAAGGCGCAGCTTTTGAAGGCGTTCAAGAGCGTAAAGGCGGTGAAAGCGGCCTCGCTGGACGAGCTGGCCGCCGTCGTGCCGAAAAACACCGCCCAGGCGGTGTACAATCATTTCCACGAGCCAAATGATCCACAGGGAAAGGACGAGACGCCATGAGAGTGATTACCGGCATTGCCAAGGGGCGGCATTTAGAGGAGCTGCCCGGCCTGGATACCCGCCCCACCACATCCAGGGTGAAGGAGGGGCTGTTCAGCGCCATCCAGTTCGATATTGAGGGGCGGCGGGTGCTGGACCTGTTCGCGGGCACCGGCCAGCTTGGCATCGAGGCGCTGTCCCGGGGCGCGGTGTTCTGCGACTTTGTGGACAGCACCCCCGCCGCGCTGAAGGTGGTGCGGCGCAACATCAAGAACTGCGGCTTTGAGGACCGCTCCGCCTGCCACGGAAAGGACTTTGCCGCGTTCCTCAGCCGCTGCCGGGAGAGGTATGGGCTCATCTTCCTGGACCCGCCCTATGCCTCCGGCAATCTGGAGCGGGCGCTGGAGCTCATTACGGCAATTGACATCGTGGTGGAAAATGGTATAATAGTATGCGAAAGTCCGGCGGACCGCCTCTTGCCCGAGCCCCCCGCCCCCTATGAAAAGGGGAGAGAGTACCGCTATGGCAGGATCAAATTCACCCTGTACCGCAGGAGGGCATGACCCATGAGACGTGCCATCTATCCCGGCAGCTTTGACCCGGTGACGTTGGGCCACCTGGACATCATCAAGCGTGCCTCGGCCATTTTCGATGAGCTGATCGTCTGCGTCAGCGTCAACTCCGCCAAGACGGGCGGGCTGTTTTCCCCGGAGGAGCGGGTGGCGCTGATCCGTCAGGTGACGGAGGAGCTGCCCAACGTGAAGGTGGACTGTTCCCGGGAGCTGGTGGCGGAATACGCCAAGAGCCACCGTGCCCGGGTGCTGGTGAAGGGGCTTCGGGCGGTGTCCGACTACGAGGCGGAGATCCAGATGGCCATGGTCAACGCCAAGCTCTACCCCAAGCTGGATACAGTGTTTCTCTACACCCGGCCCAAGTACGCTTATCTCAGCTCCACCGTGGTGAAGGAGCTGGCCCGGTACGGGGCGGACCTGTCCGACTTCGTGCCCCGGCAGATCATCGAGCAGGTGCGGGCCAAGGTGGCGGCGAGCGGGCAGGATTATCTATAAGAAGTGGGCAGATTTTACATCAAAAGGAGAGATGACGCATGGCGACAGCCGTGGACGAACTGCTGGATATGCTCTTTGATATGGTTGACGAGGCGAAAAACGCCGCGTTTAGCAGCGATAAGTGCGTGATCGACCGGGATAAGGCGCTGGATCTGATCGAGGACGCAAAAAAGCAGCTCCCGGTGGATCTGGCGGAGGCTCGGAAGATCCTCAACGCCCGGAATGAGTACTTGGCCGCCGCCAAGCGGGAGGCGGAGGAGATCCGCAAGCGGGCGGAGATCGAGGCTACCCAGATGGTGAGCGAGATGCCGGTGATGAACCAGGCCCGGCAGAAGGCCCGGGAGGTGCTGGCCCACGCCGACGAGGAGGCCAAAAAGACCTGCCGGGAGACCAACGAGTACTGCGTGGATCTGCTGCGCCGGACGGAGGATGCCCTGGCCGCCGCCCACGCGGAGATGCGCCAGGTACACAACCAGTTCCGCTCCGGCATGGGCGGAGGCGGTTCCTCCTCCTCGAGCCAGTCCGGCGGCAGCCGGATGTACGACGCTGAGGCGGACGAGTGAACGCGAAAAAGAATATAGCCCAGCTTTTCAGTCCCGCCGCGGGAGACCGCGGCGGGGCTTTTTTCTGCGCAACAAGATGTGGGGGCGGGCCGGTTGGCCTGCCCCCACACCTTATATCGAACAAAAAGAGAACGAATGACTGTTCGATTAAATTCGGCCGTTTATTCCTGTAAAATGGGCAAAATCATGGAAAAAAGTTCTTGCAATTTATAGGTGGCTAGAGTATACTGAAAAGCGTAGTGGAGTGAAATGGAGTAAAATGATCTAAAATAGGAGTAGAATGGAGGGATCAGGATGACCGGCACCTATGAGCACAGCATCGACAACGCCGGCCGTCTCATCGTGCCCTCCAAGCTCCGGGATAAGCTGGGCTCCGCCTTTTACCTGGCCGTGGGTGTGAAGGAGAACCTGACCCTCTACCCCATGGAGACATGGGACAAGCTGCGCGCGCGGGTGTCCGAGCTGTCCACCACCGACGCGGCGGCCATGGATCTGTTCTTCGCCTCCGCTCAGCTGTGCGAGGCGGACAAGCAGTGGCGCTTTCAGGTGCCGTCCTATTTAAAGGACTACGCCAAAATCGACCGGGATGTGGTCATCACCGGCAACAACGACAGGGCCCAGATCTGGAGCGCGGACAACTGGAGGGCCAAGACCCAGCAGCAGCTCAACCCGGAGACCATTGCCAATCTGATGAAGAACCTGGGGATTTGACGCGATATGGAATACACCCATAAGCCGGTACTCCTGAACGAGTGCCTGGACGGTTTGAATATCCGGCCCGACGGCGTCTACGTGGACGGCACCCTGGGCCGGGCGGGCCATTCGCTGGAAATCGTGAAGCGGCTCACCACCGGAAGGCTGATCGCCATTGACCGGGATAAGGCGGCGCTGGACGCCGCCCCCGAGCGCCTTGCGGGTCACATGGACAAGGTGACCCTGGTGCGGGGGAACTTTGGTGATCTGAGGGCCATCCTGGCCTCGCTGGGCGTGGACGGGGTGGACGGGATGCTGTTCGACCTGGGGGTGTCCTCCCCCCAGTTGGACGACGGCAGCCGGGGGTTTTCCTACTTGCAGGACGCTCCCTTGGATATGCGCATGGATCAGTCCGCGCCCCTCACGGCCAGGGATGTGGTGAACGGCTGGGGCCAGGAGGAGCTGAAGCGCATCCTCTGGCAGTACGGCGAGGAGCGTTATTCCGGGCTCATCGCCGCCGCCATCGCCCGGGAGCGGGCGCAGGGGCCCATCGAGACCACGGGCCAATTGGCGGAGATCGTCCGGGAGGCCATGCCCGCCAAGGCGAGAAGGGAGAAGCAGCACCCCGCCAAGCGCTCCTTCCAGGCCATCCGCATCGCGGTGAACGACGAGCTGGGCGAGGTGGAGCGGCTGCTGGAGGCGGCGCTGGACGCGCTGGATCCGGGGGGGCGGCTGGCGATCATCTCTTTCCACTCGCTGGAGGACAGGCTGGTCAAGACCGCCTACGCCGGCTGGGCAAAGGGCTGTACCTGTCCGCCGGATTTCCCAGTGTGCGTGTGCGGCAAGACGCCCAAGGTGAAGCTGATCGGCAAACGGCCCATTGTGGCGGACGAGAGAGAGCTGAACGAAAATCCCCGCGCCCGCAGCGCGAAGCTGAGGGTGGCGGAGAAGGTATAAACCCAGACCCTGCGGGCAGCACAGTGGGGCACGGAACAAGTACGGAGGAGAGCCCCATGGCGACTGAGCGCAGGAACAACAGAAGATACCGTACCTACGGCAGCGTGGCATATCAGCCGGAGTTTGAGCAGGAGCCCATCCGGGAGCCTGCCCGGAAGGAGCGGATACAGGGCAATACCGTCCGCCGCCCGGAGCCCCGGCGCCGCCCCCAGTCCCGCCCCCGCAGGCGTCCGGCGGTACGGCCCAGCGTACAGGTCCGCCCCCAGGGGGCGGTGGCCCCCTTTGCCGTGGTGGGGCTGTTCGTGGTGCTGGCCTGCGCGCTGCTGCTGGTGATGAGCTGCGCCCAGCTGGCCACCGCCAACAACGACATCGTGAAGCTGCGCGACGAGCTGTCCAACCTCCAGGACGAAAACCGGACGCTGCTGGCCAAGTATGAGCTGGTGTACGACCTGGAGGCCATTGAGAAGCAGTTCCTGTCCGACGGCACCATGATCAAGCCCGGGGCGGGGCAGACGGTGTATCTCGACCTGTCCGCCGAGGATAACGTGGTGTACTATGACGGCGCGGGAGAGGGCCTGTCCGGGATGCTCCAGCGGGCGGAGCGCTTTTTCGCCGGGCTGCTGTCATAAAAAACTTGTCCCCGCACATACATTGACCCATACAGAGATAGGAGGGGCGTGAGGAATGCACTGGCTTCCCGCGCCCTTCTCCCATAAGCCCGATGACATCGAAGAAGCAGGAGCGAAGCCTTATGCAGAACGCTGACCACAAGCCCCGCCGCGCGGAGGGGAAAAACAACAGAAGCCTGTTCCGGCGCACCATCTTCCTGATGGCTGTGCTGGGCATCGGCATTTTCCTCCCCCTCATCGGCCAGCTCTATAAGCTCCAGATCGTGGAGCACAGCCAATGGGAGGAGCGGGCGGCCAACCAGCAGACCAAGAGCGTGTCCGTGGCCGCCAGCCGGGGCGCTATTTATGACCGGGAGGGCCGCACCCTGGCCATGTCCGCCACGGTCTACAAGCTGATCCTGAACCCCATGACCATCTACAGCTCCGTCAGCAAGGACGACTACAAGGACGAGGACGGCAAGCTGGACGAGGCCGCCTATGAGAAAGCCCTGTACGACCTGCGCAAGACCATCGTGGACGGCATCGTGGATCTGTTCGGCTATGACGAGGAGCGGCTGTGGACCCGGATCGAGCGCATCAGCTCCGGCTATGAGGTGCTGTACTACGAGCTGGAGGAAGAGGACGCGGAGAAGGCGCGGGAGTTCATCAGCAAGAATAAACTGTCCGTGGGGCTCCAGCTCACCCCCAGCAGCAAGCGGTATTATCCCTATTCCTCCATCGGCTCCCATGTGCTGGGTTATATGGGCCAAACCGAAACCAGCGGCGAAAACAAGGTGGGGAAGTCCGGCGTCGAGCTGGGATATGAGGACGCGCTGTCCGGCGAGCTGGGCCGGGTGGTCACCTCGGTCAACGGGCGCAGCCAGGATATGATCTCCGGCTACGAGATGTATTTCGACGCCCAAAACGGCTATAACGTCTACCTCACCATCGACGAGCGCATCCAGGCCATGCTGGAGCAGACCCTGGCCGAGGGCATCGAGACGTATGACGTGCAGGCCGGCGCCTTTGGCCTGGCCATCGACCCCCAGACGGGGGCGGTGCTGGCCATGGCCAGCAGCCCGGATTTCGACCCCAACAACTGGGGGACCATCCTCAGCGAGGAGCTTCAGGCCCAGGTGGACGAGGTGGCGGCGGAATACGGCGACGACAGCCAGGAGGCCAACGACGCCTGGAAGGAAGCGTGGAACAAGCAGATGCGCAACCGCACCCTGGACGAGACCTATGAGCCCGGGTCGGTATTCAAGCCCATCACAGTGGCCATCGGACTGGAGGAGGGCATCATCTCCCTGGACAGCACCTACTACTGCGGCGGCTCCAAAAAGTTTCCGGGCGTAAATGACCCCATCAACTGTCATAAAAAGGGCGGCCACGGGGAGCAGGACCTGACCAAAGCGGTGGGCAACTCCTGCAACGTGGCGCTGATGGACATCGCGGAGCAGATCGGGGCGGAGACCACCTGGAAGTATTGGAATGATTTTGGCTTGCGGGAGAAGACTGGCATCGACCTGAGCGGAGAGGAGAAGGGCATCTTCTGGACGGAGGATCATTTTAAGAGCATCAACGCGTCGCTAGAGCTGGCCACTAGCTCCTTTGGCCAGCGCTTCAAGGTCACCCCCCTGGAGATGATCACCGCCTTTGCCGCCGTCATCAACGGCGGGCACCTGTTCCAGCCCTACGTGGTGCAGACCATCAGCGACGGGGACAATAACACTGTGTTCTACCACGAGGTTCAGGAGGTGCGCCAGGTCATCAGCGAGTCCACCTCTGAGAAAATGCGGGGCATCCTGGAGAGCGTTGTGGCCAACGACTCCGGCCACAACGCCTATCAGATCGGCTACCGCATCGGCGGCAAAACGGGCACCTCGGAATTGCTGGATCGGAAAAACGAGCCCGGCTATAATAACGATGTTATGTGCTCCTTTATGGGCTTTGCCCCGGCGGACGATCCCCAGGTGCTGGTGCTGCTGGTGTACGACACGCCCAAGCGTTCCGGCCCGGGCTCCAGCTCCACCGCCGGCGGCACCTACATCAGCGGCGGCAACATCGCCGCCCCCATGGCCGGGGCGCTCATTGCCGACATCCTGGACTACATGGGCATTGAAAAGCAGTATTCCGGCGATGAGTTGGCGGGAGCCGATACCCTCATGCCCTACGTGGTAGGTAATGAGCTGACGGTGGCCAAAACCATCATTCAAAACTCGGGCTTTGAGTGCCGCACCATAGGTACGGGCAATACCGTCACTCACCAGGTGCCCTCCGCCGGCGTGTCCATCCCCGGCGGCTCCAACGTGATCCTGTATCTGGGGGATGAGGTCCCCAACGCCCAGGTGGAGACCCCCGACCTGTCGGGCATGAGCCCCACAGCGGCCAAGTCCAAGCTGGAGGAGACGGGCCTGTTCATGCGGGCCACCGGCGTGGTGGACTACACTGACCCGACGGTGGTGATGGCCGCCCAGTCGGTAGGCGCGGGAACGATGGTATCCCCGGGTACCGTGGTGGAGGTGCGGTTTGTGAGTAGTGTTGCGTATGGCGACCTTAATGGGTAGGATAGAAGCTCCCGTGGCGGTGGTGGGCCGGGGCGGCACGCTGACGGCGCGGCTGCTGCGCAGGCTGCTGCCCCACCCGGTGATGGAGCTGACCCCCTGCCAGGCGGCGCTGTATGAAGGGCGCTGCCGCGCGGTGGTGGTGGAGAACTTCGACCAGCCCGCCCAAAGGACGCTGAGCGGCTGCGCCGCGGCCCGGTGGGCGCTGTCCCCCAGGGCGGATGTGACCATTGTGGGGCTGGACGATCCGGAGGGGCGCCGGCTGGCGCGGGCTATGCCGGGGACGGTATACGCTTACTCCGACGGGCGGCCCCAGGCGGACCTCACCGCCAAAAATGTGCGTCTCCGGGGAGAGCGGCTGGAGTTCGAGGCTTTGACCGCCCAGGGGGAGCTGACCCGGGTGCGGGTGAGCGCGGGGGAGGAGCCCCGATTGTACGACCACCTGGCCGCCCTGGCGGGGGCGCTGGCGCTGGGCGTGCCGCTGAGCGAGGCGGCGGCCCGGCTGAACGGCTGAAGGAAAAGAGAACGGAAAATACGAAAGAGAGTATGGAGGAAAAATTATGACGCGGATACTGCTGGCGGCGCTGACCGCCTTTGTGATCTCGGCGGCGGTGGGATGGTTCCTGATCCCCGCCCTGCGGGCCCTGCACGCGGGCCAGTCCATCAAGGAGATCGGCCCCAACTGGCACAAAAACAAGGAGGGCACCCCCACCATGGGGGGCATCATGTTCATCCTGGCGGTGATCGTGGCGGTCATTGCCTTCGGCTGGCGGGACATGGCGGAGGGGAGCTGGCAGGCGGTGTTTGTGCTGGGCTTCGCCCTGGTGTGCGGCGCCATCGGCTTTGTGGACGACTTTGCCAAGATCCGCAAGCGTGAGAACACCGGCCTCACCGCCGGGTGGAAGTTTTTGCTTCAGCTGGCGGCGGCCATCGCGTTCCTGGCGCTGCTGCGGAACAGCCACCACCTTAGCCCCAACCTGTATATCCCCTTTGTCAATACCACCGTGCCCCTGCCCTGGGGGCTGTACCTGGTGTTTGCCGCCTTTGTCATGGTGGGCTGTGTCAACGCGGTCAACCTCACCGACGGGCTGGACGGTTTGGCCGGATCGGTGACCCTGGCGGTGTCGGTATTTTTCGCGGTGCTGTCCCATTGGTGGAAATTCGGCGCGGTAAGTGTTTTCGCCGGGGCGCTGGCCGGGGGGCTGCTGGGCTTCCTGGTGTATAATTTCCACCCCGCCAAGGTGTTCATGGGGGACACCGGCTCGCTGTTCCTGGGGGGCGCGGTGTGCGGCATGGCGTTTGCCCTGGACGTGCCCCTGGTGCTGGTGCCCGTGGGCATCATCTACATCGCCGAGACCATGAGCGACATCATCCAGGTGGGCTATTTCAAGCTCACCCACGGCAAGCGTATTTTCCGCATGGCGCCCCTCCACCACCACCTGGAGCTGGGCGGCTGGAGCGAGGTGCGCATCGTGCTCACCTTCACCGGCATCACCGTGGCGTTCTGCCTGCTGGCGTTCGTGGGCGTGATGTACCGATATGCTATTTAAGTAAGAGATTGATTTCCCGGAAAGGAGGGGATGCCCATGGCCCGAAAGGCCAAGCGCGACCTGACCATTGAACAGCAGCTGGCCCGGGGGCCCATCGACCTGCCCTTCCTGGCCCTGGTGATGCTGCTTACCGCCGTGGGCCTCATCATGCTGCTGTCCGCCTCCTATGCCTCCGCCATGTATAACCTGGACCCCGCCGTAAACACCAAGGGCGACCCGCTTTACTATTTCAAGCGCCAGTTCGGGTTTGCGATACTGGGCGTGGTCGCCATGTTCGTCATTTCCAAGATCGACTACCAGCATTTCCGCTGGATGTCCGTGTTTGTGCTGGGCGCGTCCATCGTGCTCATGGCGCTGGTGTTTGTCCCCGGTATCGGTCGTGCCGTCGGCGACGCGCGGCGGTGGATCAAGCTGGGCCCCATCACCTTCCAGCCCTCGGAAATCGCCAAGATTGGCGTCATCATGTTTTTCGCCGCCAGGCTGTCCAAGCGGAACAGCCAGCTGGGCCCGCCGAAAAAGTGGAGCAAGCGCACCTTCACGGGCCGGATGGCGGCGCGGCTGGACCGCGTGGGCCTGCTGGAGCTGATCCCATACGGCATGGTGCTGGTGGTGGTGCTGGGCATCATCGCGCTGCAAAAGCATATGTCCTGCATGATCCTGGTGACTGCGGCGGCGGCCTCGGTGCTGCTTGTCGCCGGCGTTTCACTGGGGTGGTTTGTTGCGGGCGGGGTGGTGATAGGCGCGGCGCTGTGGTTCATCATCACCCAGACAGACTATATGAAGGCCCGGATCGACATCTGGCAGAACCCCCTCAGCGACCTGCAGCATGGCGGCTATCAGCCCTGGCAGGGACGCATCGCCATCGGCTCCGGGGGCCTGCTGGGGGTGGGGCTGGGCAACAGCCGGCAGAAGTACCTGTTCCTCCCGGAGGAGCACAACGACTACATTTTCCCCATCGTCTGCGAGGAACTGGGCATGGTGGGGGCCTGCGTCATCATGGCGCTGTTTGCCCTGCTCATCATCCGGGGGTTCTGGCTGGCCCTCCACGCCAGGGACCGATTCGGGACGCTGCTCGTTGTGGGCATCACCTCGCTGACGGCGTTCCAGACTTTCTTCAACATTGCCGTGGTGACGGGGGTCGTGCCCCCCACGGGCATCTCCCTGCCGTTTTTCAGCTATGGAGGCACGGCTCTGGCCATCCAGCTTGCGGAGATGGGCATGGTGCTGAGCGTCTCAAGACAGATCGCCGCCCCCAAGGCGGAATAGGAGGAACCCATGTGAGAGTGATATTTACCTGCGGCGGCTCGGCGGGCCATGTGAATCCCGCCCTGGCGGTGGCCCAGCAGTTCGAACTCCATCATCCCGGCTGTGAGATCCTGTTTGTGGGCGCGGAGCGGGGGATGGAGCAGCGGCTGGTCACTCAGGCGGGCTACCCCATCGAGACGGTGAAGGTGTCCACCTTCGAGCGCAGTTGGAGCTGGAAGGTGCTCAAGCACAACGTGAGCAGCGCCCTCAAGCTGCCGGTGGGCCAGCGGGAGGCGTCGGCTGTTCTCAAAAGGTTCAAGCCCGACCTGGTGGTGGGCACAGGGGGCTACGCCTCCTATCCCGCCGTCCACGAGGCGGCGCGGCGGCATATCCCCTGCGCCCTTCACGAGTCCAACGCCTATCCCGGTCTGACCACCCGTGCGCTGGCCAACCAGGTCGATCTTGTTATGGTGGGCTTCCCGGAGGCGGCGGCGTACTACCAGGACGCCAAGAAGGTGGCTGTCACCGGGACCCCCGTCCGTGGCGAGTTCTTTTCCCTGAACCGGGAGCAGGCCCGGCTGGAGCTGGGCTTGACGGACAGCCAGCCGCTGGTGATCTCCTTCTGGGGCTCCCAGGGGGCGGGGCACATGAGCGAGCGCACGGTGGATCTCGTGGAGCGCTGGGCGGCGGAGGGCCGCCGGTTCCACTACATCCACGCCGCCGGGCGGGATATAGACGAAATGCCCGGCGAACTGAAAAAACGGGGAATCCAGGTGTCCGACAGCGAGATCCGGCCTTACATCGACAATATGCCGGTGGTGATGGCCGCCGCCGACCTGGTCATCTGCCGGGCGGGGGCGTCCACCATCGGGGAGCTGACCGCCCTGGGCAAGCCCGCCATTTTGGTGCCGTCCCCCTTTGTGGCGGCCAATCACCAGTACAAAAACGCCAAAGTGCTGGCCGACCGGGGCGGGGCAGTGCTGATCGAGGAAAAGGACTGCACCGGCCAGGGCCTTTACGACGCGGCTATGGACCTGCTGGCCGACGGGACCCGCCGGGCGGCCATGGGAAAGGCGCTCAAGGAGCTGGCGGCGCCCCGCGCGGCCCAGGACATCTATGAAAACCTCATGGCGCTGCTGAAATAACAGGCGCAAGCCCCTCCGCATAGGATGAAAGGAGATTTCTTTCTATGGGGAGGCTTTGCCATGAGCGTGATGTATCTTCGGGGCGGAACGCCGCTGGAGGGTGAATTGACGGTGCACGGGGCGAAAAACAGCGTGCTGCCGATACTCGCGGCCTGCCTGCTGGCCCGGGGGCCGGTGACGCTCCACAACTGCCCGCAGCTCACCGATGTGACCTCCGCGCTGGGGATTTTGCGGCAGCTGGGCTGCCGGGTGGAGCAGAAGGGGCACACCATCACGGTGGATCCCGTCGGGGCGGCGGGAAGCTCCATCTCGGAGGAACAGATGCGGGCCATGCGCTCGTCCATCATCTTCCTGGGCCCGCTGCTGGCGCGGACGGGGGAGGCCCACCTGACCTATCCCGGCGGGTGCGAGCTGGGCCCCCGGCCCATCGACCTGCATCTCAGCGCTATCCGGGCCATGGGGTGCGAGGTGCGGGAGGACCGGGGGATCCACTGCCAAGGGAAGCCCCTGGGGGGCGAGGTCCAGCTGGCCCTGCCCAGCGTGGGGGCCACGGAAAACGCCATGCTATGCGCCGTGGGAGCCGCCGGCCCCACCACCATTACCAATGCCGCCCGGGAGCCGGAGATCGGGGATCTCCAGAGCTTCCTCAACAGCCTGGGGGCCAACGTCCGGGGGGCGGGCAGCTCCACCATCACCGTGGAGGGGGGAAGGCCCCTGTCCGGCGGGGAGTACACCGTCATGGGCGACCGCATCGTGGCGGCCACCCTGCTGTCCGCCGCAGCGGCGGCAGGGGGGAGGGTACGCCTGCGCGGGGTGGACTGGCGGCACCTGGCCACCGTCCTGTCCGTGTTCCACCAGGCGGGATGCAGGGTGGAGAGCAGGCTGGAGTATGTGGAGCTGGCCCGGGATCGGGACACGCCGCTGAAGGGTGTGCCCACGGTCCGCACCGCCCCCTATCCCGGATTCCCCACCGATGCCCAGGCCCCCGTGATGGCGGCGCTGGCGGCGTCCCAGGGCTGCACCCTGTTTGTGGAGACCATGTTTGACAGCCGCTACCGCCATGTTCCCGAGCTCATCCGCATGGGCGCGGACATCACCACCGAGGGTCGGGTGGCCCTGGTGCGGGGGGTGGAGCGTCTCCACGGGGCCAAGGTGGAGGCTTCCGATCTGCGGGGCGGCGGCGCGCTGGCCGCGGCGGCGCTGGGCGCGGAGGGCACCACCGTCCTGTCCGGCCTGAACCACATCGACCGGGGCTACGAGGGGCTGGAGGAGATGCTGCGCGCCCTGGGGGCGCGGGTCGAGCGCCGGGAAGTGTGACGGCATCAGCGGGGTATTTTACACAGATATAGATCAGAGGTGATAACCGTGGCACGACAGCGCAGACACAGCAGGCCGAAAAGGAGGCGGGGCCGGTTTGGCGGCCTCTATAAAGTGCTGTCCGTCCTGCTGGTTGCCGCGGCGATCATCGTGGCCTGCGTGGTATTTTTCCGGGTCAATACCATTGAGGTGGCGGGCAATGTGCGCTATACCGCCGAGGAGATCATCGAGGCGTCCGGCATCAAGATGGGCGACAACCTCATCGCCCTGTCCGGGAGCCGGGTGTCGGCGGCCATCCGCACCCAGCTGCCCTATGTGGAGGGGGTGGCGCTCCAGCGGGCCTACCCGGATGGGCTGGTCATCCGGGTGACGGAGCGGGTGGCGGCGGCGTCGGTGGACAGCGCCGAGGGGCGCTGGCTCATCTCCGCCCAGGGCAAGCTGCTGGAGAAGGACAACGGCGCCATCCAGACCATCCAGATCACCGGGCTGACAGCGGTGGGGCCTTACGCCGGGGGGATGCTCCAGGCGGCGGAGGAGGAGAGCCTCACGCTGGACTATGTGAAGCAGCTGCTGGCCGTACTGGAGCGCAATGGGATGCTGGGCGACTGTACGGCCCTGGACTGTACCTCCGCCATCTCCATGACACTGGATTACGGTATTTACCGCCTGCGCCTGCCCCGGGGCGGGGATTTTGAGTACTATATCCAGCTGGCCCGCAGCGCCCTGGCCCAGGGCCTGGAGGAGGGCAAGCTCCAGGAGGGGCAGGGCGGTCTGCTGGATCTGACGGTGGCCGAGGGCAAGGCCTACTTCCGCTCCGACTAAATTTTAGTTTTGCCTTGGCGGCAAAAAACTGCGATTTTCTATTGACCGATGGGGGAAAAAAGCGTACAATACAACAAGATGTAGTTTTATGCCCGTTATCATTTACTATCACTGGTTTTACATAGGAGGGTCACAGGATGGCATTTGTAATGGATTCCACCGTCAGCCACGAGGACGTATTAAAGGTCATTGGCGTGGGCGGTGGCGGCAATAACGTGGTCAACCGCATGGTCCGCTCGGGGATGCAGGGCGTGGAGTTTGTCGCGGTGAACACTGACCGCCAGTGTCTCAATGCCTCCGAGGCCACCCAGAAGCTGGCCATTGGCGAAAAGCTGACCGGCGGCAAGGGCGCGGGCGCCAACCCCGAGGTGGGCCGGGAGTCCGCCAAGGAGAGCAAGGAGCAGATCACCGCGCTGCTGGAGGGGGCGGACATGGTGTTCGTCACCGCCGGCATGGGGGGCGGCACCGGCACCGGCGCGGCCCCTGTGGTGGCGGAGCTTGCCAAGGAGAAGGGCATCCTTACCGTGGGCGTGGTCACCAAGCCCTTCAATTTTGAGGGCCGCCGCCGCATGGAGCAGGCCGCCCGGGGCATTGAGGAGCTGCGGCAGAAGGTGGATTCCCTGGTCATCATCCCCAACGACCGGCTCCAGTACGCCACGGACGAGAAGATCACCTTCGCCAACGCCTTTGCCATTGCCGATGATGTGCTGCGTCAGGCGGTGCAGTCCATCTCCGACCTGATCAAGACCACCGGCCTCATCAACCTGGACTTTGCCGACGTCACCGCCGTCATGAAGGACGCGGGTCTGGCCCACATGGGCGTGGGCCGTGCCGCCGGCAAGAATAAGGCGGAGGAGGCCACCCGCATCGCCATCAACAGCCCCCTGCTGGAGACCTCCATCCAGGGAGCCAAGGGCATCATCGTCAACATCACCGGGCCCATGGATATGGGGCTGGAAGAGGTGGAGCAGGCCGCCGAGATGGTCAAGCAGGTGGCCGACCCGGACGCCCTGTTCATGATGGGTACCGCCTTCGATGACACGCTGGAGGACGAGCTGCGGGTCACCGTCATCGCCACCGGCTTCGGCGAGGTGGACAACCCCGTCCCCGAGAAGGAGGGGGAGCAGCCCGCCCAGGCGGCGGCCCAGGCTCAGCCCCAGGCTGCGGCCGAGGACAAGCCCAAGTTTGTCCCTGCCGGAGTGGGCCCCATCACGCCCCCCAAGCCCCTGTCCGAGTCCACCGCCGAGCAGGTGGAGGACGACCCCTTTGACGACATCTTCCGCATTTTTAATAAACGGTGAGAAACACCCCTCCCGACCGCTGGCCGGGAGGGGTTTGCGCCTATCCGGCGAACCAATTTAGACTGACGGCAGGAGGGAGGCCGCGGACATGGAATACGTACCCGCCAAACATCTGCTCCACCGCAGCCGTTCCACCGAGTGGTTTGGCACCGACCACACCATGAATATCTACCGGGGCTGCTGCCACGGCTGCCTGTACTGTGACAGCCGCAGTGACTGCTACCAGGTTGGGGAGTTCGACCAGGTGCGGGCCAAGGCGGATGCCCTGCGCATTTTGCGGGACGACCTGGCCCGAAAGGTGCGGCCTGCCTTCATCTGCACGGGCGCCATGAGCGACCCCTATAACCCCTTTGAAGAGGAATTGCAGCTCACCCGCCACGCGCTGGAGCTGGTGGACGCCTACGACTGCGGCGTGGCCATCGCCACCAAAAGCGATCTGATCGTCCGGGATATGGACATTTTGGCCTCCATTCAAAGCCATTCCCCGGTGATCTGCAAGCTCACGGTCACCACGGCGGACGACGATTTGGCGGCAAAGATCGAGCCCCACGCGCCCCCGCCCAGCCGCCGGCTGGCGGCGCTGGAAAAGCTGAGTGGAGCGGGGCTCTTTGCCGGAGTTCTCCTCATGCCGGTGCTGCCCTTTTTGGAGGACAGCGACCAGGGGGTGCTTGCCGTGGTGGAGAGTGCGGCCAATGCGGGCGCAAAATTTATCTATCCTGCCCTTGGGGTCACCATGCGCCCAGGCCAGCGGGAGTATTTCCTGGACAGTTTGGAGCGGGCATTCCCCGGGCAGGGTCTGAAGGCGCGCTATCTGCGGCAGTACGGGGACCGCTACCAGTGCGCCAGCCCCAGGGCGCGGGCGCTGTGGAAGGTGTTCACCGATGCCTGCCGCCAGCGGGGTATTTTGTACGACATGAGATCCATCATCCGGGCGGCCACCCTGGGCTATGGGGACCGCCAGCTCACTTTTTTTGACTGATAGGGGGGAGGATCAGTGGTAGTAAAAGGGCGTTTCGCCCCAACCCCCAGCGGACGGATGCATTTAGGCAATCTGCTGGCGGCGCTGCTGGCGTGGCTAGACGTGCGGAGCGGCGGGGGAGAGCTGGTGCTGCGCATCGAGGACCTGGACACCCAGCGCACCAGCGAGGTATTTGCCCGGCAGCTCATGGACGACCTGCGCTGGCTGGGGCTGGACTGGGACGAGGGCGGGCTGGAGCCGGCCTATATGCAGAGCCGCCGCACCGCTTATTATGAGAAAGCGTTCCGCGTTTTGGAGAAAAAGGGGCTCATTTACCCCTGCTACTGCACCCGCTCCGAGCGCATGGCAGCCTCCGCCCCCCACCGGGATGACGGGGCGGTGGTGTACAGCGGGAAGTGCTTCCGCCTGACCCCGTCTGAGCGGGAGGCGCTGGAGCGTCAGGGCCGCCGCCCGGCTTGGCGGGTACGGTGCCCCGATTTATCGGTCACCGTGGAGGATGGGAACTGCGGGACATATACGGAAAACCTGGCCCATGACTGCGGCGACTTCATCGTCCGCCGCTCCGACGGGGTGTTTGCCTATCAGCTTGCGGTGGTGGTGGACGACGCGCTGATGGGGGTCAGCCACGTGGTGCGGGGGCGGGATCTGCTGTGCTCCGCCCCCCGGCAGGCGTGGCTCCATGAGGTGCTGGGCTATGAGCCGCCCCGGTTTTTCCACACGCCGCTGCTGCTGGCCCCCGACGGGCGGCGGCTGGCCAAGCGTGACCACGACCTGGACATGGGGGTCCTGCGGGGGCGGTATACGGCGGAGGAGCTGACCGGCCTGCTGGCCTGGTATGCGGGGCTTTTGGACAAGCCGCAAAGTGCGCAAGCCAAGGAGTTGATCCCCCTGTTTTCCTGGGCAAAAGTGCCAAAAAACGACGTTGTGGTTTATACACCTTGACATTGACCTTGACAAAGCGTAGAATAGGAAAAATTTTAAAAAATTAGGAGGATGGAATATGGCGCGGATGGATTGGAACGACAAATTCGGCAAGCGGGGCCTCACCTTTGACGATGTGCTGCTCATCCCGGCGGAGAGCAATGTGCTGCCGGCGGATGTGGATCTGCACACCCGGCTGACCCGCAAGATCACCCTGAACATCCCGGTGATGAGCGCGGCCATGGATACGGTGACGGAGTCCCGCATGGCCATCGCCCTGGCCCGTGAGGGCGGCATCGGCGTGATCCACAAGAATATGTCCATCGGCCAGCAGGCCGAGCAGGTGGACATGGTCAAGCGCAGTGAGAACGGCGTCATCACCAACCCCTTCTGGCTGGGCCCCGGCCACACCCTGGCCGAGGCGGACGAGCTGTGCGCCAAGTATAAGATCTCCGGCGTGCCCATCTGCGACGGCGGTAAGCTCATCGGCATCATCACCAACCGGGACATGAAGTTCGAGACCGACATGAGCAAGTTGATCGACAACGTGATGACCCGCGACAACCTGGTCACCGCCCCTGAGGGAACCACCCTGGATCAGGCCCGGGAGATCCTGCGCCAGCATAAAATCGAGAAGCTGCCCATTGTGGACGAGCAGTTCCACCTGAAGGGCCTCATCACCATCAAGGACATTGAAAAGGCCCAGGTGTATCCCAACTCCGCCCGTGACGAGAAGGGCCGCCTGCTGGTGGCCGCGGCCATCGGCGTCACCGCCGACGTGCTGGACCGGGTGGCCGCCCTGGTGGAGGCCGGCGCGGACGTGCTCTGCCTGGACTCCGCCCATGGTCACTCCCGGAATATTTTGGAGTGCGTCATGCGCATCAAGTCCCTGTACCCCGATGTGCAGCTGGTGGCCGGCAACGTGGCCACCGCCGAGGGCACCCGCGCCCTTATCGAGGCGGGCGCCGACTGCGTGAAGATCGGCATCGGCCCCGGCTCCATCTGCACTACCCGCGTGGTGGCGGGCATCGGTGTGCCCCAGGTCACTGCCGTGTTCGACGCGGCCCAGGTGGCGGCGGAGTACGATGTGCCCATCATCGCCGACGGCGGCATCAAGTACTCCGGCGACATCGCCAAGGCCATCGCGGCGGGCGGCAATGTGGTCATGCTGGGCTCCCTGCTGGCGGGCTGTGAGGAGTCCCCTGGCGGCACCGAGGTGTACCAGGGCCGTCAGTTCAAGGTGTACCGGGGCATGGGCTCCCTGGGCGCCATGGCGGAGGGCTCCAAGGACCGCTACTTCCAGCAGAACAACAAGAAGCTGGTGCCCGAGGGCGTGGAGGGGCGCGTCCCCTACAAGGGGCCGGTGGCCGAGACCATCTATCAGATGATGGGCGGCCTGCGGGCCGGCATGGGCTACTGCGGCTGCTCCACCATCGAGGAGCTGCGCAGCCGCGCCCAGTTCACCCAGATCACCGCCGCGGGCCTGAAGGAGTCCCACCCCCACGACATCTATATCACCAAGGAAGCGCCCAACTACACCATCAATCCGC
The DNA here is from genome assembly GCA_014799475.1 of Clostridiales bacterium. Lineage (GTDB taxonomy): Bacteria > Bacillota > Clostridia > Oscillospirales > Oscillospiraceae > Enterenecus. The sequence continues at coordinate 147,715 of JAAVHX010000015.1, read as the reverse complement.
AATAAAAATTTGGAACTCCCCCGGCTGGAGCCGGGGGAGTTTTCTATGACCGGGAAGCGCCCAACTGCGCCATTGACCCGCAATAAAAATTTAAACTTCTCAGGTTCCAGCCGGGGTATGTCCGGGAAATCTTCGACATAAAAAAAGAAAAAAATACCTGCTTTGAATCATATTCTCCGGCACATAATGAGTGACGGGGATCATGAAGAAAAAGCAGGAGGCATATAAAGATGAAACTGAAATATTTCACTCTTGCCACGGCCTTTGCGATGGCCCTGGCGCTGGCGGGCTGCACCGCCAACCGTGACGTTACGAACACCACCCCCGCGTCGCCCACCGACACCGTGCCCGCCGATCAGAACGACCGGCCCAGCGCAGATGTGGGCGGTGTGGAGAACAGCCCTGATGTGGGTGACGCCCAGAACAGCCCTGACGTGGGCGACGCCCAGAACGGCACCGACGCGGACAACAATGCGGGCCAGGGCGGCGCCAGAAGCGGGATGCGGAGCGGCTCCGGCGCGGGCAATGTCATTGACGACATCGGAGACGCCGCGGGCAATTTGGCCAGGGGCGCGGGCAACGCGGTTCAGGACGCGGGCAACGCCATTGGCAACGTGGCCGGCAGCGGGGCCATGCGCTGAATGAATGGGGCGGCTGGGAAATCCCGGCCGCCCCGCGGCTTTGTTTAAAGCTCCAGCCCGATGTATTTTTCCATCGTGTCCAGGTGGCCTGTGCCCCCCGGCTCTTCGCCGACTTTATAAAAGCCGTGGGATTGATAGAATTTCTTGGCCCGCTCGTTTTCCGGGGCGCAGCGCAGCCGCAGGAACTGCCGCCCCATGGCGCGGTAGACGGACACCGCCTGGCCCAGAAGCTGGACGCCCAGCCCACGGCAGCGGTATTCCGGCGCTATGTACAAAAAGGAGATCCGACCGGCCCGCTGCGTCTTGTCCTGCTCCCAGTCCAGCTGGAGCACGCCCACAAAGGCGTCCCCCAGCTGAGCGGTCAGCAGGCAGGCGGGATCCTGGGCGGCGTTTTGTTCCGCCGCCGCCAAAAATGCTTCCCCGTCAAAGCTGTCCATGGTGCCGTGGCTGGCCTGCCAGCCCTCTCTGCGGGCGGATAAGTACAGTTCACGCTGCTGGGGCAGGGGCAAAGGGGAGAACCGCAGGGCGTTGCGCTCCATGCCCGGAATGCCGTAGAGGATGCTGGCCTTGGGGCGCGCCGCCTCAGGGCCCAGGTGGCTGCTGTCGTTGTAGTAGGACACGCTGACGTGTCCATCCTCCACCTCCAGCTTGGCCACCCCGGTGTTGTCCGGCAGGGGGACCTGATCCGTTGTCGTGCCCAGCCAGACGGACAGTCCGCACCGGATGGCGCAGCCGTGGGAGACCACCGCCACCGCCTGATCCGGGTGGGCGGCGGCGATGCGCCGGATGGATCGATCCACCCGCTGGCGGACCTGGGGGAAGGTCTCGCAGCCCTCGACCTGCCAGCGGTCATCGCAGCCGAGGAAGGCGGTGAGGCTGTCCCGGTGGTCGTGGAGGAGCTGCCCCCAGGGCACGTCCTCCCAAACGCCCGCGCCGATCTCCCGCAGGCCGGGGTCGACGCGCAGGGTAAGCCCCCGGGGGCGGTAGATCGCCCCGGCGGTGGACATGGCGCGGTAGAGGTCGCTGGAGTATACGGCGTCAAAGCGGACGCCCTCAAACCGCTTTTCCAGGGCTTTGACCTGCTCCCGCCCCTTGAGGGTGAGTAGGCCGTTGTGCCAGCTGTGGCAGCGGCGGTAGAGATTGCCCTCGGCCTGGCCGTGGCGGATGAGATAAATAGTGGTCATAAAAAAGCCCCCTAAAAAATGGTGATAAGCCGGCGCAGTTCGTCCCGCAGCTGTTCCGCCGCGCCCCGGGCGGCGTCCTGGTAGTTTGTGCCGTCCCCGCCCGCCTTGCTCCAGGCACGCAGGATGGAGCGGGAGTCGCTGATCATGGCGCCCCGGCCCAGTTCGTCGAAGGCCCAGCGGACATCGGCGGAGACGCCGCCCCGCGCTGCGGGGTCGGAAACCAGGAAAAAGGTTTTGTCCAGGCGGCGGCGCAGCGGCTTGAGAAGGCTGGGCTGGGTGCCCCCCACCACCGCCCCCAGGGCCTGATAGCCGTACTTCCCGGCGGTGCCCCGGCCCCAGCGCTGGATGAGGTCGCCCATGGCGGTGTACACCTGCCGGTCCCCGGACACCAGATCCTGAAATTCCCTGGCGGAGGGGTTGGGGGTGCGGGTCAGCACGAACGCGCACTTGTCCCGCTCCGTACAATCTTTTAGAAAGGGCTTGATAGCGTCCGAGCCCATGTAGCCGCCGAGGGTAAGGCAGTCGGCGCTGAACACCGGGCAGGCGGAGCCGCCTACCGCCGTTTCGCCCAGCCACGCCGCGCTGTACGCGGCGGCGGAGCCGCCAAGATCCGCCCGCTTTCCGTCGGCGATGACAAAGAGCCCCTTTTCCTTCGCGTAGGCGATGACCGTCTCCAACGCCCTCATCCCACGCCAGCCCAGCGCCTCAAAGTAGGCGCATGAAAGCGCGATGGCGGGGACGATGTCCGCCAAGGCGTCGATCAGGCCCAGGTGAAACTCCAGCGCCGCCTCGGCGGCGGCCTCCAGGGTTTCGCCATATCGGGCGGTGTGCTGTTTGAAAATATGGGGTGGAATATCATCCGGCCCAGCGCCCAGTATGGCGGCGGTGGGGTTCTTTTTTGCCTTGATCTGATCCTGGAGCACGTCAAACGACATGGCCAGCCCTCCCAACGGTGAGAATCAACGCGCCGCGGGGCCCCTCCCGGAGGAGCCCCGCGCTTTTGGTGCAAGTAAGCCTGTAAGCCGGGTTCTGTCATTTAAGACAGCCATCTATCTAGGCGCGCTGTTGCCAACGCGCTCCAGCCGCCTCCTGAACACGGCCGGGCCGGCCTGTTGTGTTCCCACGGCGTTGCTCCGGATAGAGTTTACAGCAATGGGCGCTTTGACACGCCATTGGGTGAGCTCTTACCTCGCCTTTCCACCCTTGCTGGCGGGCAAAGCCCGCCAGCGGTCTATTTCTGTTGCACTTTTCCTGGGGTCGCCCCCGGCGGGTGTTACCCGTTATCCCTGCCCTGTGGAGCCCGGACTTTCCTCACGCAACGGCCTTTCGGCCTGCGCGCGCGGCTGTCCAGCTTGCTTGCGAATTTGATTGTACTTCAACTTTAGGTGATTGTCAAATGGATTTGAATGGGGTATAATAACTAAGCATGTGAAATTTGCCATTGGAGGTGCGGACACCTGTGGAATCGGCGCTGAAGGGATATTTTAAGTCGTTAAAAGGGAAAAAAGTAGCGGTGATCGGTCTGGGTGTGTCCAACAGGCCGCTGGTAGAGGGGCTTCTGGACGCGGGCGTGCCGGTGCTGGTATGCGACAAGCGCCGGCGGGAGGACTTCGACGGCGCGATCGAGACGCTGGAGCGCCGGGGGCTGACCGCCGCCCTGGGGCCGGACTACCTGGATCATCTGGAGGGGGCGGACGTGATCTTCCGCACGCCGGGGCTTCGGCCCGACGTGCCCCAGATCGCCCGGGCCGTGGCGGCGGGGGCGAAGCTGACGTCGGAGATGGAGGCGTTTCTGGACCTGTGTCCCTGCCGGATCATCGCGGTGACCGGCTCGGACGGCAAGACCACCACCACCACCATCATCGCGGGGCTGCTGAAGGCGGCGGGCTACCGCACCTTTGTGGGGGGCAACATCGGACACCCGCTGCTGTGCCAGGTGGACGACATCCGCCCGGACGACATGGTGGTGCTGGAGCTGTCCTCCTTCCAGCTCATGACGGTGAGGCAGAGCCCCAGCATTGCGGTGGTCACCAACCTGGCCCCCAATCACCTGGATGTACACAAGGATATGGACGAGTACGTGGGCGCCAAACGGAACATCTTTGCATATCAGGACGCCCGCGACAAGCTGGTGCTCAACGCGGACAATGATATTGCCGCCGGATTTGCCGGGGAGGCCAGGGGAGCGGTCACCCTGTTCAGCAGGAGAAAAACGGTGGCGGGCGGCGTGTATCTGCGGGACAAAACGGTGATGAGCGCCGGACGGCCGGTGCTGAACGTCGACGACATCCTCCTGCCCGGACTGCACAATTTGGAGAATTACATGGCCGCCATCGCGGCGGTGGACGGCCTGGTACACGATGAGGTGATAAGGGACTTTGCCCGTACCTTCGGCGGCGTGGCCCACCGCATCGAGCTGGTGCGGGAGCTGGACGGGGTGCGCTATTACAACGACTCCATTGCCTCCAGCCCCAGCCGAACCATCGCGGGTCTGCAATCCTTTGACCAGAAGGTCATCCTCATCGCCGGGGGCTACGACAAGCACATCCCCTATGACGTGCTGGGGCCGGAGATCGTGGAGCACGTCAAGGCGCTGTTCCTCACCGGGGACACGGCGGAAAAGATCAAGGCGGCCACCCTGGCCGCGCCCGGCTATCAAGAGGGTCTGCCCGCCATCTATGACTGCGCTGACCTGAAGGAGGCGGTGGAGCGGACCCACACCCTGGCAAAGCCCGGGGATGTGGTCATCATGTCCCCCGCCAGCGCGTCCTTTGACCGCTTCAAAAACTTCGAGGAGCGGGGCAACGCGTTCAAGGACTTGGTAAAGGCACTTAACTGAGAGAAGGGTGATATATTTGGAGATGGAACAGATATTGCGGACGCTGTGCGCGGTGGGCGCGCCCTCCGGCTTTGAGCGCCCGGCGGCGCTGGCGGCGAAGGAGCTGCTGGAGCCGTTGATGGACGAGGTGCGGATCGACCGGCTGGGCAATCTCATCGGCGTGCGCCGCTGCGGGAAACCGGGGGCGAAAAAGCTGCTGCTGGACGCCCATCTGGACGAGGTGGGGCTTGTCGTCACCGGGCATCAGGATGGGTTCCTGCGCTTTAAGGCCAATGGGGTGGATTATCGGATGCTGCCCGACCGGGAGGTATTGATCCTCACCGAGCCGCCCATGCTGGGGGTGGTGGCCTGCCTGCCGCCCCACGTGCTGTCGGCGGAGGACCGGGAGAAGGCCCCGGAGATCAAGGATCTGTTCATTGACACCGGCCTTTCCCAAGAAGAAGCGGAACGGAAGATCCCCGTCGGCACCCCCGTGGTGTACCGCGCCGACTTCACTGCACTGGGAGAGCGGCAGGTGTGTACCAAGGCGCTGGACGACCGCTCCTGCTTTGCCGTGCTGCTGCGGACGGCGGAGCTGCTCCGGGATCGGGAGCTGGACGTGGATCTGTATATTTTGGGCAGCGTGTGTGAGGAAGTCAGCGGAGTGGGGGCAAAAGTGGGCGCCCAGGGCTTGGCGCCGGACTTCTGCGTGGCGGTGGACGTGACCCACGGCAGGACCTCGGACGCGCCCAAGGGCGAGACATTCGTGATGGGCGGCGGTCCGGCGGTGGGCATCGGCCCCAACATGGCCCGGTGGATGACCCGCCGGCTGCTGGACAAGGCGGCGGAGCTGGACATGGCCGTCCAGAAGGAGGTCATGGAGGGAAATACCGGCACCAACGGCTGGGGGATGCAGACCGCCAACGAAGGGATCGCCACGGCCATCCTGTCCGTGCCCCTGAAGTATATGCACACCCCGGTGGAGGTGGTGGAGCGCGGCGATTTGGAGGACTGCGCCCGTCTGCTGGCCGCCTTTGTGGACGGCATCGGAGAGGAGGGGAACGCGGGATGATCGAGACATTAAAAACGCTGTGTACCCTCTCCGGCGTGTCCTCCCGGGAGGATGAGGTGCGAGACTACATCCGCCGCCGGGTGGAGCCCCACGCCGACAGCGTCCGGGTGGACGCCCTGGGCAACCTCATTGTGTTCAAGCGGGGGGCCAAGCCCACGGGGAACAAGCTGATGCTGTGCGCCCATATGGACGAGGTTGGGCTGATGGTGAAGTCGGTCACCGACGAGGGCTATCTGAAATTCGGCTGCGTGGGCGGCATCGACCGCCGCATCCTGTTGGGCAAGCGGGTGAGCGTGGGGGAGAAGGGTATCTCCGGCGTCATCGGGCTGAAGGCCATCCACCTGACCACCGCCGAGGAGCGGAAAAAGGTGCCCAAGCTCACCGACCTGTATATCGACATCGGCGCGAAGGACAAGGCCGAGGCCCTGGCCCAGGTGGAGCTGGGGGATGTGTGCACCTTCGTCAGCGACGCGGTGGAGTTCGGCGATGGGATGCTGAAGGCCAAGGCCATCGACGACCGGGTGGGCTGCGCTGTCATGGTGAAGCTGCTGGAGGAGGAGCTGCCCATGGACTGCACCTTCGTCTTTACCACCATGGAGGAAGTGGGTACCCGGGGGGCCTTCGGCGCGGCCTTCTCCGTGACGCCGGAGGTGGCCCTGGTACTGGAGGGCACCACCGCCGCCGACATCCCCGCCCTGGAGCCGGAGCGGCAGGTGTGCTGGCCGGGGAAGGGGCCGGTGCTGTCCTGGATGGACGGCGGCGCGATCTACGACCGGGAGCTGTTCGAGCTGCTGCGCGCCCTGGCGGAGGAGAACGGCCTGCCCTGGCAGATGAAGCACTACCTGGCCGGCGGCACCGACGGCCAGGCCATCCAGCGCACCAAGGCGGGCGTCCGGGTGGCCGGCATCTCGGCGGCGGTGCGTTATCTCCACGCGCCCAGCAGCGTGTGCAGTCTGGACGACGGGTCGCAGATGCTGGCGCTGGCCCGGCTGTTCATCCGGGCCATGGCGGAGCGCTGACGACCCAGGTTGGCAGCCCAGGCTGATAAGGAGGAATTTGACATGGATATGATGAAAACGTTGACCGAGCTGGTAGAGGCATTCGGCCCCTCCGGCTGTGAAAAAGAGATTTCTCAGGTCATCGAGAAGCTGGCCGCGCCCTATGTGGACGAGATTTCCCGGGACACCATGGGCAATCTGATCTGCCATAAGAAGGGGAGCGGTCCCCGGGTGATGTTCTCCGCCCACATGGATTCCATCGGATTGGCGGCCACCCATATTGACGACAAGGGCTTTGTCCACGTGGGCGCTTTGGGCGGTGTCAGCCCTAAGGAGGTGCTGTACACCCCGGTGCGGTTTCAGAACGGCGTCCGGGGGCTGGTCTGCGCCCCGGAGGATGCGGACATGGCCAAGCTGAAGGTGAGCGATCTCCTGGTGGACATCGGCGCGGCGGATGAGACCGAGGCCAAAAAGCTGGTCCAGGTGGGGGACGCGGCTGTGTACGACACCGCCGCCCGCGCCGCTGCGGGCCGGATCATCTCCCCCTATCTGGATGACCGCATCGCCTGCCTGGTGCTGCTCATGGCCATGGAGCGGCTGGAGGAGACGGACAATGACCTCTACTTCGTGTTCTCCGTCCAGGAGGAGGTGGGCTGCCGGGGGGCTAAGACCGCCGCCTGGGCCATCGACCCGGACTACGGCATCGCGGTGGATGTCACCGGCGCGGACGACGAACCCGGCAGCAAGCATACGGCCAGCAGCCTGTGCGGCAGGGGGGCGGCGGTGAAGGTGATGGACCGCTCCGTGATCTGCACCCCGGCGCTGGTGGAGCGGCTGATGGCGCTGGCTGGAGAGAAGGGCATCCTCGCCCAGCGGGACGTGCTCCAGTTTGGCGGCACCGACGCCGGCCCCATCCAGGCCACCCGAGCGGGGGTGTACGCCGGGGGCATCTCCATCCCCTGCCGGTACACCCACACGCCCACCGAAATGGTGGATCAGGGGGACGTGAAAGCCTGCGCGGAGCTGGTGGCGGCTTTCGCGGCCAGCAAGCTGAAAGACTGAGACAGGACGGTAACAGTCAATGGATTTTCCTTTACAGATTTCAGAGCGGGTGAGGGCTCTTGCCGCCCAGGCGGAGCGGGGGCTGGAGGAGCAGTTTGCCCGCGTCGACGCCATTGCCCAGACCAATAGCCAGCGGGTGCTGGCGGCGTTCCAGAAGCACCGGGTGGCGGAGAGCTATTTTGCCGGTACCACCGGCTACGGCTACGACGATCTGGGCCGGGACAAGTTGGACGAGATCTATGCCGAGCTGTTCAGCACAGAGGACGCTCTGGTGCGCCTCCAGTTCGTCAACGGCACCCACGCCATCACCTGCGCCCTGTTTGGGGCGCTGAAGGCGGGGGACGTGCTGGTGTCCGCCGTGGGCGCGCCCTATGACACCCTGCTGGGTGTGGTGGGGGCCGTGGACAAGGGCCACGGCTCACTGCGCGACTACGGCGTGGAGTACCGCCAGGTGGAGCTGAAGGACAACGCCCCCGACCGGGAGGGGCTGGCCCAGGCCGTCCGCGACCCGAAGGTGAAGGCGGTGCTGATCCAGCGCTCCAAGGGGTACGCCACCCGGGCGTCCCTGTCGGTGGACGAGATCGGCGAGCTGTGCGCCATCGTGCGGAAAAACAACCCAAACGCCGCCATTTTGGTGGATAACTGCTACGGGGAGTTCGTGGAGGAGCGGGAGCCCACCCATGTGGGGGCCGACCTGGTGGTGGGCTCCCTCATCAAGAATCCCGGCGGCGGGCTGGCCCCCACCGGGGCGTACATCGCCGGACGGCGCGATCTGGTGGAGGGCGCCGCCATGCGCCTCACCTGCCCGGGCATCGGGAAGGAGTGCGGCTCCACCCTGGGCAATAACCGCCTGCTCTACCAGGGGCTGTTCCTGGCCCCACACACCGTGGCCCAGGCGGTGAAAACCGCCGTGTTCGCCGCCCGCCTCATGGAGGAGCTGGGCTACGAGACGGAGCCGAGATCGGATGCCGTCCGCCACGACATCATCCAGATGATCCACCTGGGCGGGCCGGAAGCGGTCAAGCGGTTTTGCAAGGGCATCCAGTCCGGGGCCCCGGTGGACTCCTACGTCACCCCGGAGCCCTGGGATATGCCAGGGTACGACTGCCCGGTCATCATGGCGGCGGGGGCGTTCATCCAAGGGGCGTCCATCGAGCTGTCCGCCGACGCGCCCATGCGGGAGCCATACACCGTCTATTTGCAGGGCGGGCTGACCTATGAGTCGGGCAAAACGGGCATCATGCTGGCGGCGGAGGAGCTGCTGCGTTGACATAGGCCGAGCCGTGCGGTGCATACAGTAACCCGTAGGGGGTGGCTGTATGCCTGTAAAGCTGAAACGCTTGTCTGTTTATCTGCGGCGGGAGGGGCCGCTGACCGTGGTGCTGCCGGTGCTGGCGGCATTGGTACTGGCGTGGCTGATCCTTCACACGCTGAACGGGCGGCTGCGCCCTGTCCTGGAGGCGGCGGCGTCCAGCCGGGCCACCAACCTGATGACCCAGGCCATTGACACCGCCGTGGACAACTGCCTCCAGGAAAACGACATGAACTATGCCGATTTTGTCACGATCGAGACGGACTCGGCGGGGAAGGTGACCTCCCTCACCAGCAACACAGCGGCCAATAGCCGCTTCAAGCGGCAGGTAGTGGAAGCGGTGACCCGGCAGCTCAGCACCCTGGACAGCGACGCGCTGGGGGTGCCGCTGGGGACGCTCACCAACCAGCCGCTGCTGTCCGGCGCTGGGCCGAAGGTGCGGACGCGTGTGGATTCGGTGGGGGAGGTCACCGCCGACTATGTCAATTCCTTCACCTCCGCCGGGGTGAACCAGACCCTTCACCGGGTCTGTCTGGACATCACCGCCACGATATATCTGTTTTTGCCGGGTGAGGTGCTCCCCGTGACCGTTGCCAGCAGCGTGTGCGTGGCGGAGACGGTCATTGTGGGCGAGACGCCCGATACCTATTTGAATTTGGATAAGGGGATGGGCTGAATGGAGTTTGAAACCCGTGCCGCCGAGCTGCGGCAGACGTTAAATGAGCACAATTACAACTATTACGTATTGGACGCGCCCACCATCTCTGATTTTGAGTACGACCGGATGCTCCGGGAGCTGGAGGAGTTGGAGGCGGCTCACCCGGAGCTGGTGACGCCGGACTCCCCCACCCAGCGGGTGGGGGGCAAGGCGCTGGACAGCTTCCAGCAGGTGACCCACCGGGTGCCGCTGCAAAGCCTCCAGGACGTGTTTTCCCCCGAAGAGCTGCTGGACTTTGACCGCCGGGTGCGGGAGAGCGGGGCCCAGCCCCAATATCTGCTGGAGCCAAAGGTGGACGGCCTGTCGGTAGCGCTGGAATACGAGAACGGCGTGTTCGTCCGGGGGGCCACCCGGGGGGACGGCCAGGTGGGCGAGGATGTCACGGAGAATATCCGCACCATCCGCTCCATCCCCATGAAGCTGGAGGGCGCCCCGGGGTCGCTCATCGTCCGGGGCGAGGTCTATATGCCCCGGAAGACCTTCGAGCGGCTCAACGAGGAGCGGGAGCTGCGGGGGGAGAGCTTGTTTGCCAATCCCCGCAACGCCGCCGCCGGCTCCATGCGGCAGCTCGACCCGAAAATCGCCGCCGCCCGGGGACTGGACATGGTGGTGTTCAACATCCAGTACACCGACCATACGCCCTTTGAGACGGACAGCGCCGGGCTGGACTGGCTGCGCTCCCTGCGCTTCAAGGTCATCGACTATCAGCTGTCCGCCGATATGGATCAAATCCAGTCCTCCATCTTTGAATTGGGGGATCAGAGGGAGAAATACCCCTTCGACATCGATGGGGCGGTCGTGAAGGTGAACGCTTTGACACAGCGCGACACGCTGGGGGAGACGGCTAAATTTCCCCGGTGGGCGGCGGCCTATAAGTACCCGCCGGAGCAGAAGGAGAGCGTAGTGCAGGACATTGTGGTGCAGGTGGGCCGCACCGGGGTGCTGACGCCCAAGGCGGTGGTTTCCGCCGTCCGGCTGGCGGGCACCACCGTCACCAACGCCACCCTCCACAACCAGGACTTCATCACGGAGAAGGACATCCGCATCGGGGACACCGTTATCGTGCAGAAGGCGGGGGAGATCATCCCGGAGATCGTGTCCGTGGTGAAGGAGAAGCGGCCCGAGGGGACAAGCCCCTATCTGCTGCCCACGGTGTGCCCGGTGTGCGGCGCGGCGGTGGCCCGGGACGAGGACGGCGCCCACATCCGCTGCACCGGCGCGGAGTGCCCCGCCCAGCTGCTGCGCAACCTGACCCACTTCGCCAGCCGGGACGCCATGGACATCGAGGGTCTGGGCCCGGCGGTGGTGAAGGCGCTGGTGGACGCGAAGCTGGTGAAAACCCCGGCCGACCTCTACCGGCTGGAAAAGGATAGCGTAGCCAAGCTGGACCGGATGGGCAAAAAGTCGGCGGAAAACCTGCTGGCGGCCATTGAGAAGTCCAAGGGGAACGACCTGTCCAAGCTGCTGTACGCCTTCGGCATCCGGCAGGTGGGGCAGAAGGCGGGGAAGATCCTGGCCGCCCGGTTCGGCTCGCTGGACGCCCTGGCCCAGGCCACCGAGGAGGAGCTGACCGCCATCGACGACATCGGCGGCATCACCGCCCGGTACCTGACCGAGTGGTTCGCCGCCCCCCAGAGCCAGCACCTCATCGCCGCCTTGAAGGAGGCGGGGGTGAACATGGACAGCCAAGCCGCCCCGGTGGGGGACAAGCTGGCGGGGATCACCTTTGTGCTCACCGGCGAGCTGTCCGTCTATTCCCGCAAGGAGGCGGGGGAGAAGCTGGAGGCCCTGGGGGCCAAGGTGTCCGGCTCCGTGTCCAAAAAGACGGGGTGCGTGGTGGCCGGAGAGGCCGCCGGCTCCAAGCTGCGAAAGGCCCAGGAACTGGGCGTGCCCGTGCTGGACGAGGAGCAGTTCCTGGTCTTAGTGGGCGAGCGGGATGGAGATGGAGAGGCCCTGCTGGCTCAATTAAAGAAATAGAGACAAAGAGGGGATGACCCATGGAGATCAAGTTCGCGGGGCGGATGGACGGCTCCCAGGAGGGGTTGACCCACATCGGCTGGACGCTGTGCACCCCCGACTCCGCCTTTGGGCCGCTGGGGGAGGGGCACGTGCGGTTTGCGCTGGTGCGGCCCGTTTCGGTGATGGATGAGATCGTGTCGGCGGTGAGGGCCGGCGACATTTTGGGAGGCGCCCTATGAGCGCCCGCACGGAAAAACGGCGGCAGGGTGGGATCAGCAGGGAGCGGCTGACCCTGGCGCTGATCGCGGTTGCCGTGATTGTGGGCCTGACCGTTCTGGGCCTGTACTTAAAGGGTTCTCTGACGCTGGACAATCTGCTGGTGGAGCTGGGGTTCAAGGAGCCGGCGGCAGTCACCATCAGCATAGACGACATTCCGGCGTATTCCGGCGAGCCCTATGTGATCCTCCAGGACAACCAGCCGGATTTTGCCCTGGAAGATCTGACGCTGGAGCCTTTTGAGACCTACAGCGATCTGGACAGCCTGGGCCGGTGCGGCGTGGCCTACGCCAACATCTGCCTGGAGATCATGCCCACCGAGCCCCGGGGGGATATTGGCCAGGTAAAGCCCTCCGGCTGGCAGTCAGCAAAGTATGACTGCGTGGACGGGAAATACCTCTACAACCGCTGCCATCTCATCGGCTATCAGCTGGCGGGGGAGAACGCCAACAAGCAGAACCTGATCACCGGCACCCGGTACATGAACGTCACCGGGATGCTGCCCTTCGAGAATATGGTGGACGATTACGTGGAGGAGACGGAAAACCACGTGCTCTATCGGGTGACCCCTGTGTTCGACGGTGACAACCTGGTGGCCAGCGGCGTGCAGATGGAGGCGTTTTCCGTGGAGGACGAGGGGGAAGGCGTGTGCTTCAACGTCTTTGTCTACAACGTCCAGCCCGGGATCGTCATCAACTACGCCACAGGGGAGAGCTGGGAGGAATAGCAAAACCGAAAACGCCCGCCCCGAGTATCGGGGCGGGCGTCTGCGCGGGCTGGGTCATTTGTCAAACGCGGGGTTGGTGAAGTACACATTTTTCTGATCCATGCGCTCCTTGGCAAGGGCAATCGCCTCGCCAAAGCGTTGGAAATGGACGATTTCCCGCTCACGCAGGAAGCGGATGACGTTGTTGACATCCGGGTCGTCGGAGAGGCGGAGGATGTTGTCGTAGGTAAGGCGGGCCTTCTGCTCTGGTGCGGCCTTGCAAAGACAACATATTCAGCGCTCGGTGGAATCCAGCCGATCCGCGATGCGGTCAATTTTGTTTTGCAGGCGCTCCAGGACTTTTTGAAGGATCTCCCTGTCCACGGCGCCGTCGCCGGCGGACAGCTCGGCCAGCAGGAGCATTTGGTGGAGGGCGCGGTCGATTTCGTTCAGGGCGTCCTCGTAGGGCTGTCCCAAAGGGGAGGGGGAAGGGGCCTCGCCGGGATCTTCCCCATCGTCGGCTGATCGGAAGTCCTGCGTAAATGACATAGTCTCATACCCCCCTTGCGTCAATGCACGGCCATTATAGCATAGCCGCAAGCCGTATATCGGCTTGCACGCCGCAAAAGCGGCGTAAAACCGGCAAAGCCGGTTTTGGCTATCCTGTAACATTGACAACAGGCATTTTGTAAACAAAATGCCGCCCGCAACGCGGGCCGCCACACTTTGTGTGGCGTTTGTCAATATTATATCATAGCGCGGCGGAAAAAGGCAACCAAACAATTCAGGGCCCGCGGTTTCACAGAACCTTGTATACTTTTAGTCTTTCCTCTCTGCCGCAATATGATATAATAACCGCAGGCGGCTATTTTACATGATTAGTACTGATTTGCCACAACGGCGCTTTGCGCCTATGATATAATATCGGGAAATACCGCGAAAAGGGAGGCCCTTTCCTTGGCAGAGAGGCAGAACGATTTTTCAAAAGGGAGCATTCCCCGCAATATTATGAGCCTTGCCGTCCCCATGATGGCGGCCCAGCTGGTAAACGTGCTGTACAGCGTGGTGGACCGCATCTACCTGGGCCACCTGCCGGAGAGCGACAGCCTGGCCCTCACCGGCCTGGGGGTGACCATGCCCATTATCTCCATCCTGATGGGGTTCGCCAACCTGTGCGGAACCGGCGGCGCGCCGCTGTGCTCCATCAGCCGGGGAAAGGGGGACGATGAGGAAGCGGAGCGGGTGATGGGCAGCGCCTTTTCGCTGCTGCTGATTTTGGGTGTGTCAGCCACGGCGTTTTTCCTGGCGCTGAAAGGGCCCATCCTCTACCTGTTCGGGGCCAGCCCGGACACGTTCCCCTATGCCGACGGGTACATGACCATCTACCTGTGCGGCACCCTGTTCGTCATGATAAGCCTGGGCATGAACCCCTTCATCAACGCCCAGGGCTTCGGCCGGGTGGGGATGATGACGGTGCTGCTGGGGGCGGCGGTGAACATTGCCCTGGATCCGGTACTTATCTTCGTGTTTGACATGGGGGTGCGGGGGGCGGCCCTGGCCACGGTGTTCTCCCAGGCGCTGTCGGCGGCATGGGTGCTGCTGTTCCTCACGGGAAAGCGGGCCATCCTGCGCCTGCGCTGGAAAAACCTGCGGCTGGACAGGGTGCGCACGGGGCGGATCGTCTCCCTGGGCCTGTCCGGCTTCTTTGTGAACATGACCAACAGCCTGGTGCAGGTGGCGTGCAACGCGACCCTGCAGGCCTACGGCGGCGACCTGTATGTGGGGGTGATGACCATCATCAACTCCCTGCGGGAGGTGTTCATCATGCCGGTGCAGGGGCTGACCAACGGCTCCCAGCCGGTGGCGGGGTACAATTACGGCGCGAAGCTGTACAGCCGGGTGCGGCAGTCCATCCAATTCAGTGTGGGGGTGACGGTGGCCTACTCCGCCCTGTTCTGGGCCGTCGCCATGGCCTTTCCCAAGCCGCTCATCCGCATTTTCAAGGACGATCCCGCCATCATTGCGGCGGGCATACCCGCCCTGCGCATCTATTTTGGAATGTTCCTGTTTATGTCCCTCCAGTTTGCGGGGCAGGCGATCTTTGTGGGACTGGGCCGGTCGAAGCAGGCGATCTTTTTCTCCCTGCTGCGCAAGGCCATCATCAACGCGCCGCTGACGGTGCTGCTGCCCATTTGGATGGGCACCACCGGCGTGTTCGCGGCGGAGGCGGTGTCTCAGCTCGTCGGCGGGCTGGCCTGCTTTACCACCATGTATCTCACCGTGTACCGCCCCTTGAGGGGGGCGCCGGACGGCGGGCCGGGCATCTGAAACCCAAAGAAGCGATCGGACAAGCTGCTTCTCGCGGCAGCCTAGCGGCGCGGCCTGCCCATTAGGATCAAAATCCCTGCCGGAAGGAAGATTGACTTTTGGCGGAAAGCGTAGTATATTTAAATATGTAGAAAATTCTGTTTGAGTGAGGTGAGGAAAGTGGCAAGCGGCGATAGTAGCGCGGAGACAGGGCGAAGACGACTGCTCGGTTATCAGAACAGCGCGGAAGCCGCTGCCGCTTCCGGCTGCCTGAATTTCAAATGAGATAACCGAAATTTCCAACCCCCTGTTTTCTGACACAGGGGGATTTTCTGCCCTTTTTCCGCTGCCGACGCGCCTGAGGCGGGCTGATCGCGGATCGGCGCCGCCCCAATCAAATCATCGAAATGGAGGGCGTTTTATGGCGGGAATAGACAGGCCGGGGCAGCCCGCGGCTGAGAACGACGTCAGCGCGAAGCCCAACTATGAAAGCGAGATCATCGCCATCATCCGGGGGAACGACACGCCGAAGATCATCCAGAGCAGGCTGGATGACTATCATGGGAACGACGTTGCGGAGGTCATGCCGCGGCTTTCCCCCCAGGAGCGCAAAAAGCTCTACCGCGTGTGCACCTCGGAGATGATGGCCGAGGTATTCGAGCATTTGGATGAGTCCGATGCGGGGGCGTACTTGAGGGAGATGGATTTCCAGAAGGCCGCCGATGTGGTGGGCCGGCTGGAGACGGACACCGCCGCGGGCATTCTGGGGGAACTTGACAAGCTCCGGCGGGAGCAGCTGATCGACGCGTTGGAGCCGGATGTCAAGAAGGAGATCCGTCTGATCGCCTCCTTTGACAGCGATGAGATCGGCAGCAAAATGACCACCAACTGCATCGTGATCCGGGAAAACCTGGACATCAAGGGCGCGATGCGGGAGCTGGTAAATCAGGCGGAGGAGAATGACAACATCTCCACCCTGTTTGTGGTGGACGACAGCGAGGCGTTTTACGGGGCCATCGACCTGAAGGACTTGATCACCGCCAGGAAAACGGACAGCCTGGAGGATCTGATCGTGACATCCTTCCCCTATGTGTACGCCACGGAGCTGATCGACGACTGCATTGAAAAGCTGAAGGATTATTCGGAGAACTCCATCCCGGTGCTGGATAACTCCAATAAGCTGCTGGGCGTCATCACGGCGCAGAACATCATCGAAGTGGTGGACGACGAGATGAGCGAGGACTACGCCAGGCTCGCCGGTCTGACCGCGGAGGAGGATCTGAAGGAGCCGCTGAGGCTCAGCATGAAAAAGCGTCTGCCCTGGCTGCTGGTGCTGCTGGTGCTGGGGATGCTGGTGTCCTCTGTGGTGGGTGTTTTTGAGGAGGTCGTGGCCCAGCTCACGCTGATCATGGCGTTCCAGTCCCTGATTTTGGACATGGCGGGCAATGTGGGCACCCAGTCCCTGGCCGTCACCATCCGGGTGCTGATGGACGAAAATCTGACAGCCGGCCAGAAGCTTCAATTTGTGGGCAAAGAGATGCGGGTGGGCCTGTGCAACGGCCTGATTTTGGGTACCATCTCCTTTGTCATTGTGGGCCTCTATATCTGGCTGCTCAAGGGCAGGGAGCTTTTGTTCTCCTACGCGGTTTCCGGCTGTATCGGCGTGGCCCTTATGCTGGCGATGCTGATTTCCAGCGCGGTGGGCACGCTCATTCCGCTGTTTTTCAAACGGATCAATGTGGATCCCGCCGTGGCTTCCGGCCCGCTGATCACCACGATCAACGATTTGGTCGCTGTGGTCACCTACTATGGGATGAGCTGGCTGCTGCTCATCCAGATGCTTCATTTCGCGGGGTAATCGGCGTTCGGCGCGGCGGGCCGCGGCATCCCTCAAAACGTGATTTGTGAATAAAGGAAATCGGCGGCTTTGAGTCCTCAAAGCCGCCGATTTTTAAATGATGAGTTTAAGATTTCCCGCTATTTTATTTTTTCAAACGTTGTACTGCTTGAAGTAAAAAAGTATTGGCTCAGATCCTCTATATGATCAAAGCTTAAAGTTTTGCCCTGAACGGACACATCAGCATATATTACATAATTTAAAAGGGTAAGATTAAAGTTCAACTGCAGCCTGTTGTCATCGACAAACGTATAGGTGCCCTTCATGCTGATATTGCTTCTGTTAACAGTGAGGGAATTGTTTTCTGAAAAAACCATATATAAGTCAGATATTTCGTCATTATGCCATGTGCCAAGTATCTTGTTCTCGATCGACGCGGGGCGGAGCATAAAAAACGCAACGATCCCAATGATCCCAACCAATATTACAGAGCCAATTGATATAGATATTTTAGTTGCTCGCCTTGAATTGTCCACTATGTTGACATCACCCGCTATGTTATTGCCGCCGGTCAAAACGTCTCTCATCAGTAAAACCTCCCATCAAATAATATGTCATGACATATATTATGTCGACCAAATATTTCTAATGATAATACCGTCAAAATATTTTCTTTTTGCCGAGATAGGGACTTTACCGGCTGAGACTTATGCCGCTGGGCAGATGTCGAATGAGCAAGAAGATTTTGATGCTCATGAGATAAAAAGCAGCGTACGGATGCTGTTGGCATAACAAAAACGGCTCCAAACCCGCACTTTAGTGTTAAAGCTTTGGGTTGGAGCCGCTTTTTAAAATTTCCAATGGATTTCAACAGGGACGTCGTTTGTTCCGGGGATGCGCTTGTCTACGGCTATATAGTCGATCAGGGCTTCCACCATTTCACGTGTCAGATGCTGAAGATTGGCGTACTGTTCAACAATGGCTTTGCGGTTACCTCCTGCCGCAATGCGAGTATCCAACTCAGCGATCTGCTGATGGCAATTCTCCGTCAGGCATTCCAACCGTTCTTTTTCGGCTGAAAACTCCTTGGTCATGTCCAGATAGTCCCGCTCGGTGATGATGCCCTTAACTTTGTCTAAATACAGTTCACGGATCCCTTTGGCGTACGCATTGATCTTTTTCTGATAGCTTTCCACCGCTTTTTGGAGCTGCTTCTTTTTGTTTTGCAGGTTGTCGCAAAGTTGGATATTTCGCTCAAGCTCGTCCTTGTTCAGATACTCCGCAGAGAGTCGATTCAGCTCACTCAGAACGATCTGTTCCAGCTTTTCTACCGAGATAAAGGAGCCGATACAGGCATCCTTTGCCACATGGCGGTTGGAGCATTGGAGATAATGCCGGCCACGATTTTTCGAGGAGCGCATGATGTAGCCGCAGTTGGCACAGCGGACTTTTCCGGCGAACAGGCCGATGGAGCCGCCGCTGAAAGGCTTGGCCCGTTGGGCAAGGATTGACTGTACCCGTTCCCACAAGTCCCTATCAATGATAGGCTCATGGGTACCCTCCACACGATACCATTCCGCTTGGGGGCGCGGCCTATTCTGTTTGGACTTGTAAGAAATGCTGCCATATTTACCCTGCACCATGTTCCCAATATAGATTTCATTTTTCAGCATATCAGCAATGGCGAAATATTTCCACAGCGTGCTGTTTTTCTGCTTGGGCTGTTGGTAGCGCAGACCGTGGAGCCGCTTGTATTCCGTAGGGTTTGGTACGCCCCGGTCATTCAGCATACGGGCGATGGCTGTTTTTCCGTGGCCCTGGGAAAACAAGGTGAATACCTCCCGCACAATGGCGGCGGCCTCTTCGTCAATGATGAGATGGCCTTTTTGGTCAGGGTCTTTTTTGTAGCCGTAGAGGGCAAAGGCTCCAATGTGGAAGCCGTTTTGCCTCCGATTGGTGAGGACACTGCGAATATTTTCTGACATATCCTCAAGATACCACTCGTTGACCAGGCCGTTGATCTGCCGGGACTTTTTGTTGCCTTTATTAGCGGTGTCAGCGTTGTCTACAATACTGATAAATCGGATGCCCCATAGGGGGAACAGGCCATGGATGTACTTTTCCACCAGTTCTAATTCTCGGGTAAAGCGGGATTGGGTCTTGCAAAGTACAATATCAAATTTGTGCTGCTCAGCGTCTTGGAGCAGCCTTTGAAATTCAGGGCGGCTGCGATCTGAACCTGTGTAGTCGTCATCGCTGTAAA
The DNA here is from genome assembly GCA_014799475.1 of Clostridiales bacterium. Lineage (GTDB taxonomy): Bacteria > Bacillota > Clostridia > Oscillospirales > Oscillospiraceae > Enterenecus. The sequence continues at coordinate 128,562 of JAAVHX010000015.1, read as the reverse complement.
TGTTAAATACGTCCCAGTCTTGTGCCATGGAATATTGCAGGAGCATGGCCTTTTGATTCTGAATGCTGTTGCTGTCATCGGACTCGTTTTGTTTGTTCCGATCCTCCTCAGACAGGCGGCAGTATATCGCTACTCTCATAATTTTTCTCCTACATATAAAAATGTGCCGCCCCCAACACAGCTAAGCAGTGGGGGCGGCTGAGCCATTACCGAACAGTGGCAACGGTTTCTTTTGACTTTTCTATTTGGTTCACTAAGTTGATCCAGATCTGGGTATATTGCTCGGAGGTGGGAGGCTTCTCGCCGCCGTTGAAAAAGCTCCGGCAGAGGAGGGAACGCTTATCGTTCATGCAAATTTCTCCTTTCAGCTTATATGCTATGCGAAACGGTTACTTGATTAGACCTGCAAGCTATATGAAACGATTTGAGCAAGTACAAGGGCCGAGCGGGGGCACCGCTCGGTTTTTGACTTTCATGTCGTTCTTACGCCATCGCCCCATCTGCCGTCGGGCCCTCGGTCCGTCCGCATCGAAATAATTTGCCGCAAGAAGCCTATTGACTTGTTGCGGACCATAGCCTATAATAGGAAACGTAAGTTGCACAACAGTCGTTTCTTAAAATGGAGGGAACTATGCCACCAAAATTCAAATTCACAAGGGAGCAGATCATACGGGCGGCTTTGGATATAACTCGTGAAGAGGGCTTCAGCGCCGTTACGGCAAGGGCAGTCGGCGCGAAGCTCCACTCCTCCTCGAAGGTGATCTTCAGCCTGTTTCAAAATATGGAGGAACTGCAAGCAGAGCTCAAGAAAGCGGCGGAAGCAGTATATGCGGAATATATCAAAAGAGCCCTGGAAGAGGAATTGGCCTTTAAGGGTGTGGGCACGCAATACATTTTGTTCGCGATCAAAGAGCCGAAATTGTTTCAGCTGCTCTTTATGTCCGAACAGGAACAGAAGCCCTCGGTTGCCAACGTATTACCCATGATTGACAGCAGCTATGAGGATATTCTGCGATCCGTTCAAAACGGATACGGCTTGTCGAGGAGCATGGCAGAGCAGCTGTACCGCCACCTGTGGATCTATACGCACGGCATAGCGGTGCTTTGCGCGACGAATATGTGCGTGTTTACTCCTGATGAGATCAGCCGGATGATCACGCAGGTATTTAAGGGGACATTAAAAGAAATAACGGGAGGTATCGCGCAATGATCAAAGCATCAGGCATAAAAAAGTCCTACGGCAGCGGCACCGGCAAAAACGAGGTGTTGAGAGGGATCGATTTGCAAATTGCGGACGGAGATTTTACCGTGATCCTGGGCGCTTCCGGGTCGGGCAAATCCACGTTTTTGAATTGCTTGTCGGGACTTGAACGCCCCGACAGCGGCAGCATCCAATATGGTGCGGTTGACATTACGGCGCTTTCCGACGCGGACCTTACAAAGTTCCGAAAAGACAATATTGCGTTTATTTTTCAGCAGTACTATCTGCTCCCCAATATGACCGTTGAAAAAAATGTAAGAATGGGCGCTGACCTCGCCGATAACAAGGGATACGGGGAGATCATAAAGGCCGTTGGACTGGAAGACAAAATGAAAAAGCATCCGAGCGAACTCTCGGGCGGCGAGCAGCAAAGAGTATCGGTCGCCCGCGCCCTCGCGAAAAGGCCGAACGTCCTGTTTTTGGACGAGCCCACGGGCGCGCTTGATGAACAGACGGGCAGACAGGTGCTTGACTATATTTGCAAGCTGCACAAGGAATACGGCTTTACGATCGTTATGGTCACGCATAACGTAAATATCGCGGAAATGGCAGATATGGTCGTCAAAATGAACAGCGGCAGAATAGCCGAGGTCTATACCAACGCCGCGCGAAAGACCGCGTACGAGATTGGGTGGTAGCGCTATGATCGTAGGATTAAAAGATACGATGAAACTGTTCGGAATATCGATCATCGCCTGCTGCGCGGTTTTCGTTTGTACCCTGTTCCTGAACTATAATACTGACCTGATCGCGATAGAGAGCGAGATCACAACCGAAGCCGGTATTGCGATGTATAACGCATATGTATCAATGGGCAAGGTTACGGCAGGTGTATCGGGCGGCTGCCTGGCGGCGACGTCCGCGGTCATGCTTTTGTTCTACGTGAAGAATTACATAGATACGCACGGCAAGGAGCTGGGGATACTCAAAGCGCTTGGCTATTCCAATGTCAAAATCGCGAGACATTTTTGGGTGTTCGGGCTGTCTGTCCTCGTCGGCTGCGCCCTGGGGTTTTTATTGGCGTTTTGCTATTTGCCTACGTTCTATGAGGTACAAAACGCGGAGGGGGTTTTCCCCAATTTTGACGTGCGGTTCCATCCGCTGCTGACGTTCCTTTTGATAGGTGTACCAACGATTGCGTTTATCGTCATATCTGTGCTGTATGCTGATTGGAAAATGAAAAGCCCCGTGCTGGATTTGCTCCGTGAGAAGCGGGAGTATAAGACGAGGAAGCGGAAAGCGGATACAAATGACGCCCCTTTTTTGAAAGACCTGTCGAGCGGCACGATAAAGAGCAAAAAGGTGCTTGCGTTCCTTGTTGCGTTCTCATCGTTCTGCTTCTCGGCCATGGTGCAAATGTCATTATCCATGAACGAGCTTTCAAGGAAAACCTTTTCATGGATGATTTTAATGATTGGGTTGATCCTTGCCTTTATGACATTGTTTTTGTCCCTCTCCAGTGTGGTGAAGGGAAACACCAAAACGATTGCCATGATGAGAGTGTTCGGGTATGAGGACAGCACCTGCAGCCGCGCGATCCTCGGAGCATACAGGCCGATTTCCTATATCGGCTTTGCGGTCGGCACAGTGTATCAGTACGGACTGCTAAAAATAATGATGACCGTTGTGTTTGTTGACATAGAAAACGCGCCCGAATACACCTTCAACTTCAAGGTCCTTGTGATTACATTGATAGCATTTATTATCATCTATGAGTTAGTAATGTATCTCTATTCTTTGAGTGTAAGGAAACTATCGATCAAGAGTATCATGCTGGAGTAAACGCGATGGACTGCCGCAAACAGCGGAAATTACGCGGCAAACAAGCAATATCAATCTCGTCTGCTATTTTAGTAGACGAGATTTTTCTAAATGATGAAAAGAGTGGGCGGGTTGTTCTTATGCCATCGCCCCATCTGCCGCCAAGTCCTCAGTCAGGTCGGCGATAATATCGCCGGTGACCTGCATGGTGGAGGCGGACCAGGGATAGCCGGAGGCGAATTGAGGATAGACGCCGGTGGTGTGATCCACGAAATAGGTATCAAAGCCGGCGGTCTTGATCTGCTCCTCGTTCAGATTGCGGGTGAGCTGGTGAACCAGGGTGCCCACCATCTCAAGGTGCCCCAGTTCCTCGGTGCCTATATCGGTGAGCAGGCCCTTCAGCTCAGGGTAGGGCATGGCGTACCGCTGGGACAGGTAGCGCAGGGAAGCGCCGAGCTCCCCGTCAGGACCACCATACTGACTGATAATAACGGAAGCCAGCCTGGGGTTGCAGTTCTTGATCCGGACAGGGTATTGCAGCTTTTTCTCATACACAAACATTGGTCATTCCCCCTCGTTCTTTTCAAATTCCCAGGGCCAGGGATCGTCCAGCCAGCGGTAGGCGGCGTCCTGTCCGGCGCTGAGCTGGGTCAGCGGGCCGTGCATCTCCTCATACTGCTTTTTGGCGTTTCGGGCCATTTCGGAGTATTGCTGGAAGAGCTGGAAGGCCTCGGCGTCGTTTCGGTGGGTGTCCAGATACAGCCCCAGCTCGGTGATGACGAACAGAAGCGCTTGAAGCTGGGTGGAGCTGTTTGCGGGCAGGGAGGCGGCGTCCACTTTCAAATGGAAGGGGAGGTTCAGGCCGGGGAACATGGTGCCGTTGGCCAGGGTGTTGGTCTGGTCGTATTTTTTGCTGCCCTCCTGCTGAAAGGGCACATATGGTACCGCCAGGGGCGCGCAGGGGGGCATGGTGCCGCAGCTGTCCGCGCAGGGGCGGGTAGTGGTTCCGGTATCAGGATTCAAGGGAATCCCTCCTTCGATCAGAGTGTGACAGCTTAGCCGTCAATCCAGCTTATGCGCCTGGGCCGGCAAGTGTCCCGAGAACTGTCGAAAAGCAGGGGGGATGATACAGCCGCCCGCGGCGGCGGCGCTCCACTCCCCTTGTTTTTGACGGGCTGGGTAATTTTGGCGTGACTTTTCCCTGCGACTGTGATATATTGATAAAAAGTGAGAGGCAAGGCAGGGGGAGCATATGAACATTCTAATCATCGATGCCCAGGGCGGCGGCATTGGCAGGCAGTTGGTTGCCGCGGTCAAAAAGGCGTTTCCCGGCGAAACCGTGACGGCGGTGGGCACCAACAGCCTTGCCGCCTCCGCCATGCTGAAAGCGGGGGCGGACCTGGTGGCCACAGGGGAGAACGCCGTGGTGGTAAACTGCCGCCGGGCGGATGTGATCCTTGCCCCCATCGGGGTCGTCATCGCGGACGCCATGCTGGGGGAGATCACCCCGGCTATGGCCCTGGCGGCGGGGCAGAGCCCGGCCAAGCGCATCCTGCTGCCCATTGGGCACTGTGACAACATGGTGGTGGGCACGGGGGAGCTGAGCGTGGGCCAGCTGGTGCAGGAGGCGGTGGAACGCCTGAGAACCGTGCGCGAGGGCTGCGGCCATTTGCAATGATAGGAAGGAGAGATGAGAGATGAGCAGGCCTGTTCTGGTCATCATGGCAGCGGGCATGGGCAGCCGGTACGGCGGTCTAAAACAGCTGGATCCTGTGGGGAGCCACGACCAGGTGATTTTGGACTACTCCATGTACGACGCGCGCCGAGCGGGATTTGAGACGGTGGTGTTCGTCATCAAGGAGGAGATCGAGGAGGAGTTCAAGGCCCGGGTGGGCCGCCGCGTGGAACGGCATATGGACGTGAAGTATGTATTCCAGCGCAAGGACGATCTGCCTGACGGCTATTCCGTCCCGGAGGGGCGGGTGAAGCCCTGGGGCACCGCCCAGGCGGCGCTGGCGGCTCGGCACGTGGTGGACGGCCCCTTTGCTGTCATCAATTCCGACGACTACTACGGGCGCTCGGCATACCAGAAGATCTACGATTACTTGTGTGCCCATCCGGATGGGGATGTGTATGAATACGCCATGGTGGGCTATCGGCTGAAAAACACCGTCACCGAGAATGGCAGCGTGGCCCGGGGGGTATGCTCCATGGACCCGGACTGGACGCTTTGCGGCGTTCACGAGCGCACCTGCATCGAAAAGGATGGGGACAACGGCCGCTATTCCGAGGACGGCGGACAGACCTGGACACCCATCGCCGGGGACACCGTGGTGTCCATGAATATGTGGGGCTTCCAGCGGAGCTTTCTGGACGAGGCGGAGGCCCGGTTCCCGGCGTTTTTGGATCAAGCGCTGGTGGAAGATCCGCTGAAGGCGGAGTATTTTCTGCCCAGTGTGGTGAACCAGCTCCTGGGCAAAGCCAGGGTGCGGGTGCTGGTCAGCGAGGACAAGTGGTACGGCGTCACCTACCGGGAGGACAAGCCCACCGTCACCGCCGCCATCGCGGCCATGACGGAGGCCGGGCTGTACCCGGAGGAGCTGTGGCCGGAAAACTGAGCGGATAACGTGTAAGGAGGGGCGGATCATGAGGATCGAATTGAGGCGGGGCGCCTACACCGCCGCAGTTGAGACCAAGGGCGGCGAGCTGGTGTCCTTCCGGGACGAGCTGGGAACCGAATATATCTGGAGCGGTGATCCCAACTATTGGCGAGGGCGCAACCCCAACCTGTTCCCGGTGGTGGGCAATCTGGTGGACGGGAAGGTATCCGTGGACGGCAGGAGCTATGAGATGACCCGCCACGGCTTCGCCCGCCGGAGCGAGTTTGCCGTGGCGGAGCGGGGAGAGGACTACGCCGTGCTGGAGCTTCGCCACTCCCCGGAGACGCTGGCGTGCTATCCTTATCATTTTGCGCTTCGCATACGGCACCAGCTCACCGACAGTGGATTTTACACCCAGTTCGAGGTGCAAAACCTCGGCGGCGGGGATCTGCTGTTCTGCGTGGGCGGCCACACCGGCATCAACTGCCCCCTGCGTGAAGGGGAGCGGTTCGAGGACTACCGCCTGGTGTTTGACGAGGTAGAGGACGCCCAGTCCATCGTGCCCAGCGCCCGGGGGCATATGACCGCCCAGCGGGAGCACATCCTGGATCACACCGACACCATTGCCCTGGATCACGGGGTATTTGACCGGCTGGACACCATCATCTTTGAGGGCCTGCGCTCCAAGGGCGTTACCCTCCGCCATAAGGATGGCGGTCGGGGCGTCTATATGGATTTTGGCCAGTTCCCCATGGTGGCTTTCTGGACTATGCCCCATGCCAACGCCCCCTATATCTGCCTGGAGCCCTGGCACGGCTGCGCCGCGGTGGAGGGGGAGAGCGGCGAGTTTGCCGACAAGCCCCACGCCGTCCGTCTCGCCCCCGGCGGGGAAAAGAAGCTGAGATACATCGTTGAACTGCGATAATAATAAAAAGGAGAGTTGACCATCATGAATAAAGCCATTCACACCGACAACGCGCCCGCCGCCATCGGCCCCTATTCCCAGGCCATCCGGGTGGGCAATACCGTGTATGTGTCCGGGCAGATCCCCATTGACCCCGCCACCGGGGCCTTCGCCGGGGAGGACATCGTGACCCAGACCCGCCAGTCCCTCACCAACATCAAGAATATCCTGGCGGCGGAAGGGCTGGATATGTCCAACGTGGTCAAGACCACCGTCATGCTCAAGGACATCGCTGATTTCGGGGCCATGAACGAGGTGTACGCCGAGTTCTTTACCGCGCCCTATCCCGCCCGGGCCGCCTACCAGGTGGCCGCGCTGCCCAAGGACGCGCGGGTGGAGATCGAGTGCGTCGCGGCCTTCTAAAAAGCAATGTTCCGAGTCATCAAGATCGAGGGCGCGGCCCGGCGGGGGGAGTTCACCTGCCCCCACGGCGTGGCGCAGACCCCAGTGTTTATGAACGTGGGCACCCAGGGGGCCATCAAGGGCGCCCTGTCCGCCTTTGACCTGAAGGAGATCGGCTGCCAGATCGAGCTGTCCAACACCTACCACCTCCATCTGCGCCCCGGCGACGACGTGGTGCGGCAGATGGGCGGGCTTCACAAATTCATGCGGTGGGACGGGCCTATGCTCACCGACTCCGGCGGGTTCCAGGTGTTCTCGCTGGCGGGGCTGCGGAAGATCACGGAAGAGGGGGTCACCTTCTCCTCCCACATCGACGGCAAACGCATCTTCATGGGGCCGGAGGAGTCCATGCGNATCCAGTCCAACCTGGGCAGCGATGTGGCCATGGCCTTTGACGAGTGCGTGGAGAACCCCGCGCCCTATGACTACGCNAAAGCGTCCTGTGAGCGCACCCTGCGGTGGCTNGAGCGNTGCNNGGCGGAGCATGACAGGCTGAACGCCNTGCCGGACTGNGTCAANCCNGGGCAGNTGCTNTTNGGCATCAACCAGGGGGCCACCTATGANGATCTGCGGGTGTGGCACATGNAGGAGACNGCNAANATCNNNTGCGGCGGCTACGCCATCGGCGGNCTGGCGGTGGGGGAGCCCACCGAGGTGATGTANCNGATCATCGAGGCGGTGGAGCCCCATATGCCGGCGGANAAGCCCCGGTACCTCATGGGCGTGGGGACGCCGTCCAACATCATCGAGGGCGTGGCCCGGGGGATCGACTTCTTCGACTGCGTCATGCCCGCCCGCAACGCCCGCCACGGCAAGCTGTTCACCTGGGACGGGGCGCTGAACATCAAAAACGAGCGGTTCAAGCTGGACGAGCGGCCCATCGACCCCCGCTGTGACTGCCCGGTGTGCCGGAATTTCTCCCGGGCCTATCTGCGCCACCTGTTCGTGGCGGGGGAGATGCTGGCCATGCGNCTGGCGGTGATGCACAACCTGTATTTCTACAACGACCTGGCCCGGCGCATCCGGGACGCGCTGGACGCGGGGCAGTTCGCCGCCTTCCGGGAGGAGTATTCCCAGCGGCTGGCGGGACGGGCCGAATGAACTTTTTGAAAAAAGGGCTTGTCTTTGGCAGTCATTTCCGCTATAATCGTTTTATTGTCCTGTGCCAGTTTACATCTTGAAATGGGAGGAACCATCATGTTTATTCTGTCCGCCGACGCGGCCGCGGCGCCCCAAGGCGTGTCCATGCTTCCGTCGATCCTGATGATCGTGGCGATGATCGCCGTTTTCTACTTTATGCTGATCCGGCCGGAGAACAAGAAGAAAAAGGCCGCCGAGGAAATGCGCAGCAGCCTGAAGGTAGGCGACGTGATCACCACCATCGGCGGCATTGTGGGCACCATCTGCGCCGTGAAGGAGAAGACCATCGTCATCGAGACCGGCGCCGACCGCGTCCGCGTGGAGTTCGCCAAGTGGGCNATTTCCAGCAAGGGCACCCAGAGCACCGAGGATGCCCCCATGCCGGAGAAGGAAGAGAAAAAGGACAAGAAGTCTGACAAGTGACCCAGGAATGACAAGCACCCCTTTTGCATATGGTATAGAAAACCATGTGAAAGGGGTGCTTTTATGGGCAAGTCTGAGACGCAGGGAACCAACGCGGTGCAGATGGCCACAGGGGTGGCGCTGGGGGGNCTGCTGGCNTTGGGCGTGGAGCTGGTGATCCTGCTGCTGGGGGCGCTGGCGGTATCCAAGGGCATTTTGAAGGAGGACGCCGCGCCCCAGCTGACGGCGGCGGCCTGTGTGCTGGGCTGTCTGGCGGGCGGACTGCTGGCCTGCGCGCGGTGGAAGTCCCGGCGGCTGCTGGGGGGGCTTGCCGCCGGGGCNGTGTGCTATCTGCTGATCCTGGCGGTGGGCCTGCTGATGAGCGATTCTCTGAAGCTGGGCGCCCAGGCGCTCATTGAGCTGGCGGGCTGCCTGTGCGGCGGCGCCCTGGCGGGGCTGCTGGGAGGCGGACGGAAGAAAAAGCGGGCGGCTGTCCGGAAAAAATGACCGAAATTGCCNCGGNTGGGNTGGGACTTGTGCTGGAACCACTTGACAAAGGCGGATAAAGTATCTATAATTCCCTCGGATAACGTTTGCGAACATTTCCGCCTTTGGCGGGCTGGGAAGAAAGGATGAGCGAAAGATGGCCAAGGAATTCAAGCTGAGCGCCGAGCGTTTGGAGGAACTGAAAAAAGAGCTGACCTATCTGAAAACCGTCAGGGAGAAGGAGGTGGCCGACCTCATCAAGGAGGCCCGTTCCTTCGGCGACCTGTCGGAGAACAGCGAGTATGACGAGGCGAAAAACGAGCAGGGCAAGCTCTACTCCCGCATCGCCGAGCTGGAGAATATCCTGGCCAACTGCGTGGTCATTGAGGAGCACGCCGACGACCCCAACACCGTGCGCATGGGCAGCCGGATCACGGTGAAGGACGTGGTCACCGGCGACGAGGAGACCTACCAGGTGGTGGGCTCCCAGGAGGCCGATCCCATGAACGGCCGCATCTCGGAGGAGTCCCCCTTCGGCAAGGCGCTGCTGGGCAAGGCCATCGGCGAGATCGCGGTGGTGGAAGCCCCCGCCGGCAACATTGAGTATGAGGTGGTCGCCATCCAGCGCTGAGGGCGGCCCGTTACGATACAAAGGAGAGAAGACCAATGTCTGATCAGACCAACAATCNGNAGGACTTTCAGGAGGAGCCCTCCCTGTCCGAGCTGCTCCAGATCCGGCGGGACAAGCTGAGCGATTTACAGGCCCAGGGCAAGGATCCCTTTACGATCACCAAGTTTGATTTTACCCACCACAGCAATGAGGTGAAGGAGCGTTTTGAGGAGATGGAGGGCCAGTCCGTCCGGCTGGCGGGCCGTCTCATGAGCAAGCGGGGCATGGGCAAGGCCGTGTTTTCCGACCTCCAGGACAACGGCGGCCGCATCCAGCTCTATGTCCGCATTGACGACGTGGGGGAGGAGGCTCTGGCCGCCTTCAAAAAGTACGACATCGGCGACATTGTGGGCGTCGAGGGCGAGGTGTTCCGCACCAAGCGGGGCGAGATCTCCATCAAGGCCAAGACCATCACCCTGCTGTCCAAGTCCCTGCTGCCCCTGCCGGAGAAGTTCCACGGCCTGACNGANGTGGAGACCCGCTGCCGCCAGCGGTATGTGGANCTGATCGTCAACCCGGACGTGAAGCGGAATTTCATCATCCGCTCCCAGTTCATCAAGCACGTCCGGGACTTCATGGACGCCCGGGGCTTTATCGAAGTGGAGACTCCGGTGCTCAACACCATCTCCGGCGGCGCCACCGCCCGGCCCTTCATCACCCACCACAATACGCTGGACATCGATATGTATCTGCGCATCGCCACCGAACTGGCCCTGAAGCGGCTCATCGTGGGCGGGATGGACCGGGTGTATGAGATCGGCCGTATCTTCCGCAACGAGGGCATGGACAACCGGCACAACCCGGAGTTCACCTCCATCGAGCTGTACCAGGCTTACGCCGATTTCAACGATATGATGGATCTGTTCGAGGATCTGCTGTCCTCCGCCTCCCAGAAGATCCTGGGCACCTATCAGGTGGAGTGGCAGGGGGAGCAGATCGACCTGACCCCCGGCTGGCCCCGCCTGCCCATGCACGAGGCCGTCAAGCAGTACACAGGGCTGGACTTTATGGCCATCACGTCCGATGAGGAGGCGGTGGCCGCCGCCAAGTCCATCGGCGTGGAGCTGCCCGAGACCGCCGACAAGACCTGGGGCAACGCCCTGTACGAGTGCTTTGACCAGCGGGTGGAGGACAAGCTCATCCAGCCCACCTTTATCACCATGCACCCGGTGGACGTGTCCCCGCTGGCCAAGCGTTCCCCGGCGGACCCTCGGCTCACCGAGCGGTTTGAGCTGTTCATCTGCCGCAGCGAGATGGGCAACGCCTTCTCCGAGCTGAACGACCCCATCGACCAGCGCCAGCGCTTCCAGAAGCAGGTGGAGCTCCGGGCCAAGGGCGACGATGAGGCGGGCATGATGGACGAGGACTTCCTCACCGCCCTGGAGTACGGCATGCCCCCCACGGGCGGGCTGGGCATCGGCATCGACCGGTGCGTCATGCTGCTGACCAATAATGACTCCATCCGGGAGGTTCTGCTGTTCCCGACGATGCGCCCGTTGGATTAAGAAATCGCCCCAAAAGCATACCGGCACCGCCGCCGGTATGCTTTTGCGCATTGAAACAAGGAGGGGGAGGCCGTGGAACGGGAGATCATCACCAGCAAGGCCAACCCTCTGTTGAGCCGGGTGCGGAAGCTGAACAGCCGCCGCTCCTTTCGCCGGGAGGAGGGCGCCTTTGCCGCCGAGGGCCCTAAGCTGCTGAAGGAGGCCCTGCGCTGGGGAGGGTCGCTGGAGGCGGTGATCTGCGCCCCCGGCGTGCCGCTGCCGGAACTGCCCGCCCATGTGCGCTTGGCGGAGGTGGGGGACAGCCTGCTGAACTCCATCGCGGATACGGAGCATCCGCAAGGTATTGTTTTTGTCTGTAAGGGGAAAGCTCTTACGCTGCCGGGGCGCTTTGATGGGAAGCGCTATCTGGTGCTGGACGGTGTCCAGGATCCCGGAAACGTGGGGACCATTTGGCGCACTGCCGACGCCTTTGGGGCAGACGGGCTGATCCTGTGCAACGGCTGCGCCGACCCATGGAACCCCAAGACGGTGCGGGCCACCATGGGGGCGGTGTTCCGCCTGCCCGTGTACGAGGGTACGCTGGAAGAGGCGGCGGAAACGCTGTCGGAGGCGGGCATCCCGCTGTATGCCACAGCTCTGCGGGAGGATACGGCGGATGTGCGGTCTGTTCCATTGGACGGGTCGGCGGTGATCATCGGAAGCGAGGGCCGGGGCGTGTCCCAGCAGGCCCTGGCGCTGTGCGAAAGGACGGTCAAGATCCCCATGTCGCCCCGGTGCGAATCGCTGAACGCCGCCGTGGCCGCTTCTGTGGTGCTGTGGGAGATGGCCCGGAACGACTAGAATAGCAGGGAGGCGGTTTTATGTCTAACCTGAAGCATTGGATCTGGCTCACCCAGCGCAAGGGGCTGGCGGGACAGAACGCCATCCGGGTGCTGGAGCATTTCGGCACCCCGGAGCTGGTTCATGCCGCCGACGAGGAGGCGTACCGGCTGGTGGGCGGGCTGTCCGACGGGGCCATCCGCTCCTTGATGAACAAATCGCTGGATTTGGCCGATGAGATTTTGGGGGACTGCGACCGGCTGGGCATCCAACTGCTCACCCTCCAGGACGCCACCTACCCGGAGCGGCTGAAGGCCATCCACCAGCCGCCCATGGTGCTNTACTGGAANGGNCGGCAGATCGCCTTTGACGAGGAGCTTGCCATCGCCATGGTGGGCACCCGGAAGGCCACGCCCTACGGCGTGCGNGCGGCCTCCAGGCTGTCCGCCGAGCTCACCCGCCGGGGCGCGCTCATCGTCACCGGAATGGCGGAGGGCATCGACGCCTCCGCCGTGCGGGGCGCGCTGAAGATAGGCGGGCCGGTGGTGTCTGTGCTGGGCGGCGGCATCGACCGGGTCTACCCCTGGCAGCACAGGGATCTGTATGAGGACGTGGCGGCGGTGGGGGCGCTGATCTCCGAATATCCGCCGGGAACAGACCATAAGGGGGAGCATTTCCCCATCCGCAACCGCGTCATCAGCGGCCTGTCCGTGGGNGTCGTCGCGGTGGAGAGCGGCCGCTCCGGCGGCACGCTGCTGACCGTGGGCCACGCNCTGGATCAGGACCGGGAGGTATTCGCCGTCCCCGGTCCCATNGACGCGCCGGAGAGCGAGGGCACCAACCGCCTCATCCAGGAGGGGGCGGCCAAGCTCATCCTGGGGGCGGAGGACGTGCTGTGTGAGTTCGCCCAGCGGTTCCCCGGCAAGCTGCGGCCGGCGAGGGANTTGTCCCGGNNGGCGGAGGAGCAGCGGCTGGAGGGCGCGGCCATTGTCCCGGAGCGCCGGGAGCCGCCCAAAGCAAACAAAAAGCCGCCCCAAAAAGATGGGGACGACATGGTATATCTCCGCTGGGCGGACTGTAAAGATAAGCTGACCGACGACCAGCGGGAGCTGCTGCTGGCCCTGGACGGCGGCGAGGTTCAGGCGGACGACCTGGTGGAGCGCACCCAGATCCCCGTCAGGCGGGTGCTGTCCGCCCTGACCCTGCTGCAAGTCCAAGGGTATGTGACCGAGGAGAGCGGCAAGCGGTTCCGGGCCGCCGTTAAATTGAAAATGGAGTAGTTGAGAGCATGGCAAAGACGAATTTGGTCATTGTGGAGTCGCCGGCAAAGGCGAAAACCATCGGAAAGTATCTGGGCCCCGGCTTTGAGGTGAAGGCGTCCATGGGTCACATCCGTGACCTGCCCAAGAGCAAGCTTGGGGTGGACACGTCCACCTTTGAGCCGGACTATGAGAACATCAAGGACAAGGCGGACGTCATCCGCGACCTGCGCAAGTCCGCCAAGGCCAGCGACAAGGTCTATCTGGCCACCGACCCTGACCGGGAGGGGGAGGCCATCTCCTGGCATCTCCAGAACGTGCTGGGGGTGCCCAAGGAAAAGACCTGCCGGGTGACCTTCAACGAGATCACCCAGAAGGTGGTCAAGGAGTCCATCGCCAATCCCAGGGACATCGACCAGGATCTGGTGGACGCCCAGCAGGCCCGGCGGGTGCTGGACCGCATCGTGGGCTATCAGCTCTCGCCCCTGCTGTGGAAGAAGATCCGCCGGGGGCTGTCCGCCGGGCGGGTGCAGTCCGTGGCCACCCGGCTGGCGGTGGAGCGGGAGGAGGAGATCCGCGCCTTCACCCCCCAGGAGTACTGGTCCATCACCGCCGACCTGTCCCGNGTCGCCCCCAACCTGGGCGGCTTCAAGGCGGACTTCTACGGAAAAGAGAAGCGGATGGAGCTGACCAGCGAGGAGCAGGTGAATGGTATTGTAGANGCTGTGAAGGGCNCTNCCTTTACAGTGACCAGCGTGAAGCGGCAGGAGAAGCACCGCTCCCCGGCCCCTCCGTTCACCACGTCCACCCTCCAGCAGGAGGCGTCCCGGAAGCTGAACATGATCCCCCGGCGCACCATGTCCATCGCCCAGCAGCTCTACGAGGGCATCGACATCGAGGGCGTGGGCACCGTGGGCCTCATCACCTATATGCGTACCGACTCCCTGCGCCTGTCCGAGGAGGCGCTGGCGGCGGCCAAGACCTTCATCCAGAGCCGCTACGGCAAGCAGTACTACCCGGAAAAGACCCGGCAGTTCAAGTCCAAGGGCAACGCCCAGGACGCCCACGAGGCCATCCGCCCCTCCGACGTGAACCTGACCCCGGAGGATCTGAAAAAGAGCCTCACCGCCGACCAGTACCGCCTGTACAAGCTGATCTGGAGCCGTTTCCTGGCCTGCCAGATGGCGGGGGCGGTGTACGACAGCGTCACCATTGAGACNGAATCCGCGGGCTACCGCTTCCGGGCCACCCATTCCTCTGTGAAGTTTAATGGCTTTACAGCGGTTTACGAGGAGAGCCGGGACGAGGACGAGGAGGCCCCCCAGTCCCCGCTGCCCGACCTGAAGGAGGGGGAGGCGCTGAAGCTCAACGGCCTGGCCCCCGCCCAGCACTTCACCCAGCCCCCGGCCCGGTTCACCGAGGCCACCCTCATCAAGGCGCTGGAGGAGAAGGGNGTGGGCCGTCCGTCCACCTACGCCCCCACCATCTCCACCATCANCGACCGGCAGTANGTGGTGAANGAGGGCAANTACCTCCGTCCCACGCCGCTGGGCGAGGTGGTCACNGGGCTGATGAANGANAAATTCCCCGACATNGTGGACACCGACTTCACCGCNCAGATGGAGNGCNGNCTGGACAAGGTGGAGGCCGGCGAGGCGGCGTGGAAGCAGGTGCTGGGTGAGTTCTACACCGGCTTTGACGCGGAGCTGAAAAAGGCGGAGAGCGACTTGGACGGCGAGCGCATCAAGGTGCCCGACGAGGTGTCCGAGGAGGTCTGCGACCTGTGCGGGCGGCAGATGGTGGTGAAATCCGGGCGGTTCGGGCGGTTTTTGGCCTGTCCCGGCTGGCCGGAGTGTACCTTCACCAAGCCGCTGGTGGTGGAGATGCCGGGGAAATGCCCCAAGTGCGGGGGCCGTCTGGTGAAGCGCACCGGCGTGAGCAAAAAGACCAACAAGCAGTACACCTATTACTGCTGCGAGCATTTGAACAGCAAGGTGGAGGCCAAGCGCTGCGAGTTCATGACCTGGGATGTGCCGGTGAAGGACAACTGTCCCGTCTGCGGCTGGACCATGTTCAAGCTGTCCGGGCGGGGGTTCAAGCGGCCTTTCTGCATCAACCCGGACTGCTCCAACTTCACCCCGGAGGACAAGCGGGGCGGATACAAGAAAAAAACGGAGGGGGCCGAAGGGGAGGACGCCCAGGCCGCCGGGAAGAAGCCCGCGTCCAAGACCGCGGCGGCGAAGAAGGGCACGGCCAAGGCCGCGACTGCCAAGAAGACTGCGGCGAAAACCACCACCGCGAAAAAGACCACGACCGCCAAGAAAGCCGCGTCCAAGACCACCACCACGAAGAAAACCACCACGAAAAAGACCACCAAGAAAGGGTTGGAGTGAGTCAGCGCCCCAATTCCAGGGCGAGCTGGAACCCGGCGCGGAACATGGCCTGTTGATGGAAAGAGAGCAGGAAATTCCGCTCGCTGATCAGATGGTCAAGGAGTTCTTTCCCCTCGTCGCTGAGCATGGCTTGCAGGCGCTGTTCTTGGCTGTCCACGCGGCGCAGGACGCTTTCGTATTCGGGTTCTGCCAGCAGCAGGGGTTTTTCCAGCCACTCCTGGGCGTAGTTGAATAGGACTTCCATGGCGTCGGTCATTATGTAGCAACTCCTCTCGATAACGCACAATTTGTGCGGTGTGCTTATTATACTCGCACCTATGGTGCGTGTCAAGAGTGTGGGAAAAATTTATGAAACTTTCTGAGCGAATTCAAGAGCAACGACTTAAAAAGGGAAAAACGCAACAAGAGATGGCCGATTTTCTGGGATTGAAGATTCGCGTTTACCAATATTATGAAAATGGTGGACGGAAACCGACTTTGGAGAATTTGATTATCTTGGCCGATTTTTTTGACGTGTCCATCGACTATCTGGTGGGCCGCACCGACACCCCATAACGAATAGAACGAATGTTTCACGTGAAACAGGATAGAGGACGATAGACATGAACGTAACCGTCATCGGCGCGGGACTGGCCGGGTGCGAGGCCGCGTATCAGCTGGCCCAGCGGGGTATCTCCGTGACGCTGTGCGAGATGAAGCCCCGCAAAATGACCCCCGCCCACCACAGCTCCGCCTTTGCCGAGCTGGTCTGCTCCAACTCCCTGCGCTCCGACCAGCTGGAGAACGCCGTGGGGCTGCTGAAGGAGGAGCTGCGCCGGTGCGGCTCCCTGATCCTGCGCTGCGCCGACCAGACCCGTGTGGAGGCGGGCGGGGCCCTGGCGGTGGACCGGGAGGGCTTCTCCGCCGCCGTCACTGAGGCCATCCGCTCCCACCCCAATATCACGGTGGTGGAGGGCGAGGTGACCGCCATCCCGGAGGGGGAGGTCGTCGTGGCCTCCGGCCCGCTGACCTCGGACGCGCTGTCCCAGGCGATAGCTGGGCTGTTCCCGGCGGACAGCTACCTGAACTTTTTCGACGCGGCCGCCCCCATCGTCACCTTTGACAGCGTTGACATGGAGCACGCCTGGTTCGCCTCCCGCTACGACAAGGGGACGGCGGACTACATCAACTGCGCCCTGTCCGAGGAGGAGTATCTGGCCTTCTGGAAGGAGCTGTGCGCCGCCGAGGAGGCGGAGGTTCACGGCTTCGAGGACAAGCGTGTGTTTGAGGGCTGTATGCCCGTGGAGGTCATGGCCCGCCGGGGGGTGCAGACGCTGTCCTTCGGCCCCTTGAAGCCCAAGGGCCTGCCCGACCCGAAAACGGGGCGGGAGCCCTACGCCGTGGTGCAGCTCCGCCGGGACAACCGGCAAGGCACGCTGTACAATCTGGTGGGGTTTCAGACCCATCTCAAATGGGGGGAGCAGAAGCGGGTGTTCTCCATGATCCCGGCGCTGAGAAACGCGGAGTATGTGCGCTACGGGGTGATGCACCGCAATACTTATCTGAACTCGCCAAAACTGCTGGACCGGTATTACCGGGTGCGGGGGAACGAGCGGATTTCCTTCGCGGGGCAGATCACTGGGGTGGAGGGGTACGTGGAGTCCACCGCCTCCGGCTTCCTGGCGGGGGTGGAGCTGGCTAGGCGGCTGCTGGGCCAGGAGCCGGCAGACTTCCCCCGGGAGACCGCCATCGGGGCGCTGGCGCGGTATGTCAGCAATGAGAGCGTGGTTGACTTCCAGCCCATGAACATCAACTTCGGCATCATGCCGCCCCTGGATCACAAGGTAAAGGGCAAGCGCAATAAAAACGCGGAGCTGTCCCAGCGCTCGCTGGGCATCATCGACGCGCTGAAAGAGAGATTATAAGGAGGCCGACGGATATGCGGATCATCGTAGACGCCATGGGCGGCGATAACGCTCTCAAAGCCCCAGTACAGGGGGCTTTGCAGGCGATCAAGGAGTACGGGATTGAGGTAGTGCTGGTGGGCCGGGGGGAGACCATCCTGGAGGCCCTCAAGCAGGAAGGCGTGGCGGAGCTGCCCCACGGCCTGTCCATCACCCACGCCGACCAGGTGGTGGAGATGTGCGACAACCCGGCCACCGCCTTCAAGGAGAAAAAGGACTCCTCCCTCACCGTGGGGCTGAACATGGTCAAGAACGGGGAGGGGGACGCCTTTGTGTCCGCCGGCTCCACCGGGGCGCTGCTGTCCGGGGCCACTCTGCTGGTGAAGCGGGTGAAGGGCATCCGCCGCGCCGCCATGGCCCCTGTGGTGCCAACCGGGGGCGGCGGGGCGGTTCTCGTGGACTGCGGGGCCACCGCCGAGGGCACGCCGGAATTCCTGCTCCAGTTCGCCTTCATGGGCAGCTACTACGCGGAGCGGGCGCTGGGTCGGCCCGAGCCCAAGGTGGGTCTGCTGAACATCGGCGCGGAGCCATCCAAGGGCACCGACCTCCAGCGGGAGGCGTACGTCCTGCTGAAAAAGGCGGGGGACGAGGGCCGCATCAACTTCGTGGGCAACGTGGAGGCCCGCGAGGCGGTGGAGGGGGCCGTGGACGTCATCGTGGCGGACGGCTACTCCGGCAATATCTTCCTCAAGACCATGGAGGGCGCGGGGCTGTTCCTGGGCCGGGAGATCAAGAAGATGTTCCTGCGCAATCTGAGAAGCAAGATCGCGGCCCTGCTGGTGAAGGACGGCATCAAGCAGTTCAAGAAGCTGATGGACTCCGGCGAGGTGGGGGGCACGGCGCTGCTGGGCATCTCCAAGCCGGTCATCAAGGCCCACGGCTCGTCCGACGGCTACGCCATGAAGAACGCCATCCGGCAGGCGGTGGAGTTCACCCGCTCCGGCATCATCGAGGACATCACGGAGAACGTGGAGCATATGCGTCTGCCGGCGCGGTCTGCCGCCGCTGACGGAAACAAAGAGTGACGCCAGAAAAAAATTGTCAAAAATACTATTGACAGCCAGCGCTAAAGCACCTATTATGATGTTGATGAAAGCAACATAAAGGAGCTGCTCGATATGTTTGAAAAACTGTGTAAGCTGATCGCCGAGCAATTTGGCGTAGAACCGGAGACCGTCACCGCCGACACCGCCTTTGTGGACGACCTGGGCGCGGATTCCGTGGACTTGATGGATCTGTCCATGGCGCTGGAGGACGAGTTCGGCATGGAGGAGATGGACAGCGATTCCATCGAGTCCATCGTGACGGTGGGCGACCTGTACAAGTATATGCAGGAGCACCTGGATCTGTAAGATTGTTTGAGAATGACGAAAAAGTCCCGCCGAGGCGGGGCTTTTTCCATGGTGGAGGGTATTGATGAACGAACTGGAAGAAAAGCTGGGCTATCATTTCCGGGATCGGGGGCTGCTGGAGCACGCCATGACCCACAGCTCCTACGCCAACGAGCACCGGGGCGCGGGGCTGACCAGCAACGAGCGGCTGGAGTTTCTGGGCGACTCGGTGCTGGGCGTGGTGGTGGCGGACTACCTGTTCCAAAAGCACCCGGATATGCCGGAGGGGGAGCTGACCCGCACCCGCGCGGCGCTGGTGTGCGAGGGCAGTCTGCACGAGGTGGCCAAGAGTTTGAACCTGGGCCGGTATCTCCGATTGGGCCGCGGGGAGGACGCCGGGGGCGGCCGCAAGCGGCCCTCTATTTTGGCGGACGCCACCGAGGCCATGCTGGCCGCCGTCTACCTGGACGGCGGGATGGAGGCGGTGCGGCCCATCATCCAGGCGCTGATCCTGGACAAGGAGCGGGAGAAGTCCGCCGACCGGGACTACAAGACCGCGCTCCAGGAGCTGGTGCAGCGCAAGCCGGGCGCGGCGGTGAGCTACCGCCTGGCGCGGGAGAGCGGCCCCGACCACTGCCGCAGCTTCGAGATGGAGGCGTCGGTGGACGGGAGGGTCATCGGCATGGGCGCGGGGCGCACCAAGAAGGAAGCGGAGCAGATGGCGGCCAAGGCCGCGCTGGAAAAGCTGAACGGGTGAAAGCTAAATCGGAATTTGACGGAGATTTTAGATGAAAAAAGTTAAGCTGGTGTTTATAGGGGCAATTAGTTTAGTTGTGTTTGGTTTGTTATTGCCACAACCAATACAGGCATTATTGGTGATTATAGACACACCTATAAAAAATTTTTTTGTGATACATACACTGAGTTTGTGTGTGATTGTTGGGTTAATACAAGGAATATCAGAGGAGTGTGGATATTATTTTGTCCTAAAACAAATTTCAAAAAATGAGCAGGTAAAAAGTTTACCTTTTTGGTTTGGATTAGGCAGAAGTTTGTTGCACACTTTATTTGATATAGGAACAATTATTGTTACATTTACAAATATACGGGTATTTATTTTTTCTATTGTTTCACGAATGTTTAGTTTTGTGGTATTGATGAGATTAACAAAGATAGACTATCTTTCTTATCAAAAGAGAAAAGCATTATTGTTGGGATTGAGTGTACTACTACATGCGATATTAAATAGCACATTGTATGCATATGAATTACAGCTATTCAATGCTGCGGCAAATTTTGATATATGGTTTATGCTTGTATATTCGATTGCTGTTATTGCCATTTCGAGTATCATATGTAGAAAAGAATAGAAGAACGATGTAGACAACTTCCAGTTTATCGCTCACAAGCAAATGACGCACCCTTGTTTTCTGAGAAAAAATTTGCTATAATATCCCTATTATGGAAGGGAGGGGAGCCATGGAAGCCCCCATCTACCACCTGGACAAGGTGGTCAAGGCCAAGCAGGAGGACATGGAGGACTTCGACGGCCCCCTGGATCTGATCCTTCATCTGCTGAGCAAGAACAAAATCGAGATCCGGGACATTCAGATCTCCGAGCTGCTGGACCAGTACCTGGCGTGGATGGCCCAGCGGGAGGAGCTGAACCTGGAAGTGGCCAGCGAGTTCGTCACCATGGCGGCCCATCTCGTCTATATCAAGACCCGGATGCTGCTGTCCATCGACGACGAGGTGGCCATGAGCGAGATGGAAGAGCTGATGGCCGCCCTGGAGGAGCACAAGAGCCAGGAGACCTATGTGAAGATCAAGGACGTCACCGGGGCGCTGGGAGACCGGTATGAATTTGGCCGGGACTATCTCCCCAAGCAGCCGGAGCCGGTGAAGGCGGAGAATGCCTACCAATATGTGCATGACAAGGTGGACATCTTTACCGCCATCCGCTCTGTGCTGGCCCGGACGGACAACAAGCTGCCGCCGCCTGTGGCGGCGTTCGAGGGCATCGTGGGCCGGGAGCCCTACCCGGTGGCGGATAAGGCACGGTCCATTTTGGACAGGCTGATCCAGTTCGGCGTGGCCCGGTTCAAGGCGTTGTTCAAAACCAGCCGCAGCCGCTCCGAGGTGGTGGCTACGTTCCTAGCTATTTTGGAGCTGTGCAAGGCCAACCGCATCCATCTGGCTGGGACGGCGGAGGACTGCACCGTCACCAGCACGGTGAACGACGCGCCGGAGGAGATAGATGTATCGGTAGAAAGTTACTAAAAAGGAGGTGCCCAAAATGGAACTGAAAGAGCTGGAGAGCGCCATTGAGGGCATCCTCTTTGCCGCCGGGGACCCGGTGCCGGTGGAGCGCATCTGCCTCACCCTGGGGCAGGATCGGGAGACGGTGGACAGCGTGTGCCAGCGCATGGCGGATACGTACAGCTATGAGCGGCGGGGCATCCGGCTGGTGCGGCTGGAAAACAGCTGGCAGATGTGCTCCGCGCCGGAGCAGGCGGCATATATCCGCAAGACGCTGGAAAACCGCAAGCCCGCCAAGCTGTCCCAGCCCGCGCTGGAGGTGCTGGCCATCGTCGCCTACTTCCAGCCGGTGACCCGGGCCTATATCGAGCAGATCCGGGGGGTGGACAGCTCCTACACCGTGGGCCTGCTGCTGGAGCGGGAGCTCATCCGGGAGGCGGGCCGTCTGGCGGTGCCGGGGCGGCCCATGCAGTTCCGTACCACGAAAAACTTCCTGCGCTCCTTTGGGCTGGCCTCCCTGGACGACCTGCCGGAGCTGGCCTCCGCCAGCCAGGAGGACGCCCAGCTCACCATGGAGATGGAGACCGCCCTGCGCCGCCTCCGGGAGGCGGAGACGGTGGAACCGGGTGAGGCCGGGACAGGCGGAGAGGAGGGCCAATGACTTTTTTAAAGGTCCTGCTGGTCATACTGGCAGTTTTGTGGCTCATCTCGCTGATCCGCATCGGAGGCAGGGTGCGCTACGGGCAGGCGGGGCTGTTTGTCACCGCGCTGGCGGGGCCGTTTAAGATCCAGCTGCTGCCCGCTAAGGAGCGCCCAAAAAAAGAAAAGAAGCCCAAAAAGGAAACGAAACCGAAGAAAGAAAAGAAGCCCGAGGAGGAAAAACCAAAGCCCGAGGGCCAGCCCGGCACGCTGTCCAGGCTGATGAAGCTGCTGCCGGTGGTGGGACAAGCCTGCGGCGCACTGAAGCGGAAAATCCGCATCGATGATTTGGAGCTGGAGCTGGTTTGGGGCGGATCGGATGCCGCCGCAATCGCCCTGGGGTATGGACAGGCCAACGCCGCGCTGGGAATGATTTGGCCTCTTTTTGCCAATAATTTTAAGATAAAGCGCCATTCGTTTCAAATTGGTATGGACTATGGCGCGGCCCAGCCCATGGTGGAGATTCAGGCGGCGGTCACCATGACCGTGGGCCAGATCGTGACCTTGGGCGTACACTACGGCGTGAAAGCGCTGGCCGTTTGGACCAAAAGCGGGAAATCGACCAGAAAAAAGGCTGTGGAAAAGCCGAAGAAACAGGAGGCAATGAGTCATGAGTGAAAACAACCATCCCATCAACGAAGTGCTCCAGACCACGATGAACAAGATCCGGGAGATGGTGGACGCCAACACGGTGGTGGGCCAGCCCATTACCACCCAGGACGGCGTGACGCTGATCCCGGTGTCCAAGCTGTCCTTCGGCTTCGCCACCGGCGGCTCCGACTTCGGCAAGACCCAGAACGTGGCCAAGAACTTCGGCGGCGGCGCGGGGGCCGGGGTGAATGTGATGCCCGTGGCCTTCCTGGTGGTGAAGGACGGCTCCGTCCGCCTGCTGCCCGTGGCGCCCCCGCCGGGGGACACCGTCAGCCGGGTGGTGGATCTGGTGCCCGAGATGTTTGAAAAGGTCACCGGCTATATCGACAAAAAGGGCGCCGAGAAGGCCGGGGAAGAAACCCTGTGATCAGTCCGGCGGGATAACGCCGCCCAATAAAGGCCATACTACTCCCATCTGAGCATTCGGATGGGAGTGACCTTTTTTGAGAAAAATGACCGCCGCGCTGGCTGCTTTGCTGGCGCTGACTTTGCTCTGCCCGCCTGCCGATGCCGTGGGCACCAACGCTTCCTGCGCCATTTTGATGGATGCTGAAAGCGGGCGGGTGCTCTATGAGCAGAATATCCATCAGCCCCGGCTCATTGCCAGCATCACCAAGCTGATGACCGCCCTGGTGGCGGTGGAGCGGGCGGAGGATCTGGACGAAGTGGTGACCGTCAAAGGGGAGTGGCTGGGCAGCGAGGGCTCGTCCATCTATCTCACCGCCGGGGAACAGATCACCCTGCGGGCGCTGCTGTACGGCCTGATGCTCCAATCGGGCAACGACGCCGCCATGGCCATCGCCTGCCACACGGCGGGGAGCGAGGCGGATTTTGTGGCGCTGATGAACCAACGGGCGGCGGAGCTGGGGATGAAGAACAGCTCCTTTGCCAACCCCAGCGGGCTGAACGACGACAACCACTACTCCACCGCCTATGACATGGCCCTGCTGGCCCAGGCGTGCCTGCAAAACGAGACGGTGGCGGAGATCTGCGCCACCCGGTCTATCACCGTCGGCACGAGGACGTTTGTCAACCATAACAAGCTGCTTTACCGCTATGAGGGCTGTGTGGGGATGAAAACCGGGTTCACCGAGAAAGCGGGGCGCACATTGGTGTCCGCCGCCGTGCGGGACGGCCAGACCCTCATCTGCGTCACCCTCAACGACGGGAACGACTGGAACGACCACACGAAGCTGCTGGACTACGGCTTCCAGACCTGGCCCCGGCAGGAGCTGTGCCAGGCGGGAGAGGTGCTGGGCTCGGTGTCGGTGGAGGGCAGCTTGATCCCGGCCATAGCGGCGGTGACGGCGGAAGCGGCGGGCTACCCCCTGAAAGAGGGGGAGAAGCTGACCATGGATGTGACGCTGGCCGATTCCGTCCAGGCCCCCTTTGAGGCGGGGACGCCCATCGGCGAGGCGGTGTGGAAGAAGGACGGCGAGATCGTGGCCCGGGTGCCCTTGGTGACCCAGAGCGGGGCGGGGTTGGACGCGCGGGAGCCGCTGACCTTCTGGCAGAGGATTTGGGCCAAGATGAGGGGCGCGGCGTAAGGACTGGAAAGGAGACGGGCGGCATGGAGGAACGGCTGCAAAAGCTGCTGTCGGCGGCGGGAGTGTGCTCCCGCCGTCAGGCGGAGGCGTACATACAGGCCGGGCGGGTGACCGTCAACGGCGAGACGGCCCTGTTGGGCGGAAAGGCTGACCTCGACCGGGATCGGGTGGAGGTGGACGGCGTGCCGGTGGCCGTTCCGAAAGGCCATACTTATATTATGCTGAACAAACCGAGGGGCTATGTTACCACCCTGTCCGACGAGAGGGGCCGGAAAACCGTGGCCCAGCTGACGGCGGACTGCCCCGCCAGGGTGTGGCCCGTGGGGCGGCTGGATATGGATTCGGAGGGGCTGCTGCTGCTCACCGACGACGGGGAGCTGACCCACCGGCTCACCCATCCCTCCCATGAGGTGGAGAAGGAGTACCGGGTGTGGGTGCGGGGCGACGTGGAGCGGGCGCTGCCCATCCTGGCCGCCCCGGTGTTCGACGATGGGGAGGAACTCACCGCCGACCGGGTGGAGCGGACGGGGAAAAATACCCTTATTGTGGTCATCCATCAGGGGAAAAACCGCCAGGTACGCCGTATGTGCGCCGCCGCGGGGCTGAAGGTGGAGCGCCTCCGGCGGGTGCGGGAGGGAAAGCTCCGATTGGGCGGGCTGGAGCCGGGGAAGTGGAGAGGCCTCACAGCGGCGGAGATCGCCCTTTTGCAGGAATGAGCGGGAAAACTTTCAAAACCCCTTGCAATTCTGTCGGCAAAACGGTATGATAGTGTCCGTTGGGCGTGCGTGGGCGCGCCCTCGGAGGATAGAAAGAGAGTGGGGCTGCTGTGTGATGAGCCGTGATATTTTGACCGCCATTCAAAGCAAAATGGACACCTTTTCCAAGGGGCAGAAGCTGATCGGCCGCTATATCCTGGACAATTACGACAAAGCCGCCTTTATGACGGCGGCGCGGCTGGGTCAGGCGGTGAAGATCAGCGAGTCCACCGTGGTGCGCTTTGCCGCCGAGCTGGGTTACGACGGCTACCCCGCCATGCAGAAGGCCATGCAGGAGATGATCCGTGGAAAGCTCACCACGGTGCAGCGCATCGAGGTGTCCTATGACCGGCTGGGCTCCCAGGATGTGCTGGACAAGGTGGTGCAGTCGGACATCGAGAAGCTGCGCATGACCCTGAACGAGCTGAACCGGGAGGATTTTGACGGCGCGGTGAAGGCCATCGTGGGCGCCCGGCGCATCTACATTTTAGGGGTGCGGTCGTCGTCGGCGCTGTCCGACTTTTTGGCCTTTTACTTTAAGCTCATCTTTGACAACGTGTGCCAGGTCCGAACCAGCCTGGCCAGCGAGATGTTTGAGCAGATGCTCCGGGTAGGGGAGGGGGATGTGGTCGTCGGCATCAGCTTTCCCCGGTATTCCACCCGGTCTGTCCGGGCCATGGAGTTTGCCCGGGATCAGGGGGCTACGGTGGTGGCCATCACCGACAGCGAGATGTCCCCGCTGTACGACACAGCGAATTACCGCCTGCTGGCCAAGAGCGACATGATCTCCTTTGCCGATTCCCTTGTGGCCCCGCTGTCCATCATCAACGCGCTGATCGTGGCGGTGGGAAGGAAGAAGTCCGCCGAGGTCACGGCGACCTTTAACCGGCTGGAACATATCTGGGATGAGTACCAGGTGTACGAAAAGGTGGAGCATGGAGATCAAAGGTAAGGTTGTGGTCGCCGGAGGCGGGGCGGCAGGCATGATGGCCGCCATTACCGCCGCCTGGGCCGGGGCGGACGTGGTGCTGCTGGAGCCCAATGAGAAGGTGGGACGGAAGCTGTATATCACCGGCAAGGGGCGCTGCAACGTCACAAACAACTGCGATCTGGAGAGCCTGATGGCGGCCATTCCCCGCAACGGAAAATTTCTGTACAGCGCGTTCAGCCGTTTTGCCCCGGCGGATACCATGGCCTTTTTTGAGGGATTAGGCGTCAAGCTGAAAACAGAGCGGGGGAACCGGGTATTCCCGTGCTCAGACAAGGCCGCCGACATTGTGGACGCGCTGTTTTTCGAGCTGCGCCGCCAAGGGGTGGAGCTCCGGCGGGATCGGGTGACCGGGCTCAGCGCCCGGGACGGCCAGCTCGTCGGCATTAAGATGGAGAACGGCGGGGAACTGAACGGATGCGAGGCATTTATCCTCGCCACCGGCGGGGCCTCCTATCCCCGCACCGGCTCCACCGGGGACGGCTATGGGCTGGCCCGGTCCGTGGGCCATACGATCAAACCCATCCGGGGATCTTTGGTGCCGCTGGAGTCGGACGATCCCTGCTGCGGGGCGCTTCAGGGGTTGTCCCTGCGGAACGTGGAGCTGCGGGTGAGGGATGAGAAGGGGAAAACGGTTTACCGGGAGCAGGGCGAGCTGCTGTTCACCCACTTTGGTCTGTCCGGGCCGCTGGTGCTGTCCGCCTCCGCCCATATGGACGTCTCCAAACACCGCTACACCGCCCACATCGACCTGAAGCCCGCCCTGGATGAGGGAAAGCTGGACGCCCGGCTGCTGCGGGACTTCGAGGAGCGGGCCAATCAGGACTACGCCAACGCCCTGGGCGGATTGGTTCCCCGGTCTATGGTGCCCGTGCTGGCGGAGCGCACCGGGATCCCCGGGGACACCAAGGTGCACGACATCCGAAAGGAACAGCGGCGCCGCCTGCTGGAGAGCTTGAAGGATTTTTCTGTCTCCCTGTCGGGTACCCGCCCGGTGGAGGAGGCGGTGATCACCTCCGGCGGCGTGGCCGTGGGCGAGGTGGATCCCAGGACGATGGAATCTAAAAAGGTGAAGGGATTGTATTTCGCCGGGGAGCTGCTGGACGTGGACGGCTACACCGGCGGCTTCAACCTGCAGATCGCGTGGTCCACCGGTCGCGCGGCTGGATTAGCCGCGGCGGAACGGGCAAGTAACATATAAGGAAGGGGTACTCCCATGAAATACCGCAGCATTGCCATTGACGGGCCCTCCGGCGCGGGGAAATCCACCCTGGCCAAGCGGCTGGCCCAGGAGCTGGGCTTTTTGTATGTGGACACCGGGGCAATCTACCGCACGGTGGGGCTGGCGGTCCGCCGCCGGGACATCGACCCTGAGGACGCGGGCGCCGTGGCGGCGATCCTGGGGTCTCTGACCATTACCATGGGCTATGGGTCGGACGGTCTCCAGCATATGTTTTTGGACGGGGAGGACGTGACCCAGGCCATCCGGGAAAACGAGATCTCCGCCTACGCCTCCAAGGTGGCCTCCATCCCGGCGGTGCGGGACTTCCTGCTGGAGATGCAGCGCAAAACCGCCCGGGAGCACAGCGTCATCATGGACGGCCGGGACATCGGCACCGTGGTGCTGCCCCAGGCGGATGTGAAACTATACCTCACCGCCGCGGCGGAGGCCCGGGCGGAGCGCCGCTATCGGGAGCTGCTGGAGCGGGGACAGCAGGCCGATTTTGACCAGGTCCTGCAAGAGGTGATCGAACGGGATCGCCGGGACAAGTCGCGGGAGACCGCCCCTCTGCGCCAGGCGGACGACGCTGTGCTGGCCGACACCACCGGGCTGGATCTGGAGGGAAGCTTCCGACTGCTGCTGGGGCTGATCCAAGAGCGGCTGGGCGAAGGAGGGACGGCATGAAGAACAAGGTATACGCCGTACTCTATCCCGTCATCTGGATATTCATGAGGATCTTTCATCCCTGGAAAGCGGTGGGGGTGGAGAATATTCCGGAGGGGGCGGCGCTGATCTGCGGCAACCACACCTCCCTGGGCGACCCGCTGTACGTGGTGTGCTGTATGGGCAGTAAACGGCAGACCCATGTGATGGCCAAGGCGGAGATCATGAAGTGGCCGGTCATCGGCTTCCTGCTGAAAAAGGCGGGGATCATCGGCGTCAACCGGGGCAAATCCGATATGGCTGCCATCAAAGAGGCCATACGGGTGCTGCGGGCGGGGGAGAAGCTGCTCATGTTCCCCGAGGGCACTCGGGTGAAGGAGGGGGAGACCTCCGAGGCCCATACCGGCGCGGCCATGCTGTCCACCCGTACCGATACGCCCCTGGTGCCTGTCTACATTTCGCCCAAGAAGCGGCGCTTCCGCAGGACGACGGTGGTGTTTGGCCAGTCCTACCACCCGGAATTCGAGGGGCGCAAGCCCAGCGCCGACGACTATCAGCGCATTGCCAACGACCTTCTGGCCCGGGTGCGGGCGTTGGAGGATCAGGCGGCATGAACGTCCGAGTGGCAAAGAGCGCGGGCTTCTGCTATGGAGTGCGCCGGGCGGTAGATATGGCGGAGCGGGCCGCCGCCCAGGGGCCGATATACCTGCTGGGCCACATTACCCATAACGACCACGTGATCCGGCGGCTGGAGGACATGGGGGCGATCACCATCTCCTCGCCGGAGGAGGCGCCGGAGGGGGGCACGGTGCTCATCCGGGCCCACGGTGAGCCGGATAGGGTTTATGAGACGCTGAAGGGCCGCCGCTGCCGGGTGCTGGACGCCACCTGCCCCTATGTGAGCCGCATTCATAATATCGTCCGGGAGGCGGAGGCCGGGGGGCGCGTCCCCGTCATTGTGGGGGAGGCCGACCACCCGGAGATCCTGGGGATCTTGGGGTGCACCCGGGGTGGGATCGTGGTCTCCGGCTGGGATGAACTGGAACAAATCTTCAAAAAAATGCCGGATTTGCCCGGTCAACCCCTGACATTTGTGTCCCAAACCACAGCAATTTTGGCCAATTGGGAAAAAATCGTGGAAAACACAAAAAAAGTGTGTACAAACGCGGAATTTTTTGATACAATATGTAATGCTACGTCCAGACGGCAATCTGAAGCCTTGGAATTGGCCGGTCAATGCGATGGCATGATCGTCATCGGCGACCAGAAGAGCTCCAACACCAGGAAGCTCACCCGGCTGTGCGCCAGCCGCTGTCCTTTGGTGGTGCAGGCAGAGCGGGGAAGGGATATTGACTGGGAACAGTTCCGCCGGATTCGCACGCTTGGAATCACTGCCGGCGCGTCTACGCCGGAGTGGATAATAAAGGAGGTCACCAACAAAATGAGCGATGAAATTATGGAGATTGAACAGTCCTTCGCGGAGATGCTGGAGGAGTCGTTCAAAATTTTG
Source organism: Clostridiales bacterium (assembly GCA_014799475.1). Classification (GTDB taxonomy): domain Bacteria; phylum Bacillota; class Clostridia; order Oscillospirales; family Oscillospiraceae; genus Enterenecus. The sequence continues at coordinate 99,332 of JAAVHX010000015.1, read as the reverse complement.
AATACGGGGGATCGGGTCACCGGAACAGTCGCCGCCATCACGCCGACTGAAGTGCAGGTCGAGCTGGGCGTGAAGTATCCCGGAACCATTCCCCTGTCTGAGCTGAGCGACGACCCCGACGTGAAGGTGGAGGATCTTGCCAAGGTAGGCGAGGAGATCGAGGCCATCGTCATGCTGGTCAGCGACCGCGACTGCGTGGTCAAGCTGTCCAAGAAGCGCCTTGACGCGGACAAGAACTGGGAGACCGTGGAGAACGCCGTGGAGAACAAGGACGTTCTGGAAGGCATCATCACCGAGGAGAACAAGGGCGGCCTGGTGGCCAATGTCAAGGGCATCCGTGTGTTCATCCCCGCCTCCCAGTCCGGCAAGCCCCGCGGGGCCGACCTGTCCGAGATGGTCAAGACCCGGGTGCAGCTGCGTATCACCGAGGTGAACCGTGTCCGCCGCCGCGTGGTGGGCTCCATCCGCGCTGTGGCCGCCGAGGCCCGCGCCGCTGCCGCCGCCGCTATTTGGGACAACATCGAGGTGGGCAAGAAGTACAGCGGCACCGTCAAGAGCCTGACCTCTTACGGCGCCTTTGTGGACATCGGCGGCGTGGACGGCATGGTCCACATCTCCGAGCTGTCCTGGTCCCGCATCAAGACCCCCGCTGAGGTGGTGTCCGTGGGCGATCCTATCGAGGTGTATGTCATCTCCTTTGATCCGGAGAAGAAGAAGATCTCCCTGGGCGTGAAGGATCACAGCCAGGAGCCCTGGACTGTGTTCACCGGCAAGTATGCCGTGGGCGATGTGGCCTCCGTGCGCATCGTTAAGCTAATGACCTTCGGCGCCTTTGCCGAGATCGTCCCCGGTGTGGACGGCCTGATCCATATCTCCCAGCTGGCCGACCACCGCGTGGAGAAGCCCGGCGACGTGGTGAGCGAGGGCGATACCGTGGATGCCAAGATCACCGCCATCGATGAGGAGAACAAGAAGGTCTCCCTGTCCATCCGCGCCCTGCTGGAGTCCGCCCCCGCGGAGGATGAGGCGGACGAGGAAGAGGCTCCCGAGGAGGAGTAAGCTCCCGCTTGATTCCCAAAAGGCTGCCGCGGCTGCGGCAGCCTTTTTCAATAGAGGTGAAATGTGTGAAACCTGATGTAGTCATTACGCCCTGCGCCGGCTATGGCGAGGAAGAGACGCGGGCCGCGCTGGAGCGGGTGCTGGCCCCGCTGGGCGGGCTGGACTGGGTAAATCCGGGGATGAAAATCGCCATCAAGGTGAACCTGGTGGCCTCCGCCAAGCCGGAGAAGGCGGTCACCACCCACCCCGGCCTGCTGTGCCCCCTGGTCGAAATGCTGGCGGCGCGGGGCGCGGACGTGGTGGTGGGGGACAGCCCTGGCGGGCTGTTCAACGCCACCTATGTAAACCGGATCTATACGGCCACCGGGATGAAGGCGGTGGAACAGGTAGGTGGACGGCTCAACCAGAACTTCGAGGAAAACCAGGCCCAATTTCCGGAGGGAAAGGTGTGCCGCCAGTTCCGTTACACCGCTTGGCTGGACGGGGCGGACGCCATCATCGACCTGTGCAAGCTCAAGACCCACGGCATGATGGCCATGACCTGCGGGGCGAAAAATATGTTCGGAACCATCCCCGGCACGGTGAAGCCGGAATACCATTTCCGCTACCCGGACCCCAGGGATTTTGCCCGGATGATCGTGGATCTGGACGAGTACTTTAAGCCAAAACTCACCATTGTGGACGCGGTGGACTGCATGGAGGGCAATGGCCCCACCGGCGGCACGCCCCGGCACATGGGGGCGCTGCTGGCGTCGGAGAGCCCCCACAAGGTGGATCTGGTGTGTGCCGGGCTCATCGGCCTGAAGCGGGAGGAGGTGCCAACGCTGGAGGCGGCGCTGGAGCGGGGACTGATCCCCGCCTCGGCGGAAGAGCTGACGGTGGAGGGCGACCCTGCCGCATTCGTCATCCCCGACTTCCAGCGCATCGTCACCGGCAACAGCCACCTGTTCCAAGGCGATGGGAAGAGCCTGTTCAAACGGGCAAAGGGAACGGTCATGCGGTGGGCGCTGTCCCAGCGGCCCCAGGTCAAGCCCGCCAAGTGCGTGGGCTGCGGCGTATGTAGGAATGTCTGCCCCGCCGACGCCATTACCATGGTGAACAAAAAGCCCAGCATCAACCGCAAAAAGTGCATCCGCTGCTTCTGCTGTCAGGAGTTCTGCCCGGAGAGTGCGATGATCGTACACCGCACCGCCATCGCGAAGCTGCTGGATCACTGACAATAAAACAATACCCTCCGGCGTGGCCGGAGGGTATCTTTTTACGCCGACAGCGTGTATAGGGAGTAGAAGAAACCCTTTTTCTCCATCAACTGCTCGAAGCTCCCCGCCTCCTGGATGCGGCCGTTTCGCAGCATAACGATCTGGTCGTACTGCTCCATCAGCGCCGCGTCCAGCCGGTGGGTGACCACCACCCGGGTGAGCCCGTCCAGATGGAGGATGGCGTCGGTGACGGCAAAGGCGGTCTGGTTGTCCAAGGCGGCGGTGGCCTCGTCCAGCAGGAGCACCGGCGCGCCCCGGAGCAGGCACCGGGCGATGGACACCCGCTGGCGCTCCCCGCCGGACAGCGCCACGCCGTTCTCGCCGCAGCGGTAGCCCTCCCCCCGCTGGGCCAGAAGCTCCGACAGGCCGGAGCGCTTGACTGCGTCGTTTACCTGCTGATCGGGGAAATCCCGGAACATGGTGATGTTGCTTCGGATGGTGTCGTCAAAGAGGAACACGTTCTGGCCGATGAGGCTCATCAGGTCATAGAGGCTGTCAGGATCCACCTCCCGCAGCTCCCTGCCGTCGATGGTGATGGAGCCGCCGTAGCTGTCATAGGCCCCCATCAGCAGGTTGAGCAGGGTGGACTTGCCCGACCCGGAGCCGCCCACAATGGCGTATTTTTTGCCGGGTTCCAGCCGCAGGGACAGGTCGCGCAGCACCGGCTTGTCCGGCTCGTAGCCGAAGGTGACGTGATTCAGTGTGATGGTCTCGTCCAGCACCGGAGGGATGGCCTCGCCGGAGCGGCCCGCGTTCTCCTCCGTCACCTGGGCCAGCTTCTCCACAAGCGCTTTTGCGGCCTTGCGGCTGGCCAAGTACTGGGGGATGATTTGGATGGGCTGGACAACAAAATTGCACAGGTTGACGAAGATCAGCACCGTACCGGCGGTGATGTCCCCACGGATGGCCAGGTATGCCCCCAGAAAGAAGATGCCGAACTGCATGGCGTTGGAACACAGGTTCTGGGTCACGTTGGAGAGCATACACTCCCACCAGTAGCGTCGGCGTTTATGCTCCTCCACGTCCCGGTTGGCGGCGTCGAACATCCGCTGGGTCTCCGCTTCCGCCTTAAAGCTCTTGATGACGGAAAAGCCGGATAGTAAATCTTTGAGCTGGGAGACGAACCCCTCGTTTTTGTCGCTGACCGTCTTTTCCCGGACTGCCAGCTCGTTCCCCATAAGCAGGGCGGCCATCAGGGGGAACAGGGAGAGGAGGATGGCGGCGATAGTCAGAAAAGGGCTGTACCAGAACATCATCCCAAGAGCCCCCAAAAAGACCAGGATTTCGTACAATAGGATAAAGGAGCGCTTAAGGTAGTTTTCCTCCACAGAGTTCACGTCGTTGGTGAGGACGGAGATGTACCGGCCCGTGTTTTCCCGGGAAAAGGCGCTGATGCTCTTTTCGGAGAGATTGTGGAAGGCCAGGGACTTGTATTGGGCCAGGGCCTTGTGGATGAAGCTGCTTTTGGTTCGGTACTGGGCGGTCAGGATGAGAAATTCCGCCACGGAAAAGGCGACCGTCAGAAGTACGGTTCGCATCAGACGATCCAGATCCCCGGCGGCGATGATGTCGATGACCTCCCCCAGCAGCCATGAGATGATGAGGCCCGCCGGAAAGCTCAGCACCACCAGAATAAGGGCCAGGATATAGCGCAGGCGGTTGTTTTGATAGAAGGCCCGGTAATACTGGCGGGCGGCGGGGCTTGTCTTGTGGTTCATCGTGATTCTCCTTTCATCAGAGGCCGATCCGCGGATGGATCCTGTTTGATCGTCAGCCGCCCATAGAGGGAATGCGGGACATCGGAGCGTGTCCCCGGCAAAATCTCATGATCGTCCCAAGCCACATAGAACGCGTCGTACTCCTCTAGGAGACACCGGGTAAAGAGCATGAGCGGCATAAAGGCCCAGTTCTCATGGACAATATAGGCGTTGACCGGGCCGGTTTCCAATTCCAGATCCAGGTTTTTGACCAGCCTCAACTCCGCCATAGCCTCCAGCAACTGCGCCACCTCCTCCGGCGGGCGGCTCAGCTGTTTGGCCAACACCTCCGGCACATAGTAGCGGGCATTGAGGTCATCATGGAGCCGCTCCAGCATTTCCAGACATCCGGGCCGGGCCAGGAGGGCGAAAAGACGGCAGCACAGATCCCGAGGGGCAAACCAGGCGGCATGACCCGCCTCCGGCCTTGGCCAGAGGCTCATAAAGGACATATCCTCCCCGCCGACGCCGAAGGTCAGCCCTTCCATCGTATCCACCGCCAGACGGATCAGAATATCGGTGTCTCTGGCATGGGTGATACAGCTTTCCATATAGCCGCCGTCCAGCAGAGGAAAGTTGTCAATATGTTGGACGGCCGACACCATAGACGCCTTCCAAACCAGGCGGCAGAGCTGATCCAGCCGCTTCTCCGGGGGCAGGGACAGCAGCCAGCGGTTTACGGTGTCTTGGATATTCTCCCGCGCACCTCCCTCCCGGCCAAACAGGCTGTCGATGGTCACTCCCAGACGGTCGGCCAGGGTGGGGAGCAGCTCCACGTCGGGCGCGCCGCCCTTCTCCCACTTGCTCACCGCCTGGGCGGACACCCCCACCAGCTGGCCCAGCTGCTCTTGGGTGAGGCCACGCTCTTTCCGCAGCTCGGCGATGCGGTCACTCAACAGATTTGCCATGAAAACACCCCGTTTCGCTTGATGGTTGTATCATAGCAAAAACGTTGGTTGAATTCAATGGCGGGAATTTTGCCAAAAATCAACCAATGATTGAATTGCGCAAATAAAAGCCGGCGGGCCGTGTATGACCCGCCGGGATGGTTATCTAAGGAACAGCTTGAGCAGCCAGGGGACGAACCCCGGCACGCCCGTACAGGCGGCGTCGATGGCGGTCCGGGCGGCGTCCAGCTCCGCGCCCTTCAGGCCCTCCAAGGGAATGAGGATGGTTTGCGCCCCCTCGGCGGCGGCGCCGATGGCCAGGGGGGCGGACACCGTGCCGCCCACGGCCACCTTTGAGGCGGTCACCACGCCCCCCGCGGCATAGACGCCGCAGGAAATGCCGCCCACAGACAGCCACCCAACCGCGACGCCGCCCAAGGTAAACAGGCCGAGGGCCACGCCGCCGATGGAGATGATGCCCGCAGTCAGCGCCCCCAGCGCCAGCAGCAGCCCCAGGCTGAGCGCGCCCAGGCTGAACAGCCCCACGGCAATGCCGCCCATGGCTACCAGCCCGGTGGCGATGTCACCGATGGCGATGATGCCCCGTGCCCAATGGATGCCGGGGCCGCAGTTGATGTGTACCAGCGGCAGGCCGAACAGGGTGCGCTTGCTCTTGTACTCATAGTGCCAGCGATGGTGGTGGTAATAGTTGTTGACCACGGTGGGCGCGGGCGGGGGAGCGGCCTCCTTGCCGGTGACCAGAAAATCCAGGGACACCTTGAAATAGTCCGCCAGGGACACCAGGTTGTCCATGTCCGGGCGGGAGGTGCCCGCCTCCCATTTCTGCACCGCCTGCCTGGTCACCCCCAGCAGGTTGGCAAGCTCCTCCTGGGACAGCCCGGCCTGACGGCGCAGGTCGAATAAACGCTCTTGAAAATTCATGAAATAAGACCTCCAAAGAAAAACTGTCCGGCGCCTTTGGACAGCATCATCTTAGCAAAAATCAGCGGACATGGCAACCAAAAAGGGAATACAATTTGACAACTACAGGTTGCGGGAACCAAATTTGCGCCGAAACAGGGGAGACGCTTGCTTTTCCGGCTTGTCCATAGTACAATAAATCCATCATATATAATAATGAGGTGATCCCAATGGACAACAAGACCATTTTAGCGGCAGTTGACCACACCCTGCTCACCCAGACCGCCACCTGGGAGGAGATCCGTCAGATCTGCGACGACGGGGCCGCCTATGGCTGCGCCAGCGTGTGCATCCCGGCCAGCTTCGTGAAGCAGGCGGCGGAGTACCTGGGGGACAGGCTCCCGGTCTGCACCGTCATCGGCTTCCCCAACGGTTACTCTACCACCGCCGTCAAGGTGTTTGAGGCCAAGGACGCCATCGCCAACGGCGCGAAAGAGATCGACATGGTCATTAACATCGGCTGGGTCAAGGACGGCCGGTGGGATGATCTGCTCTCCGAGATCCGCGCCGTCAAGGAGGCCTGCGGCGCTCTGGTGCTGAAGGTCATCATCGAGACCTGCCTGCTCACCGACGAGGAGAAGGTGAAGCTGTGCCAGATCGTGTCGGACAGCGGGGCGGACTACATCAAGACCTCCACCGGCTTCTCCACCGCCGGGGCCACCCGGGAGGACGTGGCGCTGTTCAAGGCCAACGTGGCCCCCCATGTGAAAATCAAGGCGGCGGGGGGCATCTCCAGCCTTCAGGACGCCGCGGATTTCCTGGCCCTGGGGGCCGACCGGCTGGGCACCAGCCGCATCGTCAAATTGGTGAAGGGACAGGCCGCACAAGGTTATTGAGCCGTCAGAATGGGTAAAGTTGAAAAAAACTGTAAATGTTCCTTGTAATTTGCCGGAGGACAAGCTATAATGGGAGTGATTCCGGGTGGGTTCCATAGGGCTCGGAAGGATCACGCGCGGCTCTACATGACAAAAGAAAAGGAAAGGATGAAATTGCAATGAAAAAGTTCCTTGCGATGCTGCTGGCTCTGGCTATGGTGTTCAGCCTGGCGGCCTGCAGCAACGGCGGCAGCGGTGACAAAAAGACCGGCGGCGCTGACGACATCGCCGACACCATGACTTCTTCCGACGGTAAGTATCAGGTGGCCTTCATCACCGATGTCGGCCAGTTGAAGGACAAGTCCTTCAACCAAGGCACCTTCGACGGCGTGAAGCTGTACGCCGCCAACAACGACAAGTCCTATAAGTACTATCAGCCCTCCGGCGGCGACCAGGCCACCGATGACGACCGCTATGACGCCATGAAGGCCGCTGTGGAAGGCGGCGCCGAAGTGGTCGTCTGCGCCGGCTTCATGCAGGGTGCCGCCCTGGAGAAGGCCGCCAAGGAGTTCCCCGACACCAAGTTCGTGTTCATCGACGGCTGGTCCCTGGGCCTGGACAACGTGGTGGGCATTGCCTTCAACGAGCATGAGTGCGGCTACTTCGCCGGCTATGCCGCTGTCAAGGAAGGCTACACCAAGCTGGGCTTCTCCGGCGGCGGCGGCGGCACCAATGACGCCTGCCAGCGCTACGGCTACGGCTATGTTCAGGGCGCCAACGCGGCTGCCGCTGAGCTGGGCGTCACCGTGGACATCAACTTCTCCTGGGAGTACGGCGCCAGCTTCTCCGCCTCCCCCGAGCTGCAGAGCATGATTTCCGGCTGGTATGAGCAGGGCACCGAGGTGGTCTTCGCCTGCGGCGGCTCCATGTTCCAGTCCATCACCGCCGCCGCCTCCGCCAACGACGGCAAGGTCATCGGCGTGGACGTGGACCAGTCCAGTCAGTCCGACACCGTTATCACCTCCGCCATGAAGGGCCTGGCTGACGCGGCCCAGTGGGCCATCGCCAAGGCCTATGACGGCACCTGGAGCGAGATCGGCAACTCCGCCGTCTCCCTGGGCGCTAAGGACGGCGCCACCGGCCTGCCCACCGACACCTGGAGCCTGAAGAACTACGCCAAGGAAGACTATGAGAAGCAGTTCAAGGACGTGGTGGACGGCAAGCTGGTCATCGATTCTGACTTCACCAAGCTGGAGCAGGATTGGTCCAACGTGAACCTGAACATCATCTNATNNCATCANANGCTCTTGACGGGCGGGACGCACAGCGTCCCGCCCGTTTTTGATTCCCNCGGAAAAATGCTTGTCTTTTTGTCGNNTGTAGGGTATAATTGACACAATAGGGCCCNGNGNGGCCCGGTGCCGACATTTTAGAGAGGAAGCGGGATGAGGANGATGGAATCTGAGAACATCATCGAGATGCTCCACATTACCAAGGAATTTCCCGGTATCATCGCCAACGATGATATCACCCTCCAGCTCCGCCGGGGGGAGATCCACGCCCTTCTGGGGGAGAACGGAGCGGGTAAGTCCACGCTGATGAGCGTCCTGTTCGGCCTTTACCAGCCGGAGAANGGCGTCATCAAAAAGAACGGCCAGGAGGTCANGATCAACAACCCCAACGNCGCCACCGCCCTGGGCATCGGCATGGTGCANCAGCANTTCAAGCTCATTGAGGTGTTCACCGTGCTGGACAANATCATCCTGGGCGCGGAGACCACCAANATGGGCTTCCTCCAGAAAAAGGAGGCCCGGGCCAAGGTGGAGGCCCTGTCCGAGCGNTANGGNTTGAAGGTGGATCTGGACGCCAAGGTGGAGGACATCACNGTGGGGATGCAGCAGCGGGTGGAGATCCTNAANATGCTCTACCGGGACAACGAGATCCTCATCTTTGACGAGCCCACCGCTGTNCTNACNCCCCANGAGATCGACGAGCTGATGGCCACCATGAAGGANTTTGCCAAGGAGGGCAAGTCCATCCTGTTCATCTCCCACAAGCTCAANGAGATCATGGCGGTGTCCGACCGGGTCACGGTGCTGCGCAAGGGCAAGTANATCGGCACCGTGGACGCCAAGGACACGGACAAGCAGTCCCTNTCCAANATGATGGTGGGACGNCCGGTCCAGCTGGAGGTGACCAAGAAGCCNGCCAGCCCGGGGGAGCCGGTGCTGGATGTGAAGGGCTTCTGCGTCCCCGCCANGGGGCACAAGCGCAACGCGGTGAACGAGGTCACCTTCCAGGCCAGGGCGGGGGAGATCCTGTGCATCGCCGGCATCGACGGCAACGGGCAGACCGANCTGGTCTACGGNNTGACGGGNCTGGAGAAGAGCTCCGGCGGCACCGTCACNCTGTGCGGGGAGGANATCTCCCACGCCTCCATCCGCCANNGNGGNANGAANNTGAGCCANATCCCCGAGGACCGGCACAAGCACGGCCTGGTGCTGGACTTCACGCTGGANCAGAACATGGTGCTTCAGCGCTTCAANGAGAAGCGGTTCCAGACGGCGGGCTTTATCAATCAGGGCGCCGTGCGGGAGTANGCCGAGCAGCTCATCGAGCAGTATGACGTGCGCTCCGGCCAGGGCCCNATTACGGNGGCCCGGTCCATGTCCGGCGGCAACCAGCAGAAGGCCATCATCGCCCGTGAGGTGGATCGGGAAAAGCCCCTCATCGTGGCCGTCCAGCCCACCCGCGGCCTGGACGTGGGCGCCATCGAGTACATCCACNGCCAGCTGGTGGCGGAGCGGGACNNNGGNCGCGCGGTGCTGCTGGTGAGCCTGGAGCTGGACGAGGTGATGAGCCTGTCCGACCGCATCCTGGTGATGTATGAGGGNGAGATCGTNGGCGAGCTGGATCCGAAGCAGACCACCGTGCAGGAGCTGGGCCTCTACATGGCNGGCGCGAAGCGGATGGATATGACCAAAAAGGAGGGCGAGGGCGCATGAACAAGCAGGGCGGCAGCTTGCTGCAAANGGAAGGGACCAAGACGGTCCTGGCCTCCNTGATNTCCATTGTCATCGGCCTCGCGGTGGGCAGCGTNCTCGTCCTTGTGGTGGGNCTGTTCAGCNGNAACCTGGGCNTGAACAGNGCCTGGGAAGGGATCCGCCTGATTTTCCTGGGCCTGTTCAGCACCGGCCGGGANNNGGNGGGCGNNCTGACCTGGGGCTTCAANCCCCNNAGCNTNGGCAANATGCTNTTNCGGGCCACGCCGCTGATNCTCACCGGNCTGTCNGTNTCNGTNGCNTTNAANACGGGCCTGTTCAACATNGGCGCNCCCGGCCAGTACCTGATGGGCACCATGGCCACCCTGGCCATCGCGCTGGGCATCCCGTTCTCCGCGCTGCCCGGCCCCGTCATCTGGCTGTTGGCCTTCCTGGGCGGTGTCCTGGCGGGCGCGCTGTGGGGCTGCATCCCCGGCCTGGTGAAGTCCTTCCTCAACATCAACGAGGTGCTGGCCTGCATCATGACCAACTGGATGGCCGCCAATCTGGTGACCTGGTTCTTTGACGGCAGCAAATTCTGCAACACCGTGGAGAACACCAAGAGTGGCTACATCTACAAGACCTCTTACGGCCTGACCATGGGCGGGAGCTATGTGGACGGCAACGGGGTGCAGACCGCCAAGATGGGGCTGGACAAGCTCTTCCCCGGCTCCCAGGTCAACGGCGGCATCATCATCGCTATCCTGATCGCCATCGGCATCTACATCCTGATGAGCAAGACCACTCTGGGCTATCAGCTCAAGGCCTGCGGCTCCAACCGGCACGCCGCCCGGTATGCCGGCATCAACGACAAGCGGAACATCGTGCTGTCCATGGCCATCGCCGGCGCCCTGTCCGGCGCGGGCGCGGCGCTGTACTGCTTGTCCGGCAATACGGAGTTTTTCTGGTCCACCTACCAGTCCCTCCCCGCCGAGGGCTTCAACGGCATCCCGGTGGCCCTGCTGGCGGCCAACAGCCCCATCGGTGTGGTGTTCACCGGCTGCTTCATGTCCATGCTGAACATCGTGGGCCTGCAGCTGACCAACCTGACCGCCTACAACGAGTACATCACCGACGTGATCATCTCGGTCATCGTCTACCTCAGCGCTTTTTCCCTGGTGATCAAAATGATGCTGAACTCCCGCAAGAAAGACAAGGGGTTGGACGCAGCCCCGGGAGCGTCCTCTTCGGACAGTCCGCCTGAGCCGGACGGGCCGGAAGCGGCGTCCACTGGGAAAGGAGGGGAGCAGGCATGACATTCCTGATTCAACAGACCCTGCTCTACGCTGTCCCCCTGATGATCGTGGCGCTGGCGGGCGTATTTGCCGAGCGCAGCGGTATCATCAACCTGGCGCTGGAAGGCATCATGATCTTCGGCGCGTTCGTGGGGGTCCTCTTTGTGCGGCTCATGCAGGGCACGAGCCTCTTCAGCGGCGCGTATGCCGCGCGGAACTGGCTGGCTTTGCAGGGATTGGAGCTTCTGGCCATGCTGGTGGCGGCGGCGTTGGGCGCCCTGTTCTCTCTGCTGCTGTCCTTCGCGTCGGTGAACCTGCGGGCGGATCAGACCATTGGCGGCACGGCGCTGAACCTGATGGCCCCGGCCCTGGTGCTCTTCCTCATCCGGATCATCGCCAACCAGAACACGCTGGGCATGTCCGAAGGGGACGCGGCCAGCTGGTTTATGATCAAAAAGAGCACCTTCGGCATTGATTCGAGCACAGACCTGGGCTTTTTCGGCGAGACCTTTATTCATAAGATCTATCTGGCCACCTATGTGTGCATCATCCTGTTTGTGGTGCTGTCCATCCTGCTGTACAAGACCAGGTTTGGCCTGCGGCTGCGCTCCTGCGGCGAGAATCCCCAGGCCGCCGACTCCCTGGGCATCAACGTCTATAAGATGCGCTACGCCGGCACCACCATCTCCGGCGCCCTGGCGGGCATGGGCGGCTTCGTCTACGCCCTGACCACCGCCAACTGCGCCTCCACCGGCGACGTGGCCGGCTTTGGATTCCTGGCCCTGGCCGTCATGATCTTCGGCAACTGGAAGCCGCTGAACATTGCCGGAGCGGCGGCGCTGTTCGGCCTGTTCAAGTGTATCGCCGCCTCCTACGCCTCCATCGACATCAACGGCGACGGCGTCTTTATGCTGAAGGAACTGGGCATCAGCGGCCACCTGTACCGGATGCTGCCCTACATCATCACCCTGGTGGTGCTGGCCTTCACCTCCAAGAAGTCCCGCGCCCCCAAGGCGGAGGGCGTACCTTACGACAAAGGCCAGCGCTGACCGCAATTTAGATGAAAAGAACGCCCCGCCGGATCATCATCCGGAGGGGCGTTTTTTGCTCGGTTACTTTTTGGGGGCGCGGAGGGATTTCAGCGCGTTTTTCCGGCGCAGAAGTTCCTCTTTTGCCCGCTCGGCGGCGGCCAAAATGTCCGCGTGGCTCACCGGGTACTTGCGGCTGGCCTTCATGGTGCTGTAGGCATTGCGGAAGCGGCGGCTGACCTTTTCCAGCTGGGCCACCTGATCGCTGTAGCGTTCCCGCAGGGCGGCGGCGCCGCTCCCGAGCTTGTCGCTGAGTTCGGCCTTGCCCAGGGCCGCCTGGAGCTGGAGCTCCTGCGCCAGCTGGGTGACACTTTCCACGTGCAGGGCGACCAGCACAAGGTTTCGGATGGTGAGGATGGCGTCCACCAACAGCAGCGCCAAAAACGCGCCGCACAGCATGAACTCCAGCCACATGGGCAGGGAGGCTGCCCAGGCCTGGATGGGCGGGTGGATGAGGAAGATGACGATGTAGGACAAAATGCCCCAGGTCAGGGCCACCCACAGGCATACCCGGCCCTTCAGGTTGAAGCGGTATTGGGAGTAGTCCCAATACTTCACATGGGTGGTGATCTCCAGCACCCAGCCCACGAAGTACTCCCATGAGGTCATGACCACCACGGCCACCACATAGAACAGCACCAGATTTTCCTTCAGCGGGGTGAAGAACAGGATCATCAGCGTCACTCCGCCGCCGTAAATGGGGCATATGGGGCCGTAGAGAAAGCCCCGGGCCACCAGGCGGCGCTCTACGATGGAGCAGTAGCACGTCTCCATCACCCAGCCCAGGAAGGAGTAGAGGATAAAATAGAGAAACAGCTGTGAAAGCGGAAATCCCATGATGGTCAAGGGTGTTCACCCCCGTCGTCATTGGTGAGCAGCACCCCCAGCAGGGCGTTATACACCCGGTCCGGATGGGCCAGGAAGCCGTCCGCGATGTGCTGGGCGTCCTCTTGGGTGGGGGCCAGCAGGGTGAGGGAGAACAGGCTGCCCTTGTCGTCGTCCATGGACAGGCACACGTCGAAGCCCTGGGGCTGCGCCGTCACCTGGGCCCGCACCTGGGCCTTACGCCTGAGGGCCCGGTTCAGCGGCTCCAGCCGCCGGTCGCACCGCTGGCGGATGACGGGGGAGAGGCTGCTCTCCCCGGCGGAGCAGGCCCGGCGGCCTTTATCCGTGACGGCGTAGAATTCTCCGTCCTGGCTCAGATGGCCGCTGCCGGCCAGCTCCGCCACAGCCTCGGCGAACTGGAAGTAGTCCACGCCGCTGTCGCACATGGCCAGGTCGGTGAGGGTGGCGAAGTCGATGGCGGCGGCGGCCCGGTCCAGGATATAGAGCACCAGCAGCTTGATGTCCAGCTTGTCGTGGATGAACCCGGCCATGGCGGCGCCCTCCTTTGTGGGTGTAAATATTTTTCCTATTATATCGAATTACCGGGAAAATGGCAAGGGGGATTTGGGCGCTTAGCCCCGGGTGACCAGGGCCTGGTAGAGCTGAACCATATAGGACCAGGTGGCCCGATCCAGGGTGCCGGTAATGGGCAGGCCGGCCAGGCGCTGGACCTCCCGAAGGTTTTTATGGGTTTCGCCGTCGTTGCAGCTGTTCATCTGACAGAGGTTGAAGTTGGTCATCTTTTTGTTCAGGGAGACAAACATGGCCTGCACAATGAGCATGGGTTCGCTCTCCACGCCCTCGGCGGCGGTGTAGGTGCCGTTGGGCAGAACATTCAGCGGAGGCGGGGCGCCGTAGAGCAGCTCGGCCTGGAAATAGGCTGCGCGGATGGTGTCCCAGGTATTCAGATCCACCACGCCGTTGACGGGCAGGCGGTACTCCCGCTGGAATACCATGACGGCCTCCAGGGTGCGCTCGCCGAATATGCCGTCCACCGCCAGCCGGACCAGGCGGTCATTGTGGATGGCCAGCTGGTCGAGCATATATTGAAGGGAGCGGACGGGCTGGCCGCTGTGCTGGGCCTCGTTCAGTTCAGGTGTGCTGGTTTCATTCATAATATGTCCCTTCCTTTCAGGAGTCCGAGCTTCCATAGGTCAGATTGTAGCCCGGGAACTGGCCCGCCTGTACCGATTGCTGGATCTGCTGGGAGCTGGTGGGGAGGTTGGCCCCGGCCAGGGTGGTGCGGGCGATGCCCAGATATTCGTCGTAGATCCGCTGCCAGGTGGTCTGATCCACGACGCCGGTGACAGGCAGCCCCAGCCGGCTCTGGATAGCGTTGACAGCGGCGGCGGTCTTGGGGCCGAAGATGCCGTCGATGGCCAGCACGGGCACGTCGGAGTTGAACTGGCCGATGATGGAGATGAAGTATTGCAGGGCGGAGACGGCGATGCCGGTGCTGCCCTCCCGGAGGGTGACGCCGCTGGCGGGGCCCTGGATCTGGGTGTAGGGCTGGCCCTCACTGACCAGCTCCGACAGGTTGGTGACCCCTACGTAGAGGAACACCAGCTTATACCAGGTGGCCTGGCCCACGATTCCGTCGGGGGTGAGGTTGAAGACGCGCTGGAACCGCTTTATGGACTCCTCGGTCTGGGCGCCGAATACGCCGTCCACCGGGCTGATGCGGGGGATGGCGGGATAGTTGCGGGAGATGCGGTTGAGCATCACCTGGAGCACCGTGACGTAGTTGCCGGAGGAGCCGTTTTGCAGGGGATAGCCGGGATAGGAGTAGGCGATGTCCCGGATGGGGGCGTTGGACACCAGCTCGATGTTGTCGCCGTAGTAATGGCGGAGAATTTCAAGGTAGTTTTTGCCCTGGCGGGCCAGCGCCTCGCTGCCCCACTGGGAGAGCCCGTCGCAGGTGACGGTAGTGCCGTTACAGAACCGGGTGGACAGGGGCTCCACAAAGCCCTTGCGCCGGACATAGGTAGTGAACAGCTCATCCACGAGCTTGGCCACGTTGTCGAAGATGCTGCGGCCCTTGATGAACTTCTGGTCGTTCATGGTGGAGCCGGTGATGTCGAAGTCGTAGCCCCGGCTGGGGTAATACTCCGTGTACACCCGGTTGAGGGCGAAGGAGATCTGGGCCAGGATGTTGGCCCGGAGGGCGGCTTCCGGCCAGGTGGGGTAGATCTCGCTGGAAGCCACGTTCTTGATGTAGTCGGAAAAGGACACGGTGACGTTTTCCGCCCACTGATTGGCCGGGCCTGTGTGGACGGTGATGGTCTGGGGTATGTAGGGTGTGACGGTGATCGGCATAGGAACCTCCTTGACTTAGCGCTTATGGCGTGTCACAGCGGCTGGGGGGTGACCACGACCGGCTCGGCGGAATCGTCGCCGGTGCCGGGTTGGGGGAGAGGAACCAGCGGGATGTTCTGAACCGTCTCCACTCCGGGGAACACCTGGAGCTGCTCAAAGGTGGCCAGAAAGTATTCCGGGTGCTCCACCACCAGGGAGTAGTCGGAGAAGGGCGCGGCCTGACCCGGGCTCAGCCCCAGGGCCACGTCGGGGGCGGACAGCTCGAAGGGCTTGGTGTTGCCGCTCTCGTCGGTGGTTTGGATGGAGAACACCTTGTGGCGGCCGTCCTCGGCGCGGCTGGAGATGATGACTGTGGCGCCCGACACAGGAAGCTGCGCTTGGGAGGTGAAGGTACGCACGATAAGGGAACCGGTTTGAGGCATGGACAACTCCTCCTTGTTTGATATGATACAGCCTATGCGCCGGATGGAAAATTGTGAATTCCAGGCCAATCAAATTGACAAATATATTGATTAGGAGTAAAATAAAGTGTGATATTTTAAAACGGGGAACGATTGCGTGATGAAGAAAGATAAGATTTCCTCCGCGGTCATCCGGCGGCTGCCGCGGTACTACCGGCATTTGGACGATCTGCTCCGTGCCGGAACGGTGCGGATCTCCTCCAGTTCACTGGCCAAGTCCATGGGGCTCACCGCCTCCCAGATCCGGCAGGATCTGTCCTGTTTCGGCGGATTTGGCCAGCAGGGATATGGCTATAATGTGGAGCGGCTGCGGGCCGAGGTGGCGGATATTTTGGGCATGAACCGGGGGCACACCGTAGTTATCCTGGGGGCGGGCAACCTGGGCCGGGCGCTGATGGAGAACTTTCCCTTCACATCCAACGGCTTTCGTCTGGCGGCCGCCTTTGACGTGAACCCGGAGCTGGTAGGCAGTCAGATCAGCGGAACTCCCGTTTACCATGTTGATACATTGGAGGAGTATTTGAAAGACAGCCCGGTGAGCGTGTGCGTGCTCACCGTTCCCGCGGGGGAGGCGGAGAGCACCGCCCGGCGGGTGGCGGAGTGCGGCGTGACGGGCATCTGGAACTTTACCAATGTGGAGCTGCCCCAGCAGGATATGCCCGGTGTGCAGATCGAGGATGTCCACTTCGCGGACAGCCTGCTCACCCTGAGCTATATGATTTCTGAGGAGACGCCATGAAGAAAAGAATACTGATGGGAGCGTTGGCGCTGGTCATTCTGGCCGGCATTGTGACGCTGGCAGGGGCCAGCAGCCAATCTCAGGCGCTGGTCTCCCGCAGCTACCTCACCGGGACCTATTGGAGCGATTTGAAGGCCACAGTACTTAGTGAGGTGCAGAAGAATACCGCTTATCTGTATAACGATGCCGTAAGCCGGGCCGGCAACGGGGCCGGGAGCGGCTCCTTTACCGCGGAGAAGGGGGTAAACGGCGACATAGTGACCGCTTCCGTTGGCTGCGGCCTGATCTGGACCGCGGGGACGGGAACCGTGCGGGGCGGGACTCTGGTGGACGCCACCGAGGGTAAAGAAGTGGCCTCCGGCGGCGCCCTCACTGTGGGGCACCGCTATCTGGCGGGGACGGATGTGACGCTGGTGGTGACCTCCGCGTCCGCCCAATGGATGGCGGAGGGCGTGTGGACGGTCACCGCCGGGGGACCGGTGCAGCCGCCGGTGGAGCTGCCCTTTACCGACGTGGCCCAGGGACAGTGGTATTATGATGATGTGGCCTATGTCTATCAGAGCGGATTGTTCAGCGGCGTCGGCTCCGGCCGCTTTGAGCCCTACAGCAAGATGCAGCGGGGCATGATGACCACGGTGCTCCACCGTTTGGCGGGGAAGCCCAGTGTGATCTATAGCGCTGTATTTCAGGATGTGCCCGCCGGCCAGTGGTATACCGATGGCACCATCTGGGCTGGCCAGCTGGGCATCGTGACCGGAAAGGGGAACGGCCGGTTCGATCTCTTTTCCAACGTGACCCGCCAGGAGATCGCGACGATCCTCTACCGTTATGCCGAAAAAATGGGCTGTGACGTGAGCCAGACCGCCAGCCTATCCGGCTTTACAGACAGCGCGTCGGTGGCGGCCTGGAGCAGGCAGGCCGTATCCTGGGCCGTAGGCGTGGGCATCATCAGGGGAAACAATGGCGCGCTGCAGCCCACCGGCGACGCCACCCGGGCGGAGGTAGCCGCCATGTTCCACCGGTTTGACAGCTGGATCCAGCAGCGATAGAGATATGAGCACCGGGCGCATCGGCGCCCGGTGCTTTGGCATCTAAAAAATTTTGGAAGAGGCGAAAAAAAGGCTTGCATTTTCCGGGATAATGTGGTATTATAACTAAGCTCTGAAAAAGAGTATGCGGCTGTAGCTCAGCTGGATAGAGTGTTTGGCTACGAACCAAAAGGTCGGGGGTTCGAATCCCTTCAGCCGTACCAAGAAAGCGGTCATTTCGTTAAGAAATGACCGCTTTCTTTTGCTTTTTGTGCTGGATTTTGAAAGCCGGATTTTGCTTGACGCTTATTTGACGCTTGTGGGGGTTGCAGAGGCAAGGATATTTCCCAGCGCTTCCGCCGCAATGGCATCGGCAGATTGGATTGCGTGGGCGTAAATATTTGCTGTGGTAGATGCCTGGGAATGACCCAGCCGCCCGGAGACGGTTCGAATATTCGTGCCCGCCGCAATCAGCAGGGAGGCGTTGGTATGCCGGAGTCCGTGCAGGGTGATTTTGGGTAAATCATGGCGCTTGATGAAATCGCTGAACCAGCTGGTGAGCGTGTCCGGGTGGATGGGGGAGCCGTCCGCCGAGGTGAACAGCCGCCCACTCTCGTGCCACTGGTCGCCCAGATCCGCGCGATACTGCGCTTGCCATGCGCGGTGCTGCTCCAACAGAGGAATGCAGGAGGGGGGCATCCTGATTGTCCGGGCGGAGCTTTTTGTTTTCGGCGTGTCGGTATAGACCCCTTTTCCGGGGAGGTAGAGGGAATTGCGGCGGACGCTTAAAACACCATGCTCCAGGTCGACGTCTGCCCACTCTAGCCCGCATAACTCGCCCCGCCTCAGACCCGTGTTCAGGAGCAGCAGGACGGCGGTGCGATACTGAGGAGGCTCCCCGTCCAGGGCTGCAATGAGTTGGCCGGTCTGCACCTCATCGAGATAAGCAGTCTCCGTCTGCGCGGCGCGGGGAGGCTTGACCCGGGAGCAGGGGTTGGACGGGATATACTGCCACTGCACCGCAGTCTCCAGCATGGCGGAGAGAAAGCGGTGGTAATGCAGAAGCGTTTTTCCGGACAGACCGTCCTTCTTTACGGGGGAGAATAACTCGGCCTGGGGTATATCCAGAGCTGAGCTGATTTTCTCCGCGCTGGCGGCACTAACATTGCTGCCGCCGATGGCGGATTCTATTGTGTTCAGGCTGAGCCCGGCCATGGTGCTGAACTTTGCCTGGGTCAGATTTCGATCCTTCAGCAGCTGCTTCAGGTCTTTGCGCAAGGCATACTTGGTGTCAAGCCGGACGTCTTCTTCCGCCAGGTTGCTGTAGAACGAAAGAAGCTGACGGGGCTGGAGCCGGTCAAGGCGGATGTGCCCCAGCCCGTCGTTGACCCGCCGCAGCAGGAAGCGGTAGTTGGCGACCGTGCGCGGCTTGAGCTGCTTTTCCGCATAGTCCCTAAACCACAGCTGGGCGAAGTCGGCCAGCTTGAGACTGCCGCCGGTGATTTGACGGGCTTTGCAGGATTCCTCGAACAATACCTCCTGGCGCTTCAGCTCCTTCTCCACCTGTTTGGGGGTCATGCCCGGAGCGGGCGTCCAGGTCATATACTGGCGAATCTGCTTGCCATGGATATCGTAACCCATAGAGACGGCGATTTGGTAGCCCGTACTCCGTTTTCTTATGGTAGCCATGAGGTTCCCCTTTCGCACCAAAGATTTTGCCGAGGAAGAACTTTTGAAATGTGTCCGATTCGGACACATTGAAATCCCAGATATTACATGGAGACAGGCAGTGTCTAAGGCCCTTACAATGGAGTGGGGGTGCCTGTCATGGAATATAAAAAATATATGTCCGCCCGCGATTTGTCGTGGAAGATTCTTTTGAATGGGGGTGTGCGTGTTCTGCCTGTCCAGGTCAGCGCACTTTGCCGCTCCATGGGGATCACGGTGAAGCTGTACAACGGGGAGGAGGGGAGCGACGGAGAAAGCGCGATCATTGCCGGACAGCCTCTGATCCTGGTAAATCGGAACAAGCCTGTCCCACGCCAGAGGTTCACGGCGGCCCACGAACTGGGGCACATTATGCTGGGCCATGTGGAAGAAGGAATGCCCGCACATCGGGGCGCGTCGCCGGAGGATGAAGCAATGGAGCAGGAGGCGAACGTGTTCGCGTCCCGTCTGCTGGCCCCAGCCTGCGTGCTGTGGGGATGCGGGGTTCGATCCGCCGAGGATATTATGGAGCTGTGCGACATCAGCCGACAAGCGGCGGAGTTTCGGTGGCAGCGCTTCCAAGAGCTACAGAAAAGAAAACGGTTTCTGACGTCTCCGCTGGAACAGAAGGTGTTTGAGCAGTTCAGGGAGTACATAGAGGGACACAAACTGAGTGATTTTGACAACCTGTGATTTTTGGTTAATTTCCCGTGTTTACTTTATGTAGTATCGAGAGTATAATAGAAATGCGGTCCGCGATGGCCGCCAGAAATGGAAATGACACCGTCATCTTCCCATCTGCCCCATCCCATTGCCGCGTGTTGCCAGCGGCCTATAAGTGTGCAACTTGCTTACGACGGCCGCCTGTCTGCGTGCGGGGTATAAATGCAGACTTGAACCAAACGGTAGCCCTCTGCTCTTGCGGGGGGCTACTTTGGTATAAGGAGACAGAGATGGATCATACGGTGGAACATGGATTATATTCTGTGAAAGATAAGTATTTCCAGGACTTTCAGAGCCCGTATTGGATGGACAACAAAAACGAGCAGCGTCCCTATTATTACCTGCTGAAAGACAAAGATGGAATCTTGTGGGTTATCCCAATGTCCACGCAGGTGGAAAATTACCGCGCGAAAATCAAGCGTGTGGAGGAAAAGCGGGGGAGTGGGAACTGCGTTTATTACCATATTGGCGCAGTTGCGCACGTTGACCGAGTCTTTTTGATTGGCGATATGTTCCCCGTGGATGAGAGCTACATAAAGGCCCCCTTCAGAATCGGACAGGTTCATTATATTGTGCGAAACAAGGATTTGAACGCGGCGCTTTACAGCAAGGCCATGCGTTATCTGAAGCTTGTGGAACGCGGCGCTATAAAAAGCAGGAACGACATCATGGGGATTAAGCGGATTCTGCTGAATCGGGAAGAGAACAAGCCTTATATCGTATAACCCCAGCCTCAGTGCTTCTGCACTGGGGCTGCTTTTTTGTCAAGGCCCTGCCCGGGTGTCCGGGCGGGGTAATTTTATATGCTTATAGGTTGTCGGCATCGGGAAGCTGGTCGATGATGAGCTTGAGGGCGGCCATCTGCTGATCCGTCAGCTTCCGTTCGATATGCGAGCCGTCCCGGCCAGCTATTTTGATGATGTTTAGGTTTTGCCCATCCTCGGTAACGGGAGTGGGCCCTTTTTTTGGAAATTGCGTTGGAAAAAGCCGCTCTGCATCAGGAGTATGGTCTTTGTCATAGCCATTGATAGCAAGGAATCGGCGTTTCAAATCATCGGAGTTTAATTTGTCGTAATCCTGTGTTTGATCATTGTGCCAACCATCTTCGCAAAAGAAGGTACTTAGCTCCTCGCGGCCAAGCAGATAATCTATTGATACCCCAAAATAGTCGGCAAGCTTCAGTGTGCTTTTGGCAGAAGGTATTTTGCGGCCAGACTCCCAATCACTAACAGTCGGTTGTGAAACGCACAAATCAATTGCAAGTTCCTTTTGCTGTATTCCTTTGGCTTCGCGCAGTTCGCGTATACGTATCATACCTATCACCTCATTCCAATAATATAGCCGTTGGATATATAAAGCAAGTAAAAAAATATACTATATAGCTATTGACAATACAAGGCTCTTGTGTTATATATAGCTATAAGGCATGAACGGGAGGAGAGAAAATGAAAAGAGATTGGCTGATAGCTATTCGGAAAGAGAAGAAGCTTTCTCAAAAATATGTTTCGGAACAGGTTGGCATTGCTCAGCCGTCTTACTTCAATATTGAAGTGGGAAAGCGCAGCCCATCGGTCCCTGTGGCCAAGAAAATCGCCGCCGTTCTGGGCTTCGACTGGACACAGTTCTATGAGGAGGCCGGGGCAGGGGAGGACAGCGCATAAAAACCGCCCCGGCGAGTGGCCGGGGCGGGGAGTTTGGTCAGAAGCAGGTGCGGCAATGTGCGTACCCGGCGGTACAGGCATCTCCGTAGCTCATCGAAAAATAGTTTCTCATGGGCGTAGACATGGCCCAAGGGGAGCGGCCTTCCTTTGAGACGGAGAGGAAAGACGCTTATGAGACCGCTGCGGGACTGTTCGGAAATGTGGCGGAGGAACTGCCGTTCATCGGTGGTGTTCTGGGCGGCGGGCGTGTGCCCATCAGCAGCGCCCTGCCAGACTGGAAGAACCTGGCCAAGGCCGCGCTGAATGATGGCTGGAGCAATGAGAAGCGGTTGGCCACAGCAGCGAAAGAGCTGGGGAATCCCTTGACCTATCTGGCGCTGCCCTTTGGCGGTGGTCAGATCAAGAAGATCTGCCAGGGGCTGGAGGCAGTGATCGAGGGCGGAAGCTATGCCGTGGATAACGAAGGGAATCCGATTCTGCAATACCCGGTATTCAACGAGACCCAGAAGGACACGCTGCTGTCCCTGCCCACCGCCCTGGCGTTCGGCAAAAGCGCCCTGCCCACCGCCCGGGAGTGGACGGAGAGCGGTTTCAAGAGCCTGAACGCCAAGCAGACGGCCTGCTACCAGGGCATGGCGGCGCTAGGTGTGCCGCAGCGGGACGCGTTCGGGCTAATCCAGGCGCTGGGAAGTGCCAACGGAACAGAGACAGAGAGCGCATCCATCCAGAAGCTTAAACTGCTGCAGGAGGCGGATATCTCTGCTGAGGGCAAGAGCGTGGTGTACTATGGGCTTCTGGCTTTGGACAAGGAGCGGGCGCTGATGGACGAGCTGGCCGACAGCGGCGCTGATATGGGCGAGACGGCGCGGGTGCTGATGGAGCTGAAGGATGCCAACGTGCTGGAGGATGGAAAATCTGACGCCAAGAAAGAGGCCATTGCGAAATCCTCGCTGTCTGAAGAGGAAAAGGACGCCATGTTCCGTTATGTGCTGGGCGAGGATAGCAAGGGGGCGGCATATTCCCAGGCCCTTGCTGACGCGGGACTGGATAAACACTCTGCCGCCGCAGTGGCCAATGCCCTGAATGGCCTGACGCCGGAAGAGGGGGCAAAGACCGTCTCTGACGCCCAGAAATGGCGGGCGGTGATGGACACAGCGGGCAGCGCGGAGAATCAGAAAACAGCACTGCTGACTATCATGAGCGACAGCGCCCGGATGAGATATGAGGTTGCGGACAGCTTCGGGATTGAGCCGGAGACATGGGTGCAGCTCAAGGAGGCGCTGCCGCAGTTTGACGAGGATGGGAACGGAAGTTATACCGGCGCGGAGGTGGAGAACGCCATCGATGCGTTGGGTGGGAACGGCGCACTGTTGGCTCCCTGGGATAAGGATCCGCTGAGGCTGAGCCGGGAGGAGAAGGCCGCATTGTGGCAGGCGTTCACCGGGAATAAGAGCGGGAGCGGTAACCCTTACAGTACCCGGGTGGGAAAGCAGGTGGCCCGGGAGCTGGAGAAGGCCAGGGAGGAGGCGAAAGGGTAAGAATAGGAGCACTTAAACGGCTGAGACGACTTGACGCTTATTTGACGCTTATGCAGACGAAAATAGGACAAATCTGACGGACGTACACGAGACATAGAACGGCGGAAAGCGTTGGTGCGCAACGGTTTTCGGAATTAGAGCAAACTAGGCAAAACATAGCGTGTACTTCTACGAACCAAAAGGTCGGGGGTTCGAATCCCTTCAGCCGTACCAAAAATAAAAGGACTGCCATTGGCAGTCCTTTTATTTTTGGGGACCAAGGCAGCCGGAAGCTGCCGGGACCGGTCGTTCGCTGGGCAGCCTTCCGGCTGTCTGGCGAATGACGGTCCCTTTTTTTCGTTTTGTTGAAAACCAGAAAAGTATTTTTTCATACTGTGCCAATTTTTGGGGATCAAATTCTGCTTGGTGTTTATTTGGTGTTTACGGGGGTGGTAGGGGAGAGGATATTCCCCAGCGCTTCTGTTGCGATGGCATCGGCAGACTGGATCGCGTGGGCGCAAATATTGGCCATAGACCCTCCTTTCGCACAAATGTTCTTGTGCAAGGTGATTTTTCAGCCTCCCTCAAATTGAGGGAGGCTGATTTGTGCCCGATTTGTGCACGTTTTAAGGTTACTTGTTCATCATTATGTTTCACCCACTAGGATCAGCTTCAAGGTTTCCATCAGCTTCGGGATGTCGATGGGCTTGGGCACATGGCCGTCCATGCCCGCGTCGAACGCCTTCTGCCGGTCCTCCTCAAAGGCGTTGGCAGTCATTGCCACAATGGGGATATTAGCCTTGGCGGGGTCGTCCATGGCGCGGATGGTCCGGGTGGCCGTGTAGCCGTCCATCACCGGCATTTGAATATCCATCAGGATGATGTCATAGGCGCCGGCCGGCGCGGCTTGGATGGTTTCAACGGCCTCGGTCCCGTCATCCGCTGTGTCAACGATCAGCCCGGCTTCCTCCAGCACCGTCAAGGCGATCTCCTGGTTCAATTCATTGTCCTCCACCAGAAGCACCTTTTTGCCGGCAAGGAACCGCACGGACGCGTCCTGCTCTTCTTCCGCCTCCAGTTCCTTGTAGGGCGCCGTCAGAATCTCCCGGAGCTCGGACAAAAACAGCGGCTTGGAACAGAACGCCGTGACCCCCGCCTCTCTGGCCTCCGTCTCAATGTCGGCCCAGTCATAGGCCGTGAGGATGATGATGGCGGCGTCCTCGCCCACGATCCTGCGCAGCCGTCGGGTCGTCTCCACGCCATTGACGTCCGGGAGCAGCCAGTCGACCAGGAATACGCGGAAGGGATCGCCCTGCTCCAGGGCAAACTCCGTTCGGATGACGGCCTCTTCGCCCCGCGTCGTCCAGTCGGGGCGCATACCCAGGTCGGAGAGCATCTTGCTCACACTGGTGCAGGTATGGGTGTCGTCGTCCACCACCAGCGCCCGCAGATCCGCCAGCTTTTCCAGATGCTCTATGTCGTCCATGTCATCTTTGACCCGGAATTGGAAGGAGACCGTAAACTCCGAGCCCTTCCCCTCTTCGCTGGTCACGGTGATGGAGCCGTGCATCATGTCCACGATATTCTTGGTGATGGCAAGACCCAGCCCCGTCCCCTGGATCCCACTGACGGTGGAGGTCTGCTCCCGCTCAAAGGGCTCGAACAGGTGCTTCAGGAATTCCTTGCTCATGCCGATGCCCGTGTCCTTGATCCGGAACTGATAGGAGGCGTACCCCTCCGGCGCGTCATCCGTCTGGATGATGCGGACACTGACTGTCCCGCCGGGACCGGTGTATTTCATGGCGTTGCTCAGGATATTGAGCAGTACCTGGTTCAGCCGGAGCTTATCGCAGATGATGGTCTCGTTGGTGACGTTCAGCGTATCCACGTGGAAGGAGAGCTGCTTTGACTTCACGTCGGCCTGGACGATGGTTTTCAAATCGTGCATGATCTCCGGCAGGCTGGCCTCATTCTCCTCGATCTTGACCTTGCCGCTTTCGATGCGGCTCATGTCCAATATGTCGTTAATGAGACTGAGCAGATGCTTGCTGGAGGTGAGGATCTTCCTGAGGTAGCCCTCCACCTGATCCTGATTGCCGATATGGGACACGGCCAGGGAGGTGAAGCCGATGATCGCGTTCATGGGCGTGCGGATGTCATGGGACATATTGTTCAGGAAGGTGGTCTTGGCGATATTGGCGCGCTGCGCCTCCGCCAGGGCGGTCTCCAAAACCGCCTTCTGTTCCTGTTCTCTGTGGACGATCTCGTCAATATTCCGGAATCCGATCAGGAAAAAGTCGCCCGGATCCCGGAAGCTTCCATCCGCTCCCAGATGCGTTGCGCAAGTGAACTGGTAAGTATGTATTTCGCCGTCGATCAGCACCCGGTAGCTTCCGGAATATTCTGTGCTGGCGCCCAGTTTTTCTATGATTGTGTCCAGCGCGAGGGCCTCTGTCAGATACTGCCGGTCCCCGGAGAAGACGCGGTTATGGATATAATCCAGCATGAACCCGGTGTAGGAAACCTCTTTCTTGGAATTTGGGTCCAATCCGGGGGCCACGTAGCCTGCCAGCTTTACCACCCTGGCGGCGTCGGCCCTGGCGTTGATTGCGTAGACGTTAAGAAAATCCCGGCTCAGGGTATTGACGATGGCCAGCTGCTTCTCCAGCTCCAGGTTGGAGCGCTCGGTGGCGTGGAGGAGCTTTTTGCTCCACCGTGACCGCAGATAGAGGGCGATGATCACGCCGATGGCTGCGGCGGCCAGCAGCACAGATATGACGATGATCCCCGGATGGGCCAGCAGATACTGGCCAAAGGATATGCTTTCGGGCGTGTTGGCGGTGTACGCTGTGATGAGCTGGGTCATAGCGTCATCCGGCATCTGCCCGATGCATTTGTTCAGGATGGTAATGAGCTCGTGGTCGCAGCTGCTCCTGACGTACATCTTGAAGTCGAAGCGCATGGAATCGACCATGCTGTACTGCAGCGACGCGGAGGGGTTGCTGTTCACAAAGGACTGGGCTGTGTAGGTGTACACGTAGGTGGCGTCCGCCCGCCCGTCCAAAACGGCCTGCAGGGCGCTCTCACGGGTCTGACAGTTCAGAATCGCGGCGTTTCCGATCAAGTTTTGCTCAATGGCGACATCCCCCAGAAGGTCGGCTACGGCCAGTGTGTTTATCTGACCATTAAAATCCTTGCGGGTGACCAGCGCGACCCCGGTGTTGAGATAGGCCGCTGTATAAAATCCGTTTCGCTCAAGCTCGTCGGCCTTCAGCTGATCCTGTCGCCAGTCAATGACGACGTCTACGCCGTCGTTCTCCGCAAGGTCGTAATACTCTGCCCGGCTGCTTGGCACGACGGTCTCATAGGATAGTCCGGCCAACTCCATGACCTGGGCAAAATAGTCCGGCAAAATCCCCTTCAGCTCGCCGTCCTCCACATAGGAATAGGGCCTGCGGTCGCCCATGGAGGTGACGGTGATCTGCTTGCGGCCCGCGGCCACCTCTTGAATGTACGCAAGCTCGCGCTGTGTAAAGGAGAGCGCCTTGGGGGAGCTGTTGCCGTAATATTTGTAAAACAGGACGTTGGACCAGTCCCCCTCATTGATGTTCATCTGGTCGATGGCATAATTGATCTCCGCCAGCAGGTCGGTATCTTCTTTTCGGACAATGGCGTAAAAATAGTCCGTTTCGATGACATCCAGCGTTTTTTCATTTTCCGTCCTTCTCAGGTTGCTGGAAAGGATGGCGTCGATGGTTCCGTTTTGCAGATCCTCCGCCATCAGGCCGGAGTCCGTGTACTCCCTGACATGGTAGGAGAAGCCGTTCTCCCGGGCGAACTCAGCCAGGGCCTCGTTCTGGCTGCTTCCGGGCACAACGCCCACTGTGATCCCGTTGTAAGTGGCATAGTTGCCGGAGAGCTGGCTGGTGTTGCCGGCCTGGATGGACAGGACCGTGCTGTTTCTTCCGATGGGGAGGGAGAAGGCGTATTTTTCCTCCCGCTCGGGGGTTTTCCGGGCGGATGTCACTACGTCGATCTCGCCGCGCTCCAGCATGACCTGCATTTCCTCCCAGGACTGGTCATATCCGACAAAGGAGAAGTTCAGATGGGAGTATTGGGAGACCAAGTTCAGGAATTCCGCGCCGTACCCGGTCAGGCCGCCGTCCTCGCCTTCCATATGGTAGCCGTCAAAATAGAAAACGCCCGCCTTCACCGTCCTGATATTGGCCGGCTGCGCCGCGTGTGCCGCCGTAAGGCACGATAAGGAAATCAAAAGGCACATCAATAGACAAAGCGCCCGTTTTCCGCTGTGTGCGTATGCGTTTTGTTTTTCTTTCATATTGCTCATATCCTTTTGATCCCACGATCACATATTTTGCATGGCCCTATTATACCGCATTTGCCCGCAATACACAACCATAGTCTTTCAAGGAAAATAAAATTGATTTTCCCTCTTGACAGAGTCCTGGCTCCGTGATATTTTATCAAAGGTTGAGGCTCCGAGAGAGCCTTTTTATGGAAAGGGAGGGGTTTGCTTTGCGTTTCTTGAGTGAGAAGCATCGAGACGACAGCTGTAAGGAAGCCATCGACCGGTTCCTGACTGGTGGTGGCCGTGTCCCCGTTTCCTTTGGCCCCTATATGGTTTTCCCCGGCTTCTGTGATGTACACGTACATTTCAGACAGCCGGGGTATTTTTATAAGGAGACCATAGAGACGGGGAGCCGGGCGGCGGTTCAGGGCGGCTACACCGCCGTATGCACCATGCCCAACCTGAACCCGGTGCCCGACAGCCCGGAGACGCTCCGACCCCAGCTGGACGCCATCCGGACGGAGGCGGTCATCCCGGTGTATCCCTACGGGGCCATCACCCGAGGGGAGCGGGGGGAGGAGCTGGCAGACCTGGACGGCCTGGCCTCCCGGGTCTGCGCCTTCTCGGATGACGGCAGGGGGGTGCAGAGCGGGGAGATGATGCGCCGGGCCATGACCCGAGCCAGGGCGCTGGGGAAGATCGTGGCCGCCCACTGCGAGGACAACAGCCTTTTGAACGGCGGCTATATCCACGACGGCGTATACGCCAGGGCCCACGGACACCGGGGCATCTCCAGCGAGAGCGAATACCGCCAGATCGAACGGGATCTGAAGCTGGCGGCGGAGACGGGCTGCAAATACCACGTCTGCCACATCTCCACCAAGGAGAGCGTGGCGCTGATCCGGAAGGCCAAGGCGGCGGGGGTGGATGTGACCTGCGAGACGGGCCCCCACTACCTGGTCCTCTGTGACGAGGATCTGCAGGAGGACGGCCGGTTCAAGATGAACCCGCCTCTCCGGGGCCGGGAGGATCGGGAGGCCCTGATCGCCGGACTTCTGGACGGCACCATCGACATGATCGCCACCGACCACGCCCCCCACTCGGCGGAGGAAAAGTCCGGGGGGCTGGAAAATAGCCTCATGGGCGTGGTGGGGCTGGAGACCGCCTTCCCGGTGCTCTACACCCACCTGGTGAAGCCCGGCATCCTGACCGTGGAGCGATTGGGTCAGCTTCTCTCGGACAACCCCCGGCGGCGGTTCGGCCTGGAGGGCGATCCCGGTTATGCCGTCTTTGAGGTGGGGACGCCCTATGTTGTCGATCCTGGAGAGTTTGCCAGCAAGGGGCGCAGCACGCCCTTCGCCGGGGCAGAGGTCTATGGACAGTGGGTGCTGACCCACTGGAACGGAACGGATTTCCGGCGGGCATAAAAAACCCTGCCTGAATCAAGAAAACGGAGGAATCAAGTATGGCAAAGAGAACGGACATCAAAAAGATCCTGATCATCGGCTCCGGCCCTATCGTCATCGGCCAGGCCGCTGAGTTCGACTACGCGGGGACCCAGGCCTGCCTGGCCCTGAAGGAGGAGGGTTACGAGGTGGTGCTGGCCAACTCCAACCCGGCCACCATCATGACGGACACCACCATCGCCGACAAGGTGTATATGGAGCCGCTGACCCTGGAATACGTTGCCAAGATCATCCGCTACGAACGGCCTGACGCCATTGTTCCCGGTATCGGCGGTCAGACAGGGCTGAACCTGGCCATGCAGCTGGAGAAGAAGGGGATCCTCCGGGAGTGCGAGGTGGAGCTGCTGGGCACTGACAGCCGGAGCATCGAGCGGGCCGAGGACCGGGAGCTGTTCAAGGAGTTGTGCCAGTCCATCGGGGAGCCGGTCATCCCCTCGGAGATCACCTATTCGCTGGAGGAGGCCCGGGAGGCGGCCGCCCGGATCGGTTACCCGGTGGTTCTCCGACCCGCCTTTACCCTGGGCGGCACCGGCGGTGGCTTCGCCTATAACGAGGCGGAGCTGATAGAGGTGGGCACCAACGCCTTCAACCTCTCCCCGGTGCACCAGGTGCTGGTGGAGAAGAGCGTCAAGGGCTATAAGGAGATCGAGTTCGAGGTCATGCGGGATTCCAGCGACCACGCCATCACCATCTGCGGCATGGAGAACGTAGACCCGGTGGGGGTCCATACCGGGGACTCCATCGTGGTGGCCCCCATTATGACCCTGANCGACCACNACCTGAAGATGCTCAACGACAGCGCCATCAAGATCATCCGGGAGCTGAAGATCGAGGGGGGCTGCAATGTCCAGTTCGCCCTGAACCCCAACTCCTCGGAGTATTTCCTCATCGAGGTGAACCCCCGTGTGTCCCGGTCGTCCGCTCTGGCCTCCAAGGCCAGCGGCTATCCCATCGCGCGGGTCACCGCCAAGGTGGCCGTGGGCATGGCCCTCAGCGAGATNGCCATNGCCAACACCACCGCCGCCTTNGAGCCCAGCCTGGACTATGTGGTGGCNAAATTCCCCCGCTTCCCCTTNGANAAGTTNGCCGCCGCCTCCAATATCCTGGGGACCCAGATGAAGGCCACCGGGGAGGTCATGGGCATCGGCNCNACCCTGGAGGAGTGNGTNCTCAAGTCGGTGCGNTCNCTGGAGATCGGCGCCTGCCACCTGTGGCTGCCCAAGTTCGACGCCATGNGCNGNGAGGANCTGCTGGANCANATCTCNCAGTTCCGGGACGACAANATNTACGCCATCGCCCAGCTCCTCCGNCTGGGGGAGAGCGTGGANANNNTNCATNAGGNNACCATGATNACCCCCTTCTTNNTGGAGTCCATCAAAAANATCGTGGACTTTGANNNGGTGATCNNNNCCNAC
>JAAVHX010000015.1:0-68978 GCA_014799475.1 Clostridiales bacterium | reverse complement strand
CAGCGNNACCCTCNNANAGGCCAAGGCCATGGGNTTNGGGGACNAGTACATCGCCAANCTCTGGGGNNTCCCNGAGCNGGNGGTNTANNNNCGCAGGNNCNNNGAGGGCATCCTGCCGGTNTACCGCATGGTGGATACCTGCCACACGGGGGCCTANATCCCCTACTTCTACTCCACNTANACCGGNGAGAACCANAGCCCNGTGTCCCAGCGGGAGAAAATCGTGGTGCTGGGNGCGGGNCCCATCCGCATCGGNCAGGGGGTGGAGTTCGANTACTCCACCGTCCACGCCGTNCAGACCATCAAAAAGGCGGGNTATGAGGCCATCATCATCAACAANAACCCCGAGACGGTNTCCACCGACTACACCACGGCGGACAAGCTCTACTTTGAGCCGCTGACCCCGGAGGACGTGATGAACATCATCGCCTTGGAGAAGCCCATGGGGGTCATCGCCTCCCTGGGCGGCCAGACCGCCATCAANCTGGCCGAGCCGCTGATGAAGCGGGGGGCNAANATCATCGGCACCGACTGCGCCGCCATCGAGCGGGCCGANAACCGGGACGCCTTTGANAAGATCCTGCTGGAGCTGAANATCCCNCAGCCCCNGGGCCGGGCGGTCACCGCCATTGAGGANGGNGTCAAGGCGGCGGNNGAGATCGGCTACCCGGTGCTGGTGCGGCCCTCCTTTGTGCTGGGCGGNCGGGCNATGCAGATCGTGGGNNNCGAGGAGCAGCTNCGTCAGTACCTNAANACCGCCGTGGAGATCGACGAGGACAAGCCCGTGTTGGTGGACAAGTATATCGTGGGCAAGGAGGTGGAGGTGGACGCCATCTGNGANGGCCGGGATGTGTTCGTCCCCGGCATCATGGAGCTGGTGGAGCGCACCGGCATCCACTCCGGCGACTCCATCAGCGTCTACCCGCCCTTCAGCATCTCGGACAAGGTGAAGGGNATCATCCTCCAGTATGCCAAAAAGCTGGGCNTNGGCCTGGGCATNGTGGGCCTGTTCAACATCCAGTTCATTGTGGACAAGCAGGANCGGGTGTATATCATCGAGGTGAACCCCCGCTCCTCCCGGACGGTGCCCTTCCTCTCCAAGGCCACCGGCTGGAGCCTGGCTGACATCGCCACCGAGGTCATTCTGGGCAAGAGCCTGAAGGAGCAGGGCATTTTCGACATCTATCCCGCGGAGAAGAAGCGCCGGTATGTGAAGGTGCCCGTGTTCTCCTTCAACAAGATCCGGGGCCTGGACGCCTACCTCTCCCCGGAGATGAAGTCCACCGGCGAGGCCATCGGCTATGACAACAAGCTCAACCGGGCCCTCTACAAGGCCCTCCAGGCCTCGGGCATGAGGCTGCAGAACTACGGCACGGTCTTTGTCACGGTGGCCGATGNNGACAAGGAGGAGGTCCTGCCCCTNGTCCGNCGGTTCTACCACCTGGGCTTCAACATCCAGGCCACCCGCGGCACCGGCGAGTTCCTCAAAAACAACGGCATCCGCACCCACATCCTCCGAAAGCTNAGCGAGGGCAGCGACGAGGTCCTCCAGGCCATCCGGCAGGGACATCTGGCCTATATCATCAACACCAGCGGCGTGGGNCAGACCGACNCCGAGCGGGACGGTCAAAGGATCCGTCTCGCGGCCACCGAGTACANNGTGAACCTNTTCACCTCCCTGGATACGGTCAAGACGCTGCTGGATGTGCTGGAGGAGATCACCATGGAGATCTCCACCATTGACGGCGAATAAAAGGAGACGCGCCATGGGACAGATAACCAAAGGACGGAACGATATAATTGGAGGTGCGCACCATGGGTAAAGACGTGATCATCGCCTGCGATTTTGCCAGCGGGCGGGAGGCCCTCGGCTTCCTGGATCGGTTTGAAAAGGAGGAGCACAAGCCCTTCGTGAAGATCGGCATGGAGCTTTACTACGCCGAAGGGCCGGCGATCGTGCGGGAGCTCAAGAGGCGGGGCCATCAGATATTCCTGGATCTGAAGCTCCACGACATCCCCAACACGGTGATGAAGGCCATGCGGGTGTTGTCCAACCTGGACGTGGATCTGTGCAACCTCCACGCGGCGGGGACGGTGGCCATGATGAAGGCGGCGGTGGAGGGCCTGACCCGGCCCGACGGGACCCGGCCCCTGCTGATTGCGGTGACCCAGCTCACCTCCACCGACCAGCGGAGCATGGAGGAGGATCTCCTCATCCGTGAACCCATCGACCAGGTGGTACGCCACTACGCCCAGCGCGCCAAGCTGGCGGGGCTGGACGGGGTGGTCTGCTCCCCCAGGGAGGCCGGAGAGGTGAAGGCCGCCTGTGGACGGGAGTTCCTGACGGTGACGCCGGGGGTTCGCTTCGCCGACGGCGATGTTGGCGACCAGAAACGGGTGATGACCCCCGCCCAGGCCAAGGAGATCGGCTCTGACTACATTGTGGTGGGCCGTCCCATCACGGCGGCGGAGGATCCGGTGGCCGCCTACCGCCGGTGCGTGGCCGAGTTTGTGGATTGAGGTGGGCAGGGATGCGCCATCTGCTGAGCATTTTGGATCTCACCGTGGAGGAGATCGAGGAGCTTCTCACCACCGCCGAGGACATTCTGGATCACCCGGACAAGTACCGGGACGCCTGCCGCGACAAGATTTTGGCCGCTCTCTTTTTCGAGCCCTCCACCCGCACCCGGCTCAGCTTTGAGTCGGCGATGCTGGGATTGGGGGGCCGGGTGCTGGGCTTCCACGACGCCTCCTCCAGCTCCACCCGGAAGGGGGAGAGCGTGGCGGACACCATCTCCATTGTGAGCGGCTACGCCGACATCATTGCCATGCGCCACCCCAAGGAGGGGGCGCCCCTGGTGGCCACCCAGCATACCCGTGTGCCCATCATCAACGCTGGGGACGGGGGACATCACCACCCGACCCAAACCCTCGCCGACCTTTTGACCATCCGCCGGGAGATGGGCCGTTTTGACGGCCTGACCATCGGGGTGTGCGGCGATCTGAAATTCGGCCGGACGGTGCACTCCCTCATGGAGGCCATGTCCCGGTACAAGGGGGTCCGGTTCATCCTCATCTCCCCCAAGGAGCTGGCGATTCCCTCCGTCATGCTGGAGGAGCTGGACAGGAAAGGGGTTCCATATCTGGAGTGCCAGTCCCTGGAGGAGCATATGGGAGAGCTTGACATCCTCTATATGACCCGCGTCCAGCGGGAACGGTTTGCCAGCGAGGAGGAGTACCAGCGGCTGAAGGACAGCTACATCCTTGACCCGGACAAGCTCCGGGGGGCTGGGGAGCGGATGATTATTATGCACCCGCTGCCCCGTGTGAACGAGATCGCCCCAGAGGTGGACGAGGATCCCAGGGCCTGCTATTTCCGTCAGGCATTCTATGGGCGGTATATCCGCATGGCCCTCATCCTGAAGCTGCTGCGGGAGCGGGGGGAGGCACCCTTGACCCCGGACAAGGGCCGTCCCGCCTATCCGACCAATCAGCTTCCGGGGGCGGTGTGCAAAAATCCCCACTGTATTACCACCACCGAGCCGTGGCTGAAGCAGATCTTCCTGCGGAACCCGGAGAATGGGGAGTGCCGCTGCTTCTACTGCGAGAGCAGGGCTGAATGAGCGAAGAAATAACATCCGCCCCCGGAACAGATGGGTTCCGGGGGCGGATGCTGTTTTTGGGTTTGGATCACAATCAATTTCTTTGCATAAAGGCGAGCAGCAAGATAGCGGCATCTTCGCGGGTAGCGGAACGGTTGGGGTTCAACCGGCCCGCGCTGTCGCCCTGCGCCACCTTCAGCGCCTGGGCCAGCGCGGCATAGCCCAGCAGGCTATCGGGAATGTCCGCCTGGTCGGAAAAGTCCGTCCGATAGATGCCCCGGAGCTGGGCGGCAGTGCCATAGCCGCCGGCGTCCAGCAGGATCTTGATCACATCGATTCGGGACAAGATCCTGCTGTCATCCCGGTCCGCCCGCTGGAGCGCCCCGATGTTGTAGGCCGTCCGATAAGCCCGGTCGGCGTTGCCGTCGGCCAGATTGTCCGGGTCGATCAGAAGGCCCTGGGTGCTGGCCAGCAGGATTACGAAGTCCAGCTGCGTCAGCTTTTGATCGGGGCGGAACTTTCCTCCCGCATAGCCGATGCCGTATTCCGCCAGCTTCTCGGCGGCATTTTTGGCCTGGGAGCCCGCCAAGTCGCTGTATTGCAGGGGATTGCTCTCCTCGGCGGCTTGGGAGACCGGCTGGCCGGTTTTGGCGTCAATGCCAGTCACATATTTGTCCAGCGCGGTGAGCTGCCAGCCCAGCTTCAGGCTGTTCAGGGCACGGTACCCCATTTCAGCCAGGGGGGCGTAATCCGGGTCGGAGAGATCCAGCTTCTGGGGGACAGCCACATAGCCCTTTGTGATTTGGAAGGTCTTGAAATAGGCGTTGACCGCCTGCTCCGCCGAAATGATCCCGTCCGGGCTGTCGAAGCGCACATCCTCTGTCCAGGACTGGGAATAGGAGGAGACAGAGCCGTCAATGGCGTCAATTTCGATGACAAACTGGTCGGTGGGGAAGAAGTAACCGTTTTCCTGCCGGGCATATTGGAAGCTCCAGACGCCGTAGCGGCCGTTCTCCCGCTGGCTGGCGGGGTCGCCGGTATAGGGGGCGCACAGGGAGAAGCGCTCCTTCTGCTGGGCGGTGAGGAAGGCCTCCGCCGTCTTGCGGGCGGTGTTCTCGTCCACCTTTTTGGTCTCATTCTCGTCCCACAGCCTGGAGCTGTGAACCGCGATCAATTCCCCCGTCTTGGCGTTCAGGGTCACCCACCGATATAGGGTACTTTCATCTACCCGCTTGGCGTAGGAAAGCCGGGCGATGATCACCGGGGCGTCCTTGACCAGCTCATCCTCCTGATAGGACACGGAGGCCAGCGTGTAGCTGCCCAGGCCCAGCTGGGAGATGGCCTTGGCCTTCTGGTCCAGCGCCTCTTTGCCCAGCGTGCCCTTCAGCTTGTCCGCGCCCAGCTGCTCCGCCTGGGTCAGGCCGCCGTTGCTCTCGGCGCCGGCGGGGGAAGGGGCCGCCGCGTCTGCGACCGCGCTGGTGAGTTTGTCGTCCTGGCCCAACTCCTCGTACAGCTTGGTCAGGTCGACCAGCTTTCCAGAGGCGTCGTCCACATAGAAATTGTGTATCGAGTTGGGCAGGTAACGCAGTACCGCCGTCTTTTGACCCTCATCAATGACATATTCCAGCCGCAGGGACAGCGTGTCCCGGAGCAGAGGCTCCGCCGAACTCTGCGTCATGTGGAAATTGGCGGCGGGAACTGTGCCGATATATCCCGTCTCCAGGCTGTCCCGGCGGAACTGGACGACGGCGTAATCCGACGCGCGCACCGACAGAGAAAAACTCAGGGGGGAGGGGCAGCCGTTAAGCAGCAGGGTGCCCCGGAAGTAGTACCGGGTCTGTCGCAGGGAGTTGGTCTTGTCGGCGGCTTCCAGATCCACCGTCTCACCGGAACCCAGAACCTGCTTCAAAAACGCGGCCGCTGCATCCTTGGCCTCAGCTGGGTCGCTTTTAGGCAGGGAGAGCGGGGCGCTGTCCCACGTCTCGTCGTTGTCATAGCGGTAATAGCTGATAATGCTGCCCGATTCGGAGGCCGCGATCTCCAGGGAGCCGTCCTCGCCGCTCCAGCTCAGCCGCCACGTGGGAGCCAGCTCGCCCTCGGTCAGCTGCCCGCCGAATTCCTTGTACCGCTCCGTATCCAGGGCCAGGGCGTTCTTCACCTTTTTGGTGACAGCGGCCAGACGGGCCGCGCTGTCGCTGCTCTCGGCCGCGAATCCGGGAACTGCCATAGAAAACAACAGGATCGGAGCCAGCATCAGAGATAGGATACGCTTCTTCATGTTTTCTTCCCCTTTCGCAAAATCCAGGGCATAAAGCCCTGTCTCACTGATTTGCCCTGCTGACAGGAGTTTGTTTTGAACTATCAACAGGTCTACTTATAAAGACGCAGTTTGAGACGGATGGTCACACCATTTTTTCTATATTATACCTGACCGCCGGCCTGTTCCGCAACCCTGATTTTTGATAAGACGGCGTCCGTCAGAAAACGAAAGAGGGAGCGCCGGGCCAGGGGCCGGTACTCCCTCGTCATTTATCTCAGGAACAGATGCAGCAGCCTGCCATACAGCTTCTTTTGATAGGGCTGGTAGCGCATGGGCAGATCCATCCAGGTCTTTTTGTCCACGATGCTCTTGGTGTGGGAGAATGTCTCAAATCCTATCCTGCCGTGGTACGCGCCCATGCCGCTCTCGCCCACGCCGCCGAAGCCCATCTCGCTGGTGGCCAGGTGGATGACCACGTCGTTGACGCACCCGCCGCCGAAGGAGAAGCGAGACATGGCCTGACGGATGCGGCCCCGGTTCTGGGAGAACAGGTAGAGCGCCAGCGGCTTAGGCTTGTCCGCCAGGAGTTCATACAGCTCCTCGAAGCGGTCGTAGGTGAGTATGGGCAGGATGGGGCCGAAGATTTCCTCCTGCATCACCGGGTCATCCCAGGTGACGCCGTCCAGGATGGTGGGCGCGATTTGCAGCGTGTCCGGGGAGGACTGGCCCCCGAGCGCCACTTTGCCGGGGTGGATGAGGCCCAGCAGCCGCTGGAAGTGCTTCTTGTTGACGATCCTGCCGTAGTCGGGGTTTTGCAGCGGGTCATCGCCGTACTGCCGCCGGATCTCTTTGCGCAGCGCGTCCAGCAGCTTGTCCTTTACGCTGCTGTGGCACAGGATATAGTCCGGGGCCACGCAGGTCTGCCCGCAGTTGAGGTACTTGCCAAAGACGATGCGCCGGGCCGCCAGGGGAATTTTGGCGGTCTCGTCCACGATGCAGGGGCTTTTTCCGCCCAGCTCCAGCACCGCCGGGGTCAGGTGCTCCGCCGTATGGCGCAGGACTTCCTTGCCCACGGCCTGACTGCCGGTGAAGAATACGAAGTCAAATTTCTCCTCCAGCAGGGCGGCGTTCTCCTGCCGGCCGCCGGTGACCACCGCCACGTATTCGGTGGGGAAGCAGCTCCCAATCAGCTCCGCCAGCAGGGCGCTGGTGGCGGGGGCGTAGGCGCTGGGCTTGACCACGGCGGTGTCACCCGCCGCGATGGCGTCGGCCAGGGGGTCCAGGGTGAGCAGCACCGGGTAGTTCCAGGGGCTCATGATAAGGGTGTTCCCATAGGGGGAGCGCTTCTGAAAGCTCCGGGAGGCGAACTGGGCCAGGGGAGTCCAGACGGTGTGGTCTTTCGCCAGGCGGCGGGTATGCCGGATCATATAGCTGATCTCGCTGCGCACCAGGCCAATTTCGCACATGAAGCTCTCGTAGCCGCTTTTTCCCAGGTCGGCGGCCAGGGCTTTGGCGATCTCCCCTTCATAGCGGTCCACCGAGTCCCGCAGCTTTTTGAGCATCGCCACCCGGAAGGACACCGGCAGCGTGGCGCCGGTGTGGAAATATTTGCGCTGAGCCTCAACGATTTCGTGGATATCCATGGTCATCGACTCCAATCTGCCGCCTTCTCGTAAAATAATTCCAGCTCCGCCGCATCCATCAGCCTGGGCACGGGGTAGAGGGGGTTGGCCTCCCGGGCGGCGTGGGCGGCCATGGCGGGGACGTCCTCACGCCGGATCTCCGGCAGCTTTTCCGGGATGCCCAGCCGACCGTTGAGATCCCGGATGGCGGCGATGAATGCTGCCGCGCCCTCCTGCTCCGGCGTGGCCTGGTCCACGATTCCGGCGCTCCTGCCCAGCTCCCACAGCTTTCGATAGACACAGGGGCCGTAGAGCTCCAGCCCGATGGGCAGCAGTACCGCGTTGGCCAGTCCGTGGGGCGTGTTGTATTGCCCACCCAGGGAGTGGGCCACCGCATGGACGTAGCCCACATAGGATTTGGAAAAAGCGATTCCCGCGATGTGGGCGGCGTGGAGCATATTCTTCCGGGCCGCCAGATCGTCACCGTTCTGATAGGCAGTTTCCAGGTTCTCAAAGACCAGCCGCACCGCCTCCCGGGCGTACCGCCGGGTCTCCTTGGTGGTGGAGCCGCCGATGTAAGCCTCCACTGCGTGGGTGAGGGCGTCCATGCCGGTGGTGGCGGTGAGGGCAGGGGGGAGGGTGCGGGTGGCCGCCGGGTCCAGCACGGTGTAGTGGGGGATCATGGTGAAGTTATTCATGGTATATTTGTGCCGCTGCTCGCTGTCGGTGATGACCGCAGTAACCGTCACCTCGCTGCCGGTGCCGGCAGTGGTGGGGATGGCGATCAGGGGCGGCAGGCGGCGCAGCACCCGCAGCAGGCCCTTCATCTGGTTGACGCTCCGCTTGGGGTAGACGATCCGGGCCCCTGCCGCTTTAGCACAATCCATGGACGAGCCGCCGCCAAAGGCGATGATGCCCTGGCATCCCGACCCCAGGTACAGCGCCCGGGCTTCCTCCACGTTGCGCACGGTGGGGTTGGCGCGGGTGCCGTCGTAGACGGCGCAGTGGATGCCGGACTGCTCCAGCAGCTCCTCCAGGGGCTGGGTCACTCCGGCCTCCCGCAGGGGGCGGTCGGTGACCAGTAGGATGGAGCGGATCTTGAGCCGCTCCAGCAGGGGCGGAAGGGCGTCGATGCTGTCAAAACGCTCCGGCTCCCGGTAGGGCAGCAGGGGCATGGCCAGCCGGAAGGCCAGTTGATAGCTTCGACAGTAACACTTTCTCACGATATTCATGGTTGTGGAAGTCCCTCCTTACTGATTTTCCGAAGATGGCCGGTGATGGAAAACAGGGCCTTGTAGAACGTCTCCCGGGTCTCCTCCGACAGATCCCCGCCCGCCAGCTCCACCGCCAGGCAGGCCCGCTTGGAAATCTGCTCCGCCACGGCCCGGCCCCGCTCCGTCAGCTTGAGCAGGCCGCGGTAAAGGCTCCGATCCACAGCCTGCTTGATGACCAGGCCCTTTTCCTGCATCAGCGCCACGGCGCGGGAGAGGTCCGACTTGTCTTTGCCGCACAGCCGGCACAGCTCAGGACCGGTGATCCCGTCTTGATACCGGTACATCACCGTCAGGTAGGCGGCGTGAGGGCCTTTGAGGCCATAGACCGACAGCTCTTCCTCCGCCAGCTTGTGCCAGCACCGTGAGATTTCAAAAATCGCCGAAGTAAATTGCTCGAACCGCTGGATCATAGCGCACCCTCCCGCAGCAAATTTGGAAGTTGTAAATTCAACTTCTGTATCATACAAAAAAGAAGTTGAAATGTCAACTTCTTTTCTTATAAAGATTTGCGAAGGAATGGCTTATTGTCTTTTAACTGATGATTGACAACGCTTATTTTTCAATATATACTTTTCATGTTGATATGAAAAATATGAATTAAGTGAGGGAGATTAAAATGTCAAAACCAAAAGGAAAACATATTTTTGGAACAGTCAAGGTTGGAGAACGCGGCCAGATTGTCATTCCGAAAGAAGCACGCGAGATATTTGATATTAACCCGGGAGATATATTACTGGTTCTAGGTGACGAAGAACAAGGAATTGCAGTAGTTAAAGCCGATGTCATGCAAGAGGTTGCTGTAAAAATTTTAAAAGGCCTAGGCCATCTAAAAGGAGAGATAAATGATGAAAAATAGTCTTTCTCGCATTTTGCCTTTTCTTTTGGCTGCTGATTTGATTATTCCTCTTTTATTGGCTCCTGCTTACAGAGGATATAATCACTTAACACAAGTAATGAGTGTTTTAGGAAATTCAAAAGCGCCCTTTCATTTGATTTATAATGTTTGGCTAATCGCATTTGGAGTTGCTATTCTGATCGACGCCTTGCAATTTTATCCTACTATAGCCCAAACATCAGGCACTATCTCCATATTGCTTTTTTTCGTTATTGCAGCCTATGCCATAGGAGGCTGCATTCTTTCCGGGATTTTTTCAGTTGGGGAAACCAAAGGTCTTGAAACACTTTCTGAAAAGGTACATGGCTATGGCTCAGCAATTGGCTTTTTACTTTTAACACTTGCGCCTTTGCTGATTGGAGTATATTTTTTCAAAATATCTAATGGGCTCTTAGGGAGTTTATCTTTACTTTGTTTTCTCTTTGCAGCCGCTTTTTTCGTACTATTCATAATGGCTGATAAACCGAGTTATAAAGGGACGGTGATTGCCTTAGAAGGTCTATGGCAAAGGTTGAGTTTGCTTTTTATGTATGTTCCTATCGCAATACTATCACTCACAGCCGCGACTTTTCCAAATGAGTTGGGATAAAAGCGAGGTAGGCCGAATGAATGCAGCAGCCTAACTGTTTCATGGACACAATTTTTCATAAAGTGTAAAATGTGCTTGACATTCCATACGGTGGATGTTATACTGCAATCGTAAAGCGAACTTTACATTTTTGCATTCAGGCAAGGAACGGATCCCATCGAAGGTATTTCTTATTTGGAGGTAAATCACGATGAAAGCAAAAAAATTCCTGTCCGCGCTCCTGGCGTTGGCGCTGGTCCTGTGCCTGGGCACACCAGCCCTGGCAGCGGAAGCGGCGGACCAGCAGCCCTCGTCCTGGACCTACGAGTATCTGACCGACGGCTATGCCCTGGGGCTGGTGGACGACGATATGGGACAATACATCCTCAGTCCTGTCACCCAAGAGCGGCTGGATCTTATGACCGCCGCCGCGGCGGCCAAACTGGCGCTTCTGGAACTGCCCCGGCGCACAGCCACGGACGAGCCCCTGGTGGTGGACCTGACCCGGGGCGGGGTGATGAACGCGCTCTACCAGATCTGTGCGGACTACGAGTTAGAGGGCATTGAGGACGGACCGATCCCCTTTCTCAGCGGCTTAGGGGTGGTACGCGGCGTCAACAAGGCCGGCGACCTGGATCTGGAGCGGGCCTGCACCTGCCAGGAAGCCATGGTCATGACGGTGCGCTTGGTGCTGGCGGTCTATGACCAGGCGGGCGCTGGATCCCACGGCCTGCTGTGGAAGGCTACTAATGGGGGTAACACCCTCTATTTGCTGGGCACCGCACATATGGATCGCGGCAATATCTATCCCTTCCACCGTTCCCTCCGCGCCGCCCTGGCCTCCGCTCAGGAGGTTATCTTCGAGCTGGACCTCAATGACCAGGAGGGGATGGCCCAGCTTGCTGCCATGCAGTCCTATACGGACGGCACGACCCTGAAGGATCATATCAGCCCGGAACTCTACGACCAGACGGTGGAACTCGTTTCCTCCCTCACCGGGCTGCCCGAGGAGACCATCGCCTCCCTTAAGCCCTGGGCCCTGGCCGCCAGCCTCACGAGCCTGCTGACTCAGGATGAAAGCACTGGCGATACGCCCCTGGCCATTGACCTCTACCTGAACTCCGCCGCGGTCTACCAGGGCAAGACCATCGGTGCGGTGGAGACCTATGCGTTCCAAGGCGGTATCTTTGACACCCTGTCCCCGGAGTATCAGGAGGCATACCTGGCGTCCAGCGTAGCCCTGTGCCTTGCGGCCAGCGGCGAGACCCCGGATCTCACCGAGGAGGAACAGCAGGCAGTCCAGGAGGCGCTGGAGCTTCAGAATCAAATGCTGGACGCCATGATCGACGCGTGGAAGGCAGGAGATGCCGAAGCCTTTGGGCAGGCCTATGACAAGGCCGCAATAGTAAACAGTGACGACGAATTGAATTCCCGCCTGTTTACCGACCGGGACCCCAATATGATCAAGTATGCGGCCCAGCTTCTGGAACGGGAAGGGGAGAACATCTTCTTCCTGGCCGTGGGCGCGGGACATATGGTAGACCCGGGCGGCATCGTCAGCGGACTGCGGGCGCTGGGCTATACCGTGGAACCGGTATAAAAGACATAATACGGATCAAGCGGGGGGCCTTAATTGGGCCCCTCGCTTATATTA
The DNA here is from genome assembly GCA_014799475.1 of Clostridiales bacterium. Classification (GTDB taxonomy): domain Bacteria; phylum Bacillota; class Clostridia; order Oscillospirales; family Oscillospiraceae; genus Enterenecus. The sequence goes on along the minus strand of JAAVHX010000015.1, from coordinate 57,103 downwards.
CATAAAATATTTTCTTCGGTAGACGGTGAAAGATATATAATTGGCATAAAGAAACCCTCCTTTGGTTCATCCTATGCACTGGGCCAGGATTTGACAAAGGAGAGCTTACCTTACGTTAAACGCCGAGCCAGCTCGGAAAACTGCGCCAACCCTAACCGTTCGCCCCGCACGGTCTCGGAAAGGCCGCAGTCGAGGATGATCTGCCGCAATTCATCCTTGGAGAGGCGGCTGCCATAGACCGAGGACAGGGCGTTGAGCAGCGTTTTGCGCCGCTGAGCAAAGGCGGCATTGATCACGGAAAAGATAGCGTCCCGGTCACCTTCTACCGGAGGAGCGGGATGGGGGGTCAATTGAACCACGGCGGAAGTGACCTTCGGAGCGGGGAGGAAGCAGTCCGGCGGCACCTCAAACAGCAGCTCGCACCGGGCGTAGTATTGGCAGAACAGCGAGAAGGCCCCGCAGTCCGGGTCACCGGGAGCGGCGCAGATCCGCTGGGCCACCTCCCGCTGGATCATCACAGTGATTGATCGGAAGCGGCTGCACTCCAGCAGCCGGGTGAGCACCGGCGTGGTAATATTGTAGGGAAGATTGGCGCAGGCTTTCGGTGTAAAGCCAGAAAACTTGTCAGCGATAAGGGCGTTGAGGTCCAGCTTTAGAACATCACCGGGGATGATTTCTGCATTGGAATAGTCCGCCAGTGTTTCGTCCAAAATGGGCAGGAGGGAGGTATCCAGCTCAACGGCGGCAACTTTGCCGGCTTGGCGAGCCAGGTGCTGCGTGAGGGATCCGATGCCCGGGCCGATCTCCAGCACGGCGCAGGTCTCATCCAATCCGGCGGCAGAGGCGATGTCCCGGGGCACCCAGTCGGCGATGAGGAAGTTTTGCCCCATGGATTTGGAAAAATGAAAGCCATGGCGGGCCAGCAGGGCCTTTACGTCACGGATGTCGGTAAGGTTCATGGTTCCCTCCAATTACCGGGTGATGTCATTTGGTCAGGCGGAGATAAAACCAGCCGTCATGTTCCTGCCTGTCCGCCAAGCTCAGCTGAGCGTCTTGGTAAAAGCGGAGAATATGATCCGCGCTCTGGGCCGCGTCCTCCTTCACAATGCCATAGGTGGTATGAATAGGAGTACCGGCGGCGTCAACGTCCAGCTCCATCAGAAAGGGCTCGGGGAAAGCGGAGCTGATTTCCGCGTCCCAGATGTGGAGCGTGCCGCCCGGGCGCAGTACCCGGGCCGCCTGGGCGACGGCCTGTGCCTGGACAGCGTGGGGCATATACATGAGCGAGAAAAACGCGGTGACGTGCTGAAAAGACGCGTCCGCAAAGGTCAGGGCGGCGGCGTCCATCAGCAGCTTTTTGGGGCCGTCCGGTGCTTCGTCCAGCTCTTCCTGCCGATTATCAATGGCCACCGCCTGCTGGCGGTATATGCGCCCAATGATACCCTCCCCGCCGCCGCCCAGATCGAGGATGGGGCCGGTGAGCGCCTTCTCTAAGCTGAGGCTTGCATAGGCCATGCTTGGCGTCTCCTACTCAATAGGCCGCGACCACGCCGCCGCTGTTGGCGTAATAGGAGCTGATCCCCCGGGTGGCAGTGATAACGGCGCCGGCAAATTGGCAGCTCTTCTGCGCCAGCTCCCACAGCTGCTGAGCGCGTTCAGGGCAGAGACATTGAGAAATGTAAAGGATTTTCCCTTTATGCTTTTCGTCCGCCGCCATGATCTCCGCCAGCTTGGACAGCGCCTGCTTGATGGACAGCGCCTGTCCGTGCTTGCAGATCTCCCCCTCAGGGGTGGAGCCCATGATGAGCTTGATGCGCAGCGCGCCGGTGAGCATGGCCTGCACGCGGGTCAGGCGTCCGTTCTTTTTCAGATTGTCCAGGTTTTCCAGCACGAACAGTGTGTTGGTGTCGGTGATCGTCTGCTCCGCTTGGGCAACCACCTGGGCAAAGGGAAGGCCGGATTTGGCCAGTTGATACACCTTCTGGGCCAGCAGCACCTCGCCGGCGGAGGCGGAGCAGGAGTTGAATACGTGGATGTTCCGCTCCGGCTGCTCCTCCGCGAAGAGCTGCTTCGCCTGCCAGGCGCTGTTGTGGGAGCCGCTGAGCAGGGCGGACAGGGTGACGACATAGATGTCCCCCTCCGCCTTGCGGAAGGCGTCCAGGTAGCCGCCGGGGGAGGGACAGGAGGAAGAGGACGCGTCGGGGCTCTGATCCATGGCGTAAATGAGCAGACTGGTGTCTAAATTCTGGTCGTCCACATAGTCCGCGCCGCCCACATGGATGGTGAGCGGGATGGAGCGATAAACAGGATCGATCCTCATCTCAGGGGTAAAATCGCAGCAGCTGTCGGCAATAATGGAAAAACTCATAGAAATAATCCCCTTACATGATAATGTAAATTAGATTATACCATGGCGGGAAGAAATGTCAAGGGAGAGTATGGCGGTTTGGCTGTTTGATCCTTTTTTCAAAGGCCTGACGGCGGGGATCGTGGGTCGCCGGAGGCGACCCGAACGGTCGTGGCGCCGCAGGCGCAATGACGTGAGACGGCGGAGGCACATCCACCAGAACATTCCCACGATATTGGAAACCGTTTCGCCGAAGCAAACCCTGCATCGCCTTATTTTTTTTGTGGGTATCCACCCGGAGCCAGCCGATGCCCTGATCCAGTGCCAGCTGCTGGCACTCCGCGATGACGCGGTCAGCCAGCCCGGAGCCGCGGTACTGTTCCGCCACGGCGCAGCGATGGAGGACGGCATAGGGCTCGTCCGACGACCATTTGCCGTCGGTGAGGTTGGAATAGCTGGGTTCGGGGCGGGCAGAGAGGACAAAAAAGGCGCATATTTCATCGTCGCAGGTGAGGACAAAGCACTCGTTCCGCTCCAAATCTACCAGAAAATGCCGCCGCTCCGGATAGCCGTCCTGCCACTGATCCACCCCGCGGGAGGCGAGAAATGCCTGAGCCTGGGCGGCGATGGCCAGTATGGCGGGGAGGTCATCCTCCGAGGCCGAACGACAGTTCACCGGCTGGGGCAGGGGAGGCCGGTTCAGCTCCCGTTCCAGCTCGGAGAGCAGCTTCTGATCTTCCTTGGAGGACAGATCCAGCTTTTCGTACAGGTCGGGCCGGCGCTCACGGGTGCGCAGCAGGGATTGCTTGCGCCGCCACCGCTCAATTTTGGCGTGGTCGCCGGTGGACAGCACTTCCGGCACCTCCCGGCCATGCCAGACAGCGGGGCGGGAGTATTGGGGATATTCCAGCAGACCGTCCCAGTGGCTCTCGTTTTCAAAGCACTCGGCGTCGGACAGCACACCGGGAACCAGGCGGCATACCGCGTCCGCCACCGCCATGGCGGCGATCTCCCCGCCGGTGAGCACGAAATCTCCCAGGGAAATCTCCTCGTCCACGCACTCGTCGATGAACCGCTGGTCGATGCCCTCGTAGTGGCCGCACACCAGGATCAAATGGCTTTCTTCCCAGGCCAGCCGCCTGGCGTCCGCCTGGGTGAAAGTTTTGCCGCAGGGGGAGAGGAAGATAGTGTGTGGGCGTTTTTCATACTGTTGGCAGATGTGATCCCAGCACCGGTAGAGCGGATCAGCCTGGAGCACCGCTCCCCGGCCTCCGCCATAGGGGTAGTCGTCCACCTGGTTTTGTTTGTTGGTGGTGTAGTCCCGGATCTGGTGGGTGTCAATGCGCAGAATGTCTCGCTCCTGGGCCCGGCCCAGGATAGACTCGGACAGCACGTCGCCCACCGTGTCCGGGAACAGCGTCATAATATCAATGCGATACATGGCCTACATCCCCTCGATCAGGCGCACTTTAATATAGCCGCCCGCGATGTTGGTTTCCAGGATGAATTCCGGTACGGCGGGGATCATGATTTCCCGTTCGCCATCCACCACGTAGACCTGCTGGACGGAAGGGGAGAGCACCTCGCGCAGCACGCCCAGCTTTTGGCCGGACTCGTCCACCACCGGCAGGCCGATGATGTCCGCCAGGAAGAAGGAACCTTCCGGCAGCTTGGCGTCCGCCCGCCTGATTTGAACGGTTCTGCCTTTGAGGAGCATCGCCTGTTCCACCGTCTCCACGCCGTCCAGTTTGGCGATGACGCTGCCCTTGTGCACCCGGCTGGAGGTGACGCGGATGGGGGTCCCGTCCGCGTAGAGGGTGGAGAACCCGCGCAAAAACTCCGGGCTGTCGGCCCAGGGGACGATGCGCACCTCGCCGTGGATTCCGTGGGTGTTGACGATCTGGCCGCAGTCGAGAAATTCATTCATGAAAATTCCACTCCTCAGTGTAAAGGGATGTGTAGGATTTGATTTGTCTCAGGCGTTCCGGCGCCGCTCCATGGCGGATTTGAGGCGGGCCAGGGCGTCCGCCAGCACCTTGCGGCCGCAGGCCAGGTTGACGCGCTGGAACCCGTCCCCGGCAGAGCCAAAGCCGAAGCCGTCGTTCAGGTACAGTTGGGCCTCCGAGCGGAGGAACTCGCCCAGGGCATGGCCGTCCATGCCGAAGGAGCGGCAGTCCATCCAGCCCAGGTAGGTGCCCTCCAAATCGGCCACCCACACCTCCGGGAAGTTTTGAGCCATGAACTCCTTTAAGTAAAGGTAATTGTTCCATACGTGCTCGTTGAGCTGGTCCACCCAATCGGCGCACTGGGTATAGCCTGCCTCCAGCGCCCGTATTCCGAAGATGCTGAAGGAGTTGCAGCCGGACAGGGACACCTGGTGCTCCAGCTTTTTCCGCAGCTCGGCGCTGGGCACCAGGATATTGGCCACGCACAGCCCCGCCAGCGAAAAGGTTTTGCTGGCAGCGGTGCATACCACGCAGCGGTCGGCGTAGTCCGGCCCCAGAGTGGCGTAGCTGGTGTGCCGGTATCCGGGCATGATGAGGTCGAAGTGGATCTCATCGCTGATCACCAGCACGTTATGTTTCAGGCAGATGTCGCCCATGCGGCGCAGCTCGTCCTGCGTCCAAACCCGGCCAATTGGGTTGTGGGGACTGCAAAGGATAAATACCTTACACTGCTTGGCTTTTTCCTCAAAATCCGCGAAGTCCACCTGGTAGCGCCCATTCTCCAGCTTCAGGGGGCTTTCCACCACGCGGCGCCCGTTTTCTTTCACCGCGTGATAAAAGGGAGGGTAGACCGGGGTGAGCAGCAGCGCGCCGTCATCGGGGTCGGTGTAGGCCCGGACAGCGGCGTACAGCGCCTGGACCACCCCGTTGGTCTGGACGATCCAATCGGACTGGATGTCCCAGCTGTGGCGGGTGGACATCCAGTGCTTGACGGCGGAGGCGTACCGCTCCCCCCAGTGGGTGTAGCCCCACATCCCAAACTCGGCAGTCTGCCTCAGCTCTTCAATGATCTCAGGCGGGGAGAGCAGCTCCATGTCCGCCACCGACAGGGGCACAATACCCTCGGCGGAGACAGGGCCCATGGCGTCCCACTTGGCGGCCTCCATGTTTACGCGGGCGGGGGCGGTTTCAAACTTGTAGTTCATGCGCGGCACGGCTCCTCATCATGTATAGTATTGATGAAAAAGCCCCATACAGGCCGTTGGCCTGTACGGAGCTTTTTCTGGCTGGAGCTGGTAATGTGACTCGAACACACGACCTGCTGATTACGAATCAGCTGCTCTACCAACTGAGCTATACCAGCATAGTGTGACCCACAGCAAGAAGCATTGTAGCACAAGTCCTTGTGCCTAGTCAAGAGCGGAGGTGAAAAATATCTGTAAAAATGCCTTACAATCAGGCGGAAGAAAGGGAGAAGATGGGAATATCCCCATTGCATTTTTTACAGCAGTGTGATAAACTGTTTTACAATCATTATTACTTCAATGCGGGAAAGGATCCTGGATTATGATTGACAGCTGGAATATCACTATCCCTGAATTGACTGGGGACGAACCCCGTCGGGCCTATATTTATCTCCCCGACTCCTGGGAGATGGATCCCGACCTGCGTTATCCCGTGCTCTATATGTTCGACGGGCACAACGTGTTCTTTGACGAGGACGCCACCTATGGCAAGAGCTGGGGGCTGGGCGAGTACCTGGACGCCACCGAGACCCAGATCATCGTGGCCGCAGTGGAGTGCAACCACCACCCGGACAACGGGCGTCTGAGCGAATATTCTCCCTGGTCGTTCTACACCGGCGGCGTTGGCCGGGTAGCGGGGCGGGGGAAAACCACCATGGAGTGGCTGGTTCATGCCTTCAAGCCGGAAATCGACCGGGAGTTCCCCACACTCCCGGGCCGGGAGGACACCTTCATCGCGGGCAGCTCCATGGGCGGGCTCATGAGCCTGTACGCCCTGCTGGAGTACAACCGGTATTTCTCCCGGGCGGCGGCGCTGTCCCCGTCCCTGTGGGTGGCCCCCGGGAAGGTTGATACCCTCATCCGCACGGCGCGGGTGAACCCCAACACGGTGCTGTACATGGATTACGGCTCCCGGGAGCTGTCCAACCACGCCCAGACCTTCAAGCTGCTGGGCAGGACGGCGGCGGCGCTGCTGGACAAGCGCGTCCTGCTGGACTTCCGCATGGTGCCCGGCGGCGACCACAGCGAGGCCAGTTGGGAGCGGCAGATCCCGTTTTTCATGAGGACCCTGCTTTACGGGCGGGAGGAGCAATGATCGCTCCCGCAGATCAACATTACAAAAGCGGAGGAGAGCGCTGAATGGAGACACAGTATTTTAAAAATTACAGCCCTGCCCTGGGCCGGGATATGGAGTGCAAGGTGTACGGCCACGCGGGCCGCCCTGTGCTGTTCATCCCCTGCCAGGACGGCCGGTTCTTTGACTTCGAGAATTTTCACATGACTGACGCCTGGGCGCCCTGGATCGAGTCGGGCCAGGTAATGGTGTTCTCCATCGACACCATGGACGCGGAGAGCTGGTCGGACAAGGGGGGCGACCCATACTGGCGCATCCGCCGGTACGAGCAGTGGATCGCCTATATCACCGATGAGATAGTGCCCTTCATGCGTGCCATGGTGAATGAGCGCAACGGCTGGACTGGCGAAGCTGGAGTGCTGGTGTTCGGGGCGAGCCTGGGAGCCACCCACGCCGCCAATCTGTTCTTCCGCCGCCCCGATCTGTTTGACCGTGTGCTGGCCCTCAGCGGCATCTACAGCGCGGACTACGGCTTCGACGGCTATATGGACGAGGTGGTGTACCGCAACTCCCCGGTGAATTATCTGGCGAATATGCCCAATGACCACCCCTTTATCGAGCTGTACAACCAGAAGAAGGGCGTCATTTGTGTGGGACAGGGGCCCTGGGAGATTCCAGACACCACCCGGCAGATGGCCCATATCTGCTATGAGAAGAACATCCACATCTGGGTGGATTTCTGGGGTTGGGACGTGGCCCACGACTGGGACTGGTGGTATAAGCAGGTGGCCTATTTTGTGCCATATTTATTAGAGAACTGAACTGACTAAAAAGAGAGAAGGAAAACGCAATGAAAAATGTCATCTTCATTTCCCCCAATTTTCCCACCAACTACTGGCAGTTTTGCCGGGAGCTCAAGAACAACGGCATGAACGTGCTGGGCATCGGCGACGCGCCCTATGACGAGCTGCGGGGCGAGCTGAAGGACAGCCTCAACGAGTACTACAAGGTGGGCAGCCTGGAGAATTATGACGAGGTGTACCGCGCCGTGGCGTTTTTTGCCTTCAAGCATGGCCGGATCGACTGGCTGGAGTCCAACAACGAGTACTGGCTGGAGCGGGACGCCCAGCTGCGCACCGACTTCCACATTACCTCCGGTTTCCAGAGCGACGACATCCCCCGTATCAAATACAAGTCCAAGATGAAGGAGTTCTATGAGAAGGCGGGCATCCCCGTGGCCCGCTATCATCTGGTGGATGATGAGAAGGGCTGCCTGGCCTTCATCAAGAAGGTGGGCTGGCCAGTGGTGGTCAAGCCGGACAACGGCGTGGGCGCCTCCGACACCCACAAGCTGTCTAATGAGGAGGATTTGAAGCACTTTCTGGAGACGAAGCACGACGTCACCTATATCATGGAGGAGTTCATTCACGCCGAGGTCAACTCCTACGATGCCATCATCGACTCCACCGGCAAGCCCATCTTTGAGACGGGCAACGTCACCCCCATGTCCATCATGGACATCGTGAACGAGGAGGACAACTCCATTTACTATATTGTCAAGGATCTGCCCGCCGACACCAAGAAAGCGGGTCGTGCCACCGTCAAGAGCTTCGGCGTCAAGAGCCGTTTCGTCCACTTCGAGTTCTTCCGCCTCACCCAGGACCAGGAGGGTATGGGCAAGAAGGGGGACGTGGTGGCGCTGGAGGTCAATATGCGCCCCTGCGGCGGATTCAGCCCCGACATGATGAACTTCGCCAACTCCACCAACGTGTACAAGATCTGGGCGGACATGATCGCCTTTGACCGCTCCACGCTGGAGACAGGGGATCACTTCTTCTGCGCCTATGCCGGCCGCCGGGACGGCAAGGACTTCGTCCTGGACCACCAGGCTGTTCTGGAGAAGTATGGCGAGCAGATGAAGATGGTGGATCGCATCCCCGACGTGCTGTCCGACGCCATGGGCAACCAGATGTATGTGGCCACTTTCAAAACAAAACGGGAGCTGGACGCGTTCTATAAGGACGTGCTGAAGGTGAATAAGAAGTAAGCCAAAGCCTCAGCAGGGTCAGACAAGATAGGCGGCGCATGGAAATATCCATGCGCCGCTTTGCATTTTACTGCTGATCGTATTTTGCTCAGAATGGAATGCAATCACCAATAAACAAGAACTGTGTGTTATAATATACGGGGTGATGTCTATGAAATATGTAAACGCACATGAGGCTTTGCCGGAGGAATTGCTGGAAATGGTTCAAAAGTATTTTCAAGGCGGCTATTTATATATACCAAAGGAAAATGCTTTTAAGGAAAAGAGACAGACAGATTATAGGCTTGAGTTGGAGAAACGAAACCAGCATATATATTTGAAGCATCTTGAAGGGAGAACAAATGAGCAGCTTGGGATGATCTATCATTTGTCAGGGCCAAGTGTCAGAAGAATTATTTCAAAAGAAAAGGTGTGTTATCAAAGCATGAGAGAGATCATTGAACAGATCTTACCTTTATGGGGAATAGAAAACGGACAATTATTGCAAATATATCCATCAGCTTGGGTGATCGACGATTCCTATGTGATAAAAGTATATTATGACAAGAATCAATTGGAAAGAAACATAAAAGCATCGACGATATTATTGGGCTGTGGTGTTCCGGTTGCGGAGATCGTGTCTACCCAAATGGGAGAAGAATATGTCGAATGTCAAAACGCTTATTTTCTCATGTCTAAAAAAATGAAGGGAAGCAATATTTCTGATATAAAAGATACGAAAATGGCTTGGGAAATAGGTTGTGCAATTGCGCGGCTGCACATGGCATTTATACAGTGCGAAAAAGAGATCACATTTTGGGACAATAGCCTGTTAAAGGAGATGAAGGGATGGGTGCGGAAAAATTTAGCGGATGATGAATGGCGGATTGTAAGCGAAGCGGAATATTTAAAAGTGGCGGAGTCATTAGAGACTGTGTATGATCATCTGCCCAAGCAGCTGATCCACAGAGATGTGCACTTTGGCAATTTTCTGTTTTTGCATGGCAGTTTTGTTGGATATATTGATTTTGATTTGAGCCAAAAAAACATACGGATATTTGACATTTGCTATTTTTTAACGGGGTTGCTGGCGGAGGAAACATCGGACACGCTTACAAAAGAGGACTGGCTGGAAAACGTTAAAGCGGTGATTGCGGGTTACGAGAGAATGATAAAACTTACTAAAAAGGAAAAAGAGGCCATTCCGTGGGTCATGGAATGCATTGAGATTTTATGTTCAGCATATTTTATCGGTACAAAAGATATAAAACGCGCGAATGACGCGTACCATGTATTTCGCTTTCTACAGGAATGCGAGGACGATATTAAACGCGTGATATGATATTTTTGCATATTCCTCCGTTTTCTGGTCAAACTAAGGGTACCATTGAAAAGGAGGTACGCACCTATGCCGAATTTGAGTTCCAAAGAGCTGTCCGCCCTGGAAGATCAGCTGGGTTTTGAGTGTATGCTGTGCTGCAAGTACCAAGACGCCGCCCAGGCCACCCAGGAAACCGAGCTGAAGAACACCTATAACCAGTACGCCGCCCAGCACAAACGGAATTATGACACCCTGCTGGGCTTTTTACGCTAAGGAGGACGAACCATGAAGGACAACGAGATTATCACCGATCTGCTGCTCACCGAGAAGAAGATGAGCACCAACTACAACCTGTTCGCCTCCGAGTGCACCAACGTGCAGCTGCGGGATACCTTTGTCAATCTGCTCACCCAGGGCCACAAGACGCAGACCCAGCTCTTCGAGACGGCCAAGCAGAAGGGCTGGTACAAGGTGGAGCAGGCGCAGCCTCAGCAGATCGCCCAGGCGGAGCAGAAGTTCACCAACCAAGCCCCGACTATCACAGGCTGAAATCTTAAAAAAAGCTAAAGTCTGCCCCCGGCGTATGGAAACGCCGGGGGTTTTTATGTTATACTACCAGCGACCAATGAAACGGGAGGAGCAGCCATGGAAACCGCCAACATTCTCGTCGTGGAGGACGATGTGGACATCAACCGCCTGCTGTGCACCATTTTGGAGGGGGCGGGCTATACCTGCCGCGCCGCCTTCTCCGGCAGCGAAGCCCTGCTGTGGGCGGAGAAATACGACTACGATCTGATCCTGCTGGATCTGATGCTCCCCGGTATAACGGGGGAGGAGCTGATCGCCCGCGTCCGTCGTGGCAGGACCATGCCCATCATCGTGGCGTCCGCCAAGGTGGGGGTGTCCGACCGGGTGAACGTGCTCAAGCTGGGGGCGGACGACTTCATCCCTAAGCCCTTTGACAACGCCGAGGTGCTGGCCAGGGTGGAGGCGCAGCTGCGCCGCAGCCGCCAGTTCGGGGCGCCCAAGGCGGATGTGCTGTCCGCCGGCCCCCTCGCGCTGGATAAGGACAGCCACACCGTGACCGTGAACGGCGAGGAGCTGTCTCTGACCGGCCGGGAGTTTGACATTCTGGCCCTGCTGATGGAGAATCCCCGTCGGGCCTTTTCCCGGGCCCAGATCTACGAGACTGTATGGGGGGAGGACTTCATCGGCGACGACAACACGGTGAACGTCCATGTGAGCAATCTCCGCTCCAAGCTGGGCAAGATCGACCCGGATCGCGCCTACATCAAGACCGTGTGGGGCATCGGCTTTAAGTTTAACCTTTCTTAACCTTTCCTTTCAGGAGTTTTGGCCTTTCGGCGGTATGATAGGGTCAGTTCAAACAGAAAGGCGGAAACGCTATGACAGAAAACACAGCGGTAATGGCGACCTACGGCCTTCAGAAAGCCTACGGCTCCTGTCAAGCCCTGGACGGCGTGAATATGCTGGTGCGCCGGGGGGACATCTACGGGCTGGTGGGCCGCAACGGGGCGGGCAAGACCACCATCATGCGCATGATCAGCGGCCAATCCCAGCCCACCGGCGGGGAGATGGAGCTGTTCGGCGCGTCGGGCAAGAATATGCGCCCCCAGCGCCAGCGCACCGGGACTATGATTGAGATCCCCTCCTTCTCACCCTTCCTCACAGCCCGGGAGAATCTGGAATACTACCGCCTCCAGCGGGGCATTCCCGGCAAGGGCGCGGTGGACGAGGTGCTGGAGTTGGTGGACCTGACAGACACGGGGAAGAAGAAGTTCAAGGCCTTCTCCCTGGGTATGAAACAGCGGCTGGGGCTGGCCCTGGCGCTGATGAACCACCCGGACTTTCTGATCCTAGACGAGCCCATCAACGGCCTGGACCCGGAGGGGGTGGCTGAGTTCCGGCAGATCCTGCGCCGGCTCAACCAGGAGCGGCAGACCACCATCCTGATCTCCAGCCACATCCTGTCCGAGCTGTCCAGCATCGCCACCCGGTACGGCTTTATGGAGCAGGGAAAGATCATTGAGGAGATCTCCGCCGAGGCCCTCCACGACAAATGCCGCACCTGCCTGCGGCTGGAGGTGGACGACGCGGCCCGTGCCGCCGCCGTCCTCCAGACCCAGCTGGGCACCGACAAGTTCGAGGTGCTTCCCGGCAATGTGGTGCAGCTCTACGACTGTTTGGACGACCCCAAGCGGGCGTCCTACGCCCTGGCCCAGAACGGGGTGGCCCTGCTGGCCATGGAGCAGAAGGGCGCGGATCTGGAAGCCTATTTCCTGAACCTGATTGGGGGTGGGCGCAATGTTTAACTACATCCGTGCCGAGTTCTACAAGCTGGTGCGCCGCAAGTACACCTACATCGCTCTGGGGTTTTTTCTGCTGCTGGAGGGCCTGCTGGTGGCGTGCTATGCCTTCCACAACGCCCACTCCAATCCCACGCCTTTCGGCGGGGCGATCCCCATTGTTGTGGAGATGGGGGCCGTCGGCTTCTGCATCTGCCTGCTCACCGCGGACATCGTGTTCGCGGGGCAGTACAAGAACTCCACGCTGAAAAACGAGGTGTCCTTTGGCCTGAGCCGCACCCGTATCTACCTGGGCAAGCTCATCGCCCAGACCCTGCTTTCCATTTTGTATCTGGTGGCTATGATGGGATTCTTTTTGGGCGCGTGCGCTATCGTCCTGCCCATCGACCCTCCCCTTGCGCCGGACGAGCCGCTCTACTATACCCTGGCCGAGAACGCCCTCATCATCGTGGGCTGGTTCCTGGCGGCGGGCCTGCCCCTGTGGATCGCGGGACAGGCGGCGGCCTGTACGTGCCAGTTTCTGATTAACGGCGATATGGCCGCGTCCTTTGTCTACGTGGGCATCGTCTTTGTGCTGGAACCTATTTTACAGATTGCCGGCGCGCTTACCGGGGGAAGGGTGGGGGATGTTCTGTTTAAAATCTGCGCATACCTCCCCGGGCCGCTGCTGGATTCCGCCAAATCTACGGTGGGCGACTGGAGTTATATGGGCCAGACGTGGATTGTGGGGCTGTTCTGGCTGGCCGTGTGTACCGCCGTCGGGTTGTATGGCTTCAATCGAAAGGAGATCAAATGAAACACAGGAACGGTAAGACGAAAGGGGCAAAGCGTATGCCGCTGGCACTTTGGATATCCATTGGGGCGGTCATTCTGTGTACCATTACCGCCAAACATTACGAAAAAAAGTAAGACTGCGTTCAGCCGGGCCCCGGGGCCCGGCTGATGGTCGTGAGAGAGGTGCCCCATGAAAACTGCGTTTGTCGTGTTCCTTGTGCTCCTATATATGCTGACATTCGGATGGAACAGTTGATGCAATTGATTGCGATGGGCCCGCTGGGCATTTTGGGCCCCATTCTGGTGGTGCTGCTGTGCCTCTGGCTGGGCCGCGGGGAGCGCTCCCCGGGCTGGACAAAAGTCCTTCTGGCCGGCTTGCTCGTTCTGCTTCTGCTCATCATGTTCCGCTACATCTGACGGGAGGGGTGCGCCTTATGAAAACCGCCATCATCATTTTTCTGCTGCTGGTGATCGTTATTCAAGCGGCTCGGAGGCATACCCTGGAGCGGGGCCTCCGTCAGGCCGCTCGGCGGATGAGGGCCCAGATCGCCAACGAGACCACCGTCCGACTGGCCCTGCCGTGCCCCAGTGCCGGGGCGGAGGAGCTGCTGGTCTGTCTCAACGACCTGCTGGAGCTGCGCCAGTCCGAAAAGGCGGACTACCGCCGGAAGGAGCAGGAGCTTAGAAGGCAGATCGCCAACGTGTCCCATGATTTGCGCACGCCGCTGACCTCCATCCTGGGCTATCTGCAGCTTTTGGAAGGGGACGATCTGCCCTTGGAAAAGCGTCGGGAATACTTCCAGGTGATCGAGGGGAGGGCCCGCACCCTCCAGACCTTCATCGCCTCGTTCTACGACCTGTCCCGCATCGAGGGGGGAGAGCTGCCCCTGGAGCGGGAAAAAGTAGATTTGGCCCGGGCGCTGTCCAACCAGTTGACTGCCGCCTACGAGCAGATCGAGGAAGCGGGGCTGGAGATGGAGGTGAACATCGCCGACCACCTGCCTCCGGTGTGGGCGGACAGCGGGGCGGTGACCCGGATCTTTTCCAATCTGCTCACCAACGCCCTGCGCCACGGCTCGGACACCCTGTCCGTCAAGCTGTACCGGGAGGGCGGGTACATCGTATCCTCCTTCTCCAATCGGGCGGACGACCTCACCGAGGAGGACGCTGCCCACGTATTCGAGCGGTTCTATACCGCCGACAAAATGCGCACCGGGCAGTCCACAGGGCTGGGACTTGCCATCGTCAAGGCGTTGGCGGAGCGCATGGGCCACACCGCCGCCGCCCGGTGGGAGGACGGCTGGTTCACTGTGCTGGTGCGGTGGAGTATTTGAGAAAACATTATCAATTTTTATAAAACGTTAATGGAGTCGGTGTTTACGCCGGCTCCATTTTGTGGTAAGATAAGCGGGAATCTATACAGAGAAGGAGCCGATGCCGCATGGCTCAGCAGGCACAATATCAACAGGCTCCGCCCCCTAAACGGCGGCGGGATGACGATCCTTCCCGGCAGCGGGACGACAGCGACCGCCGCCGGGAGGAGCGAACCACCCGTACCCTCCGGGAACCGGAGCGCATTTTTCCCGACCCGAAAATGGGCCTTACCGCCGCCCAGGCGTCCGAGCTGCTGGAGCGGGGCATGGGCAACGAGGCCCCGGCCTCCAACGCCAAATCTACCCGCCAAATCATCCGGGAGAACACGCTGACCTTCTTTAACCTGGTGTTTGTGGTGCTGGCGGCCCTGCTGGTGCTGGTGGGGGATTTCAAAGATATGACGTTCCTGGCCATCGCCGTGGTCAACTCCGTCATCGGCATCATCCAGCAGCTTCGCTCCCGGGCCACTCTGGAAAAGCTGTCCCTCATCAGCGAGACGAGGGTAAAGGTGGTGCGGGACGGGCAGCTTGGCACCGTCCCCGTCCACAAGCTGGTGCGGGAGGACATTGTGGAACTGGGAGCCGGGGATCAGATCCCCGCCGACGGCCCGGTGATGTCCGGGCAGGTGACGGTAAACGAGGCGCTCATCACCGGCGAGGCCGACCCCATCACCAAGGACGTGGGGGACGAACTGCTCAGCGGCAGCTTTGTGGTGTCCGGCAAGTGCCGTGCCCGGCTGGACCGGGTGGGCTCCGCCAGCTACGCCGCCCGGCTGTCTCTGGAGGCCAAGGCCGACCAGGGGGTGGGCCGCTCGGAGATGATGAAGTCGCTGGACAAGTTGATCCGCTTCATCGGCTTTGCCCTGATTCCCATCGGCGCGGCTCTGTTTTACAACGAGCTGATGCTTCAGGAAAACACCTTTTCCGAGGCTGTTCCCGCCGTGGTGGCGGCGCTTATCGGCATGATCCCCGAGGGACTGTATCTGCTCACCAGCGTGGCGCTGGCGGTGTCCGTCATGCGGCTGGCCAAACGGGAGACTCTGGTGCATGAGCTTTCCGCCGTGGAGACGCTGGCCCATGTGGACGTGTTGTGTGTGGACAAGACGGGCACCATCACCCAGCCGGAAATGACCGTGCGGGAAGTGGTTCCCCTGGACGAGGATCGCTGCCCCATGTCCCGGGTGGAGGAGATCCTCAACGCCTATTACCAGGCCATTGACGCGGACAATGACACCGCCCGGGCCATGGCGGAGCGGTTCAACAAATCCTCCATCTGGCAGGTCGCCGGCACCGTGCCCTTCACCTCGGCCAATAAATGGTCGGCGGTGGCGTTCAAGTCCTATGGGACTTACGTGGTGGGTGCGCCGGAGTTCATCATGAAGGCCCGGTATGCCGATCTGGAGCACATGGTGACCCCATACCAGGAGCAGGGCTGCCGGGTGCTGCTGCTGGCAAAATGTGCCGGCGCCGCTATGGACAGGGGGATCACCGGCCCGGTGGAGCCGCTGGCTCTGGCGGTGATCAACAATCCGATCCGGGAGGAGGCCCCCAAGACCTTCCAATACTTTGCCCAGCAGGGGGTTACCGTAAAGGTGATCTCCGGGGACAACCCGTCCACCGTGTCTGCCGTGGCCGTCCAGGCGGGTATCACCGGGGCAGATCGGTACGTAGACGCCGCCACGCTGAAGGAGCCCGCCGACTACGCCCGGGCGGTGCGGGACTACAACGTGTTCGGCCGGGTGACCCCGGATCAGAAGCGCAAGCTGGTCAAGGCCCTGCAAAGGGCGGGCCATACGGTAGCCATGACCGGCGACGGCGTGAACGACGTGCTGGCCCTCAAAGACGCGGACTGCGGCATCGCCATGGCCTCCGGTTCTGAGGCGGCCTGCCAGGTGGCCCAGGTAGTGCTGCTGGACTCCAACTTTGCCTCTATGCCCGAGGTGGTGCAGGAGGGGCGGCGGGTCATCAACAACATCCAGCGGGCGGCAGCCCTCTACCTGGTGAAGAACATCATGTCGCTGTTTTTGTCCCTCATCAACTTGTTTGTCGGGTTCCCGTACCCCTTTGTCCCCATCCAGCTCACCCTCATCAGCGCCCTGACCATCGGCGCGCCCTCCTTTGTGCTGGCGCTGGAGCCTAACCACGAGATCGTGAAGGGGCACTTTATGACCAATGTCCTGCGCCGCGCCCTGCCGGGGGGGCTGACCAATGTGCTGCTCATCGTGGGCATTGAGCTGTTCACCTTCGCGTTTGATTTTGAGCGGGTCACTCTGTCCACGCTGGCCACCGTCATTATGGGCGAGGTGGGTCTGCTGGTGCTGTACTACATCTCAAAGCCCCTGGACTGGAAGCGATGGACGCTGCTGGGCGCCATGTCGACGGCCTTTGTCGTCGCGGTGCTGGGCTTCGGCCCCATGTTTGAGCTCTCACCCTTGGACTTCCAGGCGGGGCTGGTCATTGTGGTGTTCCTCATGCTCACCCCCTCGGTGATCTACGTGTTTGAGCGGGCATTCGAGCTGATGGAGCTGCTGGCCGCCCTGTGCAAAAAGAAGTTTGGCAAGCCAAAGCGCGCCGCCACCCGGGGACGGTAAGTTATGCAAGAAAAAAGAGCGGCTCCACCACAATTGGTGGGGCCGCTCCGTTTGCTTTAGATGGAATGAGTTTTTTATTCCTCGGGCTCCTTGTGGTCGTGCTCATGGCAGCAGGAGCAGTCGCCGTTGCAGAACTGGTCCGGCTCGTAGGCGATGCCGTTTTTATCGTAATAGTCCTTGATGGCGGCGCGCACCGCCTCCTCCGCCAGCACGGAGCAGTGGATCTTGTGGGCGGGCAGGCCGTCCAAGGCCTCCACCACCGCCTGGTTGGTGAGCGCCAGGGCCTCCTCCACCTTTTTGCCCTTGATAAGTTCGGTGGCCATGGAGCTGGTGGCGATGGCGCTGCCGCAGCCAAAGGTCTCGAACTTCACGTCCACGATGATGCCATCCTCAATTTTGAGGTACATCTTCATGATGTCGCCGCACTTGGCGTTGCCCACCTCGCCTACGCCGTCGGCATCGGCAATCTCACCCACGTTGCGGGGATTGCGGAAATGATCCATCACTTTTTCACTGTATAACATAATCGCGTTCTCCTCTCTGCAATGCTTTCCAAACGGGGGACATATTACGAAGGTACTCGACAACTTCCGTGGTTGCCGCCGCGATGGTCTCCACGTCCTCCATGGTGTTGTCCCGATCCAGGGTGAGGCGCAGGGAGCCGTGGGCCACCTCGTGGGGCCGCCCAATGGCCAGCAGCACGTGGCTGGGATCCAGGGAGCCGGAGGTGCAGGCCGAGCCGGAAGAGGCGGCGATGCCCTTGTCGTCCAACAGCAGCAGGAGGGATTCGCCCTCAATGCCCTCGAAGCAGAAGTTCACATTGCCGGGCAGGCGGCGCTCCCGGTCGCCGTTGAGGGCGGAGTGTGGGATGGCGGACAGTTTTTCGATCAGCGCGTTCCGGAGCCCGGCCGCGTGGGCGTCGTTCTCCTCCATGTGAGCGCAGGCGTCCTCCAGTGCGGCGGCCATGCCCATGATGGCCGGCAGATTTTCCGTGCCCGCCCGGAAGCCCCGTTCCTGGGCCCCGCCGTGGATGAAGGTGAGCAGGGGAGTGCCCCGGCGCACATACAGCGCGCCCACGCCCCGGGGCCCGTGGAACTTGTGACCAGACAGGGACAGCATATCAATATTCTGGGCATTCACGTCGATGGGCAGATGGCCCACCGCCTGCACCGCGTCGGTGTGGAAGGGGATCTTCCGCTCCCGGCACAGGGCCCCGATCTCGGCAATGGGCTGGATGGTGCCGATCTCGTTGTTGGCGTACATGACGGACACCAGGGCGGTGTCTTCCCGGATAGCGGCGGCCACATCCTCTACTTTGACGATGCCGCTCTCATCCACCGGCACCAGGGTGACCTCGAAGCCCTCCTTGGAGAGCTGATCCATGGTGTGGAGGACGGCGTGGTGCTCAATGGCGGTGGTAATGAGGTGCTTTTTGCCGCGGCGCGCCCCGAACTTGGCGGCGCTGACGATAGCCTGGTTGTCCGCCTCGCTGCCGCCAGAGGTAAAGTAGATCTCCCGGGGCTGGGCGCCGATGGCACGGGCCACCGCCTCACGGGCGGTTTGCAACGCCTCCTTGGCCTGTTGGCCAGGGGTGTGGAGGCTGGAGGGATTGCCCCAGAACTGCTCCATGGCGTCCAGCATGGCCTGCTGGGCGGTGGAGCAGGTTTTTGTGGTCGCGGCGTTGTCCGCGTATATCATGGTGTATTCCATCTCCTTAATCTGAGCGTCTGAACCGTTGCGAACAGGCAAAGCGTGGTTATCGTTTCGTCTCTGCTTCGCCCAAATCATACCGTAAAAAGCATACCTTGTCAATAGGAATTATAGAAATTCTTTCATTGAATTACGGAAAAAGATGAATAAGCATGAAATATATTCATAGAAAATGAATGAATATCTGAATATGTGGAATATCGACCAGAAACTCAGGGAGAAACTCGAATAATTATGCAAAAAACCACTTGCCAACAGCGAAGCAGGGTAGTATACTTTTACAAATAGCACAGACGGGCATTTTGCGGCTGTAGAAAATGGAGGGAATCATTGTGACTGACGTGAAAAAAGTAGTGTTGGCCTATTCCGGCGGATTGGATACATCCATTATCATCCCCTGGCTGAAGGAAAATTACAACAACCCTGAGATTATCGCCGTGTCCGCCGATGTGGGCCAGGGCGACGAACTGGACGGCCTGGAGGAGAAGGCCATTAAAACCGGTGCGTCCAAGCTGTATATCGAGGATCTCACCGATGTGATGGTGGATGAGGTGATCATCCCCTCCATGATGATGGGGGCCAAGTATGAGGACTACCTGCTGGGCACTGCTTTCGCCCGGCCGGTAATTGCCCGCCGCCTGGTGGAGATCGCCAAGGCGGAAGGGGCCGATGCTATCTGCCATGGCTGCACTGGCAAGGGCAACGACCAGGTACGCTTCGAGCTGGCCATCAAGCGCTTTGCCCCCGAGATGAAGATTATCGCCCCCTGGCGTGAGTGGGACATCAAGGGCCGGGACGAGGAGATCGACTACGCCGAGGCCCACAACGTGCCCTTGAAGATTTCCCGGGAGACCAACTATTCCAAGGATAAGAACCTGTGGCACCTGTCCCACGAGGGCCTGGACCTGGAGGACCCCGCCAACGAGCCGCTGTATGACAAGCCTGGCTTTCTGGAGATGGGCGTGTCCCCGGCCATGGCCCCCGACGCCCCCGCTTACGTCACCCTGGATTTTGAAAAGGGCTGGCCGGTGGCCATCGACGGGGAGAAGATGAAGGCGTCCGATATTATCCGCAAGCTGAACAAGCTGGGCGGGGACAACGGCATCGGCCTGCTTGACATTGTGGAGAACCGTCTGGTGGGCATGAAGGATCGGGGTGTGTACGAGACACCGGGCGGCTCCATCCTCTACCGGGCCCATGAGGTGCTGGAGATGATCACCGTGGACAAGGACACCAAGCACATGAAGTCCAAGCTGGCGGTGGACTTTGCAGACTTGATTTACAACGGCAAGTGGTTCACCCCCCTGCGGGAGGCCCTCCAGGCCTTTGCCGTAGACACCCAGAAGCACGTCACGGGGCAGGTAAAGCTGAAGCTGTACAAGGGCAACATCATCACCTCCGCCGTCACCTCTCCCGAGACGCTGTATTCCGAGAATCTGGTGACCTTTGAGGAGAGCGACTACGATCAGAAGGACTCCCAGGGCTTCATCAACCTGTGGGGCCTGCCGGACAAGGTTCAGGCGCTGCGGGAGCAGGGAAAGCTATGAGCGTCTGAGCCGTCGTGAGCAGCCGTTAGGCGGCAAAGCCGCCCCAGGCCTAAGCCGCGCAAAGCGCGGCCTACGGCGCGGATGGAACAGATCGAGGCCGAGCGCAGGCCGAGACGGAGCGAAGCCGCGCGTTGCGAACAGGCGAAGCGTGATAACATAAATAAGCGAGGTAATTCATTATGAAACTCTGGGCGGGCCGTTTCCAGAAGGAGACAGACACCCTGGTGAACGACTTCAACTCGTCCATCGGCTTTGACGCCCGGCTGTACGAGCAGGACATCCGCGGTTCCATGGCCCATGCCGCGATGCTGGGCAGGACCGGCATCATCGAACCCCATGAGGCGGAGAAGATCGTGGAGGGGCTTCGGACTATCCTGGCGGACATTGAGGCCGGCCAGGTGGAGTTCTCCCTGGACAACGAGGACATCCACATGAACATCGAGGCGCTGCTCACCGAGCGCATCGGCCAGACAGGCAAGCGGCTGCACACTGCCCGCTCCCGCAACGACCAGGTGGCCACGGACTTCCGACTGTATGTGAAGGAGGAGATCCCCAACATCATTGGTTTACTGCTGGATCTGGAAAATGTGCTGGTGAAAAAGGCCAAGGCCAATCTGTCCACCGTGATGCCCGGTTACACCCATTTGCAGCGGGCCCAGCCGACCACCTTCGGCCACTACATGATGGCCTATGCCAATATGCTCAAGCGGGACATTACCCGGCTGGAGGACTGTTTGGAGCGGATGGATGAGTGTCCCCTGGGCTCCGGTGCGCTGGCCACCTCCACCTATCCCGTGGACCGATTCCAGACCGCCGCCGGCCTGGGCTTCGCCAAGCCCACAGACAACTCCATGGACTCGGTGGCCGACCGGGATTACGCCATTGAGCTGCTGTCGGCGCTGTCCATCCTGATGATGCACCTATCCCGGTTCTCCGAGGAGATCATCCTGTGGTGCTCCTGGGAGTTCAAGTTTGTGGAACTGGACGATGCCTATTCCACCGGCTCGTCCATCATGCCCCAGAAGAAAAACCCCGACGTGGCCGAGCTGGTCCGGGGCAAGACGGGGCGGGTATACGGCTCCCTCATCACCCTGCTCACCGTGATGAAGGGGCTGCCCCTGGCCTACAACAAGGATATGCAGGAGGACAAGGAGCCGGTGTTCGACGCCATCGACACGGTGGAGCTGTGCGTCCCCGTGTTTGCCGCCATGCTGGACACCCTGACGGTGAAGAATAAGAACATGGCCCGGGCAGCGTCGGTGGGCTTCATTAACGCCACCGACTGCGCTGATTACCTGGTGAAGAAGGGGATGCCCTTCCGGGAGGCGTACATGATCGTGGGCCGGCTGGTCCATATGTGTATCCGTACAGGAGAAAGCCTTGACACCCTGCCGCTGAAGGACTTCCGGGCCATCTCCCCGCTTTTCGACGAGAGCGTGTACGACGCGCTTCAGCTCAACACCTGCGTCAATGAGCGCAAGGTATACGGCGGCCCGTCGGAGGAGAGCGTGAAGAAGCAGATCGGACTCATTGAGGAATTTGTGGCCCAACGAAAGACGGAGGCGTGACATGGATCTTTTTCCCTACTTCAAAAGCGTTTTGGAGCAGGACCGCAGCGCGGTGGTGCTGTGCGACCTGGAGGATACCATCATTTATATGAACCCCGCGGCGGGGGAGCGGTACGCCAAGTACGGCGGTATGGGGCTGGTGGGCAAAAGCCTTCTGGACTGCCACTCGCCCCAAGCCAACGAGATGATCAAAAAAGTTATGGCGTGGTTCCAGGAAAGCTTGGGGCACAATCTGATCTATACCTTCCGCAATGAGAAGGAAAACAAAGATGTGTACATGGTGGCCCTGCGGGATGAGGAGGGCAAGCTCATCGGCTACTACGAAAAGCACGAGTACCGCGACCGGGAGACCATGAAGCTGTACGATTTTAAGCCGTGAGCGCGGCATAGGATGTGAACAAAATGGGCAAGCCAAAGATTTATATTGACGGCAGAGAGGGCACCACCGGCCTGCAAATTTATGAGCGGCTGGAGGGCCGGGACGACATTGAACTGCTCCTCATTGACGAGAACAAGCGCAAGGATTTGGAGGAGCGGCGCCGCCTGCTCAACGCCGCCGACCTGGTATTTCTGTGTCTCCCAGATGACGCGGCCCGTGAAGCGGTTTCCCTTGTCAGCAATGAGAATACCAGGATCATCGACTGCTCGACAGCCCACCGAACCAATCCTGACTGGGTCTATGGCTTCCCTGAGCTCCATGAGCAGAGGGGGAAGATCAAGACCGCCAAGCGGGTGGCAAATCCGGGCTGCCACGCCACAGGCTTTCTCAGCATCGTGGCTCCTCTGATAGGCATGGGCCTGCTGTCTCCCGATACCGCGTTATCCTGCTTCTCCCTCACCGGCTACTCCGGCGGGGGAAAGAAGATGATTGCCCGGTATGAACAGGGCGACCGCCCTCCGGCGCTCAGCAGCCCCGCCCTCTACGGCCTGCTGCAAGACCACAAGCATCTGCCCGAGATGCGGCTGCGCAGCGGGCTGGAGGTTCCGCCGGTGTTCGTCCCTGTTGTGGACGACTACTATAAAGGAATGGCCACCACGGTTTGTTTCCATATGTCGCAATTTCGCAATATATCCGCGCTGGCGGAGACGCTCCATGTATCGCCGCTCCAGGCGGTTTGGCAAAAGCTTCGGGAGTTCTACCTCCGGTCTGATGGAGAAAACGGTATCGTTCGGGTGGAGGGCAACCCCACCGACCCGGAAACCGGCATCGACAGCGGCTTTAAGATTTACGCCAATATGTGGCGGGGGAAGGACACCTTGTCCATGATCGTGGCGGGCAATGACGAGCAGTTTACCATCACCGCGCTGTTCGATAACTTGGGCAAGGGCGCGTCCGGCGCGGCGGTTCAGAATATGAACCTGATGCTTGGCTTTGAGGAGACCGAGGGGCTGAATATCTGATATGAGTGGGGGCGGCGCGCGGCTGCGTCCCGCGTCCCATCAAAAGTGAGGAGTTATGGGAATGCTGAAAGAAATATCCGGCGGCGTATGTGCCGCCAAGGGCTTTACCGCTTCCGGCATACACTGCGGTGTTAAGGCGGGGAGCAGCCCGGATAAAAACGATTTGGCCATGATTTTGTCGGAGCAGGAATGCTCCGCCGCCGCGGTGTATACCATGAACCGGGTGAAGGCCGCCCCCATCTACGTGACGATGGGCAACCTGGAGGATGGGGTGTGCCGGGGGGTCATCGCCAACAGCGGAAACGCCAACGCCTGCGCTCCCATGAGCCATGAGAACGCGGAGCGGATGTGCGCCCTGGCCGCCCAGGCCACCGGGCTGAAGAGCGCCGATTTTGTGGTGGCCTCCACCGGCGTGATTGGCCAGGAGTTGAACATCTCCGCCATTGAGAAGGGAATGCCCGCGCTGGTCTCCGCCCTGAGTGCGGAGGGCTCTGATGCCGCGGCCCGCGCCGTCATGACCACCGACACGGTGAAAAAGGAGACCGCTGTCTCGGTGAGCATCGACGGCAAGACCGTCACCATCGGGGCCATTGCCAAGGGCTCCGGCATGATCCACCCCAACATGGGCACCATGCTGTGTTTCATCACCACCGACTGCGCCATCACCCACGATGTGCTCCAGGACGCCCTCCACGAGATCGTTCCCCGCACCTTCAACCGGGTAACAGTGGACGGAGACACCTCCACCAATGATATGTGCGTGGTGCTGGCCAATGGTATGGCGGGCAACGAGCAGATCGAGTGGAAGGACGACAGCTACACTGTATTTTACAAGGCGCTCTATCAGGTGTGCGAGACGATGGCCAGGGCGATCGCCGCCGACGGGGAGGGCGCTTCCCGGCTGGTGACCTGTACGGTCCGCTCCGCCCGCAGCGAGGAGAGCGCCGAGCGCCTTGCCAAGGCGGTGGTTGGTTCTTCGCTGGTGAAGGCGGCGCTGTTCGGCGCGGACGCCAACTGGGGGCGGGTTTTGTGCGCCATGGGCTATTCCAAAGCTCCCTTCCGCCCGGAGTATGTGGACATCAGTTTCTCCTCCATCCAGGGGAGCATCCTGGTGTGTGAGAAGGGCGTTGGCCTTGACTTTGACGAGGAGCTTGCCAGGAAGGTCCTCAGCCAGGACGAGGTTGTGGTTGACGTATCCCTCAACGAGGGCGGCAGCGAGGCTACCTGCTGGGGCTGTGACCTGACCTACGAATATGTTAAAATCAATGGTGACTACAGGACCTGAGGGGCGGACATTTTCTGCGGAGTGATACCCCTTGCCCTGCGGGGCGGCTTTTATATTTTACCTTGAAAGGGTGCTTTTCCATGTCCTCACTCATTGACCGGGCCCAGGTGCTGGCCGAGGCGATGCCCTATATTCAAAAGTACAACGGCAAGACCGTGGTGGTGAAATACGGCGGCAACGCCATGGTCTCAGAGGAGCTGCGCCAGGCGGTGATCTCCGACCTGATCCTGCTCTCCCTGGTGGGGATCCGGGTGGTGGTGGTCCACGGCGGCGGGCCGGAGATCAGCGATATGCTGAAACGGCTGGGGCATCAGTCCAAGTTTGTGGACGGACTGCGCTACACCGACGAGGAGACCATGGAGGTGGTTCAGCAGATCCTGTGCGGCAAGGTGAACAAGGATCTGGCTGCCCTCATCAACAGCCAGGGGGGCAGGGCGGTGGGCCTGTGTGGCATGGATGCCGACCTGTTCCAGGCCGTCCGGCTGGACGAGAGGTATGGGCTGGTGGGCTCTATTCAGATGGTGAACCCCTCCGTTGTGGAGGACGCGCTCCACAACGGCTACATCCCCGTGGTGTCTACCGTAGCCCGGGGTATTGACGGGCCGACCGCTTACAACGTGAACGCCGACACCGCCGCCGCCAAGCTGGCGGTGGCACTGAGTGCGGAAAAGCTGATCCTGCTCACCGACGTGCGGGGCCTGCTCACCGACCCCCAGGACGAGAGCACCCTGCTCCACCAGGTTCGGGCGTCAGAGATCCCCGGCCTCATCAAGGACGGGGTGATCCAAGGGGGCATGATCCCCAAAATCGACTGCGCCGCCGAGGCGGTGCGCTCCGGGGTGAGGAGCACTGTCATTCTGGATGGACGCATTCCCCACTCCATCCTCATTGAGCTGCTCAGCGACGCGGGCTTGGGAACAATGATAACTGTGTAAGGAGGCGCCGATGGTGACCTTTGAAGAGCTGAAAAAACTGGATAGCCAATATGTTGTGCAGAGCTATGGCCGCAACCCCATTGCCATCGACCATGGACAGGGGGCCACCCTGTACGGCCCGGACGGGAAGGAGTACATCGACTTTGCTTCCGGCATCGGCGTACTGTCGGTGGGCACCGCCAACCCTGAGTGGCAGGCGGCCGTCGCCGGGCAGGCGGGGAAGCTGGCCCACATCTCCAATCTGTACTACTCCGAACCCTATATCCGCTTGGCGGAAAAGCTGTGTACCCGCTCCGGTATGGCGGCGGCGTTTTTCGGCAATTCCGGCGCGGAGGGCAATGAGGGCGTCATCAAGCTGGCGCGGAAGTATTCTTGGGAGAAATACGGCGAGGGAAGAGGCACTGTCATCACCCTGAACCGCTCGTTCCACGGCCGCACCATTACCACCCTGGCCGCCACCGGCCAGGATGTGTTCCACAAATATTTCTTCCCCTTTACCGAGGGCTTCCGCTGGGCGGATCCCAATATCGACAGCATCCGGCAGGCGGCGGGGGAGGATGTCTGCGCCGTGCTGGTGGAGCTGGTGCAGGGCGAGGGGGGCGTGCTGCCCCTGGATCCCGGATTTGTACACAATTTGGCCAAGCTGTGCGCGGAGCGGGACTGGCTTTTCCTGGTGGATGAGGTGCAGACCGGCATAGGCCGCACCGGCTCGCTGTTCTGCTTCCAGCAATACGGTGTGCAGCCCGACGCTCTGTCCTTTGCCAAAGGGATCGCCGGGGGCCTGCCTATGGGCGGCTTCCTGGTGAACGAGAAGTGCCGCCGCGTGTTCGGGCCGGGAGACCACGCCTCCACCTTCGGCGGCAATCCAGTGGCTGCGGCGGCAGCCAACGCGGTGCTGGACATTTTGGACGATGAGGCCATTTCCCAGGTGAAAGGAAAGGGCGAGTATCTGCGAGCCGCTATTGAATCCATGGACCTGCCCTGCCTGGGCAAGACGCGGGGCATGGGCCTGATGATTGGCGTGGAGGTCAGGGAGGGCTTCTCCAACAAGGAGCTGTGCGCCAAGCTGAACCAGACGGGCCTGCTCAGCCTCACCGCCGGGCCGGGTCTGCGGTTCCTGCCGCCGCTGACCATCACAAAGGAAGAACTGGATAAGGGTCTGACCATCCTGAAAGCGGCCCTTTCATAAAACGGAGGAGATACCGGTGAAAAAAGACTTACTCAAGCTGCTGGATCTGTCCAGGGAGGAAATTGCCGAGATCCTGGATATGGCGGACCAGATGAAATACAGCCAGAAGCACGGGATCGCCCATGACTACCTCAAGGGCAAGACCCTGGCCATGATTTTCGAGAAAAACTCCACCCGCACCCGGGTGTCCTTCGAGGTGGGAATGTACCAGCTGGGCGGCCACGCCCTGTTCCTGTCCGGCAAGGAGAGCCAGATCGGCCGCGGGGAGCCGGTGGAGGACACCGCGCGGGTGCTGTCCCGGTACTGCGACGGCATCATGATCCGCACCTACGGCCAGTCCGAGGTGGAGGAATTGGCGAAATACGCCTCCATTCCGGTGGTGAACGGCCTGACCGACTTTGCCCACCCCTGCCAGGTGCTGGCGGACCTGATGACCATCCGGGAGAAGATGACCCGGCTGGAGGGGCTGAAGCTGGCCTTCATCGGGGACGGGAATAATATGGCCAACTCCCTGATCGTGGGCGGCCTGAAATGCGGCATGGACGTGTCCGTGGCCTGTCCGGAGGGGTATGACCCAGATCCAACGGTGCTGGACTTTGTCAAAACGGTGACGGACTGCAAGTTTGAGCTGGTACGCACCCCCGCTGAGGCGGCCAAGGATGCCGACGTGGTGATCACCGACGTGTGGGCATCCATGGGCAAGGAGGAGGAGCGGGCCGTCCGTGCAAAAGCCTTCGCGGGCTACTGCGTGGACGAAGCGCTGATGGAGCTGACCCACCCCGGCTGCATGGTGCAGCACTGCCTGCCCGCCCATAAGGGGGAGGAGATCAGTGCTGAGGTGTTCGAGGCCCACGCCGACGAGATCTTTGAGGAGGCGGAGAACCGCCTGCACGCCCAGAAAGCTGTGCTGTACCTGTTGATGAAGGATTGAGCAAAGTCCCCTTTGCGGCGCAGGGGGGACTTTGTTATAATTGGGCTAAAGGAGGGAAAGGCGATGACTGCTCAGGAACAATTGCGGCAATGGATCAAGGACAGCGGCAACATTGTCTTTTTCGGCGGGGCGGGCGTGTCCACTGAGAGCGGCATCCCCGACTTTCGCAGCGTGGACGGCCTTTATAACCAGAAGTACGATGAGCCGCCGGAGACCATCCTCAGCCACACCTATTTCACCTGCCGCACCGAGGATTTTTACCGTTTCTACCGGGACAAAATGCTGTGCCTGGACGCGAAGCCCAACGCCGCCCACCTCAAGCTGGCGGAGCTGGAGCGGGCGGGCAAGCTGAAGGCGGTGGTCACCCAGAATATCGACGGGCTGCACCAGTTGGCGGGCAGCCAGACGGTGTATGAGCTACACGGCTCGGTGCACCGCAACTACTGCACCAGGTGCCGGACGCCCTATGGCGTGGATTTTATCGCCGGGGGAGAGGGAGTGCCCCGCTGCACCAAGTGCGGGGGACTGGTAAAGCCGGACGTGGTGCTCTATGAGGAAGGGCTTGACCAAGATACCGTGGAGGGAGCCGTGCGGGCCATCGCGCAAGCGGATGTGCTTATCATCGGCGGCACGTCTCTGGTGGTGTATCCAGCGGCGGGGCTCATCAATTATTACCGGGGGAATAAGCTGGTGCTCATCAACCGGGACCCCACTCCCTACGACGGACAGGCAGATTTGGTGATCCATGATTCCATCGGGAAAGTACTGGGAGGGATTGAATGATGAACGAGAGAAAGCCAGACCGTGTGGGCCAGGTGTTTGCCGCCCTGGGCAAATCGGTGTGCTATGTGGCCCTTTTCCTGGGGATGCAGGTGGCGGTGATGCTGCCTCTGATTGTCTCCATTGTTTCGGAAGCCATTACCGGGGAATCGGTGGTGGACGAGGACGCTATCCTGGCCCTGCTCAGCGTCGATACGATGACCTTGTCGCTGATTTCCGGGCTGCTTACCCTTACCGTTGTGCTGGTCTTTTACCTTATCCGGCGGAAAAGGCTGAGCGAAGCGCTGTGGCTGTGCCCGGTGCCCGCGCCCACCCTGCTGACGGGGGGGACGCTGGCGCCGGGGCTGTACGTGGTGATCACGGTGGCGCTGGCCGCGCTGCCCGAGGCATGGCTGGACAGCTACAGCGAGGCTTCGGCGGACGTGGCCGAGGGCACTCTGGTCGGGATAATTGCCGTGGCGGTGGTGGCCCCAGTGGTGGAAGAGATCATTTTCCGGGGACTGGTCATGAACCGGCTGGCCCGGGTGATGCCCGGCTGGCTGGCGGTTGTGCTGTCCGCCGCCGTGTTTGGAGCGTGCCACGGACACCCGATTTGGTTTGCTTACGCCTTTGTGCTGGGCGCGATTTT
Organism: Clostridiales bacterium; assembly: GCA_014799475.1. GTDB lineage: Bacteria > Bacillota > Clostridia > Oscillospirales > Oscillospiraceae > Enterenecus. The sequence continues at coordinate 28,105 of JAAVHX010000015.1, read as the reverse complement.
TGGCTTCATTGATCTGCGGGCGAATTCCATCCTGCCGTCCATCCTGGGCCATGTGGCTTTCAACGCCATCGGTCAGGTACTCTCCTGCATCCCGGAGACGGAGGAGGGGACGGAACTGGTGATTGCGTTGGGCGTGTTGATCGTGATCGGCATCATCGCCCCGATCTTGGATCGCGGGGCCATCGCCGCCCTGTTCCGGCCCGCTCCCAAGCCGCTTCCGGCGCAGGAACTGCCCGCGAAGCCCCAAGACTACGATTACGATCCCTGGGATTTGTAAGAGGCAGAGAGCCCCGCGCAAACGGCGCGGGGCTTTTCTATCAATAAATTTTATCGAAAAACAATAAAAAATACTTGACAAACGATATGGGCAGTGGTAAGCTCATGGACAAGAGGTGGTAGAAATGGAACGAACTCCTGTGCAGAAGCTGGCCCGGGTGCTGCGGGTGCTGGTTATCATCACGCTTGTGTGCAATGTTTTGGCACTGCTTCTGGTTCCCATGATGGCATACATGTATGGGGAGATGTCCGTGGGCGAAATGGTGGACTGGGGAATAGAGGACCTGACCTATCTGTTGGGGGTGGAAAGTACGCCAAGATACTATTTCCCTTTTGCAATGATGTTTTTTTGCTCCTGGCTTGTGGTGTGGACAGACGTGTATATGGCCGTGCTCACGGTATTCCTCTGGATTTGCGGAATCTGCACCGCCATCATCCTCTGGCAAGCCAAGCGGGTACTGGACACGATACTAAAGGGGAATCCCTTTACATTAAGTAACGCAGTCAGCCTGAAGCGGGCAGCAGTGTGCTGCTTTGTGATCTCCGGCGCGGCGCTGATTCGGCTGATATGGGGATTCGTTACCTATCAAAGCATTTTACCGCTGCTCACCTACAACGCCCTGTTTGTCCCTGTTTTCCTGATGGCGGGGCTGGTGTGCATGGTCATGTCCGCCCTGTTTCGGCAGGCCGCCGAGATCAAGGCGGAAAACGACCTGACCATATAGGGGGCGGCGTATGGCGATTATCGTGAACCTGGACGTGATGATGGCCAAGCGCAAGATGTCCCTGGGAGAGCTGTCCCAGAAGGTGGATGTCACCATGGCCAACCTGTCCATTTTGAAAAACAATAAGGCCAAAGCGGTGCGCTTTTCCACGCTGGAGGCCATCTGCAAGGCGCTGGACTGCCAGCCGGGGGATATTCTAGAGTTTGTCCCGGATGAGGCGGAATAACCAAATAAGACAGACCGCATGACCGCCCCGGCCATGGGGCGGTCTTTTTGCGGCCCATTTTGAAAGAAGATGATACAATGAAGCGCTTTTTAACCCTTGCTTTGATTTTATATGTGCTGCTTTTTGCTCTCCCGAGCTGCGAAGTTGGAAGCAGGGAGGAGAACAGGTTGTCCCGAATAGAGAAGGCGCTGGGAGTGGATCTATCCGCTGGGACGCTGATCCATTTTGAAGACAGCCACGGCGGATTCCACGGAGACGGGCTGACCGCTGCCGTGGTGGAGTTGAACGGACTGGTCGATGGGTTGGAAGACATCCCAGGGTGGAAGCCCCTGCCTATGTCGGTAAACGCGGCACAGGCTGTCGGTTTGTGCGGGGATGAGGGCGCGTCAATAGAGGAGGGCTTTTACTTCCTCTATGACCGTCACAGCGAGAGCGATGATCCCTATGACGATACGGAGCTGTGCAATCGATATTCCTGGAATTTCACTGCGGCGGTCTTTGACAGCCAGAATGGACGGCTGTATTTTTATCAATTTGACACATAAAGGAGAAATGGAACGATGAAAAAACGTATCTATGCGGTGTTAGCGGCACTGTTTATCCTGGCTGCCCTGTCCGGCTGCGGCAGCGGCGGGGAAGTAATCGATTACGATTTGGTGTTCGTCAACGATTCGGATGCCACCATTGTCGAGGTCGTGGTGGATTTTGTAGACCAGAATTCAGGGATGCGGAACGCCGACAGCAGCCCGCTGAAACGGGGAGAGACCTTCGGCTTTGAGGCGGGGGAGTACCCGGTGACGGTGCTGGTGTACGACACGGCCGTTGGAAGGATTGCGGAAGGGGAACTGGCCCGGATTGTGATCACTGAGGCCCCGCGGTCGGGGGAGCGGTGGTATGTCACAGCGCAGGATGGAACGCACGGTCTTGTGCTGACGGCAGATACCGAGTGGCCGGAGGGGGCGTAAAATGTTATATTTTCCTGATCCGTGCCCATGCTTTTCTATGCCCGCGCCTTGCTTTTTGCGCTCAATCGCGATATAATAAGAGCAAATCAAGAGAAATGAGGTGCGGTCATGATCGCGGACGAACGCCAATTCCACATCAACTGCAAACAGGGGGACGTGGGCCGGTACTGTTTGCTCCCCGGGGATCCCGGGCGGTGCGAGAAGATCGCCCGCTACTTTGACGACCCTATCCATGTGACGACCAACCGGGAGTACGTCACCTATACCGGCACCCTGCTGGGAGAGAAGGTGACCGTCACCTCCACCGGCATCGGCGGGCCGTCCGCCTCCATCGCCATGGAGGAGCTGGCCAACCTGGGCGCGGACACCTTTGTGCGGGTGGGCACCTGCGGCGGCATCAAGCTGGACGTCACCAGCGGCGATGTAGTCATTGCCACCGGGGCCGTCCGCATGGAGGGCACCAGCCGGGAGTACGCCCCCATTGAGTTCCCCGCCGTGGCGGACTTTGAGGTGCTCACCGCGTTGGTGGATGCGGCTAAGGCGGCGGGCCGCCGCTGGCACACCGGGGTGGTGCAGTGCAAGGACTCCTTTTACGGCCAGCACTCGCCGGAGCGTATGCCGGTGTCCTATGAGCTGCAAAGCAAGTGGGAGGCGTGGAAGCGCTTGGGTGTGCTGGCCTCCGAGATGGAAAGCGCGGCGCTGTTCACCGTGGCCGCGGCCCGGGGCGTGCGGTGCGGTTCGGCGTTCCATGTGATCTGGAACCAAGAGCGAAATGCCGCTGGGCTTGACCAGACCCGGGACGAGGACACCGAGTCCGCCATCCGGGTAGGGATCGAGGCGGTAAAGCTGCTCATCCAGCGGGATCGGGAAAAGGATACATAAAAAATAAGGGCCGCTGTCACGAGCAGCGGCCCTCATTTTTCTCTTCTGCCTCATGACAGCAGCAGTCCTCCTCGCTAGGTGCTTTCAGTGCCAGTGTGGCCAGATTGTCAGCCAGCATATCAAAGACTGCGGACAGCAGCTCGATCTGCTCCGCTGTCTTGCCTTGGGCAATCAGCACGGACAGCGCCGCCGCCGCAGCCACCAGATCGCCGCCCTGTCCCTGAGAGCCGCAACAGCAGCGCCTCATTGTGCCCACCCCCTTGGTACAGTATATGCGGAAAAGAGGGAATTGGGCAATCAAAAGGGCCCAGGAGGGGAAAACTCCTGAGCCGCTTCGCGGTTATAGCGTTTTCACATATCGCAGGTCTACACAGACGGTATCATGGGGGAAGGGGATGTCAGCATGGGTGCCGTCCCAGGTAAAGCCGTGGGCGGCATAGAACTGCCGGGCCTTCTCGTTTTCCCGCAGGACGAACACAAAGGCGTTTTCAAAGCCATCCGCCTTCATCCGGCGGCACGTCTCCTCAAACAGCAATCCGCCGTAGCCGTGGCTCCGCTCCGCAGGATGGGTATAGAAGGAGGCAATTTCGCCCCAGTTGGCATAGGCGGCATTGTCAAAGGTGCAAATGTCGCCCACGTTGTAGTTGGTCACCCGCGCCTTACAGTAGTTGAGGCAGGACACCGGCGTGTCCCCTCGGTAGAGGAGCAGGCCGTGGACGCCGTTGTGTGTCTCATAGTTGGTGCGGAACACCTCCACCCAGCGGTCATCGGTGATCTCGCGGGCCATGTAGTCGGCGGGCACCGCGTCCACATAGGTGTCCCGCCAGCCTAGGGCGTGGATCAAGGACATGGCCCGGAAGTGTTCGTCAGTACAGGCGTCCACAAATCTCAATTCATCCATAAAAATTCTCCTGCTTACACGCCCGCGCCCACGAGCTCCTTGCCGTTTTCCTGCTTAGCCAAAGCCTTGGCGTTTGCCAGCATCAGCTTGATGCGGTTCTCCTGGTTGATTTTCGTGGCGCCTGGGTCGTAGTCGATGGCCACGATGTTGGAATTTGGGTAGTCGTCCTTCAGTCGGCGGATCATGCCCTTGCCTACAATGTGATTGGGCAGACAGCCGAAGGGCTGCGTACAGACAATGTTAGGCACCCCGGAGTGGATGAGTTCCAGCATCTCACCGGTGAGCAGCCAGCCCTCGCCCATTTTGTTGCCGTCGCCCAGATAGCCCTGCACCAGCTTGTGCATCCCCTCAAAGGTGCCTGGGGCGCGGAAGCGGGTCTTTTTCAGCGCCGCGATCATATCCTTCTGACAGGCTTCGATATAGCCCTTGAATATCTGGCAGAATTTCTTTTTGACCCACAGCCCGCCGTAGATGTTCACATCCACCTCGCGATTGAAGATCTTGAAGATCATAAAGTCGGTGAGGCCAGGCACCACAGGCTCCGCCCCCTCGGACAGCAGAAAATCCTCCAAATTATTGTTGCCCAGGGGGGAGAATTTCACATAGATCTCGCCGACGACTCCCACCCGTACCTTTTCCTCATGGGAGACAGGGATGGTTTCAAAATCGGCCAGAATAGCGTCGAAATTGGCCCGCATTTGCTTGCGGCTCATGCCGCGGCCTGCCTGGAAACTGTCAATGAGCTTGCTTTGCCAGTGATCCAGCATCCTGTCGGTGTCGCCGGCGGTAAGCTCATAGGGGCGCACTTGGTTGGCCGCGTTGACCAGCAGATCGCCGTACATCATGCCATAGATCAGCTTGCGGATCAGGGGAAGCGTAAGAGAGAAACCGGGATTTTTCTCCAGCCCGGACAGGTTCACCGAGATCACCGGCACAAATTCCAGCCCCGCCTTTTCCAGCGCCTTGCGCAGCAGATGGATGTAGTTGGACGCGCGGCAGCCGCCGCCGGTCTGGGTGATGAACAAGGCCACCTTATGAGGGTCATACCCGCCGTTTTTGATCGCGTCGATGAGCTGGCCGATGACCAGCAGGGCGGGGTAGCAGGTGTCATTGTGGACGTATTTCAAACCCTCATCAATAATGCCTCGATGATTGGTGTTAAGCATATCTACTTTATAGCCCTCTAACATCAATAGTTGGCGGAACATTCCGAAGTGGACAGGGAGCATCTGGGGCATAAGGATGGTGTACTCCTCTTTCATCTCCTTGGTGAAGAGCAGCCGTCCGTCTTTGTCGTAAACCAATTCAGCCATAGTCAAATTTTCCTTTCACGTTGGGTCAGCTATCCCGGACGGCCCAGGCAAGTTGTCCGATAGACTGGGTCATCCCCAGGGAGCGTTGGAGGGCCAGGGAGGGCTCGTTGCCGTCAAACACCTGTCCGTAGGGGATGTGCCCCCGGGACAGCTCCAAGTTGATCATATGGGACTGGAGCAGGGTGGCGAGACCACGGCGGCGGTACTGGGGCAGCACCTCCAAAAGCCCGATGGAGCCCTCGGCGTGGCGGCCAGCGAAAGCCAGCAGGGTGTCGCCGTCAAACGCGCCCCATAGCTCACCCCGCCCGATGAGCCAGTCCAGATACTCCTCGTCCTCCAAATCATAGTTTGCGCATACGGTGGGCAGGTGGGAGGCATCCAGCGGCCGCACCTCTACGCCAAGCTCCGGCAGGGGAAGGGGTGCGGTGTGGAGATAGCCCACCTGCCAGCAGGGGCGCAGCCCGGTAAAAGCAAAGCGCTCTTCCAGGAGGCCGGCATACAGCGTCTCATGAACGGTGATGAAGCCGGGAACAGTCGGGAGCAGCTCCAGCAGCTGTTCCGCCGTCTCCAAATCATCGGCGAACATGGTAAAGCCAAACTGCGGACCGTCGATGAGGTTGGTAAAGGCTGCCAGTGCCCCGTGAGGCATCGCGCCCAACACTTTACCGTCTCCACGGCGGATGGCTTCGGTCAGATCCAGATAAAGCACCGGGTCACGGTTCAGCGCAGTCTGACAGACAGATAAATCAGTTGTCATGGCGCTTGCGCTCCTCCATCGCCGCCATCAGGGAGCGGATGCGGATCTTCACCGCGCCCAGGTTGCTGATGTCATCGATTTTCAATTGGGTGTAAAGCTTACCACCTTGCTCCAGGATGGAGCGCACCTCATCGCCGGTAATGGCGTCGGTGCCGCAGCCGAAGCTCACCAGCTGCACCAGCTGCATATCCGACTGCTCGCATACATACCGGGCGGCGTTGTACATACGGGCCTGGAAGGTCCACTGGTTGAGCACCTTCCGGGGGGCGTAGCTCTCGTGGAAGGCCACGGCGTCTTCGCTGATCAGCACAAAGCCGAAGGAGGTGATCAGGTCATTGATACCATGATTGATCTCCGGGTCGATGTGGTAGGGCCGGCCCGCCAGCACAATGATGGGCAAGCCTTTTTTTCGTGCCTCGTCAATATACTGCTGGCCGGTGTGGTGGACGTCCTCTTTATAGCGGTCATAGGCCCGATATGCCGCCCGGATGGCGTTGACGGCCTCCTTGCGGGGGATGCCAAAGGTATCGGCAAACCACTGGGAGCCGATGCGCTCGTAATCGCGGGGGCGGTGCAGTCCGGCGTAGGGATTGAGGAACCGGGTCTTTTTCAGATCGGGCATATTTGCCGCCAGCAGCTCGGGGTAATAGGCCACCACAGGGCAGTTATAGTTGTTGTCCGACGATTTCTCGTCAAAATTATAGGACATACAGGGGTAGAAAATAGCGTCCACCCCCGCATCCACCAGGGCTTCCACATGGCCGTGAAGCAGCTTGGCGGGGTAGCACACCGTGTCTGAAGGAATGGTGCGCTGGCCTTTGATGTACAGCTTCCGGGAGGACTCGGGGGAGAGCACCACCTCGAAATTCAGCCGGGTGAACAGCTCGAACCAGAAGGGGAGGTTTTCGTACATATTCAGCCCAAAGGGGATGCCGATGCGCCCCCGGGAGCCGTTGCCGAAGCCCTTGCCCTCCATGGCCCGGAGCTTTTCATATTTGTAACGGTACAGGTCGGGCAGCTCCGCCTTCTCCTTGCCCAGTGGCCGGGAGCAGCGGTTGCCGGAGATGAACCGCCGCCCGCCGTCAAAGGTGTTGACCGTGAGGGAGCAGTGGTTGGTGCACAGGTTACAGGTGACAGGTTTTGCGCTGTGAGAGAACGATTGTAAGGCGGATTCACTTAACAGAGCAGACCGCTCCAAATTCAGATCACGGGCGGCCAATGCCGCGCCAAAGGCCCCCATGATGCCCGCGATGGTGGGGCGGGTGACGTCCCGGCCCAGCTCCTGCTCAAAGGCCCGGAGCACCGCGTCGTTGTGAAAGGTGCCGCCCTGTACCACGATGTGGCGGCCCAAATCATCGGCGCTGGCGGCGCGGATGACCTTGTAGATGGCGTTTTTCACAATGGAGATGGAAAGCCCCGCGCTGATGTCCTCCACACTGGCTCCGTCCTTCTGGGCCTGCTTGACGCTGGAGTTCATGAACACGGTGCACCGGGAACCCAGGTTCACCGGCTTCTGGGTGAACAGGCCCAGCTTGGCAAAGTTGGCGATGTCATAGCCCAGCGCCTTGGCGAAGGTCTCGATAAAGGAGCCGCAGCCGGAGGAGCAGGCCTCGTTGAGCATGATGGAATCCACCGCGCCGTTGCGGATCTTGAAGCACTTCATGTCCTGCCCGCCGATGTCAATGATGAAGTCCACGTCGGGGTTGAAGTGGGCGGCGGCACGGTAATGGGCCACCGTCTCCACCAGACCAAGGTCACAGGAGAAAGCGTTTTTGATGAGATCTTCGCCGTAGCCAGTAACGGCGGAGCCGCGGATTTTGATGCGGTCGCCGCACAGCGTGTAAATTTCCTTGAGCTGCTCCAGCACCAGCGCCACCGGGTTGCCCAGATTGGAGTGGTAATAAGTATACAGCAGTCCGCCGTCCGGGGCAATGAGGACAATTTTGGCGGTTGTGGAGCCGGAATCAATGCCCAAATATGCGTCGCCCTCGTAAGTATGGATGTCAAGCTGGGGCGGGGTAGAGGCGTTGTGGCGGGCGGTGAACGCGTCGTAATCCGCCTCGCATTCAAACAGCGGCGGCATGGTGTCCACCACCGACGTAGCGGCCGTGCTCTCCTCCAGCAGGCGCAGCAGCTCGTCAAAGGGACGGGCCTCGTAGTCCGATGCGCACAGCGCCGCCCCCATGGCGGCGAAGCAGTCGCCGTCCTCGGGGAAGATGGCATGGGCCTCGTCCAGCTGGAGGGTGTCCACAAACCGCTCCCGCAGCCCCATGAGGAAGTGGAGGGGGCCGCCCAGAAAGACCAGCTTGCCTTTCAGCTCCCGTCCCTGGGTAAGGCCGGCCACTGTCTGGTCCACCACGGCCTGGAAGATGGACGCGGCCACGTCCTCCTTCCGCCCGCCCTGGTTCAGAATTGGCTGGATGTCGCTCTTAGCGAACACGCCGCACCGGGAGGCGATGGGGTAGATTTTCTCATGCTTGAGGGAGAGCTCGTCCAGCTCATTGACGGTGACGTTCATGAGGGTGGCCATCTGGTCGATAAAGGCCCCGGTGCCCCCGGCGCAGGAGCCGTTCATCCGCTCCTCCAGCGCACCGCCGAAGAAGATGATCTTGGCGTCCTCACCGCCCAGTTCAATGACGGCATCGGTATCCGGGATATAGGTGTTCACCGCGGCGGCGGTGGCATATACCTCCTGAACAAAGTCCAGCCCCGCGGCCTTGGCTACGCCCAATCCGGCAGAGCCGGTGACCACCAGACGCACATCCTTGCCGCTCAGCATATCCTTAATGGAGCGCAGGGTCTCGCAGGCCCGCTCCCGGGCCTTAGAATAGTGCCGCTCGTAGGAGCGGAACAGCAGCTTATTATCCTCGTCCAGCACCACAACCTTGACGGTAGTGGAGCCGATGTCAATGCCAACGCGCAGAATCATGGTGTTCCTCCTAAGTCAGTCGGAAAGTTCAGCGAATATTATAGCGAAGTGATATGCTTTTTTCAATAGAATATTTATGAACGATTGCCGGCTTTCGACAAAAAATCGACAAAAGAATTACCCGCTGCAGGGGCCGCAGCGGGTAATTTTGTCATTTCATGGGGGAAAACGGCTCTGCGCCGCACTTTTCGGGGAAGTATACCTGGTACCAGATCAGGAAGGACAGCACCGTGTACAGCTTGCGGTGGGTGCGGGCCTGCCCGGAGTGGTGCCGCTCCAGCAGCACCAACAGGTAGTTCTGGTCAAAGAACTCCGCCACATAGTCCTGGTTAATCAGGTCTTTGGCCCAGTTGTAGTATTTGTCCTCCCGCAGCCACGCGATGAAGGGGACGGGGAACCCCTTCTTGTCCCGGTGGATCCAGTCATCGGGGAGCAGGGGCACCGCCGCCAGGCGCAGAGGCCACTTGGTCATGGTTTTGCCCCGCATTTTCTGGCTGCTGGGGACAGTCCGGGCCACGGACCAAACCTCTCTGTCGAGATAGGGCACCCGCAGCTCCAGCGAGTTGGCCATGGTCATGCGGTCGGCCTTGCGCAGGATGTCCAGTGGCTGCCACAGGTGGAGGTCAAGATACTGCATTTTGGTCAGGTCATCGGCCCCCTCCACCGCCTCAAAATAGGGTTCGGTGACATCGTGCCAGGTGAGCCCGCCGCGGTAGGCGGGGGTCAGCGCCCGCTCGGCCTCGTCGTTGTCAAAGATGAATGCCTGACCCACAAAGGTCTGGTCAACACTCTTAGCGGCCTTGGTGAGGAAGCCCTGGCCGTGGAAGGGCGGCCGCTTGGCTGCCCAGGCGGCCACAGCCTTCCGCAAGGCCAGAGGGGCCTTGCGGTATACCCGGTACGGGCGGGTGGTATGGTAGGTGATATAGCCGCCGAACAGCTCGTCCGCCCCCTCGCCGGACAGCACTACCTTCACATCCTGAGCCGCCAGCTTGGACAGAAAGTACAGCGGCACCGTTGACAGGTTGGCATTGGGCTCGTCGGCGTAGTACTGGATAGAGGGCAGGGCGTCGAAAAACTCCTGGGCGGAGATGGTCTTGGAGATGTTGCGCAGACCCAGCTCTTTGCACAATGCCTGGGCTTCGCCGGTCTCGTCAAAATCTTTGTTTTCAAAGCCCACGGAGTAGGTCTTGTCCGGCCGGGACAGGGCGGCGATAACGCTGGAGTCGATGCCACCGGACAGGAAGGAGCCCACCTCCACGTCGCTGATCTGGTGGGCCTCCACCGATTCGGTGACCACCTCCCGGATCTGCTCCGCCCGCTTCTCCAGAGACATGGGCTGGGGATCAAAGGAGAAGGAGTGGTAGGAGGCGAATTCCGTGTGTCCATTCCGGTAAATGAGATAGTGGCCGGGAAGCAGACGGTATACGTCCTTAAAAAAGGACTCGTTGAGGGCGGAATATTGGAAGGTGAGGTAGAGCTTCAGCGCCGCCGGATTCAGCTCTTTTTTGAAGCCGGGGTGGGGGAGAAAGCTCTTGCACTCGGAGCCGAAGAAGAACAGATCTCCCATCTGGGCATAGTAAAAGGGCTTGATGCCGAAGGGGTCCCGGGCGCCGAACAGCTCCTGTTTCTCCTTGTCCCAGATGACGAAGGCGAACATACCCCGCAGCTTTTTCAGTACCTCCGCGCCCCATTCCATGTAACCGTGAAGCACCACCTCGGTGTCGCAGGTGGTCTGGAAGGTATGGCCGGCGGCGGTGAGTTCCTCCCGCAGGAGTTTGAAATTGTAAACCTCGCCGTTATAGGCGATCACATACCGCCCGTCGGGACTGTACATGGGCTGGTCGCCGGTGGCCAGGTCGATGATGGACAGGCGGCGGTGGGCGATCCCACAGTGATCGTCGATATAGTGGCCCTCGCCGTCGGGGCCCCGGTGGCGGATGGTGTCCCCCATGGCCCGCAGGGCGTTCGCGTCAGGGGCGGCGGAGCGGGAGACAAAGCCGGTAAAACCGCACATAGATGAAATCCTCCAAAGTAAAGGGTTAGATTTGGTTCGTTATCTTAGAATAAAGCGAAACGGCGGAAATGTCAACCGGTGGAGGAAAATCTCTCTTTTTAACTTCGGTGTTGCTGAATGCTTATTGAAAAAGTTTTTCGTCGAAATGACAGTATGAGCAGTTGTTCGCACTGGACAACCGCCTTATAAACGGGAAGTTACCGCCTAAAATCAGCATATTGGTCAATAGTCCAATATGGTATCCTTGTTCGATTGCAATGCTCTAAGCATAATTTTGCTCGATCCATTTTGCCACCCCATCCTCATCGTTTGACAAAATAACAGCTGTGGCTTTTTCCTTCAATTCGTCGTGAGCATTTTTTACGGCATAGCCCTCATCTGCTATTTCAAACATATCTATATCATTTTTTCCATCACCAAAAACAATCAATTTATCGCACCGCAAAAGTTTCTTTAGCTGCTTTACTGCATTTGACTTCGATGTGGATTTCGGCAGGATTTCAAGCCATTGCTCATTCGTATAAATATCTGTCTGATATATGCAATGGCAGGTGTCTTTATATTTATCGAATAATGGTGTTAATTTGTGCGGCTCATCAATACATGTGATATAAAAAATGTTTCCCTGTTTCAAATCCTTGGGAGCCGCCACTGCGTTTGTCCGAATATCACCTTTTCTGCTTTCCAAAAAAGATCTCATCCCTCTGCTGCATAAATCCGGAACAAATGAAAATTTTTCAATGCCATCGATGTATGCATAAACAATCGGATACACTTCATGGGCAAATAAATCATCAAGAATCGCTAAAACAGCTCCGTCAAAATAGTTGGCAATCATAATTTCTCCTGTAACGTTATCCACTACAAACGACCCGTTATATACGATCAAAGGGATTTTGACATTTATTCCCCCAGCTGCTTTTTTTGCGGTTACAAGAGATCGTGCTGTAGCATAGGAAAAAAGCATGCCCTTTTCTGTCAAATTATTGATCACTGTATTCGTATATTCTGATGTGATTTCACTGGATCTCAGCAATGTCCCATCCAAGTCAGATACATATAGAGTAGCCATACATCTCCCTCCATCCCAATTCAAAAACTTTATTTTTATTTTAACATATTACAATGTCTGTTGCAATGGTGCTGGTGGAACCGACGGATTTTCCCTCCGCAACACTTGGGCTAAAAAGGGCAGGAAAATCCAGGGTAGAAAAATACAGATGGCTGTGGTATGATGGAAGGCACCGTGATAGAAAGCAGGCAGCCGGAGGTGATCTCATGAATGATTTGTGGCGAAAGCGTCTGCCGCCCCTGTGCGGCGGGCTGGGCTGCGCGCTGCTGGCAGGGGCGGCATGGGCGTGCGGCGGGCTGACGCTGGGCGGCGGGGGAGACCGGCTGTTTGTCACGCTGGCTCTGCTTGCCATGGCCGCGCTGGCGGCGGCGCTGATCTGGTGTGAGAGCCGACGCCCGGATTGGGTGCTGCTGGCACTGCTGCCCATCGGGGCGGCCATGCTCATCCGGGCGCTGTGTCTGGATCACACCAGCCTGGATTACAAGGACTTTTTGAGCCAGTGGTATGGTTACTTTAAAACCAACGGAGGCTTTGGCGCCATAAAAGGCAGCGTGGGGGACTACAACGTGCCCTACCTCTATTTTATGGCCGCCATCTCCTACTCCGATGTGCCCGATTTGTACCTCATCAAGCTGTTTTCCATCCTGTGGGACGTGCTGCTGGCCTGGGGCTGTCTGCGGCTGACCCGTTCCCTCACGAGGGAACGGCAGGGGAGCGGCGCTCCCCTGATCACGTTTGGGGCCGCGCTGCTGCTGCCCACAGTGGTGCTCAACGGGGCATATTGGGGCCAGTGTGATGCTATCTACGCCGCGTTGTGTGTCCATGCCGCCGCCCTGACGCTGGACGGGAAGCATAAAACCGCCATCGCGCTGATGGGGGCGGCCTTTTCCGTCAAGCTCCAGGCGATTTTTGTGCTGCCTCTGTGGGGGGTGCTGTGGCTGGCGAAGAAGGTGAGGTTTTGGGAGCTGTGGGCATTCCCGCTGGCCTATTTTGCCACCATCGCCCCGGCGCTGCTGATGGGCAAGCCCCTGGGCGATATTCTGGGCGTCTACCTTAATCAGTTGGGGGAATACCCCCGGCTGGTGCTCAACGCCCCGTCTGTATACCAGTTCATCCCCTATGGAACGCGGCTCAATGAGGCGTTGGCGTCCAGGTTGGGCATTGCCGCGGCGGGGGTGCTGGTGCTGGCCCTGCTGGGGCTGGGCTTTTGGTTTGGAGACCGGTTGGACCGGGAGCTTGTGATGACCGTGGCCGTGGTGCTGTGTATCGGCGTGCCGTTTTTTCTGCCCCATATGCACGAGCGTTATTTTTTCCTGGCGGACGTGTTCACCCTGTGCTGGGCCTGCGCTAACCGGCGCCGGGTTCCGGCGGCGGTACTGGCGGAGGGCGCGTCGCTGGCCAGCTATCTGGTCTACCTGCGGCTCAAATATAACTGCGTCTTGACCTTGGGCGGGCGCACCTTTGTCATGCCGCTGGAGGCGCTGGCCATGCTGGCGGCGCTGGCGTTCGCCCTGTGGGTGCTGGTTTGGCAGGTGCGGGAGAGAAAAAATAAGGGGGAATTGGCGTGAAATTTGTATCCTGGAACGTAAACGGCCTGCGGGCCTGCCTGAAAAAGGGATTCGTGGAGTCGGTGCTGTCACTGGACGCAGACTTCATCTGTCTCCAGGAGACCAAGATGGAGCGGGGGCAGGCGGAGGTGGAGCTGCCCGGTTATCATGAATTCTGGAACTCGGCGGACAAAAAGGGCTACTCCGGCACGGCGATTTTTACCCGGCACGAGCCGATCTCCGCGGCCTATGGCATGGATCTGGACAGGCACGACCACGAAGGGCGGCTCATCACGCTGGAGTACCCGGAGTTCTGGCTGGTGAACTGCTACACCCCCAACGCCCAGCGGGAGTTGGTTCGGATCGGCTACCGTATGGAGTGGGAGGACGATCTGCTGGACTACCTCAAAAGCCTGGATAAAACCAAGCCGGTGATCTACTGCGGCGATCTGAACGTGGCCCACGAGGAGATCGACCTGAAAAACCCAAAGACCAACCGGGGCAACGCCGGCTTCTCCGATCAGGAGCGGGGCGCTATGACCCGGCTGCTGGATTCGGGTTTCACCGACACCTTCCGCCTGCTCTACCCGGACAGGGAAGGGGCCTATTCCTGGTGGAGCTATCGGTTCGGGGCCCGGGAGAAGAACGTGGGGTGGCGCATTGACTACTTCATCGTGTCCGGCCGGCTGGGGGAGCGGGTGGAGGAAGCCGCCATTCACCCGGACATCCAGGGCAGCGACCACTGTCCGGTGTCGTTGATTTTGAAATAGTTTCCAGTTGAAAAATTTACTTTTTCACGGCAAACTGGGCAAGCTAACTCCGCGAAGGAGTGATGACACATGAAAATGGGCAAGAAGGCCATGCTTCCCATCGCCGGGGCCACCATGGCGGCGGGGGCGGCCATCGGCATGATGATGCTGCCGAGGAAGAAAAAGCACTCCGCTCAGAAAGCGGCGGGCAAGGCCATCAAGGCCGTGGGCGAGGTCGTGGAGAATTTCACCGGCTCGCTGAAGATGTGATGAAACGCCCCGCCGAGCTCCGGCGGGGCGTTTCATATGGTAAAACGGGTCGCGGACGCCTCCGGCCGTGCGGGGTCCATAAGGAGGATCTCCCGCCTCTTGTCCATGGCGTAATTCAGGGTATACTGGGTGCCTCCCGGCGTGCCATCGAACACCGCCAGTACGACGGCGGAGCGATCCACCATATAGCGGTCCCGGCGGTGCATACAGTATCGGTCATAGTGCCGCTGCACCACCGTCTCCAGGTCGCAGCGATCCAAAATATCCCGCCAGCGGCGGCGAAGCTCATCCGGCCAGCGGTCAGCCTGGGTGGGGCAGGGGACCGCCCCCTCCACCGTCAGCCCCGGATGCTTTTCCCTCAGTTCCAGTGCCGCCTCGGCGAAATAGAGGTCGCAGCCCATGGCCATGCCGGAGATGAAGTGGCGGAAGCCCCGCCGGTATAGCCCCTCCAGCTCCCGGCTCAGGCTTTGCTTCAGCGCGGCACAGCGGGGATCCCGCTCGTCCAGCCCCCAGGGCAGTTTATCCGGCCGGTGGCCGGTGAAGCAGCAGGTGCGGTTTTCCTCCAGGGCCATGGCGTTCCCTCCTCTTACAGAATTGATACAATTGTACTATAAATTTGGAGAAGCGTCAAGAGGAATGGAAACGTTTGTTTAAAAATCGTTCAACATAATTCGACAAAAATGGGGGTTGCATTCTCTGTACGTATGGCGTATAATGTGGGCGAAACAAGTGAATGAATTGTCTTCAGGGCGGGGTGAAATTCCCCACTGGCGGTAAAGGGCTCCGGCCCCAAGTCCGCGACCCGCGAAAGCGGCTGACCCGGTGAAATTCCGGGACCAACGGTACAGTCCGGATGGAAGAAGACGCGTAACCCTCCTGTGGTAGTGTTGCGCCTGGAAGACAGTCTTTTCAGGCGTTTCAGACTATTTTAGGAGGTTTTTTGTATGTTGGAAAAGCTGGGGAAGCTGTGGGCGCAGGTGCAGGACAATGTGATGTATGTGCTGGTGTTCCTGCTGATCGCCGCGGCCATCTTTGCGGTGGCAACGGCGTTGGAGAAACTGTGGCTCAAGCCGGAAAAGCAGTCGCCCGCCCGCCGGACGGCCTACATCGGTATATTTGCCGCCATTGCCGCTGTACTGGTGTACTTCGAGTTTGCGCTGCCCTTCGCTCCTGCGTTCTATGAGCTGGATTTCAGCTTCGTGCCGGAGCTGATCTGTTCCTTCTCTCTGGGCCCGGTGGCCGGGGTGGTGTGCGCGCTGGTGAAGGAGTTTCTGAAGCTGCTGCTGCGCGGCACTACAACCGCCTTTGTGGGCGATCTGTCTAACTTTGTGATGGGCTGCTCTTTCATCCTTCCCGCTTCCGTGATTTACCACGTGAAAAAATCCCGGCGCAGTGCGGTAATTGGCATGGGGGTAGGCACTGTTGTGCTGACGGTGTTCGGCAGCGTTTTCAACGCCTTTTATCTGCTGCCCGCCTTTTCCGCACTGTACGGGATGCCGCTGGAGGCCATCGTAGGCATGGGGACCAAAATCAACCCCGCCATCAACAATGTGTCCACGCTGGTGCTGTTCGCCGTGGTGCCCTTCAATCTGCTCAAAGGTGTGGTGGTTTCCACTATCACCTTCCTGCTCTACAAGCACATCGAGCGTCTGCTCCGCATGAGGTAACGAGTATTGTGATAAAAGGAGCGCCCCTCCGGCTTTGGCGGAGGGGCGCTTATTTGCCGCTTTACGAATGGCCACCCAAGTAATTTTCTGCATATGGACAACTCCAAAGCCAAAGATTCGGTCAACTTTCACAAAATGAATGGACAAATGAATGGCAGTATGCTAAAATTATCTCTATCTGTAGAAAATAAAGAGGATTTCTACCCAAGATCAAAAGGTAAAAGAGGTGGGGCCCGTGGCTCGCCTGGGCGATAAAGAACTGTTTTTGCTGGATATGGACGGCACCATATATCTGGATCAGACTCTGTTCCCGGAGACCATCCCCTTTCTGGAGGCGGTCCGGGCCAGAGGATGCCGATACCGCTTTCTCACCAACAACTCCTCCAAGTCGGTGGACGCGTACATTGCCAAGCTGAGCGGCATGGGCATTTTTGCGGCCAGGGAGGACTTCCTCACCTCAGTGGATGCCCTCGTCGCGGACTTGGCGGGGCATCCCCCTTACCGCAAGTGTTACGCCTTTGGTACCGGCACCTTTCGCCAGCAGCTGTCGGAAGCGGGCATATCCGTCACAGACCGGCTGGAGGAGGACATTGACTGCCTGCTCATCGGCTTTGACACGGAGCTGACCTTCCAGAAGTTGGAGGACGCCTGCATCCTGCTGAACCGGGG
The DNA here is from genome assembly GCA_014799475.1 of Clostridiales bacterium. Lineage (GTDB taxonomy): Bacteria > Bacillota > Clostridia > Oscillospirales > Oscillospiraceae > Enterenecus. Next base: position 11,143 of record JAAVHX010000015.1, on the reverse strand, counting down.
GGTGGACTTCATCGCCACTAACCCGGATTGGGTGTGCCCCACCTGGTACGGCTCCGTGCCCGACTGCGGCAGCGTATGCGAGATGTTATTCCGGGCCACCGGACGCAGGCCCCGGGTCATCGGCAAGCCGCAGCCGGCCATGGTGTATCTGGCGATGGAGCAGGCGGGCGTTTCCCCGGAACGCGCGGTGATGGTAGGGGACAGGCTGTACACCGACATTGCCGCCGGGGTCAACGCAGGGATCGATACCGTATTCGTCCTGTCCGGCGAGGGGACACTGGCCGATTTGGATGCCGACGGGGCGGTAAAACCCACCTGGATATTTGACGATGTGGGGGCCCTCCGCCGGGCGTGGGGAGCGGATCGGGATTGAGCGCGCATCCCTGGGATCGTCGGCAAGACAGGCCCGACGGGCCCAGACTGACGTGTCATAAAGAAAGAGAGTGAGACTATGAGTAAACTGAAGCTGGACAACAAGCGCACCATCCTGGTGGGCCTGGCGTTCCTGTCCATCTGCGCCTTTTGGCAGATGTACGACAATCTGGTGCCGCTCATCCTGAAGGGGACCTTCCACATGGACGAGTCCCTCACCGGGGCGATCATGGCGGCGGACAATATCCTGGCCCTGTTCCTGCTGCCCCTGTTCGGGGGACTGTCCGACAAGCGCGAACCGGGCAGGCTGGGCCGCCGTACTCCGTTTATCCTGGCGGGAACCGCCGGGGCGGTGATTTTGATGAACCTGCTGCCCATTCTGGACAACAGCTACTTTCAGGAAGCGGTCCCCTATAAATTGGCGACTTCTATTACCGTGCAGGGGCCGTCTGACCCTACGGTACTCGTGGACCTGATCGTGCCTATTAAGCTGGTGGGCTTTGTCGTTGTGCTGGGGCTGCTGCTCATCGCCATGGGCACCTACCGCTCTCCCGCCGTGGCGCTGATGCCGGATGTGACCCCCAAGCCCCTGCGCTCCAAGGGCAACGCCATCATCAACCTGATGGGCGCGGTGGGCGGCGTACTGTACCTGGGCATCAGTGTGATCCTGTACCCTGCCGCCAAGACCCGGGGACTGGTCCATGTGGATTACCAGCCGCTGTTTATCATCGTGTCCGCCATCATGGTGCTGGCGGTGGCGGTGCTGCTGGTCACCATCCGGGAACCCAAGCTGGCGGAGGAGAACCGCGCGCTGGAGGCAAAGCACCCCGAATGGAATCTGGCGGAGGACGACGGCAGCGGCAGCGAGGTCCTGCCCACGCCGGTGAAGAAGAGCCTCATTTTCCTGCTGGCCTCCATCGCCCTGTGGTACGTGGGGTATAACGGCGTGACCACCTGGTTTTCCACCTATGTAGCCGAGGTGATGGGGGAGGGCATCGGCGGCACCAACACCTGCCTGATGGTGGCCACCGTGGGCGCCATCGTGTCCTATATCCCCATCGGCATCGTCGCCTCCAAATTTGGGCGCAAACGCACTATCCAGGCGGGGGTCATCCTGCTGGCCAGCTGCTTTTTGGCCGGATACCTGCTGACGGCCTACTCCTCCTCCATTACGCCGCTCATGTACGTGGCGTTCGCCCTGGTGGGTTTGGCCTGGGCGGCCATCAACGTCAACTCCCTGCCCATGGTGGTGGAGATGTGCAAGGGCTCCGACGTGGGCAAGTTCACCGGCTACTACTACACCGCGTCCATGGCAGCCCAGGTCATCACCCCGGTGCTGGCGGGCACGCTGATGAAGGAGATCAGCTATCAGATTTTGTTCCCCTACGCCGCGTTCTTTGTGGCCATGAGCTTTGTGACCATGCTGTTCGTCCGCCACGGCGACAGCAAGGCAGAGGCCAAGACGGGACTGGAAGCCTTTGGCGATATGGACGATTAAACCAAAGTGTACGGATGATTAAAAGGTGCACTAGGATGCCTCAACATGAAGGGAGCGTTTCAATCATGCAAAGTACAACTCGCTTTTTCAGAATGCAGCTCGCAAGGAGCTGCGCTTATGCAATTCTCCTCTTTGCGCTGCTCCTTTCCGGCTGCGACGGGACGGGCGAAACGGAAGCCCCGGAAACAGGATCGCTGCCGGTCAATGCCATTGAAAGCAGCGTGATCGAAGGAAACTATGAGGAGACCTTGACCGCTTTCCTGGACCGGGACGGGAGCGACGGGTATGCCGGCGACTATGTGCTGGTCTATCATCCTGCGCTGGAGGGTGGGTCGAAGCTCATGGGAACCTTGGATGGACTGGTGGAAACAACGACAAACCAGGTCCCGTCCCGTGAAGGGACATACTTACAGACCTCCGGCAGCTACAGCGAGGCAGACCCTTATTTGACCGATGAAATACGGCAGGCAGACCCCTGCTATGATTTAGCAAATGGAGACCTCTGGCAAGTAGGATTCCAGCACATTTTCAGCATTGAAGGAATGAGAGAGGAAATGCTCTTCCAGGTGTCGGCGGTGGGGGAGCGGTGCCGGATCTGGTCCCCAGTCAACCCCGACTACGGCCCGCTGGAAGGTATCGACCCCTCCTACCCGGAACAGCTGGCCCAGGAAATGGACGCGGCCATCCCCGCCTTGGAGCAATCCTTCGGAGCAATACCCGACGTTCGAGGGGATGGGAAAATGAATATTCTATGCTTTGATTTCAACAGTCCAGTCGCGCTTGGTTTGACCTCTTATTATGATATCTACGATGAGGTATTGGTAAACGGCCAGACGATGTGGGGCAATCATCTTCCCATTGCCTATATCAATACGGCGCCACTGATCCAGGGGACTTATTCAGAGCTGTCGGAAATATATACAGCTGTCGTTCATGAGATGGAACACACCATCTTTTTTGCGCAGTGTGGCGAGATTAGTTCCATTACTGTATCATTCAGCAAGAGACTTTTCGGTGAGTTTTTGTCTGTTGCCGCCCAAGAGGTGGTCTATCCCGGCTCGGCAATTCGTCACAATCTCCCTTGGTGGTATTCTGATACGGCCATTTGGGAGGAATTGGCGGCAGATGGTGCTAATGTATATCTGCGGGACAAAAAGGGTGACCGTCAGAGCGGCAAATCTCTGTTTCAATATACTGGTTACAGGGAGGACTATGCGGCGATGCTCCTTTTGGCTCACTTTGTGGAGAACCGCGGCGGCAGGGATTTTTTGGCGAATATCACGGATTACGTGGATGCGGACGGACGCGGGGAGGATGCAAAGAAGATTTGGAAAGGATTATGGGAAGGATTGGGATACGAGGACTATCCCGCGTTTATGGAGGACTTCCTTTTGTCTATCCTCCTTCATGAGGAGAGCGGCCCCTATCGGCTGCATCCATTTGAAGGATATGACCCCGCACGCTGCGGCGGAGAAGAAAATCCATTCTCCCATTTGGCGCCGGTCATCACAGACAAGGGGCTCTATATCGAGGCAGGCGGCTATGCTGTCCTGCGGCCTGTGGGCGGCGTGTATTATCCCCCTGCTAACGCGTCCAGCGATCTGTGTTACGTAGGGATCACGTTGAAAGCGGCAGGATAATCGTTATGATTTTGCTTGACCCGGTAACACTGGTCTTGAAACTTATGATATGAGGAGAAGCGCATATGAAAACAATCGCGAAGGTGGCTGCGGGCTGCCTGGGCGGCTTGGGGGCCTGGTGCCTGCTGGTCAAGCCCCGGCGGAAGCAGCCCGGATGGGAGAAGCTGGACGGGGTCAAATATGCCCACCGGGGGCTTCACGACGCTGACCAGGGGGTGCCGGAAAACTCCATGGCGGCATTCCGCCGGGCCGTTGACCACGGCTTCGGCGCGGAGCTGGACGTTCACCTCATGGCGGATGGCAGTCTGGCCGTGGTACATGACAGCGACCTTACCCGGGTATGCGGCAAAAAAGCGCTGATCGAGGCGCTCACCGCCGCTGACCTGAAGGATTACCCTCTGATGGGCACACAGGAACAGATCCCGCTGTTACAGGATGTGCTGGCGCTGTTCGAGGGGAAAACGCCCCTGGTCATCGAGCTGAAGGTGGAGCGGGGCAACTATACCGCCCTCACCGACGCGGTCATGTCGGCGCTGGAGGGCTGGAACGGGACATATTGCGTGGAATCCTTTCACCCGGCGGTGCTGCTGCGGCTGAGGGAGAAATACCCCCGGGTCCTCCGCGGCCAGCTGAGCGAAAACTTCATCCGGGGCAGCCAGGTGGGGAACCTGGCCACGCCCGTGCGGTTTGTGCTCACCCATCTGCTCACGACCGCCTTTACCCGACCGGATTTTATCGCCTATAAGTGGGAGGACCGGAAGGAGCCCAGCCTTCGGCTGATGCGGGCGCTGTACGGTGTCCACGAAGTGGGCTGGACGATCCGGAGCCAGGAGACCATGGATATGCTGGCTGAGGACGGGGTGACCCCTATTTTTGAGCACTTTATCCCATAAAAACCAATGGCCCTGCCGGCATCCGCCGGCGGGGCCGCTTTTGTAACCAAACTGTCACTTCTTTTTGGTTGACAATGTAAACCACTCATGTTATGATAGGACTACAATGTAAACCAACACAGAGGTGAGCGCTATATGGAACATACCAAGTTGAACGCCAGCGAGTGGAACGTCCTCAACCGCCTGTGGGAGAACCATCCCCGCACGGTCATGCAGCTGGTGGCGGATCTGGAGGAGTCAGTGGGCTGGGCGAAAAGCACCACCATCACCACTCTGCGCCGGATGGAGGAAAAGGGACTGGTCCGCGTTGAGCAGACGGGCCGGGGAAAATCCTACACTCCGGCGGTGGAGCGGGAGCAGGCCATGATGGACGAGACCCACAGCTTTTTAGACCGGGTATACCAGGGCAGTGTGGGACTGATGATGAGCGCCATGGCCAAGCGTCAGGAGCTGAGCTCCGACGAGGTGGCCGAGCTGCGGGCCATTTTAGATCAGATCGGGGAGGGGAAATAATATGGTCATCATGTTGTTGGAATGGATATTTACCTCTGCGTTTCTGATTTTAGTGGTATTGGCTCTTCGGGCCGCGCTGGGAAAGCGGGTGAGCGCCCGTCTGCGCTACGCCCTGTGGGCGGTGGTGTTGGTGCGGCTGCTGGTGCCGGTGCAGCTGTTTACCTCCCCGCTGGCCGGGGCGCGGATCTTCTCCGAGAGCCCCATGGAGCAAGACGTGGTTGACTGGCCGTCTGTGCCCACTGTTCCGTCCAACGCCTCTGGGGACAATGCGCTGTCCCTGGGTGAGCAGGGCGGCCAGACGGTGAACTTTGCCGCCGCGCCCCAGGCTCCCAACCCGCCCATAGTGCCTGACGCGCCGGAGCCCCCAGCGGCCCCTGACTTAACCCGTGCCCCCGCATGGCTGGGCTGGGTGTGGCTGGCGGGTTCAGCGGCGGCGGTGCTGATCCTCTTGGTGTCGAATCTGCGGTTTTACTGGAAGCTGCGCCGGGAGCGTATCCCAATGGAAAGCGCGGACTGCCCTCTGCGGGTGTACGCGGCGGTGGGCCTGCCGTCCCCATGCCTGTTCGGGATATTCCGGCCTGCCATTTATGTGACCCCCGAGGCGGCGGCTGACCCGGATATGCTCCGCCATGTGCTGGCTCACGAGTACACCCATTGCCGCCAGGGCGACCACATCTGGAGCCTCCTGCGGTGCGGGGCGCTGGCGGCCCACTGGTGGGACCCGCTGGTGTGGCTGGCGGCGGTACTCAGCCAGCGGGACGCAGAGCTGGCCTGCGACGAGGGCGCTTTGAAGCGGCTGGGCGACGGGGAGCGGGCCGGGTATGGCAATACCCTGCTGACTTTGGTCACCGCCAAGCCCCGGCCGACTGACCTGCTTCGGTGCGCCACCACCATGGCGGGGGACAAGAAGAGCCTCAAGGAGCGGATCAGCCGCATCGCCAAGGCCCCCAAGCGTGTGATATGGGCGGTGGTCGTGGCGGTGCTGGTGACAGCGCTGGCCTGTGTGTGCGCCTTCGGGCAGGCGGCGGAGCCGGAGGAGGCGGATGAGCCGGAGCCTGATCCCACAACCTCGCTGACAGCCGGTTCGGATCTTGATTTGGATTTCGCATGGGACGGCTGGGAGCTGCGGAACACGGAAACCCTGACTGCCGCGCCCGACCTGAACCGCAACGGCATTCCGGAAACCGTGGTGGTGGGCGATGTGTGCTCCCCCGAGGATGTTGAGTTCTATTCCTACGGAACAGGCGTGGGAATTATAGAAGGGGACGAATTGCTGTGGATGGGCTGGGGAAGCAACATCCACGCGGGCGAGACCTCGTTCCTGCTGTACTCCAAGGACGGGGAAGACTACCTGATGGAGTTTGACAACCATGGGGGCCAGGGTCAGGCATATGCCTATTACCGGCTGTTCACCTTGGAAAACGGGATGGAGACCACGGTACGGGAAAACCATGTGGAATACCACTACTGCACTGATTCCCTCGCCAGTGTAAAGGATCATTTTGACCCGGAGGCAGTGGCCGCCTTTGTGGACGAGGCGGACGGCCTGCTGGCTGACTGCACCCTGCTGGTGGACACTGGGTATAATTACCGGGGAAATCAAGAGCTGCTGCAAGTGGATATGACCTGGCTGTCGGGATACGCCCCCAGCTTCCATTGGGACGACAGCCAGACCACGCTGGAAAACCTGATGCGCTTCAAAATGGCTGCGGAGCACCCGCTCTTTGCCAGGGATATGAACCGCAACATGAAGGTGGAGATGATACGGGTCACCGAGCTGGACGGCGGGATTGGCCAGCGGGTGGAGCTGTGGGAAGATGATGAGGGGACAATCTGGGCCGATGAGGGCGGCTATATCCATGCGGGCTACAACGCCGTGTTCCTGTGCAGCCTGGACGACAAAGACTATCTCCTGCGTTACCATCCCTATATGGGCCAAGGTCGGTGCAATTATGAATATCAGCTATTCACTCTGACCAAGGACGGGCAGGAACAGGTGGTGCGGGAGAACAGTGTGTTTTTTGATCTCAATTTTGCTTCGCCGATACACGAGAGCTTCGACCCAGAGGCCATCGCCGCGTTCATGGACGAGATCAACGGACTGCTGGCCAACAGCACCCAACTCATCAACACCGACGCTGATCTGTTGAATACCTTTGAAAAAGAGCGGCGGTTGTACGACAGCCTATGGTTCCTGGACGAATTCTTTGTCCGGGATCCGTCTAAGTCCCTGCTGGAAAACCTGAGGGACTTTAAGGAGGCCATGGAGGGTTCCGCGGCCCAACAGGTCAATCCCTATCTCACGGTAATTCAGGGAGAAAGGAGCCTGTACAGCCCGGAGCACGGGGAGTGGATGACGCTGGACGAGTTTTGCGCGAAAGTGGGCCCCGGCTACGACAAAGCCGGAATCCCAGACTTTTCCGTGCTGGACTTGGACGGGGACGGCGTACAAGAGGTCGTTCTAAACCTCGACCGCACTTACCGACAATGGTGCGTCGTCCTGCACGAGCAGGATGGCGAGGTGAGGGGGTACGCGCTTTACATCCGCTGGCTGAGCACCTACACGCTGAAGGAGGACGGCGCGTTTGACTGGTCCAGCAGCGCCTTTGAGGGCGGCTGGGGCAAGCTGCGCTTCACAGAGGACGGATATGAGTCGATATATACGATCTGGCATGAAGATACGACCTACTATCTCGGCGACCGGGCCGTATCACAGGCGGAATATGACGCCGCCAATCGCCGCCAGGAGGCGGTGCCGGACGCGGTGTGGCAGGACTTCACAGAGGAAAATGTCAAAGAGGCGCTTTTGAAGGGATGAGAAACAGCCGGGGCATTTGCCCCGGCTGTTTAAAAATTTTAAGTTAGCTATTGACAACCGTGGTTAGCTGTGGTAAACTTGGCACGATAAAAATGTTAGCGAAGCCTAACTAAAGAGGGGGAGCGATATGATGCCGCTGACAATGGCAAAATCTGGCGAGGAGGCCGCGATCCTCAAAATTACCGGTAAGGACGAGATCCGTCAGCACCTGGCGGAGCTGGGCTTTGTGGTGGGGGAGACGGTCACCGTGGTCAGCGAGATGGCAGGCAACCTGATCGTTCAGGTGAAGGAGAGCCGCGTCGCGCTGGATCGGACAATGGCAAACCGTATCATGATATAGGAAGGAGAGGGAATATGAAGACACTGAAAGACGCCAAGGTGGGCGAGACCGTCACCGTGGCCCGGCTCCACGGGGAGGGCGCGGTGAAGCGCCGCATCATGGACATGGGCATCACCAAGGGCGTGGAGATCTATGTGCGCAAGGTGGCTCCGCTGGGCGACCCCATGGAGCTCAACGTGCGGGGCTATGAGTTGTCCGTGCGCAAAGGCGACGCCGAAATGATCGAAATCGTATAAAATTTTGACCGTGGGTTAGCTAAAACTAATCCCTTGGTTCAAGGAGAGGAGAACAAACCAATGGACATCAAAATCGCGCTGGCGGGTAACCCGAACTGCGGCAAAACCACGCTGTTCAACGCCCTGACCGGCTCAAATCAATATGTGGGCAACTGGCCCGGCGTCACCGTAGAGAAAAAAGAGGGCAAGCTGAAGGGGCACAAGGATGTGGTCATCCAGGATCTGCCCGGCATCTACTCCCTGTCCCCTTATACGCTGGAGGAGGTGGTGGCCCGGAACTACCTGGTGAAGGAGCAGCCCGACGCCATCCTGAACATCGTGGACGGCACCAACATCGAGCGCAACCTGTACCTCACCACCCAGCTCATCGAGCTGGGCCTGCCCGTGGTGGTGGCGGTGAACATGATCGACCTGGTGCGCAAGAACGGCGACAAGATCGACCTGACCAAACTGGGCAAAGCTCTGGGCTGCGAGGTCGTGGAGATGTCCGCTTTGAAGGGCGAGGGCGGGGTAGAGGCCGCGGAAAAGGCCATAGCCCTGGCCCAGGCCCACAAGGCCGGGGAGCTGCCTCACGTGTTCACCGGCAGCGTGGAGCACGCCATCGCCCACATCGAGGAATCTATCCAGGGCAAGGTCAGCGACCGCTATCTGCGCTGGTACGCCATCAAGGTGTTTGAGCGGGACGAGAAGGTGATGGAGGAGCTGAACTTCGGCCCCGATCTAAAGGCACATCTCGAGGAGCACATCGTCGACTGCGAAAAGGAGTTGGACGACGACGCAGAGTCCATCATCACCAACCAGCGCTACGCCTATATCAGCGGCGTGGTACATAAGGCGGTGGTAAAGAAGGCGGCCAAGCACTCGCTGACCGTCTCCGACAAGATCGACCAAGTGGTGACCAATCGCATTGCCGCCCTGCCCATCTTCGCTTGTGTCATGTTCCTGATCTATGCCATTGCTATGGGGCCCTGGAAGGTGTCTATCGGCACCGCCCTCACCGACTGGGCCAACGACGGCCTCTTCGGTGATGGCTGGCTGGTGCCTTTTGTGTCCGACGTGGACGGCTGGGACGACGCCTCCGGCGCGTTTGAAGAGGCCGAGGCCATCATCGAGGCCTATGAAGCCGGCGACACCGAGGTCTATTTCTACGATGACGAGACGGGTGACACCGACGTAGTCGATGTGAACGAGGACGCTTACAACGAGGCCCTTGCGGTGGAGGAGCCTGACCCTGCCGACTACGGCGTGTGGGTGCCCGGCATCCCCGCGCTCATTGAGGGCGCGCTGGACGCCATGGGCTGCAATGATGGGGTCAAGTCCCTGGTGCTGGACGGCATTGTGGGCGGCGTGGGCGCGGTGCTGGGCTTCGTGCCCCAGATGCTGGTGCTGTTCCTGCTGCTGGCCATCCTGGAGGATGTGGGCTACATGGCCCGTATCGCCTTCATCATGGACCGCATTTTCCGCCGCTTCGGCCTGAGCGGCAAGTCTTTCATCCCCATGCTGGTGGCCACCGGCTGCGGTGTGCCCGGTGTCATGGCCTCCCGTACCATCGAGCAGGATCGTGACCGCAAAATGACCATCATGACCACCTGCTTCATCCCCTGCGGCGCGAAAATGCCCATCATTGCCATGTTCGCGGGCGCGCTGTTCGGCAAGTCTGTGTGGGTGGCGGTGTCCGCCTACTTCATCGGTGTGGCGGCGGTGGTGATTTCCGGCATTATGCTGAAGAAGTTCAAGGCCTTCGCCGGTGAGCCCGCCCCCTTCGTCATGGAGCTGCCTTCCTATCACGCCCCCTCCGCCACAAACGTACTCCGGGCCACCTGGGAGCGCGGCTGGTCCTTCATCAAGCGGGCTGGCACGGTCATCCTGCTGTCGTCCATCATCCTGTGGTTCCTGAACGGCTTCGGCTTCACCGACGGCGCATTTGGCATGGTAGAGGATGCGAACGATTCCATCCTCGCCGCCATCGGAAACTTGGTGGCCTGGATTTTTGCCCCCCTGGGCTTCGGCTCCTGGCAGGCCGCCGTGGCCACCATCACCGGCCTTGTCGCCAAGGAGGAAGTGGTGTCCACCTTCGGCGTGCTGTATCCGGGCAACCTGAGCGTCAATGTGGCCCAGGCGTATACCGCTGTCGCCGCCTATTCCTTTATGGTATTCAACCTGCTGTGCGCTCCCTGCTTCGCCGCCATGGGCGCCATCAAGCGCGAGATGAACAACGCCAAGTGGACCTGGGCCGCCATCGGCTATATGTGCCTGTTTGCCTATGTGATCGCCCTGATCGTCTATCAGATCGGAGGGTTGATCGCCGGCGTGGTATCCTTTAATCTGTTTACTGTTGTAGCTGTGGCGTTGCTGGCGGGGCTGCTGTTCCTGCTGTTCCGTCCCGCTTCCAAGCTGTCTGACGTCGCCGCTGTCCGCAGCACCGAGGTTGGGAAGGTGTAAGCCATGCTTCAATTTCTGAGTGAAAACTGGGGCAATATCCTGGTGCTGGCTGTGATCGCCGCCGCCGTGGCGGGTGTGTTGGTGAGCGGGCATCGAAAGAAAAAGGCGGGAGGCGGCTGTGGCTGCGGCTGTTCCGACTGCCCCTCCAAAGGGATCTGCCACCCAGAGAGGTAAACACAAAAATCCCCGGGAGCATGGGTGCCCCCGCATAAGGGTATCTACAATTTGGGGAAGTACATGGGTACATATCCTCCCATCGGCTATAAGCGTGACCCGTTGGACAAGCATCATTTCATCATTGATGAGGAAACCGCACCGCTGGTCCGCCGTATTTTTGCTATGCGGGCCTCCGGCATGGCGTTCCGAAAGATCGCCACCACCTTAAATGCCG
>JAAVHX010000014.1 GCA_014799475.1 Clostridiales bacterium | reverse complement strand
CTGGTACTTCCTGCGGTATATGGACCCCAACAACGACAAGGCGCTGGCCTCCAAGGAAGCCCTGGACTACTGGTCCCCCATCGACTGGTACAACGGCGGCATGGAGCACACCACCCTCCACCTGCTCTACTCCCGGTTCTGGCACAAGTTCCTGTACGACATCGGCGTAGTGCCCACCAAGGAGCCCTACCAGAAGCGCACCAGCCACGGCATGATCCTGGGCGAGGGCGGCGAGAAGATGTCCAAGTCCCGGGGCAACGTGGTCAACCCGGACGACGTGGTGCAGGCCTACGGCGCGGACACTCTGCGGCTCTATATCATGTTCATCGGCGACTTCGAGCAGGCCGCGGTGTGGTCGGACAACGCCGTGAAGGGCTGCAAGCGCTTTTTGGACAAGGTGTGGAACCTGGCGGAAAGCTGTTCGGACAGCGACGCTTACACGAAGGCCAACGAAGCGGGCATCCACAAGTGCATCAAGAAGGTGGCGGACGACATCGAGGCCATGAAGTTCAACACTGCCATTGCCGCCATGATGACCCTGGTGGGCGACTTCCAGAAGAACGGCTGCTCCAAGGGCGACATGAAAACGCTGGTCACCATGCTGTCCCCCTTCGCCCCCCATGTGGCGGAGGAGCTGTGGGAGATGCTGGGCGGCAAGGGCTTCGTGTGCCAGCAATCCTGGCCCGCTTACGACGAGAGCAAGACCGTTGCCGACACCATCCAGATGGCCGTCCAGGTCAATGGCAAGGTGCGGGCGAACATCGTTGTCCCGGCAGACGCGGACAACGACGCCATTGTGGCGTCCGCCATGGCGGACGCCAAGGTGCGGAAGTTCACCGACGGCATGGCCCTGGTCAAGACCATCGTGGTGCCCAAGCGGCTGGTGAACCTGATCGTCAAACCCCAATAAGCATATGGGCACAAAATATATGCTGCTGGGCATCGTGCTGTGCCTGTGCGGGATCATATTGGCCGCTTTCCCCAGCCCCATTGCCTGGGCCTTTGCCGGCGGCGGGCTGCTCCTGGCGCTCATCGGCCTGTACAAAGAGGGCTGAGGGGGGGACGCCTAACAGCATCTGCCACTCGGAATCACAGATCCCCCCATATTTTGCGGTTGACAAAGGGAACCTTTTCACATATAATAGTCCTGTTAAAGCCATAGTCAAAATGGCCCCTAAAGCATCCTGGAATCAGCCGGATGTTTCGGAGGGAGGGAAGATAGATGTCCGAAGTCCATGTCCGCGAAGGCGAGTCTCTGGAGAACGCGCTGAAGCGCTTCAAGCGCAGCTGCGCCAAGTCCGGCGTTCTGGCCGAGGTGCGTAAGCGCGAGTTCTACGACAGCCCCAGCGTCAAGCGCCGCAAGAAGAGCGAGGCCGCCCGGAAGAACCGCAATAAGAAGTTCTATTGATGACAAAGCAGCGTCCCGAAACGGGGCGCTGTTTTTTATGTTCATTGGACCCGCCCCCGACCCGGGAGGTATAGAAATTGGAATATTTGCCCAAACTTGGCATAGAGTCTGACAGAGGGTCATGACCCCGTGAAAGGAAGGTGAAGCCCATGGCAGAGGCAGTCCGTTTTGGCCGCAGGAAGGAGCTGGCGCGGCTGGAAGAGGAGCGCCGGCAGCTGATGGAGGGGATGCGGGAGACCCGCAGCCAGCTCAACTGCGCCTACGCCCAGTTCAACGCCTACAGCGATCCCGACCTGGTGGACTCCTGCGTCTACCAGATCAACGCCCTGCAAAGCCGTTACTCCTACTTCCTGCGCCAGATGAAGCTGCTGGACGCCGCCCGGGAGGAGGAGGCGGTGTGAGCGGTTGGATCTGGTGGGCGGCGGGGGGCCTTGCGCTTGCCCTGGCCCTCTGCCGCCGCCCCCTGGGCGCCCTGTGCCGTCTGATTGTCCGGTCCGGGATCGGGCTGGTGTTCCTCTGGCTGTTTCAGGGGCTGGGGACGCTGCTGGGCGTCACTCTGGGGGTCAACCTGCTCAACGGCCTGGTGCTGGGCGCGCTGGGCCTGCCTGGCCTGGGCCTGCTGCTCTTGACCCAGTGGGCCTGGAAATGAGGGCCGTCCGGATGTACCGGACGGCCCTTTTCTGTCTTATTTTGCCGACATTACTTTCACAATTATTTCATGAAATCGGCATTTGGGCGTTGAACTAAAGGGACGCCCTGTGGTATAATAGCCGCAAACGGCTATTATACTTTAATTTTGGTCCTTTTGCTCCCGCCCTTTGGGCGGAACCGCAAAGGATGACAATGATACCATTCCGGCTGCGCCTTCATGGTATCATAAATATTGTTTTTAAATCATACCGCGTGGCGCGACGCCATCGCGATCCGATACCGCGCGGCCGGGCGCGGCTTTGGGAGGGAATTCATCATGGGTGGTCGAAAGGGCCAATATGGATACCACGAATACCGGGGCCGGGGCGGCGGCCGGGGCCGGACGGTGCTGCTGTTCATCATCGCTCTGCTGCTGCTGCTGCTGGCGGCGGGCGCGGTGTTTTACGCCATGGTAGATCTGGAGTACACCGACACCGGCGTGAAAATCAACTGGCGGGGCAGCCAGGCGAGCCAGCCTCTACCCCCCATCGCCTCCGACCCGCTGGAGATCGTCACCGGGCCAGTGGACGTCGCTGTTGAGCCCACGGAGACCGTGGATCCCACCCCCACGCCTTCCCCAGAGCCTGAATACCAGCCCATCGCCGCCGTGACCGTGACCACGGCCCAGCTGCGCGGCGGCTCCGCCGCCCAGGCCGTGGCCTCCGCCGGGGGAAACGCCCTGGTAGTGGAGATGAAAAACGTCAATGGCTACCTGGCCTGGCAGTCCCAGGCCGCCCTGGCCGCCACCATGGGAACCAATGCCGCCGACAACCTCGCCGCCCAGGCGGTGCAGACCCTGGCCCAGACCACAGACCTGTACCTGGTGGCCAAGGTCCAGTGCTTCCGGGACCCGCTGCTGGCCACCAATCGGATCGGCTCCCTCATGACCCGGGGGGGCAATGTGTGGCACGACCTGCAGGGCATGGGCTGGTCCAGCCCCGCCAACCAGCAGGCGGCGGACTATCTGTTTACCCTGTGCCTGGAGCTGGCCGACATGGGCTTCGACGAGATCCTGCTGGACCAGGCCGGCTACCCCAACTTCGGCGAGGTCAACGTGCTGGCCACCAGCGACAACCGCCCGGAGGATCTCACCATCCCCGTGTCCGCCTTCCTGGAGCGCCTCTCCGGGGCGCTGGCCCAGCGGGGCGTGTGCCTGGGCGTGCTCACCGACGAGACGCTTGACCCAGGGGATGCGGTGCTCACCGGCCTGACCTCCGACGTGCTTGCCGGCCATGTGGGCCGGGTATGGCTGGACGGCAGCGCCGACGCCCAGCAGTACAGCTCTCTGCTCACCGCCGCGGGCTGGAGTGACGCCGCCCCCCGGGTGGTGGCGAAAAACGCCCCCTTCGGCGGGGGGAGCTGGTACAGATAGCGGAAAATCCGAACAATACGCAAGCCTCCAAAAGACGTGTATGTTGTAATAAAGGAACCCAGTCTGGATCATGGCTCCGGGGCAAAGGGGGAACGTATGTCGCTTGCTGAGGTATCTAACGGCAGAAATAATAATTTAAATATTATTCGTTTCATCGCTGCCCTTCTGGTAATTCTCGGGCATTGTTATCTGCTTTCAGGAGAGGTTCAGTCTGTGGGTCCGTTATATAAGTTGACAGGACAACCGTATTCTGGAAGTCTGGCTGTATGTGCATTTTTCTTCTTCAGCGGCTTTCTGATCAATAAATCTGTGCAAAAAGGCTGTGGACTGTTATCTTTTTGTAGAGACAGATGCATCAGGATCATTCCAAGTCTGGCAATTGTCGTGATCCTGTGCGCATTTGTATTGGGACCCTGTATTACGACATATAGCCTGGCGGAATATTTGACAAATGCGCAAACTTATCAGTATCTGCTAAATATTACTGTTGTCGCCCCAAAGTACAATCTGCCCGGGGTATTTGAGACAAACATTTGTGGAAGTTCCGTGAATGGATCACTTTGGACTCTGCGGGTGGAATTTCTTTGTTATATTATATGTTATATTTTGTGGAAAGCAGGCCTTTCAGAACAGAAACGGGCGAAATATTTGATCCCTCCCTTTCTGGTGGCCTATTTTACTTCTTGCTATGGTGTCTTTGCGGCCGCTCCCTCGGTGCGGGCGGCACTGCGCGCGTGCGGAATGTTTTACTGTGGAATGATCTACTATACCTATCGGGAGTCGATCCGTATCGATCGTATGCCGGCCCTCTTATGCGCCGCCGGGATGGTGATCAGTATAGCCGTTCATCTTTATGACATCGGATTACTGCTTTGCTTACCATATGTCCTGGTCTATCTGGCCTTCGGTACGAAAATTAAATGGAGCTCGTTCGGCGCAAAAGCAGAGATCTCTTATGGAATTTATTTATGCGCCTATCCTATCCAGCAGACGGTTACCATGCTGTTTGGGGCAAGTATGCCACCATGGTTGAACTTTTTGATCACATTGCCGATCGCAGTGCTTTGCGGCTTGCTGTTAAATATTTTTGTTGAAACGCCTATCACGCGGAAGTTTAAGAAAGAACCGGCGAACCCTCCGGGCGCATTGGTGTGATCCAAAGATCAAAAGCTCCCCCCGCTGACCAGCGGGGGGAGCTTTCAGGTCTCACGCAATCATATCATCACACGATGAGGAAGAACTTGATGAGGAACAGCGCGGAGATGACGTAGGTCAGCACGGACACGTCCTTGGCCTTGCCGGAGAACACCTTGATGACGGTGTAGGAGATCAGGCCCAGGCCGATGGCGTGGCCGATGGAGCCGGAGATGGGCATGGCGATGAGCATCAGCGCCACGGGCACCATCTGGTCCATGTCGTCGAACTTCACATTCTTCAGGCCCTGGAGCATCAGCACGCCCACGTAGATCAGGGCGGCGGAGGTGGCGGCGGCGGGAATGATGGCCGCGATGGGGGCGATGAACATACAGGCCAGGAAGATGACGCCGCAGGTCAGGGCGGTCAGGCCCGTGCGCCCGCCGGCCTCCACGCCGGAGGCGGACTCCACGAAGGTGGTGACGGTGGAGGTGCCGGTGCAGGCGCCGGCCACGGTGCCGATGGCGTCGGCCAGCAGGGCCTCCTTCATGTTGGGCATATTGCCCTGCTTGTCCACCATGCCGGCCCGGGAGGCGGTGCCCACCAGGGTGCCGATGGTGTCAAACATATCGATCATGCAGAAGGTAATGATCAGGGTAACCACGGTGAACACGCCGATGTCCATGAAGCCCTTGAAGTTGAACTTGAACAGGGTGGTGCTGGCCATGTCGGCGAAGGGGGGGATGAAGGAGGCGTCAGCCAGGGACTCGAAGGGATTGACCTTCAGGAAGGCGAAGGAGCCGATCCAGTAGATTACGGAGGCGGCCAGCATACCGATGAGCACCGCGCCCTTGATGCCCTTCTTGGCCAGCAGCACGATGGCGAACAGGCCCACGAACATGGTGACCACGCTGAGCACCATGGCGGAGTAGCCGGAGCCCATGGTGTCCCTGGCGGAGGAGGCGGTAAGGGCGCCGAAGAAGTCCCGCATGACGTAGAACGGGCCGCCGTTCTCGGAGTAGATGCCGGCGTTGGAGCCGAAGCCGATGTTCATCAGCATCAGGCCGATGGCGGGGGCGATGCCCAGGCGCACGCCCAGGGGGATGGCGTCCACGATCTTCTCACGGATGTTGAGCAGGGACAGGGCAATGAACACGATGCCCTCCACGAGGATGATGACCAGCGCGGCCTGGAAGCAGGACGTATAGTCGTCCGACTTGGTGATGACCATGATGTTGGCCACCACCACGGCAAAGAAGCTGTTCAGACCCATGCCGGGGGCCAGGCAGAAGGGCTTGTTGGCCAGGAAGGCCATGGCAAACATGCCGATGGCGGAGGCGATGCAGGTGGCCAGGAACACGCCGTTCCACAGGGGGGTGCCCACCGCGAAGCCGGTGAGCAGGTTGGGGTTCAGGGCGATGATGTAGGCCATCGTCATGAACGTGGTGAGACCGGCCACGATTTCGGTGCGTACCGTGGTGCCGTTCTCCTTGAGCTTGAAGATGTTTTCCATAAAAAACTCCCTCTCCAGTATTTCCTTCAGTGAAATCGGGGAGGGAAAACAAAATCAGCCCGGAAACGAAGCTTAATTCCGCGCTTATTTTTGCAGCCGGTAGTTGCCGGATAGGCCGGCAGTAGAAACTCGGGACCCATTTCGCCCAATTATACCGAAGGATATTGAGTTGACAGGAGGATAATACCACAAATTCGGACGGAATTCTACAGTTTTTTTCTTTTTCAAAAAACTTCATTACATTTTGACAAGAAGAGACAGGGATAGTATAATGAGGTTCGTATAAATTACAACGCGGAAGCGCGAAGCCGTCGTGAGCAGCGCGGATGGAGCGGAGCGAAAGCAAAAGCCCAGTGACAACGGAGTTGGAACGGGTTTTGCTTGAGGCGAAGCGAAGCCGCGCGTCGCGAACAGGCGTAGCGTGACAACGCGGAAGCGCGAAGCTAAATATTTTATAAGGAGAGATGATCTGCCATGACCTACGAAATGACCGTGGCGGGCCTCAAGCGCCAGCTGCCCCTGTGTCCCATCAGCGACACCCTGATGATCGGCGCTTTCGTCATCTTCGGCGACGTGGAGCTGACCTGCGCCTGCGCAGCCGAGCTGCTGAAAATCGCGCCGGAATTCGACTACATGGTGGCCCCCGAGGCCAAGGCCATCCCCCTGGTGCATGAAATGGCCCGGCAGAGCGGCCGGAACGACTACTTCCTGGTGCGCAAGAAGAAAAAAGCTTACATGAACGGCGTGTTTGAGGCGGTGGACCGCTCCATCACCACCGAGGGGGAGCAGAAGCTGTACATGGACGGCGCGGACGCCAAAAAGATCCGCGGCAAGCGCATCCTTATCCTGGACGACGTGATCTCCACCGGCGGCTCGCTGGCGGCGGTGGAGAGCCTGGTGGAGCAGGCCGGGGGCACCGTGGTGGGCCGGATGGCCATTCTGGCCGAGGGCGACGCCGCCAAACGGGACGACATCCTCTTCCTGGAGCGGCTGCCCCTGTTCAACGCCGAGGGCAATCCATTGTAACAGCTGTTTGTTTTTCCCATTTTTACAGCGAACATATGTTTAAAATTTGAATAAATTAAAAATTTTTGTTCGATTTTTTCAAAACCACTTTACATTTTCCAGAGGCCATGCTATGATGTCAGTGTAAGAGATCGGTCTCCCTGTTTGGAGGGCGGGAGGCCAGGTCCCCCGCATATTTTAGAAATGAGGTGTCAAGTATGAACCTATGGAAACGGCTGCTCCCCCTGGCCTTGGCCTTGACGCTGCTGGCCGGCTGCGCGTCCACCGGCAATGATATATCGGATGACGATATTTACACCAACCGTGTGGAGCTGCAGGAGGTCAACATCGAGGACGAGGCTGTCGCCATGTCCGACGCGCCCGCCGCGCTGAGCACCCTGCTGCTGCCCGTGGCCTCGGGCACGCAGGTGGAGAAAAACAGCCGGGCGCAGATCGACTACTCCAACATCAAAGACGGCTATGTGATGGTCAAGTGCTCTTCCACCGGCAAGAAGCTGGTGGTGCAGGTGTTCGGCCCCTCTTACTCCGTGAACCAGACCAAGTATACCTATAACTTGAACGCGGATGCGTGGACTACCTTCCCCCTGTCCGACGGCAACGGCAGCTACAAGGTGACCGTGTATGAGAATACCAGCGGCAACAAGTACGCCGCCCTGCTGTCCGTCTCCTTCAACGTGACGCTGGAGGATGAATTCGCCCCCTTCCTGCGGCCCAACCAGTACGTAGACTACGCCAACGCCCCCAAGGCCGTTGCCAAGGCGGCGGAGCTGGCCGGCAATGAGACCGACCCGCTGAAGCTGGTGGAGATCATCTACGACTACGTGGTGACCAACTTGACCTACGACAAGAAGCTGGCCGCCACCGTTAAGAGCGGCTATCTGCCCGTGCTGGACAACGTGCTGGCCAAGAAAACCGGCATCTGCTTTGACTACGCCAGCCTGATGACCGGGATGCTGCGCAGCCTGGGCGTCCCCTGCAAACTGGTGGTGGGCTACGCCGGAACGCAGTATCACGCCTGGATTAACGTCTGGTCGGAGGAGACCGGCTGGGTGAACGGCGCGGTCTACTTTGACGGCAGCGCCTGGCAGCGGATGGATCCCACTTTCGCCTCCTCGGGCAAGCAGAGCTCGTCCATCATGAAATACATCGGCGACGGGAAAAACTACAACCCGATGTATTTGTACTGAGACCGGGGATAAAAATTTCAAAAAAGCCCTTTACGAATGGACGGGTTTGAATTAAAATGGGTCTGTGGTATCCACAGACCCATTTTTTATGATACATCACGCCATAGCGTGCAGATTGGAGCTTTACATGAAACATAACAGTATTTCTCACGGGGAGCTGTCCTCCCTGTGCCTGGAGCTGTCCATGCTGTTCCACTCCGGCGTGGGCACAGGGGACGCCCTGACCCTGCTGGCGGAGGAGAGCGACCCGGCGTACCAGGCGATGCTCACCGACATGGCCGACCGGGTGGACCTCGGCTCCACCCTGTCCGCCGCCATGCGGGAGACAGGCCGCTTCCCCGCCTATGTGTGCGGACTGCTGGAGGTGGGCGAACGGGCCGGACGCACCGAGGAGGCCCTGGCCGCCCTGGCCCGGTATTACGAGCGCCGCGCCCGGCTGGACCGGCGGATCAAGAGCGCCCTGCTCTATCCGGCGGTGATGCTGCTGCTGATGCTGGTGGTCATCGGGGTGCTGCTGATGCGGGTCCTGCCCATTTTTGACGACGTGTACGCCTCCCTGGGCGGGCGGCTCACCGGCGTGGCCGGCGGCCTGCTGGCCCTGGGGCGCTGGCTGGACGGGGCCATGCCCGTGCTGTGGGTGCTGATGGCCGCCGCGACGGTGTTCCTGGCCGCCTTTGCCGCCGTCCCCTCCTTCCGGGAGAAGCTCACCGCCCTCTGGCGGGGCAGCCGCGGCGACAAGGGCGTGGCCCGCAAGATGAACGACGCCCGGCTGGCCCAGGCCCTGTCCATGGGCATGGCCAGCGGGATGCCCGTGGAGGAGGCGCTGGAGCTGGCCTCCGGCCTGCTGGACGACGTACCCCAGACCAAGGAGCGCTGTCTGGACTGCCGCGCCCGCTTGGAGCAGGGGGAGCGCCTGGCCGCCGCCATGCGGGAGAGCAGCCTGCTGCCCTCCCGGGCCTGCCGCCTGCTGGAGCTGGGCCAACGCAGCGGCACCGGGGATGCCGCAATGGAAAAGATCGCGGACGACCTGTCCGAGGAGAGTGAAGCCGCGCTGGAGGACCGAGTGAGCCGGGTGGAGCCCGCGCTGGTGCTGGTCTGCTCCATTCTGGTGGGGCTGATCCTGCTGTCTGTGATGCTGCCGCTGATGCACATCATGTCCGCCATCGGGTGACGGGCCATGAGGAAACAGAAAGCCCCCTGGGGGGCCCTGCTCCGCACCCTGCTGCTGCCCGCAGTCATCGTGGCGGTGCTGGTGTTTTTCTCCACCGCCCTCAGCACCGTCGAGCGCGGCCGCGGCGAGGAAAACAAGCGGCAGCTTGAGCAGGCCCTGCGCCGGGGCTGCGTGGCCTGCTACGCCGCCGAGGGGATCTATCCCCCCGACATCGACTACCTAAAGGAGCACTACGGCGTCCAGGTTGACGAGACGCAGTATGTCGTGTTTTACACGGCGTTCGCGGACAACCTGATGCCCGACATCACTGTTCTGGAGCAGACGCCATGAGACGAAAGCAGATCCAACATCATATCGACGCGCTGATCGCCCTGCTGCTGTTCGGGGTGTTCGCCGCCTGCGTCCTGGCGGTGCTGCTCACCGGGGCGGACGCCTACCGCCGCCTGACCCTGCGGGATCAGGCGGCCTCCACCCGGCGCGCCTGCACCCAGTACATCGCCACCAAGGTGCGGCAGTCCGACGCGGCGGGCAGCCTGTCGGTGGCGAATGTCCAGGGCGTCCCAACGCTGATCCTGGGCGGGGGCGAGGAATATGTCACCTACATCTACTGCTACGGCGGCTGGCTGCGGGAGCTGTATAGCTGGTCTGAGCAGCCTATGTCCCCTGAGGACGGCCGGGAGCTGGTACAGGCGGAGGCCCTTGACCTGTCCCTGGCGGACGGTCTGCTCACCGTCCGGGTCACGGACGCCCAGGGCGGTGAGGACACGCTGCTGCTGTCGCTGAGAAGCGAAGGGGGTGGGGCATCATGAAGAGCAAAGCCCCCCTGGCCATGATGGAACAGATCGTCATGCTGCTGGTGTTCGCGCTGGCGGCGGCGCTGTGCCTCCAGGCCTTCGTGAAGTCCGATCAGATGTCCAAGCACAGCGAGGCCCGGGATCACGCGGCTGTACTGTGCCAGAACGCGGCGGAAGTCCTGCGCTCGGCCAAAGGGGAGACGTGGGCCGTATCCGCGGCGCTGGACTACCCATATCCTTATGGCTACACCCGGATGCCCCTGGCTATCTACTATGATGATAACTGGGACGTGGTTTCGGAGACAGAAGGCGCCTACTGTCTGAAGGTGGAACCTCTGGAGGACAGTGGAGTCCCCGGCCTGGGCAAAGGATATGTCGCGGTGACCGCGACGGGCACCGGCGAGATCCTGTTTGAGCTGGACGTCGCCTGGCAGGAGGAGGTGAACGCCCATGGCTGAGCGCAAAAAGGAAGGCATGGCCCCTCCCGCCCTGGGGGGCAGCTCATTGCTGGTGGCCTTCGCGGTGCTGGCCCTGACGGTGTTCGCCCTATTGAGCCTGTCCACCGTCCGGGCGGACGTGCGGCTGGCGGACGCCTCCGCCCAGGCCGTGACCGACTACTACGCCGCCGATTGTCAGGCCCAGGCGGTTCTGGCCTATCTGCGTACCGGCGAGACCGTGCCCGGGGCATTCCCGGAGGATCTGGTCATTCAGATCACCTTCACGGAGTATGTGGATCGGCCCGGTGAGCGGGTGGACGCCTATGCCATCCCCATTTCGGACACCCAGGAGCTCCAGGTGGAGGTCGTGTGGCACGGGGCAGGCTATGACTATGAGATCCTGCGCTGGCAGGCCGTCCCCGTCGGCGAATGGGAGCCTGACGACCACCTGAACGTCTGGGGCGGAGAAGAAGAATAAGGAGCGGAAACCATGGCAGAACTGTTGGATTATTTGAAGCGGGCGGTGGAGGACAGTGCCTCCGACCTGTTTATTGTAGCGGGCGGCCCGGTGTGCGAGAAGCTGGATAAGAAGCTGATCCCCATCGGCACGGACCGCGTTATGCCCAAGGACGCGGAGGAGCTGGTCACCCAGCTTTACGTCCAGGCCGGGCGGCCCAGGGATGTCTTTTTGCAGGACGGGGACGACGACTTTTCCTTCTCGGTGGCCGGACTGGCCCGGTTCCGGGTAAACACCTACCGACAGCGCGGCTCCATGGCGGCGGTGGTGCGGGTGGTGGCCTTCGGCATCCCGGACTGGCAGTCCCTGCACATCCCGCCCCAGGTGATGGAGCTGGCCGGCCTCACCCACGGCATGGTGCTGGTCACCGGCACGGCGGGCAGCGGCAAGTCCACCACCCAGGCCTGCGTCATTGACCGGATCAACCAGACCCGGAGCGGCCACATCATCACCCTGGAGGATCCCATCGAGTACCTCCACCGCAACGCCAAAAGCATCGTCTCCCAGCGGGAGATCTCCATCGACACCCAGGACTACCTCGCCGCCCTGCGGGCCTGCCTGCGGCAGGCCCCCGACGTCATCCTCCTGGGCGAGATGCGCGACCACGAGACCATCCGCACCGCCATGACCGCGGCGGAAACGGGCCATCTGCTCATCGCCACGCTGCACACCAAGGGTGCGGTGAACACAGTGGACCGCATCGTGGACTCCTTCCCCAGCACCCAGCAGGAGCAGGTGCGCTCCCAGCTGTCCATGGTGCTGCGCACCGTAGTGAGCCAGCAGCTGCTGCCCGACAAGGACGGCGGCATGGTGCCCGCCTATGAGATCATGCAGATGAACAACGCCATCCGCAGCCTCATCCGGGACAACAAGACCCACCAGATCGACAACGCCATTGCCGCCGGCGGGGCGGAGGGCATGATCTCCATGGATCAGTCCATCCTGACGCTGTACAAGGCAGGGGACATCACCATGGAGACCGCGCTGGAGTACTCCGACAACCCCGACCAGCTCCGGCGGCGGCTGGGCTGAACACGGCTTCAAACATGAAAGCGCGCCCCCGGCAGGTGTCCGGGGGCGCTTCGCATTGACAAAGTATTGACAAACTTGGGCCCGACAGGTAAAATAGGCGTTACCTGGATCGCGGCGCGGGCCGCGAAAACCAACGAAGAAAAGGGGATTTACACTATGCTGAAAAACAAGACTGCCGTCGTCACCGGCGGCACCCGGGGTATCGGCTTCGCCATCGTCAAGACCTATCTGGACAACGGCGCCAACGTGGTGGTGGCCGGCTCCCGCCAGGAGACGGTGGACAAGGCCCTGGCCCAGCTCACCCAGTACGGCGACCGGGTGATGGGCATCTGCCCCGACCTGTGCGACCCGGAGGCGGTGGGCGCGGCCTTCGCCGCCGCCAAGGAGAAGTTCGGCAGCCTGGACATTTTGGTGAATAACGCGGGCATCTCCTCCCGCACCAGCCTGTACGACTACACCGTGGACGAGTTCGGCAAGATCTTTGATCTGAACGTGAAGGCGCTGTTCGTGTGCGCCCAGGCGGCGGCCCGGATCATGAAGGAGCAGGGCGGCGGCGTCATCCTCAACACCAGCTCCATGGTGTCCGAGTACGGCCAGCCCTCCGGCAGCGGCTACCCCGGCTCCAAGTTTGCCGTCAACGGCCTGACCAAGTCCTGGGCCCGTGAGTTGGGCAAGGATCATATCCGGGTGAACGCGGTGGCCCCCGGCGTCACCGCCACCGACATGGTGGCCGCGCTGCCCAAGGAGATGGTGGACCGCATTTCCGCCGGCATCCCCCTGGGCCGGGTGGGCCAGCCCGAGGACGTGGCCAACGCCTTCCTCTACCTGGCCAGCGACCAGGCCAGCTACGTCACCGGCACCGTGCTGAAGGTGGACGGCGCGACCATGACCTGATGGAGCGGTCAATGGATAAAAAAGCAATGTACAAGCTGACCTACGGCCTGTTCGTCCTCACTTCCGAGGCCGGCGGCCGGGAGAGCGGCTGCATCATCAACACCGCCGGGCAAGTGACCAGTGAACCCAACCGCATCAGCATCGCGGTGAACAAGGCCAACTTTACCCACGACCTGGTAAAGGAGGGCGGCAGGTTCAACGTGTCCATCCTCAGCGAGGACGCCAGCTTCGACACCTTCCAGCACTTTGGCTTCCAGTCCGGGCGTGAGACGGACAAGTTTGGCGGATACGCCCACTGCAAGCGGGCGGAAAACGGGCTGTACTATGTCACCACCGGGACCAACGCCTATCTCAGCGCTACGGTGGAGCAGACCATCGACCTGGGCAGCCACACCCTGTTCATCGCCGGGGTGGACGGCATGGAGGTGCTGTCCGACGTGCCCTCCGCCACCTACGCCTACTACCAGGCCCACATCAAGCCCCAGCCCCAAAAGAGCGCCGCCCCCGCAGGCAAAACCGTGTGGCGCTGCAAGGTGTGCGGCTATGAATATGTGGGGGAGGAGCTGCCCGCGGACTTCATCTGCCCGCTGTGCAAGCACCCTGCGTCCGACTTTGAAAAAGTAACCGTATGATAAAACCCGGGAGCAGGGCCACAGGCCCCGCTCCCGGGTCATTTTTTGCCAAAGCGCCCCTAGTCCAGCGCCAGGGAGGCGTCCAGCAGCTTTTGGGTGTATTCGTGTTTCGGGTGGTCGTAGACCTCGTCCACATCCCCCATCTCCACGATCTCGCCCCCCGTCATCACCGCCACCCGGTCACAGAGCTGGTACACCACCGCCAGGTCATGAGAGATGAACAGGTAGGACAGGCCCAGTCTTTCCTTCAAATCCGCCAATAGGCGGAGGATTTGAGCCTGCAAGGTCACGTCCAGCGCGGACACCGGCTCGTCCAGCACGATGAGCTTGCTGCCCTGGATGAGCGCCGCGGCGATGGCCACCCGCTGGCGCTGCCCGCCGGAGAGCTGGGCGGGCTTGCGGTTCAAATGCTCCTCCTCCAACCCCACCAGGGGCAGGAATTCCATCACTTTTTTGCGGCGCTGGTCTTTGTCCTTCACCCCGGCGGCCCGGAGGGGCTCCTCCAAAATCCACCCCACCGTCTTGGCCGGGTTCAGCGAGCCGTAGGGGTCCTGGAACACCATCTGGGGCCGCCGGCTGTTGACGGTCAGCTCCCCGGTGATGTCGGTGACCATGCCCAGCACACACTTGGCCAGGGTGGTCTTGCCCGAGCCGGACTCGCCTACAATGCCCAGCACCTCGCCGGGGGCCAGCTCCACGGACACGTCCCGGAGCACCTGCTTGCGCTCCTTGCCGCGCCCGTACCAGCTATTCAGGTTTCGGACGCGAACAATGGGGTCACTCACCCTTACCGCCCCCTCTCAGCTTCTTTCTGGCGGGCCGGGAGGCGATGAGCAGCTTGGTGTAATCCTCCCGGGGGTGGTAGAACACGTCGTCCACCGGCCCCGACTCCACGATTTTTCCCTGCTTCATCACCACCACCCGGCTGCACAGGGCCTTCACCACCCCCAGGTCGTGGGAGATGAACAGGATGGCGGTGCCCTCTTTCCGATTGATGTCCTTCAGCGTCTCCAAAATCTGGGCCTGGATGGTCACGTCCAGCGCGGTCGTCGGCTCGTCGGCGATGAGCAGCCGGGGCCGCAGCACCAGCGCCGAGGCGATCATCACCCGCTGGCGCATTCCGCCGGACAGCTGGTGGGGATACTGGCGGTATACCGTCTCTGGGTCGGGCAGGCCCGCCAGCGCCATGGCGTCCAGGGCACGGGCTTTCCGCTCGGCCGGGGACAGCTTCTCGTGGATGCGCAGGGACTCCTCCACCTGCTTGCCGATGCGCATGGTGGGGTTCAGGCTGGTCATGGGCTCCTGGAAAATGATGGACAGATCCCGGCCCTGGTACTGCCGAAGCTCGGCCCGGGACAGGAGCAGCAAATCTGTCCCCTCGAACAGGGCTTGGCCGCTCACCGTCACCGCGCTGCGGCGGATGAGCCCCATCAGGGCGTGGGCGGTCATGGACTTGCCCGAGCCGGACTCGCCCACGATGCCCACGATCTCCCCCTCCTCCATCTGGAGGGAAAAGCGGTCTACCGCCGTAAAGGGTTCCCCTCTGTCGGTGAACACCACCGACAAATCCCGGATGTCCAACATCATGACGCCACCCCCATCCGCTCCCGGATGCCCTCGCCCAGCAGGCCCACGCCCAGGATGAGCAGGATCACTACCGCCGCCGGAAAAGCGGTGCACCAGGGCAGGGTGAAGAAATACCCCTGGGCGTCCTTGAGCATATAGCCCAGGCTGGGCTCCTGGGCGCTGACGCCGATGCCCAGGTAGCTCATGGACGCCTCCGCCAACACCGCGTTATTAAACCCAATCGTCAATCCGGACAGTAATACCGGCCAGATGTTGGGCAGGATATGGACAAAGATGATCCGCAGGTCGGACACCCCCGTCAGCCTAGCCGACTGGACGAAGTCCCGGTCCCGGTACTTGAGGAATTCCCCCCGGACAAGCCGGGCAAAGCTGGGGATAAACAGCACCCCCAGCGCCCCGATGACG
Source organism: Clostridiales bacterium (assembly GCA_014799475.1). Taxonomy (GTDB): domain Bacteria; phylum Bacillota; class Clostridia; order Oscillospirales; family Oscillospiraceae; genus Enterenecus. The sequence goes on along the minus strand of JAAVHX010000014.1, from coordinate 14,511 downwards.
TTGTACTTTCCCGGCCCGGTGACCGCCAGCACCACCATGGCCAGCAGCACGCTGGGGAAAGCGGCAACGGCGTCGCACAGGCGCATGATGAGGGCGTCAGCCGCGCCGCCGTAGTAGCCGCACAGCGCGCCGACCACCAGCCCGCACACCGCCCCCACCGCCAGCACCGCCAGGGCGATGGTCAGCGTGGCCCCCGCCCCCTCCAGCGTGCGGGAGAAAATGTCCCGCCCGAAGGAGTCGCAGCCGAACAGGTGCCGGAGGGAGGGCCGCCCGTTCCGGTCCCCGGCGCTCATGGCGGAGGGCACATAGGGCGTCCAGAAGAAGCCAACGGCGATAAATATCAGCATACAGGCCGTCAAAACGATCCCGATGGTGAGATACCAGTTTTTCTTTTTCATGGCCCTACCTCCCGTCGATCCGGGGGTCCATCACCCGGTAGAGCAGGTCGGCCAGGAAGTTGCACCCCACCACCACCCCGGCCAGCAGCACCACAATGGCCTGCACCACCGGGTAGTCCCGGTTGCCGATGGACGAGATGAGGATACGGCCCAGACCCGGGATGCTGAACACCTGCTCCACCACGATGGAACCGGCCATGATATCCCCGATGGCCATGGCCAGAAAGGTCACCACCGGGATCATGGCGTTGCGCAGCACGTGCCGCCACAGGGCGGAGCCCTGGCTGTTGCCCTTGCTGTAGGCGGTGCGGATGTAGTCCTGGCCCATCTCGCCCAGGATGGAGCCCCGCAGGAGCTTCACCGTCATGGCGCTCTTGGGCAGGGCGATGGCCAGGGCCGGGAACACCATAAACCGCAGGTGCGCCCCAAGGCCGTCCTCCAGGGGAACGTACTTTGGCTCAAACCACTTCAGCACCAGGGCGAACAAAAACATCAGGCCCAGGCCCATGATGAAGTTGGGCACGGACATGGTGACCTGGGTGAGCACCGTCACCGCCCGATCCACGATCCCCCCCCGGTGTCGGGCGGAAATCAGGCCAAGAGGCAGGGAAATGACCACGATCAGCACAAAGGAGACCGCCGCCAGCACCAGCGTCACCTTCGCCTGGGCGGCCACCAGCCTGGACACCGGCATATCGTATTTATAGGACTGGCCGAAGTCCCCGGTGACAAAGGCGGTCAGCCAGCTCCAGTACCGCTGATGAATGGGCTGGTCCAGCCCCAGCTGGGCGCGGAGGGCCATGCGCTGCTCCTCGGTGGCCTCGATGCCCAGGATGGAGTCGGTGGGATCGCCGGGCACGACGGAGAAGGCCAAGAAGGCCAGCACGCTCACCAGCAGCAGAGTGCCGATAAGCAGGCCCGCTCGTTTCAGCAAGGTTTTTCCCATAGGGTTTCCCCCTTTATAGCATTCCTCCGCCTACGGCGGGGGAATACGATTATTGATAGCTGATGGTGGACATATCGATCACATAGGTGCGGTAGAAGGTGAAGCCGTCCAGCTTCGGATCCATGACCACCAGGTCGCACAGATCCTGGATCCACAGGCTGGCCGCCTTCTCGTTGAGGATCTCCTCCGCCTGCTTATACAGCGCGACCTGCTCCTCCTCGTCGGCGGCAGCCATGGCGCGGGTCACCGCGCCGTCGAACTCCTCATCCTGGAAATTGATGAAGTTCTTCTGGTTGTCACTCATGTACCGCACCAGCATCTCCCGGGCGGTCATGTCGTCGGCGGAGATGCCGCACACCGTGGTCTGGTAATCCCGGCCCCGGTAGACGTCGGACACCCAGCTCTCCCACTCCACCTGCACCAGCTCCGCGGTGATGCCCACCGCCTTGAGCTGCTCGATGATGACCTGGGCGGTATCCACGTGCTGGGCGTAGTTGGACGGGGCGGTAATGGTCATGGTAAAGCCGTCGGGATAGCCCGCCTGGGCCAGCAGCTCACGGGCCTTCTCCACATCAGTGGCATAGCGCTTGGCCAGCTCGGGCATGAAGTACTTCTCCTGGGCGGGGTACATACTGGTGCCGGTGGGCACACCCGCGCCGCCGCACACGAAGTCGATGATCTGGTCTACGTCGATGGCGTAATACATGGCCTGGCGCACCAGCTCGTTGTCAAAGGGCTTCACAGCGTTGTTGATGTACAGCGCCTGCACCAGCTTCATGGTGTCCTCGTGGACGGTGAACGCGTCCTTCACCTCGCCCTCCAAATTGTTGGGCAGATGGACCACCATGTCCAGCGTGCCGCCCTTCAGGCCGACGACCATGGCGTTCACGTCGGGGACGATCTTGAAGGTGACCTTATCCAGTTTGGCCGCCTTCTCCTGGTTCCAATAGCCGTCATACTTCTCCATCACCAGGCTGTCCTGGGGGGCGTAGGAGATAAATTTGAAGGGACCGGTGCCGATCATGGTCTCGGTGATGGTGGAGCCGGAGTCCTTGGGGATGATGGCGGCGGTGAGGGCGTTGAGGAACTCCAGGCTGGGCTCGGCCAGGGTGATGACCACATGGCCGTCGTCGGTTGCCTCGATCCTGGAGACATTAGAAAACGCCGAGACCAGAGGCTTTCCATCGTTCTCCGATCCGGCGCAGCGTTCCAGGGAATAGACCACATCCTCGATGGTGACTGGATTTCCGTTGTGGAACGTGACGCCTTCCCGCAGGGTGAAGGTGTACGTTGTGGCATCCGCGGAGATCTCATAGTCACTGGCGACGGCCGGGACCACCGAGCCGTCGGGGCTGGCCTTCACCAGTCCCTCGAAGATGTTGAACAGGACCTCGCGGATGCCGGCGGTCTTGGCCAGCTGTGGGTCGAGGTTGCTCAAATCCTGTGCGATACCTACCGTGACTGAGTTCCCGTTGGATCCCTTACCCCCTGTACACCCGTACAGGGAAGCCGGCAGCATGGCGATGACTGCCAGCAGCAAAAAGGCCCTGACGGACTTGGGCATTTTGCCTCTTCCTTTGGGTAACTCGCCCGATTGCGCAGAGGCCGGATCGCTCCCGCTGTGTCCCGTGCCTCCTGTACATCCGCACAGTGAAGCCGGCAGCATGGCGATGGCGGCCAGCAGCAAAAGGGCCCATTTCTTGAGCTTGGGCATTCTGCTTCTTCCTTTCCTGCATTTCTCGCAACTGTCTTTATTCAGTTGTCGGGCCTATTGTAGCATACTCCTGGAAAATTTCAATAGGCAATTTTCACAGCTTCTGCTCCTTCAGCCACAGCGGGAAGCTTTTCGCCGTTTCCAACCGTTTTTCGTCCGTCCCCGTCAGCTTTCCTTATTTTTCTGGGACAGCCGCTCCATGGTGTATTCCAGGCAGCCCCCCACCAGGATGTCAAAGTCGTCCATCCGCTCGATGACGCTGGAGGGCATTCCCCGCTCCACCCAGCTCAGCACAATGCTGGCCAGCGCCTGGGTCAGCACCTCCGACATGAAGCCGATCTGATCCTCCGTCACGCTGTACCTCTGGGCGGCCAGTCGGACGCGCATCTCCACCAGGGGCGCGGCCCACTGCCGGAGGTCGTGCTCTACATAGCTGCGCTCATACGCCCGGTAGACGTTGAGCACCACAGTGCGGTTTTCCCGCAGCAGGGTCAGCGTCTTTTCCAGGGCGGCCCGCCACTGATCCGGGCTGGGCGCTTCAAGCTGCTCCAAAAACCGCTGAACGCCATAGTCCACCACGCCGTACAAATCGGAAAAGTGATAATAGAACGCCTGCCGGGAGATGCCGCACCGCTCCACCAGCTGGGTGACGGTGATGTCGTCCAGCCGTTTGACCTGGAGAAGCCCGATCAGCGCTGTCATGATCTCATCTTTGGTAGATTTTGGCACAGTTTTCCCTCTTTCCCGGTTTTTGGAGCATTATACCGGGTTTCTCCAGGGTTCGCAAGGAAAGTTTCTTTACATTATTTCTATTTTGTCAAAAAACGGGCCGCTCCTTGCGCTGTCCCACACAGCGGAAAAAGAATAGTAAGCCCCCGGCCGCGGCATACTGACGTGGGTGATATACGGTGAAAAAGGGAAATTCCAAAACCCTGTGGTATGCCCTGGCGGGCGGAGCCGCCGGGGTGGTCAACGGCTTTTTCGGCGGGGGCGGCGGCCAGGTGCTGGTGCCCATGCTGGCGGGCAAATGCGGCCTGGATCAGCGCCACGCGTTTGCCACCTCGGTGGCGGTGATCGCGCCGCTGTGCGCCCTGTCCGCTGGGGTGTACTGGTTCCGGGGGCAGCTGGATCCGGTCATGGCGCTGCCCTACCTGGCGGGGGGGCTGGCGGGCGGCTGGGCCGGCGGGAAGCTGTTCAAAAAGATGTCCATGGTGTGGCTGCGCCGGGGGTTCGCCCTGCTCATCCTCTACGGCGGGGTCAAGGCGTTTTTATGATGGGCTGGCTCATCGCCGCCCTGGCCGGGGCGGCCACCGGGGTGCTGTCCGGCTTTGGCGTGGGGGGCGGCTCCCTGCTGCTCATCTACATGACCAGCTTTGCCGGGGTGCCCCAGGCCCTGGCCCAGGGCATCAATCTGCTCTACTTCCTCCCCACCGCCGCCACCGCCCTGCCCGCCCACTTCAAAAACGGATACGTGGAAAAGCGGGCCCTCCTGCCCGCCATCGGACTGGGGCTGGTATGCTCCGCCCTCACCGCCTGGGCGGCCACCGCGCTGGACGTGGAAGTGCTGCGGAAGTGCTTCGGCGCGTTCCTCATCGTCATTGGTTTGCGGGAACTGTTCAAAAAAGGTTGATTTTGTCCAGCATCCATGCTAATATAGTGTCTGCCGGACGGGCCTTGCGGTTCGTCCGGCAGACTGTATTTAGGAGCGCGTATACATGAATCCTATCCTGTTCGTCATACTTTTGACCGCCGCCACCGGCGTGGGCGGTCTGGCTCTGGGCGGCGTACTGGCAGCGCTGTTCAAGCGGGAATCCCCCCGGGGGACCAGCCTGCTGCTCAGCTTCACCGCCGGGCTGATGCTGTCCATCGTGGCGCTGGACATGGTGCCCGAGGCCATAGAGGCCGCCCCCTGGCTGCCCATGGCGCCGCTGCTGCTGGTGGCGGGCTTCGCGGTCACTTACCTGCTCAACTGCTGGATCGACAAGAGCGCCCACCACGAGGACGAGGCCAACCCCCACCACTGCGCCTGCGGCCACCACGACCTGCACACCGCCGGCATCGTGCTGGCGGCGGCGGTGGCCCTGCACAACGTGCCGGTGGGTATGGCGGTGGGGGCCACGGTGGCGGTACAGGGCATCTGCCTGGCCAGTGTACTGGCCGCCGTCACCATCGGCCTGCACAACCTGCCCGAGGGCATGAGCATCGCCACCCCCCTCCTCCACGACGGCTCCAAAACCGTCTCCGCCATCGCCGTGGCCGCGCTCAGCGGCCTGCCCACGGTGCTGGGAGCGGTGGCGGGCTATTTCATCGGGGAGCAGGCCCCGGCGGCCCTTGCCGCAGCCCTGAGCCTGGCGGGCGGCGCCATGCTGTACGTGGTGTTTTTCGAGCTGCTGCCCGAGGCGGCGCTCCAGTGGAAGTCCCGCTGGCCCATCCTGGCCACCGTGCTGGGCTTCGCCCTGGGGGTGCTGCTCATCTTCAGCCACGGCCATCACAGCTTTTGACCCTCTTTTTATGAGCTGTATTCATCAGGCGGGAGGAATTGACAAAAAGCGCTGATTTGATATAATCATAATGGCATAACCCAGCCGGCAGAGGCCGGAAAAAATGAAGAGAGAGAGGTTTGAACACAATGAAGTATTGCCAATTCTGCGGCAAGCAGCTGGAGGACGGCGCCCAGTGCACCTGCGAGGAGGCCCAGGCCGCCGCGCGGGCGGCGGGGCAGATCCCGCAGCCGGTCCCCCCGCAGCCCCAGCAGGTTCCCCCGCAGCAGCCCCCTCAGTACTCCCAGCAGGTGCCTCCGCAGCAGGTTCCCCCGCAGGCGCCCCGGCAGCCTTCTGAAATGCAGCAAAAGGCAAAGGCGGCCGCCTCTGGGCTGTGGAGCTACTTAAAGTCCTATTTCGCCTCCCCCGCCAAGGCCGTCCAGGATTCCCTGGCGCGGCAGGACATGATGGTCAGCACCCTCCTCACCGTCATCCGGGTGCTGGCGCTGGGTCTGGCCATATTCGGCGTGCTGCATAAGATATGCAGCACCGTCGTCTCCGCGATCAACGAGTATTCCTACAGCAGGGACGCCGTCAAGGTCAGCGCGCCCCTCTTTGAGAGCCTGCTGTACGGTGGACTGATTGCGATCATCGGCATGGCTCTGTTTATCCTGGTGGTCTTTGTCGCCGCCAAGGCCCAGAAGAGCACCCTCTCCTTGGGCGGCGCGTGGCAGGCCAGCGCCAACAACGGCGTGCTGACCACCGTCCTTCTGCTGCTGGCGTTCCTGCTGTCCTTCGTGTCCATCTCCATGGCGCTGACGTTCATCCTCCTGGCGGTGCTGTCCTCCATCATCTTCGGCGCCCTCTCCGTCCAGTACACCTGCCCCGGCTCCGACTCCGGCCTGTCCTGGCTGGTGTATTTCCTCGGCGCCGCTGTGGTGATCTTCATCAGCTATAAGTTCTTCCCCACCCTGCTGTTCAAGGCGGCGGGCGGCATCAAGATGACCGTCGGAAAAGAATCCATGACTCTCGGTACCGCGATGGATGAGGCGGCCAAGAGCTTCCAGAACGCGTTCAATGGCGCCTCCTTCGACGAGATTTTTGAGCAAATGATCGAGAGCGCCATGCGCTACGGCTTCTAAGCGCCGGCATATTTAAATCAAAACAAAAAGCCCGCCTCCCCTGTCAGGGGGAGGCGGGCTCCTTTATAACATTTACATCATCTTCACGGTGAAGAACACCGCCTGGGCAAACAGCCAGGCCGCCAGAACATACAGCAGATAGTGGCTCATGGACACGCCCAAAATCAGGGCCAGCACCATAGTCAGCGCCGCAACGCCGCAGGTGATCCAGGTCATCATATAGTTGGAGCTGGGCGGAAGCACCCGGACGCGCCCCAGCTTTCCGTCGTTGTTCCTCAGCACAAAGGCCAGCGCCGCCGCGGCCGCCAGGATCACCCAGCCCCCGATGAAGCAGGCCATGATGACGCGGGGACGGATCAGGTAATACCTTCCATAGAGCCAGACGGCCATCAACGCGCCGCCGGTGAAAACAGCGTTATAGAAGAAGGGGCGCTGATAGAGGAAGAAGATGACGATCAGCACCGCCGCCCCCGCGGGCAGCATCAGCAGGATCTTCATGCCCTCCGGGTAGAAGAAGCGGCTCACCAGAGAGACCACCCACAGCAGGGCGGCCGCGCAGGTAATGGCCACGGGGAGCGTCAGCCGCCTGCCCATCCGATAGGTCAGCACTGCCCAGACGATCCCGCCCACCACAAGGACGGCTCCCGCTATGCAGTATACCTTGAAGAAGTCCAACAGCATTTTGGCGGGGACCCCGCCCCATTTCATTTCCACGTACACCTTTTTCAGCAGCAGGAGGAGCAGCTCCACCCCCACCGCGCCGGCCAGCCAGAGGAGCATCCGATTGAATATCTTATCGTCCTCGCTCTGGCGCTGGGCCCGTTTACCCTTTTCAAACATAGTTCATTCAGTCCTTTATCTGTGATCTATCGCTGCCGGCCCGACCGGGACTCGTCCGGTGGCCGCTCTCTTTTCCCTGTGTCATCGTATGCGGGACGGCTTGTCCTGACATAGAACAGATAATAGTATAGCAGAAACTTTCCCGCATTGCAACAACAAAAATCGCTGGACGCCTCACTTTTCCCCTTCCGCGCGGGGCAAAAAGCTGGTATACTATTGGATAAGGAGCCGGCTGCGCTCCCTTGCCAAAAAATCCCCGAATCGGAAAGGAGTTTTTGATATGACTGACCAAGCCCTGGTGGATCTGGCCTTCACCATGCTGGAGCGCTCCTATGTGCCCTACTCCCACTTCCCTGTGGGCGCGGCCCTGCTGTGCGCCGATGGCGCCGTGTTCACCGGCTGCAACGTGGAAAACGCCGCCTACGGCTCGTGCATCTGCGCCGAGCGCACCGCCCTGGTGAAAGCCGTCAGCGAGGGGCGCAGGGAGTTTACCACCCTGGCCGTGGTGGGGAAAAGCTCCGACTACTGCTGGCCCTGCGGCGCCTGCCGCCAGATGCTGTATGAGTTCGCCCCCGACCTCACCGTGCTGGTGGCCCGGGGGGATGGGGAGTATGTGAAACTCCCCTTGAAGGAGCTGCTGCCCCATGGCTTCGGCCCCAGCTCGCTGAACTGAATGGGAAAACCGAAGGGCCTCCGTGGACACGGAGGCCCTTCGCCGTTTACAGGAAACGCTTCATTTCCTCAATGTTGGCCTGCTCGGTTTTGAGCAGTTTGTCCGCCAGACGGCGCACGCCATCGTCCTTCACATCGCAGTCCCGGATGGTGCGCAGGCTCTTGGTCACCCCCATGGTGGAGCCCTGGATCATCATCTCCGCGATGTTGGAGGCGGAGCGGTCCGTCATGGCCTTCATAGTGCTCATCATTTCAGAGGAAACTTTTGCCACGGGGCCCAGCCCCTTTGGCGGCTCTCCCCGGGCCTGGAGCATGGATCCGGCGGCGCTTTGCAGCTTCTCATACTCGGTGAGCTGGCTGTTCAGGGCGGACACCAGTTTGGGCTCCTCGGTGTACTTCAGCACCGACTGTATGCCCTCCTGGCCCATTTCGGCCGTCTGGTAGATGTGATTGAGCAGTTGGTTTTCGCTGAGCATTGTGATCACCTCAGCGTTAGTATACCCGGAACGCTGTGGGAAAACCGCTCAAATCACTTATCCAAATTGGATGGGAGCCTTGGGGGTGTTCTTCTTCCGGGCGCTGGTCTTGCCCTCCTCGTGGATCTCGCCGGCGGCAACCAGGGAGCGCTTGGTCAGCGCCGGGCCCACCAGCTCGTACACCAGCACGGAGAACAGCACCACATTGCGCACCACCGCGCCGTCCGCCAGCTGCTGGGCGGTGAGGGCCATGCCCAGCGCCACGCCCGCCTGGGGAAGCAGGGTGATGCCCAAATGTTTTTTGATGCTTTCGCTGCACCCGGTGAGGGCGCAGCTTCCATAGGAGCCCAGGTATTTGCCCAGGGAGCGGAAGATGATATACACCACGCCGATGAGCAGCACCAGGGGATTGGCCAGGATCTTCAGATCCAGTTCCGCGCCGGACAGCACGAAAAACAGCACGAACAACGGGGTGGTCCAGCCGTCCACACGGGCCATCAGCTCTTCGGAGAAGTCGCAGATGTTGCAGAAGATGGTGCCGGTCATCATGCACACCAGCAGCAGGCTGAAGCCGAAGTGGATGCCGCCCGCCTCAAACTCCACCATGGACAGCCCCACGGTGAGCAGCACAAAGCCGATGGAGATGGACAGGCGCTTGCTGCGGGAGTGGAAGTACTTCTCCACCCGGTACAGCACCCAGCCCGCCAGACAGCCCAGCACCAGGGAGAGGGCGATCTCGATCACCGGCTCCACCAGCACGGTGACGATGCTGATGGAACCGCTCTCCAGCGCCGCGGCCACGCCGAAGGAAGCGGAGAACAGCACCAGGCCCACCGCGTCGTCGATGGCCACCACCAGCAGCAGCAGCTTGGTCAGCGGGCCGTCCGCCTTGTACTGGCGCACCACCATCAGGGTGGCGGCGGGGGCGGTGGCGGCGGCGATGGCGCCCAGGGTGATGGCGGAGGAGATGGAGATGAAATCGGGGTTGATGAAGTGCAGCGCCACCAGGGCCGCGTCCACCAGGGCGGTGGTGATGACCGCCTGCGCAATGCCCACCGTGATGGCCTGCTTCCCCATGCTCTTCAGCTGTTCCAGGCGGAACTCGTTGCCGATGGTGAAGGCGATAAAGCCCAGCGCCACCTGGGAGATAATATCCAGGCTGGCCACCGACTCGGCGGTGGTGAAGCCCAGGGGGGCCAGCTGAAGCGCGCCCAGGCAGTAGGGGCCCAGCAGCAGCCCCGCCACCAGGTAGGCCGTGACGGCGGGGAGATTGAGCAGCTTGGCCAAACGGGACATCAGCAGCCCGCCTACCATGGAGAAGGAGAGCTGGATCAAAATGGTTTCCATGAGAAGCACCTCAATTATAATAAAAAAGTGCGAACCCGTACTTGCGCCAACGGGCCCGCGTGGCTTTTGAGCGGTACACACTATAGCACCTTAAAACGCAAAACGCAAGGCAAGATCAAGAAAAAAATAACGAAAATCCGCCCTTTTCCCCGGTCTGATTTTGGAAGGGTCCGGCCGAAACTCTTTCAAACGCCGTCCCCCGGCAGATTTTCTTCTTATCATGATAAAGATTTCCCCCGGCAAAACACCTTGCCGTCCACGGGCGGGCATGATATAATAATATGCTTATTCTGATCGGATATTTGTCCAAAAACAGGGTTGACATATTAAAACGTTCGTTCTATGATAAGAACAGGCTATTGGCTTGCGTAAAACACTTGTACGCCGCATTCGCGGCGGCGGGCCGCAGGCCCGCTGCTGGTCGCCGCTGAATCACTACACATGGTTATGGAGAATGACTTATGCCAAAATTTGAAGTCGTATCGGAATACACCCCCAGCGGCGTTTCCCACAAAAGCATCGCTTTTGTGGGGGCCCCGGGATTTAACTAGAATGGGCAGGCGAAGCCCGCCCATTCCAAGGTTTTGGCTTCGCCAAAACACTTGTACGCCGCATTCGCGGCGGCGGGCCGCAGGTCCGCTGCTGGTCGCCGCTGAATCACTACACATGGTTATGGAGAATGACTTATGCCAAAATTTGAAGTCGTATCGGAATACACCCCCAGCGGCGACCAGCCGGAGGCCATCGCCGCGCTGGCGGCGGGCATCGAGAACGGCCTGGACGAGCAGACCCTGCTGGGCGTCACCGGCTCGGGCAANACCTACACCATGGCCAAGGTNATNGAGGCNGTCCAGCGGCCCACNCTGATCCTGGCCCACAACAAGACGCTGGCGGCCCAGCTGTGCGCCGAGTTCCGGGAGTTCTTCCCCAACAACGCGGTGGAGTANTTNGTGTCCTACTACGACTACTACCAGCCNGAGGCNTATATCCCCCACACCGACACCTTCATCGANAAGGACTCNTCCATCAACGAGGAGATCGACCGGCTGCGGCTGTCCGCCACNGCNTCCCTGCTGGAGCGGCGGGANGTGATCGTGGTGTCCTCCGTGTCCTGCATCTACGGCCTGGGCGAGCCGGAGGACTANGGCAANATGATGGTGGCCCTNCGGGTGGGGACGGTCATCAANATNGAGGANCTGCTGAAAAAGCTGGTGNCNATCCGNTACGAGCGCAACGACATCGCCTTTGAGCGCAATATGTTCCGNGTGCGGGGGGANACCGTGGAGATCTGGCCCGCCTACTGGAAGGACACCGCCATCCGGGTGGAGTTCTTCGGGGACGAGATCGACCGCCTGTCCGAAATCAATGTGGTGACCGGCACGCCCATCCGGCGGCTGAACAACATCCCCATCTGGCCCGCCACCCACTACGTCACCCCTAAGGAGAAGATGGACGCCGCCATCCAGGAAATTTATAAGGAGATGGAGGAGCGGGTCGCCTTTTTTGAGCGCGAGGGCAAGCTCATCGAGGCCCAGCGCGTCAAACAGCGCACCATGTACGATATCGAGATGATGCAGGAGCTGGGCTACTGCTCCGGCATCGAGAACTATTCCCGGGTGATCGAGGGCCGGCCGGTGGGCTCGCCGCCCCACACCCTGCTGGACTATTTCCCCAAGGATTTCGTGCTGTTCATCGACGAGAGCCACGCCACGCTCCCCCAGGTGCGGGCCATGTTCAACGGCGACCGGGCCCGGAAAACCACCCTGGTGGAGTACGGCTTCCGCCTGCCCTGCGCCTTTGACAACCGGCCGCTGAAATTCGATGAATTTGAGAAGCGGCTCAACCAGGTGGTGTATGTCTCCGCCACCCCCGGCGAGTACGAGCGGGAGCGCTCCGGCCAGGTGGTGGAGCAGGTGATCCGGCCCACCGGCCTGCTGGATCCCCATGTGGAGGTGCGTCCGGTGGAAGGGCAGATCGACGACCTGATTGGCGAGATCACCGCCCGGACAGCCCGGGACGAGCGAGTGCTGGTCACCACTCTCACCAAGAAAATGGCGGAGAGCCTCACCGGCTACCTGAAAAACGCGGGCATCAAGGTGCGGTATATGCACCACGACATCGACACCATCGAGCGCATGGAAATCATCCGGGATCTGCGCCTGGGCGAGTTCGACGTGCTGGTGGGCATCAACCTCTTGCGTGAGGGGTTAGATTTGCCCGAGGTGTCGCTGGTGGCCATTTTGGACGCGGACAAGGAGGGCTTTTTGCGCTCGGAGACCTCGCTGATTCAGACCATCGGCCGTGCGGCCCGCAACGCCGACGGCATCGTGATTTTGTACGCGGACACCATCACCCCCTCCATGCGGAGGGCTATGGACGAGACGGAGCGCCGCCGGGAGAAGCAGGACGCGTTTAATAAGGCCCACGGCATCGTGCCCAAGACGGTGAAGAAGGCGGTGCGGGAGTTGATGGCCCTGTCCGGCGATGACAAGCCGGACTACAACGACAAGAACTTGTCCCAGATGACCAAGCTCCAGCGGATGGAGGCCATTGCCAGCCTGGAGAAGCAGATGAAGGAGGCGGCCAAAATGCTTGAATTTGAAGTTGCCGCCGCCTTGCGGGATCAGATCATCAAATTGCGTGGGGAAGGGAAATAAATGCCCAAACAAAAAGAGGAAAAAACCAACGTCATGCGGGTCTTAGACCAGAAAAAGGTGCCTTACACTGCCCACACCTATCCCGTGGTTGACGTCGCCCCCGACGGCGTGACGGTGGCCCAAATGCTGGGCCAGAACCCGGACGCGGTATTCAAAACATTGGTGACAAAAGGGGCCTCCGGCGGGTATTACGTGTTTGACATCCCGGGGCCCGAGACGCTGGATTTGAAGAAGGCGGCGAAGGCCGTGGGCGAGAAGTCCATCGCCATGCTGCCGTCCAAAGAGCTGCTGCCCCTGACGGGCTACGTCCACGGCGGCTGCTCCCCAGTGGGGATGAAGAAGCGGTTCCCCACCGTGTTCCACCAGAGCTGCTTGGGCCACGAAACTATTTACGTCTCCGCCGGGAAGGTGGGCTTCCAGGTGGAAGTGAAGCCCGCCGATCTCATCGCCCTGGTGGGCGGGACGACGGCGGATGTGATCGTGGAGGGATAGAGAGATGACAAAGCAGTCCAACAAAATCATGGCGGAGATGCAGGTGCGCAAATCCAAAAAGCAAAAGGAACATTTCCGTGCCTGGCTGTGCGGGGAGCTGGAGGCGGCGGGGTACGCCCCCACGGTGGAAAAGGGCTTTGCCGCCCGGAACGTGGTGGTGGGCGACCCGGACAAGGCCCAGGTGCTGCTCACCGCCCATTACGACACCCAGGCCGTCCTACCCATCCCCAACTTCATCACGCCTCGGAATCTGTTTTTCTTCCTGCTTTACCAGATTGCCATCGTCCTGCCGCTGCTCATCGTACTCGCCGTGGTGCAGGGCGTGCTCCTCTTCGTAGGAAATGCGCTGGGGGCGGGGGATACGCTGGCGGGCACATTGGTGCTGACGATCTTGATGCCCTTGACCTCTATGGGCATCTGCGTCTTCTTCATCTGGTGGATCCTGGACGGCAAGGCCAACAAACACACTGCCAACGACAACACCAGCGGCGTGCTCACGCTCGTGGAGACCGCCCTGGCCCTGCCGCCGGAGCACCGGGATCGGGTGTGCTTCGTGTTCTTCGACAACGAGGAGAAGGGGATGTTCGGCTCCGCCGCTTTCGTGAAGAAGCACAAGCAGGTGAAGAAAAAACCACTGTCCTCAACTTTGACTGCGTGGGCGACGGGGACTCCATCCAATTCTTCCCCCAGAAAAAGCTGAAAAAGGACGAGGCCGCTCTCCAGCGCATCGAGGCCGCGTTTCTCCCCACCGGGGACAAGGACGTGCAGGTGGTACGCGGTTTCAGTATGTACCCCTCTGACAACGCCAACTTCAAACGGGGCGCGGGGGTGTGCGCGCTGAAACACAAAAAAATCGTCGGCTACTACATGGACCGCATCCACACCAGCAAGGACACCGTGCTGGACGAGGCCAACATCGCCCTGCTGCGGGACGGGGCCCTGCGGTACATCGCCGGGTCAGACTGACAAGGAGGCGGAGTCATGGAATACTTGAAGGAACGCTGGGAAGAGATGAGCCGGGGCCGGCGGATCATTCTGCTGATACACCCCATCCTGTTTGCCCTATCCCTGATCCTTTTCCTGACCCTCGGACAGCAGCAGGTAGTCTCCTACGGGAACGGATATCTGCGCTATGAGCAGCAGGGGGACGCCGCCGTCTATTCCGGGAAGGCGGACGGTCACAAGGTCAAATATGTGGTGTCCCCCGGTTCGGTGGTGGAGTACTGGCTGGACGGGGCGCTGGACAGCACCTACACCGTCACGGAGGATCCCTCCGCCATCCCCCAGACGGAGGAGACCGCCCGGCATGACCCGGATTTCTTCACCGGCGTGGAGATTCGAAAGGGG